>DASXYG010000042.1:0-36729 GCA_036502625.1 Streptosporangiaceae bacterium
CTCGCCGCCGCTCGCCGAGGACCTCCACGTGCTCGGCCGGGCAACCGCCCACCTGCACGTGTCCACCACCGCCACCGTGCTCGGCTTCGTGGCGAACCTCTCCGACGTCGCCCCCGACGGGTCGGCGCAACTGGTGGCGAAGGGCATCCTCAACGCCACCCGCCGCGACTCCCTCACCGACCCCGAGCCCCTCGTACCGGGCGCGGCGTACGAGCTGACGATCGAGATCGACTGCGCCTCGTGGCGCTTCCAGCAGGGCCACCGGCTGCGCCTGTCGCTGGCCAACGCCGACTGGCCCAACGTCTGGCCGACCCCGGAACCCGCGGTCAGCACCCTCTACCGCGACCCCGGCCGGCCGTCGAGGCTGACGCTGCCCACCGTCCCCGCCACGTCCGGCCTCGCGGCGCCGGAGTTCGTACCGGCGCCGGACGAGCCCGAACCGCACCTGCACGAGGCGAACCCGCCGGTGTGGCGCGTCGAACGCGACGCGCTCAGCCGCCAGGCCTGGGTGCGCTACCACTTCGACTACACCGACCGTGTCAACGCGCACACCGTCGTCGCCCGAACCTATGATTTCCAGACCCACGTCGACCCGGCCGCACCCGGCCAGGCCAGCGCCCGCGGCCGCCACACCACCGTCATACGCCGCCCGTCGGGCACCATCGAAGCGGTCTCCGCCACCTCCGTACGCGGCACCCCCACCCACTTCCACGTGACCATCGAGGTGGAGGTAGCCGTGGATGCCACCCGCCAGTTCACCCGCAGTTGGACGGAATCCATCCCCCGCGAACTCTGCTGACCAGAGGCCGCAGGCGCGCTCACCGCCGGCGGCATCGCCGAGCGGCGGGCGGATCTGCAGGGTCGCGGGGTGCGACGCCAGGAGCCGCTCCTCCTCCGCCCGGATGTCCGCGCGGCGCAGCCACGTGTCGACGGCGCCCGGGGCGCGCCGGGCGAACCACCGCGCCATCAGCAGGCGTTCGCCGCGGGACGGGGCCGACGCGGTCTCGTCCGTTCGGCGCGTGCGGAGCGCGACGATGTGCGTGGCCTTCTGGTCGAGGGCCGTGCGCACGGGGACCGCCTCGCTCACCCCGGCGTCGACGTACGCGCGCCCGTCGATCTCGACCGGGTGCTCTCGGCGCGGGCGCACAGCAGCCACGCGGCGTTCAGCGCCCCCGCCGAGCTGCCGTAGACGGCGTCGAAGCTCGGCAGCAGCCCCAGTTCCTCGATGGCGATCGTCATGCCGCTCGAGTACGCGCCACGCGAGCTGCCGCCTTCGACGAGGAGCACCACGCGCGTCGTCGCGGCGATGCCCCGGAGTACTTCCCTGTTGCCTGCGGTCACGCAGGAGCTGAAGCAACGGACCGACGCCCTCCACGAGCGCGGGGTGGCCACCGCGCTGGCGGTGCTCGCCGAGGAGGGCGTGGCCGGGCTGACCACGCGCGCCGTCGCCCGCCGCGCGGACGCCTCCGTCCCGGCGATCTACGAGGTCTTCGGCGACAAGGCGGGCCTCATCCGCGAGGTCTTCTTCGAGGGGTTCCGGATGCTGGGGGACGACCTCGCGGCGCTGCCCCCGGCCGCGGACCCGGTCGAGGCCATCCGGCGCCTCGCCGCGGCCTTCCGCCGGTTCGTCCTGGCGAACCCGGTGCTGGCCCAGGTCATGTTCTCCCGGCCGTTCGCCGATTTCGACCCCACGGCGGAGGACGACAAGGCCGGCGTCAGGGTGCGCAAGATCTTCGTCCGCCACGTACGGGCCGCCGTCGACGCGGACCTCCTCGCCGGCGACCCGACCGACATCGCCCACCTGTTCTTCGCGTTCGCCGAGGGCCTGGCCGCGGCCGAGAGCGCGCGACGCCTCGGGGGCTCGAAGCAGTCGGTCGACCGCCGCTGGCGCCTCGGCCTCGACGCCCTCATCAACGGCCTCAGCCCGAGCCGGGCCCGGCGCCGTCCCCCGGCATCACACCGCCCCGCTCAGTCGTCGACGGCCTGTGCCGCGGCGGCGATCGGCTCCAGGCCGGCGATCAGCTCGTCGAGCTCGTCCGTGTTGAGCACGTCGTAGGCCGGTGCGGCGAGTTCATCGGTGCGGGCCTCGATCCGCTCCTTGGCCGCCCGGCCGGCGTCGGTGAACCCGCCGGCGGCGTCCACGAGGCCGCGGCCGCGCAGCCCGTCGACGACGGCGGCGAGCCGCGCCTTGGGCAGGTGGTGGATCCGGCCGAACTTCTCCGCCGGCATTCCGAGGGAGAGGGCGAGGAGGACGTGGGCCTCGGTGCCGCCGATGCCGTGGGCGACGAGGGCGGCGTTGTGGCCGTCCCCGCGGTGCTCACGCAGCAGCGTGGCCGCGTGCCAGAGCCGGGCCACCGGCTCCCCGGGCACGTCGAGCGCCCGGAGCCCGGCGTACAGCGCCCGGCCCTCGACCGGCGCGCTGACGGCCGCTCGGGTGGCGAGGTCGGCGACCCGCACCAGACCGGGGGCATCGGCGAGCTCACCGATCCTCTGCCGCAGCGCGGCGGCACTGCTCCGCTCGCGTACGGCGATCGCCTCCTGCGGGGTGATCTTCCCCCAGACCCACGGGATGTGGCGCGCCACCTCGCCGTCGGCGAAGTTGTAGAAGACCGCGTGCACCACCTCGGCCGGTGCCCGCCCCAGCGGCGCGGCGCGGCCCGCGAAGTACCCGTCCCAGTAATTGCGCATGCCCAGGGCCAGGAACGCCTCGTTCGGCACCTCGGAGAAGGTGATGGCGGCGATCGGCTCGACGAGCTCGAACATGCGGTGGACCTTGGCCTGTGGGTGCGGCATCGGTCGCATCTCCTCTGGTCGTGGCAGCGCCCCTGACGGGCGGCCGCTCACCCTGGCTACGAACGACACGGCACGAATACGACATCGCGGGGAGCCCGCGCGCCCACACGAATGCCGTGACCTGATGGGACCGGTCTATCCGAGCACCGGGTAGTTCGCGCGGAACACGTTCTGCGGGTCGCGGGCCCGCTTGATGTCCCGCAGCCGCGTGAGCACGCTGCCGGAGAAGGACGTCGCCGCGGTTTCACCGGGGGTCAGCAGGGTCTGCGGCTTGCCGCCGCCGATGTGGGCCGCCAGGTCGGCCACGACCTCGGCCTGCTTGGCGCGTGTCGCGTCGGCCGTGTGCGGCAGGCCGAGGCCCAGCAGGCTGAGCAGGTACGGCTCGGCCACCGCGCCGCTCGCACCGGCCCCGTCGCCCGGCTCGGCGAGCGCCCCGCCCAGGTGCCTGACCTGCACGTTGATGAGCGGTTCGATCGGCTTGGCCAGCAGGAGCTCCACCGCGTCCGTGCCCAGGCCGGTGAGCAGCTCCGCACGAGAGATGGCCGGGACCGGATCGGTGGGCTCGGCGGTGATGTCGCCCAGGTCGGCGACCGGGACGACGCCGCGGCTGTCGGAGATCGCGCCCTCGATCTTGCCGATGCGCACCAGCAGGTCCTCCGCCTGAGCCGCCGCACCCAGGTAGGCCAGGTCCAGCGTCACCATCGGCGGCGCGCCGGGCGGCTGGAGCCGGTTGACCCAGACACTGAGTTCACGCGGCGCATCGGCGGTGATCTCCAGGAACGCGTCGTACACCTCCCTGGTGCGGTGCTCCGGCCAGACCACGCGCCCGCCGTACAGGGCCGGCGCGGGATACAGCTCGAGTTCGAGGGCAGTCACCACCGCGAAGTCGCCGCCACCGCCGCGCAGCGCCCAGAACAGCTCGGGATCGGACTCGGCGGTCACCCGGCACTGCCCGCCGTCGGCGTCCACGATGTCGAAGGCCCGTACGCTGTCGGAGGCGAAGCCGTACTTGCGGCTGAACCAGCCGACCCCGCCGCCCAGGGTGTAGCCGGTCACGCCGACCCCCGGCGCGCTGCCGGACAGGCCGGTCAGACCCAGCGGGCCCGTCGCCGCCAGCACCTGCCCCCACTTCACGCCCGCGCCCACCCGGACCACGCGCTCCTCCGCGCGTACCTCCACCTCGTTCAACAGGCCGGTACGCAACAGGATCAGGCCGTCCACGTCACCCGAGGCGCCATGCCCGGTCGGCTGCGCGGCCACCGTCATGCCCGCGCGCCGGGCGTAACGCACGAGCGCCGCCACGTCATCGGCATCCGCGGCCTCCACCACGGCCGCCACCGGCTGCCTGACGGTCAGGTTCCACGCGGTGGCCGCCCGTTCGAAGCCGTTGTCACCGGGCAGGAGCACGCGTCCCTTGAGGACACCGCGCAGGTCGTTGATCGTCATTGTCGTCTCCCTCGTTCGCGTTCTCAGAAAGTGCGGAGCCCCTTCGGGGCATGCGGACGTCAGGCGTGCTGCGCGGCGTGCGCCGGGGCGGCGGACTCCTGAGTCTCGCGGGTCGTACGGACCTTGCCGGTCTCGCGGAGGATCAGCAGGCCGGTGGCCGCGATCAGCGCCGAGGTCAGACCGTGGATGCCGAGCGCGACGGCCATGGGGCCGTGGTGGGCCAGGACGTTGACCATGTCGCCGAACGGGGCGGCGGCCATCATCAGCAGGACCCAGCCCAGGGCGCGGCGGTGGCCCGCCACCAGCAGGAAGCCCATGGCCAGGCCCATCGCGATCTCGCGGCTGCCCTTCACGACGTTGACGCCGCCGTCGCCGGAGGGCCAGTGCGGCAGGCCCGGGAAGACCGTCCCGAGGGGCAGGACGAAGGACATCCCGAGGTAGAGGGTGAACAGGACGCAGGCGGCGGCCAGGACGGTGTTGACGGTCTTCGGCGACATGGTTCTTCTCCTCTGATTGCGATGTGTTCATGCTGCTCCGGGGCGCTTGGAGGGGATTTGGAACCGACTTGGAACCGTCCACATACGATGTGCGGACCATGGTCTTCATTCGGGTGCTGGGCGCGTTGGCAGCCGAGGCGGACGGCAAGGACGTCCACCTCGGCGGGCCGCGGCAGCGGAGTGTACTGGCGTTGCTGGTGGCGGCCCGCGGGCAGGTCGTGCCGGTCGACCGGATGATCGAGGATCTGTGGCGCGGTGAACCGCCCGCACGGGCGCTGATGTCCTTGCAGGCGTACGTCTCCAACCTGCGCCGGCTGCTGGAGCCCGGACGCCCGCCGCGCACACCGGCCCGGCTGCTGGTGAGCGCGGCGCCCGGCTATGCGCTGCGGCTGCCACCGGAGTCGGTCGACGCGTGGCGGTTCGAGGGCCTGCTCGACCAGGCCCGTACGGACACCGACCCGCGCACCGCCCAGGCTCGGCTCGCCGAGGCGCTGGAACTCTGGCGGGGACCGGCGTTCGCCGAGGTCGCCGACGAGCCGTGGGCCGCCCCCGAGACGGCCCGGCTGGACGAACTGCGCCTGGTCGCCACCGAACTGCACGCCGCGGCGGGTCTGCGCACCGGCGACCCCGCCGCGGTGGTCCCCGAGGCCGAGCGGCTCACCCGCGACGAGCCGCTGCGCGAGGAGGGCTGGCGGCTGCACGCCCTGGCCCTGTGGAGCAGCGGCCGTCAAGCCGACGCGCTGGCGACGCTTCGCCGCGCCCGCGGCATCCTCGCCGAGGAGCTCGGGCTCGACCCCGGCCCGGACCTGGTGGCGTTGGAGGAGGCGATCCTCTCCCAGCGCACGGACGTGATGCGCGCGACCGTGGCCCCGCCACCGACGGCCGCACCGCCACCGCCGGCTCCGATCGTCGAGGCGACGTTCGTCGGACGCGAGGCACAGCTTTCGGCACTGGTCACGGCCGCCGCCGGGGCCGCCACCGACGGCGCCCGCATCGCTCTTGTCACCGGCGAGGCCGGGCTCGGCAAGTCGACGCTGCTGGAACACCTCGGCACGCGGCTCGAACGCGACGGGTGGCTGGTCGCCGCCGGCCGCTGCCCCGAGGTCGACGGCGCGCCGCCCGCATGGGCCTGGACCGAGGCGCTGAGAACCGTCGCCGCGACCACGTCGCCTGGCGGGTTCGCGGACGACCTCGCGCCGCTGCTCACCGACACCGAGCAGGTGTTCGCCGACGCCACCGCGGGACGGTTCCGCCTGCGCCAGGCCGTGTGGAAATGGCTCGCGGCGGTCGCCGCGGAACGCCCGGTCGCCGTCGTGCTCGACGACCTGCACTGGGCGGACGCCGCCACGCTGGAGCTGCTCGGCGGCGGCCTCGGCATGCGGGCCCCGATCCTGGTCGTCGCCGCGTACCGCGCGGACGAGGGCGGGCACCTCACCGAGGCGCTGGCCTCCCTCGCGCGCGCCACGCCGCTGCGCCTGGCGCTGCCGGGGCTGAACGGCGAGGCCGTCGCGGAGCTCGTACGCACCGTTTGCGAGACCGACGATGAGACCATCGCGGGGATCGCCGAGCGCACCGGCGGCAACCCGTTCTACGTGCGGGAAAGCGCCCGGCTGCTGAACGGCGAAGGCGCGCTGGTCGCCCTTTCCGAGGTCCCTGAGGGCGTACGGGACGTCCTCCGGCGCCGGCTCGCGCGCCTGCCCGAGGAAGGTGTGTCCGTCCTCCGGCTGGCCGCGGTCGCGGGCCGGGAGAGTTCAGTGGACGTCCTCGTCAAGGCCGCCGACACCGACGAGGACGGCGTGCTGGACGCGCTGGACGCGGGCGTCATCGCCGGGCTCCTCGACGAGCCGGGCCCCGGCCACATCCGCTTCGTCCACGCCCTCGTCAGGGACACGCTCATCGCCGACCTCAGCAGACTGCGCGCCACCCGGATGCACGCCCGGATCGCCGCCGCCCTGGAAGGCACCGACGACATCGCGGCGCTGGCCCACCACTACGCGCGCGCCGGCTCACCGAAGGCGGTCGGCTACTGCGTCCAGGCCGCCGAGCTCGCCGAGGCCCGCTACGCCCACGACACCGCCGCCTACCTCCTCACCGACGCCGTCGCGAACTCGACCGCCCCCGAGGAACGCGTCGAACTGCTCGGCAGGCTGCTGCGCGCGCAGATCCGGGCGGGAGCCGTCGGGGCCGCCCGCGAGACACGCCGTGAAGCCGTGGAATACGCGGAGTCCCTGGGCCGCGACGACCTGATGATCGCCGCATTCACCGCGTGGACAGAGCCGACCCCCTGGCAGGCCCGTACGTACGGCACGGTGGACCGGCCCGTCGTCGACCGCCTGAGCCGGCTGCTGAAGCGCGAGCTGACGCCTTCGGTGCGGTCCCGGCTCCTGACGGCGTACGCGAAAGAGCTGGTCGGCGAGGACGACCCGACCGTTCTCGAGGCGGCGCAGGAGGCACTCGACCTCGCCACCGGGCCCCATTTGCGGGCCGCGGCACTGGAGATCCTGACCCGGGTCCACGGCGACGCCGCGCTCTGCCGGGAGCTCGTGCAGATCGGCACCGAGCACGACCTGCCGGTCTACCGCGTCAGCGGGCTGCTCAACCATGCCGGCGGCGCCGCCGCCGCCAACGACCCGGTGACCCTGCGCCGGGTGGCCACCGAGGCCCTGGAACTCGCGCGCGCCTACCGAATGCGCGAGGCGATCGCCGTCGGCGAGATCATTCAGGCGGCCCTGGCGCTCATCGAAGGCCGGTTCGCCGACGCCGAACGCCTCTACCTCACGGCCGACGAGGGCATGCGGCGCGCCGGATCCGTGCACGCCACGGGCTTCCTCCAACTCGCCCTGGCCACGATCTGGCTGAATGACGGCACGCTCGGCGCGCACCTGGACGACGTGCGCGCCCTCCACGCCGCGCTCGGCCCCATGGCCGCCGACCTGCTCGCGCTCGCCCTCCACGCCAACGGCCTGGACACCGAGGCCCGCGAGGTCCGGGCGTCACCCGGCCCGATCCGCCCCGACTTCTTCTTCACCTTCCTCACGACGCTGCGCGCGATGGCCGTCGTCGCCTTGAACGACCGCGATGCCGCCGAGGAGGTCTACGCGACGCTGCTTCCGCACCGCGACGGCCCGCCGGCGGGCGCCACGAGCGTGTCGGTGGCGCTGCGGCCGGTGGCCCACACCCTCGGCGAGCTGGCCGTCCTCCTCGGCCGCGACGACGAGGCCGCCGCCCACTTCACCCGGGCCGCCGCCATCGCCGACCTATGGAACGCACCCCACTGGGCCGCCGAGTCCCGCTCGCGAACGACCGCCTAGCCCCCCGCCCGGCCCAGGCTCTCGTCTTCCCAGTCGTGTTCATAGCCGTCCAACAGTGTGTCCGGGTTGCTGGGGCGGGCGAGATGCCAGCGGATCGCGCGCAGGAGCGCATGCGGGGCCGCCAGGTCATCGACCCTGACCGCGGGTACCCTCCCGATTTCGCGCGAGAGGAACGGCATGTGCCCGAATCGCCCAAACGAATGGGCGAACCCCGGCGGAGCCACCGCCCGCGGGCGCGGCATGAGTCCGATGAACCGGACGTACCGCGGATTCCCGCCCCAAACGGCGATGTTCGTATCGGTGACCGGCCACGCCCCGGCGAGGTCATCCCACGGAATGCGCATGCGGATGCGCCGATGCCGAAGGATGAGCCCGTCAGCGGCCACCGCGAAGTAGCGGGTCCACCGGGCGCGCCAAACGCACAGTCCGGCGAACACCACGTACGCGAAGCCCTCCGGCGACGTCAGCACGACGACCGGTGGCTCGTGCAAGATCGGCGCACGGTGCCAGTACCAGACGTAGAACAGTGCCGCCGTTACCGCCCACGCACCCGCGAACCACCAGGTCATCGGGCGCCGCTCGCGGAAAAGGACGACATCGACGGGCCCGGCATCGCCCTCGATCCGGCGCATCCGGGGCCTATGGCGGTCCTGAAGCGGAAACTGCCGGCCCGCACGCACCAAGACGAGTATCAGGAACATTGCGCAGACGAACGTGGCGAGGGCGCCGCCGGCCGTGTGGGTCTGGGCGAGCATGACCACGAGGACCACGAGGCCCAGGAAGGCCACCACCAGGCCCAGCGACTGCCTGATGTGCTCCATCGGACGGGACTCCCAGCCCGGACGGGTGCCCACCCATACCTCCAGCATGCACCGCAGTATCCGACCGGTCCCTTACAGCCGGCTTACAGACCGTCCGGGCCTCGTCGAAGCAACACCGTCTCGTGGCGCGCCCCCGCCCGCGACCGGCCACGCCGACACCATCGCGACGCACGCCGCCGCGACGCACGCCGCCGCGAGCACACCGGCCGGCACCGGCGCCCACTCGGCCCAGCACATGATCACCAACCACGGGCACCGGCTGGCCTTCCACGTCACCCCCGGCCGCCGGCCCGCGATCGTCCTGGACGCCGGCGGCGGCCTCGACTCCTCCTACTGGAACAAGATCGTCCCGGTCCTCGCGAAGACGACCGGATCGGAGATCATCACCTACGACCGGGAAGGGATGGACGCCAGCGACGCGGTCCCCGGGCCGTGGACGCCACGGTGCCGCAGTTCAGCACCGACGCCGAGATCGCCCGCGTGGCCGCGGCCAACCAGGCCCAGGTCGACGCGCTGAAGGGCCACCCCACCACGAAGGCGGAACGCCAACTGCTGGCCGTCGCCAAGAGCTACGTACGGGACCAGCACGCCTACCACCGCATCGCATGGCCCGCGAGCGTCCCCGCCACCGGCATCGTCTCCGAGAAGACCCCGTTCCCGACCGCGATCGAAGGCGGCACCCAACCGGCATCTCGTCACGGCCGCCCGCGGCTCCCACGACATCCCCGTCGACCGCCCCGACATCGTTGAGGCGCGGATCGAGGCGATGGCCCGCACCGTACGGCGCTGACGCACCACGGGATCTCGCGGAGGCTCATCCGGCCTCCGGGGCGGGGTCGGGCTGGTCGGCCGGGGCGAACGGCGTCGGCGAGGCATGCCGGCGTCGTCGCGGCGTTCGAGTGCGGGCCGCCTGCTGGCCGGCGATGGTGGCCATTTCGCGCAGCACGGCGAGCCTGTGGTGCGGGCCGGCGGCCAGCGCGGTCGCGGTCGCGCGCAACGCGAGCGCCGGGGTGAACAGCTTCGACGGCGGGAGTTCGTGGTTGAGCACCCGGAGCAGGCCCTCGGCCAGGCGCGGGTCGGCGGCGACGCGGTCCAGGATGTGCTGGCGCAGCCGGGGTGTGGGCCCGGCCGCGCCCATGTCGTGGGCGAACCAGTACATCTGCCACGCGTCGCGGTCGCGCCACCCCCACCAGTCGCGCATCGCCCGGTCCAGACGATCGGCCCCGGCGAGGTTGTCGGCGACGGCCCCGGCGAGCGCGTCGGCCTGGCGCAGGGCATCGGAGATGCCTTGGCCTGCGGTGGGGTCCTTGAAGTGCCCGGCGTCTCCGAGCAGCACCCAGCCGGGCCCCGCGCTCCGGCGGAAGTATCCCCGCCAGCGGGGCATGACGCGTAGTGGTCCGATCCGGCGGGCCCCGGCCAGGCCGTCCGCCAGCTCGGGCCAGTGGGCGAGGCCGTCGGCGTGGCTCGCCGCGGGGTCGGCCAGCACCGTACGGCGCCGGCCCATCGACGGCGAGACGGCGGCCATGAACAACCCGGAGTCGGTCGGGCTGCCGAGGAACCCGTAATCGTCGATCTTGCCAAGCCACACCTGGTCGGTCGGCGCGCCGGCGCCCTCGAAATAGCCCCACACGAACAACCGCCCCGGGGCGGTGCGGCCGTACTCGCGGGCCCCGGCCACGCGGGCCACCGTGGAGCGGACGCCGTCCGCGCCCACCACCAGCCGCGCCCGCAGCACCCCCGATTTCGTCGCCACCCCCACGACGCGGCCCCGTTCGGTGACCAGGTCCGTGACCGGGGTCCGGGTACGAACCTCGGCCCCGGCCCGGGCCGCCGCATCCACCAGAAGTGCGTCCAGGTGCAGCCGGCGGACGTTGAGCATCGGCGCCCCGGCCATCGCGCTGATCCGGTCGACCTCGATGCGCGCGTTCCCCAGCGCAATACTCACGCGCTCGATCGCCGCGCCCGCGTCTCGCGGCGGCCCCAGGACCCCGAGGCGCCGCAGGATGTGCACCCCCGCCGGCTGAATCGCGTGGGTGGACGGGGTGTCACTGGGAAACCGGGCCTGATCCACCACGCACACCCGCACCCCGGAGCGCGCCAGGAACGTGGCCAGGGCCGAACCGGAGCACCGGGCGCCGACAATGACCACGTCGAAGCGATCGCTCCCGCTCATCCGTCCACCTCTCGACGACTATTACGAAGTTATAGACCTGTTCGTACATGGCTGCAATGGATCGTCAGGGTTTGCTATAACTTCGTCATGACCACGGGCCGTACGACCACGCGCGCCGATCAGCGTCGCCGGCTCGTAGAGGTGGCGATCAGCGCATTGGAGGCCGGCGGCCCGGACGCCCTGCAGGCCCGCTCGCTGGGCGCACAGATCGGCGCGTCGGCCCAGGCCGTCTACACGCTCCTCGGCGGGATGCCGGGCGTCTTCGAAGCCGTCGTGACCGAAGGGCTGACGCGCCTCGCCGCGCATGTCGCCGCCACACCCGAGACCCCCGACCCGGTGGCGGACCACTTCAGCAAGGGGTGGGCCTACTACGACTGGGCCCTGGCCCGTCCCCAGCTCTACCGGTTGATGTTCGGTCTCACCGGCGCCGACCTGCGCCTGCGCGCCAAGCTCGAGATCAGCGCCACCGGCATGGCCGATTTCCCCGAGGGCCGCGCCGCGCTACAGGTCATGGTCCAGTCCGTGGACCGCGTGATCCAGTCCGGGCGCATACGTCCGGCGGACGCCCTGCTCGTGGCCCGCCAGTTCTTCAGCGCCACCCACGGGCACGTGCTGTTGCAGATCGCGGGGGCCTTCGGCGACCGTGACGAAGGCCTGCTCGTCCTCGGCGCGCTCGCGGTCAACCTGATGATCGGACTCGGCGACGACCCCCAAGCCGTCGAGAACTCCATGCTCGCCACACTCGCCGCCCGGCCCGACGCCCTTGGCTTGGGCGGACGCGCGGGCGGGGAGACATCTGTCTGATCAGACCTCAGGGATGTCACGGCGCCGGACATGTTCCGGATTGTTGGTTTATGCGTACGATCCCGCGGTCCGAAGATCCAGGGACACCGGGAGGTGCTACGGGATGACGGGACGCATACATCGACTCCTCGGCGTGGTCGCCGGCGCGGCGGTCGTGCTGGCCATGGGCGCGGCCGGGCCGGCGGCGGCGCGGCACGGGGCGGCGGCCGGGCCGGGCGCGGCGGCCACCTGGCCGCCGGACACCGGGCGCGGGCCGTGCAAGGTCACCAAGCAAGCCGACGTACCGGACCGCATGCGCGACGGCACGATCCTGCGCACGGACGTCTACCGGCCGCGGACGCCGGCGAAAGTGCCGGTCATCCTGATGCGCACGCAGTACGGCAAGAGCGCGGCGCAGGTGCAGCCGTGGCGGTTCCAGTCGCCCGACTGGTTCGCCAGCCACTGCTACATCGTGGCCGTCCAGGACGTCCGCGGCCAGTACGCGTCCGGCGGCACGTTCTACGAGTTCCGCCAGGACCGAAACGACGGCTACGACGCGGTCGAGTGGGCCGCGAAGCTGGCCGGCTCCACCGGCAAGGTCGGCATGTACGGCTCGTCGTACGTCGGGGCCACCCAGTGGCTCGCCGCGGAGAAGGCGCCGCCGCACCTGGCCACGATCATCCCGTCGAACACGTCCTCGGACTACTACGACGGCTGGACGTACGAGGGCGGTGAGTTCCGGCTCGGGTTCGTCGAGCCGTGGGCCACGGCCGACATCGTGCTGTCGGCGGCGCAGAACCGCGGCGACACCAAACTGGCCGGCCAGTTGAAGACGGCGGCCACCGACATCCACCGGTGGATGGGGTACCGGCCGTACGCCACGTTCCCGCCGTTCCACCCCGGCTCCAAGACGGTGGCGCCGTACTTCTACGACTGGGTGCGCCACTCGACCGACGACGCGTACTGGAAGGCCTGGGCGCCGAACCAGTACTACAACAAGATCAAGATCCCGGTGCTGAACTTCGAGGGCTGGTACGACGCGTTCCTCGCCGGCGGCACCCAGAACTTCTCCGGCATGGTCGCCAAGGGCGGATCGGCGGCCGCGCGGGCCAACCAGCGCATCATCATCGGCCCGTGGGAGCACGTCGACTGGGGCCGCTCCGGCAGCGCGCCCACGCCGATGCTCAAGGCGATCGGACCGGTGGGCGAGAGCCCCGTCAACGAGATGATGCTGGCCTGGTACGACCACTTCCTGAAGGGCCAGGACAACGGCGTCAGCACCGGCAAACCCACCGTCGACTACTTCGAGATGGGCGCGAACGTCTGGCGGCGCGCCGCCGGATGGCCGCTGCCCGGCACGCGGATGACCCGCTACTACCTCGACAGTGACGGCCACGCCGCGTCCGTCAACGGCACCGGCACGCTCACGTCCGCGCCGCCGGCGTCCGCACCGGCGGACCACTACACGTACCGGCCCTGGGACCCGGTGCCGTCGATGGGCGGCCACTCCTGCTGCGGCACGGTGGGCGGCCAGCAGGGCGCGTACGACCAGGCGCCCATCGAGCAGCGCCCGGACGTGCTCGTCTACAGCGGTCCGGCGCTGACGCAGGACCTCCACGTGACCGGCCCGATCTCGGTCAGCCTGTACGCCAAGACGTCCGCCCGCGACACCGACTGGACGGCGAAGCTGGTCAACGTCCACCCGGACGGCACCGCGGTCAACCTCAACGACGGCATCGTCCGCGCCGCCGCACGCGACTCGCTCAGCCACCTGTCGCCGGTGACGCCCGGCAAGGCGTACAAGTACACGATCTCGGTCTGGCCGACGTCCAACCTGTTCAAGAAGGGCGACAGGATCCGCGTGGAGATCTCCTCAAGCGACTACCCCCAGTTCGCCCCCAACCCCAACACCGACGCACCGCTGGGCACGTCCAAGTCGTGGCAGGCCGCCCACCAGACGATCCTGCACGACGCCGCCCACCCGTCGTCGATCACCCTGCCGGTCGTCCCGGCCGGCCGCCTGGGCCCGGCGTACCGGCACGTACCGACCCGGGGAATCGGCTAGCGCGTCACCACGAGGTGCCGGCGAGGGGAACGACCAGCTCGATCGTGGTGCCCTCGCCCGGCACGCTCGTGGCGGCGACATGGCCCCCGTACGCGGTGACGATGGCCTGGACGATCGCCAGGCCGAGCCCGCTGCCGCGCGCGGGGGCGTCGCCGGGGCGGTAGAACCGCTCGAACACGCGGGGCAGGGCGTCCTCCGGGATGCCCGGCCCGTCGTCGGCGATGGTGACGCGGGCCGTGCCGGCGTCCGCGGTCAGCGTGACCGTGACGTGCGTGCCCGCCGGGGTGTGCCGGTGCGCGTTGCCCAGGACGTTCGTCAGCGCCTGGCGCAGGCGCACGTCGTCGCCGGAGACCATGACGGGGCCGCCGGGGAGCCGGACGGTGAGGCGGTGCTCCGGCGCGCGGGCCCGGAAGTCGTGCGCCATGTCGGCGATGAGCCGGGCGAGGTCGACGGGGGCGCCGCGTACGGTCCGCTCGTGGTCGAGGCGGGCGAGCAGCAGCAGGTCGTCGACCAGCCGGCCCATCCGCAGCGCCTCCTCGCGGATGCGGCGGGTGGCCAGCTCGTGGTCGGCGCCGTCGAGGTCGGCCGTCCGGCACAGGTCCACGTAGCCGAGGATCGACGCGAGCGGTGTGCGCAGCTCGTGCGACGCGTCGGCGACGAACGTGCGCAGCCGCGCCTCGGCGTCCGTACGCGCGGCGTACGCACCGCTCAGCCGGTCGAGCATGGTGGTCAGCGCGGCCGTCAGGTCGGCGATCTCCCGGGTGCGCGGCGCCTCCGGCAGCCGCGGCCGCACCTCCGCGCGGGGCTCCCCGCCGCGGTCACCGGTGACAGTGGGGGCGGGGGCGTCGGAGGCGGTGGTGTCGGCGAACGCGATGCGGCGGGCGCGGTCGGCGATACGCGACAGCGGGGTGAGGCCGTACCGCAGCCAGCCGTACGTCCCCGCGCCGATGAGCCCGGCGGTGGCCAGGCAGGCGATGGCCTCGGTGATGACGAACCGGCGGTACAGCCGCCTGGTGCCCTCGACGGGGTACACGGCGGCGACCCGCGCGCCGTGCGCCGCGGCGCTGACCCGCACGCGATACCGCCGGTGGTCGACCATGATCGTGCGCGGCCGTGCGTCGGCGCGCGCGTGCAGCACGTACGCGGTGAACCGGCCGCGCACCGCCGGTGAGACACCGCTCGCGTGGGTGCTGACCCGCCCGTCGGCCGTCCGTACGACGACCGCGCCGCCGAGCGGCAGCGCCGGCGCCGCCTGGGCCGCGCGTCCGGGGTGGGTGACGAGCAGCCGGCTGATCTCCCGTAGCTGCTCGTCGACACGCGCGCGGAGGAAGATCGCCAGCGACACGCTGACCACGGCGCCCGCGGCCGCGGTGAGGAAGAACGCGATCAGCACGGAGCCGATCCCCAGGCGGCGGGCCAGCGAGGGCCGGGTCCCCCGGAGTGTCACGGCCGGTCCTCGGGTTCGCGCAGCACGTAGCCGACGCCGCGGACCGTGTGGATCAGCCGCGGCCCGTACTGCTCCAGCTTGCGGCGCAGGTAGCCGACGTACGTCTCGACGACGCCGGCGTTGCCCTCGAAGCGGTAGTCCCAGACGAGGTCGAGCAGGCGGGTCTTGGACAGCAGGATGCCGGGGTTGCGCAGGAAGGCCGTCAGCAGTTCGTACTCGGTGGGCGTGAGCTCGACGCGCCGCCCGGCGCGGCGCACCTCGCGGGACTCGGGGACGACGGCCAGGTCGGCGAACCGCTGGACCGCGACGCCCGTACGCGACCGCGACCGGCGCAGCACCGCGTGCAGGCGGGCGAGCAGCTCCTCGATGTTGAACGGCTTGACCACGTAGTCGTCGCCGCCGGCGCGCAGGCCCTCGATCCGGTCCTCCACGGCGTCGCGTGCGGTGAGGAACACGACGGGCACGTCGCCGGCGATCTTGCGCAGCTTGCTGAGGACGGCGAACCCGTCGATGTCGGGCAGCCCGAGGTCGAGGACCACGATGTGCGGCCGGAACTCGGCGGCGGCGTGGACGGCGTCCGTGCCGGTGACGGCCACCCGCGAGCGCCAGCCCTCGTACTTCGCGGCGAGCGCGATCAGCTCCGCGAGGTACCGCTCGTCGTCGACGACCAGCAGGCGGACGGCGTCCGCGCCGGGTTCCCGCCCACCGGACGGAGCGTTCGACGCCACCGTGTCGTTCATCCGCCCCCCGAACCGCGTGCACACGACGCCTCGCCACTTCCGAAGCTACCCCTGAGCAGTGCTTTTACTGCGAGTTTCCGGTGAGCGCGGGTGCGCCGCCCGGCGGCGCGTTCCCGGCGTACGCGGCATTACCGCCATCACGGGACCTGTCCGGCATGCCCGATTCTCAGTGGGCCCTGCGGGTTCGCACCGGCAGCCGTGTGGTTCGGGTCACACCATGACGTCTCGGGCCAGTACCGGAGGTCGACATGGGGACAGCCACCGGGCGGATCACCGTCCTGATCCCGGCACACGACGAGGAACGCGACATCGCCGCCGCGATCGGGTCGGTGCGCGCCCAGACGCGTCCGGTCGACCGGATCGTGGTGATCGCCGACAACTGCGCGGACGGGACGGCCGCCGCGGCGGCGGCGAGCGGCGCCGAGGTCGTCACGACGACCGGCAACCGGCACCGCAAGGCGGGGGCGCTGAACCAGGTGCTGGACGGACTGCTCGGCGGCGCACGCGACGACGACCTCGTCCTGGTGATGGACGCGGACAGCCACCTGGACCCCGGGTTCGTCACGGCCGCCCTCGCGCTGCTGACGGGCCCCGGCGGTGGCGCGTACGGCGGGGTCGGCGGCACGTTCCGCGGCCGGCCGGTCAGCGACCCGGCGCTGCGGCGTGCGGGCCTGGGGCGCTGGGTGGAGTCCGTCCAGTGCAACGAGTACGCGCGGTACGCCCGCGACGTGCACCGCAAGCGCGGCCGGGTGCTGGTGCTGACCGGCACGGCCACGCTGTTCCGGATCACGGCGCTGCGCGCGGTCGTGGCGGCGCGGCGGGCCGGACGGCTGCCGGCCGCGCCCGGGGCCGCGCACGTGTACGACACGGCCGTGCTGACCGAGGACAACGAGCTCACGCTGGCCCTGCTGCACCTGGGCTGGCGGGTGCGCAGCCCGGACGGCTGCACGCTGACCACCGAGGTCATGCCGACGTGGCGGACGCTGTACCGGCAACGGCTGCGGTGGAAGCGCGGCGCGCTGGAGAACCTCCGGCAGTACGGCCTCACCCGGATCACCGCGAAGTACTGGGGATACCAGCTCGCCACGCTGGCGGGGATCGTGGTGACCGCCTGTTACCTGGCCTCGCTCGTGCTCGCGGCCGCCGCCACACACGACGTCCGGCTGCACGCGGTGTGGCTCGTGGTGACCGGCATCTTCGTCGCCGAGCGCGTGGTCACCGTCCGCCGCCGCGGCTGGCGCTGGGCCCTGATGGCCGCGCTCCTCCTGCCGGAGATGGTCTTCGACGTCTTCCTGCAGGCCACCCACGCCAAGGCGCTGCTCGACACGCTCACACGCCGAGCGGCCGCCTGGTGACCCGAGAGAACACGAGAACACGAGAGAAAGAGGTACCGAGATGTACGTCAAGAACGCCGCCCTCGGCGGCCTGGGCGGCGGCACCGCCGCGTCCCTCCCCTTCACCGGCTTCAACGTCCTGTGGTTCGCGCTGGCCGCCTTCACCCTGATCGCCGCCGGCCTGGCCCTCCTCCGCATGCTGCCCAAGCCGTCCCGCGGGCACCAGAAGACCGCCACTCCCTCCCAGGAGTAAGGCCGGCACGGAAATGTCGGGCATTGTTTCTCTTCCGTACACGCAGATGGTCGGGAAGTGGGTGTGGCCGGCAATTGTCGGCGGGTGATTAATGGCGCCCGCCGGTTTGATAGCGTCTCGATAGCCGACCCTGGGGGCAACCCTTCACGCCGAACGGGCAGGAGCTACATGACGGCGGCGACGTTCAAGGTTGCCCGGGCTGTGTGGCATGTGCTTCCCGCGCCGCTGCGGCGGGTACTGCGCTACACCAGCACGGGCAAGCGTTTCATGCGGTTCGTACCGGTCTCGGCGGCGGCGTTCCTGACGAGCCAGATCACGCTGACGGTGCTGGTGGGGCTGGTGCGGGCGTCCGCAGGGACGGCCGGCCTCATCGCGGGCATGGCCGGTGCGGTGGTCAGCTACGTGCTGAGCCGCTGGGCGTGGGAGCGCAACGGCCGGCCGCAGGTGCTCAGGGAGACCCTGCCGTTCTGGGCGGTCTCCGTCGGCGCCTGGATCTTCATGGGCCTGGTCAGCCACTACACGGGGATCTGGGCGACGTCGGCGCACTTCGCGCACTGGGAGCGGACCGGCATCATCAACGGCACGTTCTTCGCCGCCAACTGCCTGACGTTCGCCGCCAGGTTCGTGATCTTCCACTATCTCCTGTTCGCCGACCGCCGCCCCGCCCCCACGGCCCAGCCGGACCAGGCCGACCAGGCGCCCCACCCGTAAGACGAGTCCCCGCCGCCATCAGGTCCCGATGCCTCTGGGGGGCTCCGGAACCGGCGGTCATGCCGCGGCCTCCAGGTTCAGCAGGGTGGTCTTGGCGTCGAGGCCGCCGATGTAACCGCCGAGAGTTCCGTCCGTACGCAGCACCCGGTGGCACGGGACGACGACGGGCAGCGGGTTGGTCGCGCAGGCCGTGCCGACCGCGCGGACGGCCCTGGGGTTGCCGACGAGCTCGGCGACCTCGCGATAGGTGCGGGTCTGCCCGTAGGCGATCTCCGGCAGGTGCGTCTGCACGATCTGCCGGAACCCGTGCGACAGCGACAGGTCCAGCGGCAGGTCGAACGCCCGCCGGCGGCGGCCGAAGTACTCGTCGATCTCGCGGACGGCCGCATCCAGCCGGCCCGGCGCGTGCAGGACGCGCGGGCTGATCTTCTGGGCCAGGGTCTCCAGGACCCGGTCGTGATCCTCGTTCGCGTACGCCACGCGCACGAGTCCCTTCCGGGTCGCGGCGAGCAGCAGCCTCCCGACCGGGGAGTCGATGGTGGTGTAGGCGACATCCACCAGCCCGGCCGCGTCCGCGTCGCGCTCGAGTCGCGCGTGTAGCCGGGCCAGGGTCTCGGGGGCGATGGGCGCCGACAGCGGACTGAGGTCGCTGTCATCGGGTCGGATGTCGCTCATGAGGAGGCTCCTTTCGCGTGCGCGCCCGGATAGTTCTTCCTGAGGTTCCTGAGTCCGTCCGCCGCGGCACGCCGGGCCGCGGCGACGCTGCCGCCGAGGATCTCCGCGATCTCCGCGTGCGACATCCCGGCGAGGTAGCGGTACGTGATGGCCCGCCGCTGCTTGTCCGACAGGTCCTGTACCGCGTCCCACAGGTCGGCGCCGCCGCCCCCGGGGACGCCCAGATCGGTCGGGGCTTCGGGGAGGGCATGGAGGGTGAGCGGGTACCGCTTCGCCGCCCGGTGGATGTCGATCGCCTTGCGGCGGGCGATCGTGACCAGCCACGCCTCCACGTTCGCCGTCTCAGGCAGGTCGGGGTAGGCCCGCATGGCCGACAGAAAGGTCTCCGACCACGCGTCGTCCGCGTCGTGAACGCGCAGCAGGGCGCGGCAGACACGTAGCACGGTCGGGCCGTGCTGCGCGACCACCTTCTCGAACGGCTGCTTCATGTCCATCACATCGAAGACGCTGAGCCGGGGCCGAACGTGAGATCCCGTCAAGGCAATCGTCGCGCTCCAGCGCACGCCGGGGCTCCGCCGAGGCCGAGCTCGTTCGCTATGCGGTTCTCCTGCTGCTCCACCAGGCCTTCCGTACGGATGAGTGGAAGGCCGCTCGCACGGGCGACCTGGCGATACGCGTAAAGGCACGCCTGGAAGTGTCTTCCCGCCGGATTCCGAACCGTTTCCTCATCGGCTTCGAGAATGAATCCGAAGTCCGGACGGGGCAGGAAGCGGCACAATTCCCGGAACCACGTCTCCGAGCGCAGCCCCCGCGAATAATTGTCGGCAACGGCAGAGTAGACGTACGAATCAGAGACCACTGCCGCGCCCCGCTCAAGGGCGGGCAACACGACCTCATGCGCATGCTGGAGACGATCACCGGCGATCATGGCTACGAGACCGCGACAGTCCATCACGGCATGCCTCCCCGGCTCGTACGGGTACGCCCGATACAGCGAGTCCTCCAAGGCCTCCCGGCGCGGCGACCGCGTCCTGACCACCTCACGCCCGGACCGCTCAAGCCGCGCGCAGACACGCTCGACCAGGGCCGTCTTCCCGCCTCCGTCGAAACCGTCGAGGACAACGAACAGTCCGGACAAACCGTGCGGCAGGAGAACCTTCTCGATATCGAAGTTCAGCTCCGGCCGTTCAACTCCGACAATCATCCGTTCCTTCTTCCACAGGCCGCCCGGACCGGTCGCAGGGTTCGTCTCTGCAGACGGTTCTCGCGATTGATTCGTGAGATCGCCGACCGGCGATGCGAGAGCGGAGACCGCGCCGGCCGTCTCTAGCATTGCGTCATGCTCGACGTGACGCGGCTCGGTGTGCTTCAGGAGGTCGCCCGGCACGGCTCGCTGACGGGGGCCGCGGAGGCCCTCTCGTTCACCATCTCCGCGGTCTCCCAGCAGATCGCCGTGCTCGAACGGGAGGCGGGGGCCCAACTGCTCCTCCGGCACGCCCGAGGGGTCCGGCTGACCGAGGCGGGACGGGCGCTGGTCCGGCATGCGGATGCGATCTTCGCCGAGCTGCGCGCGGCCGAGACCTCGCTGGCCGCCATCACCGACGGCGCGGGCGGCCGGTTGCGGCTCGGGTCGTTCACCACTGCCAACGCCACGCTGATGCCCCGGGCGGTGAGCATGTTCCAGCGGCGATTCCCCGAGGTGGAGGTCGACCTGATCGAGATCGACCGGGACGAGTCGATCGCCGCCGTCGCCCTGTACGAGCTGGATCTCGCCCTGGTCTACGAGTTCCCCGTGGTGCCGTTGGAGGTCCCGGCGAATGTGCAGCTCAGCCCCCTGCTGGTCGATCCGCTGCAGGTCGCGCTTCCGTCCGATCATCGTCTCGCGAATCGGAAACGGCTCCGGCTCACCGATCTCGCCGAGGATCGCTGGATCCAGGGCGTGCACCACGGTTCGACGATCGACGTTCTTCCCCGCGCCTGCCGGGCCGCGGGCTTCGAGCCCCGCATCGCGTTCCGCACCGATGACCAGATGACGGTGCGCGGGCTCGTCGCGGCGGGCCTGGGGGTCGCCCTGGCCCCGTCGCTGACGCTGTCGGCGATCCCATCCGGCTTGGTCGTACGCCCGCTGAGCGAGCCGTCCCTGACCCGGACGGTGGCGGCCGCCACGCCGGGCGGCGAGTACCGGCTGCCGTCCGCGGTGATCATGATCGAGCACCTCCGCCAGGTGGCCGCCGAGCTCGGCCCCGACTGCCGGCCTCTGGAGAACGCTGAGCCTCAGCCCAGCACCTGACGTGCCATGACGAGGCGCTGGATCTGGTTGGTGCCTTCGTAGATCTGGGTGATCTTGGCGTCGCGCATCATGCGCTCGACCGGGTGGTCGCGGACGTATCCGTAGCCGCCGAGCAGTTGGACCGCGTCCGTGGTGATCCGCATGGCGGCGTCGGAGGCGAGGCACTTGCACGCCGAGGAGAAGAAGCGCGCGTCACGGTCGCCCCGGTCGGCCTTGGCCGCGGCCACGTAGGTGAGCTGACGGGCCGACTCCAGCTTCATGGCCATGTCGGCGATCATGAACTTGACGCCGTCGAACTCGGCGATCGCCTTGCCGAACTGCCGGCGTTCCTTGATGTAGCCCGTCGCGTGGTCCAGCGCCCCTTGGGCGATGCCCACCGCTTGGGCGGCGATGGTGATCCGGCTGTGGTCGAGGGCGGTGAACGCCGTCGTCAGGCCGCTGCCGGGCGGACCGATCATGCGGTCGGCGCCGACCCGTACGTCGTCGAGATGGACCTCGCGTGTGGGCGACCCGCGCAGCCCGAGCTTGTCCTCCGGTGGGCCGAACGACAGCCCCTCGTCGCCGGCCTCCACGACGAAGGCCGAGATCCCGCCGGACCCGGCCGCGGGGTCGGTCACCGCCATCACCGTGTAGTACGCCGACTCGCCCGCGTGGGTGATCCATCGTTTGGTGCCGTTGAGCACGTACGCGTCGCCGTCCCGCACGGCGCGGGTGCGGATCGCGGCGGCGTCGCTGCCGGCCTCGGGCTCGGACAGGGCGTAGGAGAACATCGCTCCGTCGCGCGCCACGGGCGTCAGGTAGCGCCGCTTCTGGTCCTCCGTCCCGGCCAGGATCAACGGCAGCGTCGCGAGCCGCGTCACCGACGGGACGAGCGCGGTCGCCGCGCAGGCGCGCGCCACCTCCTCGACCACGACGCAGCAGGCCAGCGCGTCGGCGCCCGGCCCGCCGTACTCCTCGGGGATGTGCACGGCGTGCAGGTCGGCGTGCACCAGGGCCTCGTACGACGCGCGCGGGAACACGCCACGCTCGTCCGCGTCGCGGGCGTGCGGCGCGATGTGCCTCTCGGCGAGCGAGCGCACGGTGTCGCGGAGCATCACGTGCTCGTCCGGCAGCGTGTACAACCCGTCCATCAGCGGTTCCCCTCGGTCGTGATGCGCAGCACGGCCTTTCCCGCCAGCCGGCGCGCACGCAGGTCGTCCAGGACCGTCCGTGCCTTCTCCCATCCGGCGGTGGCGGCGGCGTCGACCGTCAGCTCGTCGCGGGCGACCAGGCCGGCCAGGTGCGCCAGGTCCGCGGCGGTCCGTACGGAGTCCAGGTCGTTGAGGACGTAGAACCCGCGCAACGCGGCCTCCTTGGGATAGAAGTCGCTCACCGGCAGGCGTGTATCCGCGCGTGCGGAGTTGCCGTACGACACGACCGTTCCACGCGGTGCGACCAGCCGGAGCGCCTCGTGCAGCGAGTCGCCGCCGGCGGATTCCAGGACCAGGTCGAACCCGGGCTTCAGGTCCGCCATGCCGACGCTGATCTGGTCGGCGCCCAGGCCGGCGAGGCCGCCGGCGCGTTCCGGCCGGCCGACGACCGCCGTCACGGTCGCACCGGACCGCCGGGCGAGCTGGACGGCGAACCGCCCGACGCCCCCGGCCGCGCCGGTGACCAGGACCGAGCGCCCGGCCAGGTCGCCGGGGATGCGCAGCATCCGCAGCGCGGTCAGCGCGGCGGTGGGCACCGCGGCGGCCGTTTCCAGGGGAACGCCGCCGGGCACCGCGGCCACCTGGCCGACGGGGACCGCGACGCGCTCGGCCCAGCTCCCGCCGAGCGCGATCCCGAACACCCGGGTTCCCGGCGCCGGCCCGGTGTCCGTGGTCGCTGCCGTCACGCCGGCGAAGTCCCAGCCGGGGCGCCAGCCCGGGGCGGCGGCGCCCAGGCGGTGCAGCTCGCCGCGGTTGACCGACACGGCGCGCACGTCGACCAGCACCTGTCCGGGACGCGGCACCGGGTCGGGGACCTCGGCGAGGTCCACCAGGCGCCGGTCGCCGGTGGCCACCAGCGCCCTCATGCCCGCCCTCTCATGCCTCGAACGGCCAGCGCACCGGCGCGTCCGGGGCCTCGGGCAGGCCGGACCAGTCGTCGCGTACGGGCGAGAAGCACTCGACCACCAGCGCGCCCTCGGGCCCGGCCTGGACCTCGTGCGGAACGTTGGCGGGAATGCGCCACATGCCGCGGGGCCCGAGCTCGCCCTTCTCCTCACCCACGGTGAACACGACCGAGCCCGACAGGCACAGGCCCACCTGCTCGTTCTCGTGCGCGTGCGCGGGCACGAGGCCGCCGGGCGGGATCTCGACCACCGACATCGTGATCCGCTCGCTCTGTACGTAGCGGGCCGTGACGTCCTGCCAGATCTGCCGCGGCCGCAGGGCGTCCAGGCTGGTCAGCGCGCGGTCCTCCGGGATCATGCCGCCTCCTTTCCCGCGTACACCGGGGTCGTCCACTCGTGGTGCCGATCGCCGACGCGTCCGGCGATCGCCCGCAGCTCGTGCTGCAGGGACAGGGTCGCCGGACCGGGCCGGCCGTCTCCGACCGGGCGGCCGTCGACCTCGGTGACCGGCGCGACGATGGCCGCGGTGCCGCACAGCAGCGCCTCGTCGCAGGCGTACAGCTCCGAGCGGTGGATCCGCCGCTGCGTGACGGTCACACCGTGGTCCTCGGCCAGCAGTGCCATCACCTGACGGCGGGTGATGCCTTCGAGGATGTCGTCGTTGGCGGGGGGCGTGGCCCACTCCTCGCCGATGCGGACGAGGACGTTCGACGTGGTCGCCTCGGCCACGTAGCCGTCGGCGGTCAGCAGCAGCGCTTCGTCGAAGCCGTTCCTGATGGCCTCGGTCTTGGCCAGCGCGGGCCCGACGTAGCTGCCGATCACCTTGGCGCGGTTGGGCACCGCCACGTCCGGGCTGCGCCGCCACGTGCTCACCATGCACCGCACGCCGCTCATGTCGATGTAGTCGCCGGGCATCGGGGTCGCCGCCATACAGAACCGCGTCCCCGAGTCGTGCATCCGTACGGCGAGCTGCTCCCCGGCCAGGAACAGCAGCGGCCGTACGTAGGCGTTGCCGCGTACCTCGTTCCTGCGCAGCAGCTCGGCCGTCGCCGCCACCAGGTCGGCGGCCGGGAAGGGCAGGTCAAGCCCCAGAATCCGGGCGGAGCGCGCCATCCGCGCGAAATGCGCCGGCGCCTCCAGGAGGTAGAGCTCCCCCCGCGTCTCGTTCCACGTCGCGCGAATTCCCTCGAACGTGCCGGTGCCGTAGGAGACCACGTTCGCCAGGACGCTCAGCCGCGCCTCGTCCGCGGGTACGAACGCGCCGTCGACGTGGACCCAGTCGTACGGAACACCGAACGCGATGCCGTCTCGCACCGCCGTATCGACCTGTTGAGCCATGCTCCGACCTCGGGTTTCTTCCGGATGTCTCTTGCGAGCAAGAAACTAGGTCGAGGTTGTCCTTAAACACAATCGAAAGCTGCTTAACGCACTCTTCAGCAATACCGAAGGCTCGTGTCGTCAGGGCCTGCGGTCCTTGGTCCATCCTTCGAGCACCATCAGGGTCTTGGTGCTGGTGACCCGCTGGCTGCCGCGCATCTCGTCGATGGTGCGCTGCAGGTGCGCCACGTCGCGGACGCGGAGCCAGACGAGGGCGTCCGGATCGCCGGCGATGGTGAAGACGGCCTGTGTCTCGGGCATCCGCATCGCGGTCTGCACGATGTCGTGCACGTTGGTGTTGCCGAGGAAGCGCAGCTCGGTGAACGCCTCGACGCCCCAGCCGAGCTTGGCGTGGTCGACCTGGACGGTGAATCCGGTGATGACGCCGGTGTCCCGCATGCGGTCGATCCGGCGCTTGACCGCCGCGGTGGACAGCGTGACGCGTCCGGCGATGTCGGACAGCGTCCTGCGGGCGTCCTCGCGGAGCAGCGCCAGGATCTCCAGGTCCGTTGGGTCGAGCTCGTCGGCGGCCACGAGGGGGATGCTAGACGCAAACAATGCCCGCCAAAAGCGCGCGGCCGGGCCGAATTTTGCGTCTTTGGGCCTGTGACCGCGGCCTGTGTTGTGCGCCGCCGGGCGGGTTTGTTCTTCTTCTCCCAGCCGATGAGAGGAGCCGACCGTGCACGAGTTCACCCTCGAGGACCGGTACCTGCGTGAGGACGGCGAGGTCTATCTCACCGGGATCCAGGCCTTGGTGCGCGTCCTGTTCGACCGGGCCCGGCATGACCGGCGCGCGGGGCTGTCCACCTCGGCGTTCGTCTCGGGGTACGAGGGCTCCCCGCTGGGCGGGTTCGACCTGGAGCTGGGCCGACGCGGCCACCTGCTCACCGAGTACGACATCGTGCACCGGCCCGGCCTGAACGAGGAGATCGCCGCCACCTCGGTGATGGGCAGCCAGTTGTCGGCGGGACTCGGCCGGCGTACGGACGGCGTCACCGGGACCTGGTACGGCAAGGCCCCGGGGCTGGACCGCGCCAGCGACGCCCTGCGCCACGCGAACCTGGCCGGAACCGACCCGCAGGGCGGCGCGGTGGCGCTGGTCGGCGACGATCCGAACGCCAAGTCCTCCACCATCCCGTCGGCCTCGGAAGCGGCGCTGGCGGACCTCGCGATACCCGTGCTCTACCCGGCGGACCCGCAGGATCTCGTCGACTTCGGCCGCCACGCGGTGGAGCTGTCCCGGGCCAGCGGCCTGTGGTCCGCGCTGAAGGTGATCGCCAACGCCGCCGACGCGGCCGGAACCGTCGCGGTGGACCGCGCGTGGACGCCTCCGGCGATGCCCGAGGAGGCCTACCGCCACCGGCCGCACGCCCGGATGCTGGGCCCGGACCTCGTCGGCCTGGAACGCAGCCTGCACCAGGTACGGCGGCCGCTGGCGCTGGAGTACATCCGGGCCAGCGGGCTGAACCGGATCGTGCACGGCGGCGACCGGGACCGCGTCGGCATCCTCACGGCCGGACGGGCCTATCTGGACGTCCGCCAGGCGCTGCGGATCCTCGGGCTGGACGAGGAGGACCTGAGCCGCTTCGGCATCCGGCTGCTCAAGCTCGGCGCGATCCACCCGCTGGAACCCGGGATCGTGCGCACGTTCGCCACCGGCCTGACGGAGATCGTGGTGGTCGAGGACAAGCGGGCGTTCCTCGAACCCGCGGTGAAGGAGGCGCTCTACGGCATGCCCGGCGCCCCGCAGGTGCACGGCAAGGACCTGTTCACCGAGCTGGGAGAGCTGGACTCGGACCTGGTCGCGCGGGGCCTGCGCACCCGGCTGACGCACTACGCCGAACTGGCTCCCCCGCGGCCGGCCGGGCGCGAACGCGTCAACCTGCCGCTGCTCGCCCGCACCCCGTACTTCTGCTCGGGCTGCCCGCACAACACCTCCACCAAGACCCCGGACGGGACCATCGTCGGAGCCGGGATCGGATGCCACACCATGGCGCTGTTCATGGACCCGGACACCGTCGGCGACATCGTCGGCCTGACCCAGATGGGCGGCGAAGGCGCCCAGTGGATCGGCATGGCCCCGTTCGTCGACGCCGAGCACTTCGTCCAGAACCTCGGCGACGGCACCTTCACCCACTCCGGCAGCCTCGCCGTGCGCGCGGCCGTGGCCGCGGGCGTGAACATCACCTACAAGCTCCTCTACAACTCCGCCGTGGCGATGACCGGCGGCCAGGACCCGATCGGCGCGCTGCCCGTGCACCGCCTCGCCGAGCTGCTGCGGCTCGAAGGCGCCGCGAAGGTGGTGATCACCAGCGACGCGCCGGACCGCATCGGGCGCGTGAAGGGCGTCGAGGTGCGGCACCGCGACGAACTGGATCGCACGCAGGAGGAGCTGGCCGCGGTCCCCGGCGTCACGGTCCTCATCCACGTGCAGGAATGCGCGGCGGAGAAACGCCGTAAGCGGCGGCGCGGCACGGCGCCCACGCCCGCCGCCAAGGTGTTCGTCAACGAGCGCGTCTGCGAGGGCTGCGGCGACTGCGGCACCAAGTCCAACTGCCTGTCCGTACAACCGGTCCAGACGGAGTTCGGCCGCAAGACCGCCATCCATCAGTCCTCGTGCAACGTGGACTACTCGTGCCTCGACGGCGACTGCCCGTCGTTCCTGACGGTGCGGCCCGGCCGTCGGCGGCCGCGCCGCCGGGCCGACGAGGTCGCCGCGGACGCGCTGCCCGAGCCGGCTCCGGCCGGGGACGAGTTCACCGTCCGCATCACCGGCATCGGCGGTACGGGGGTGGTGACCCTCGCGCAGATCCTGGCCACCGCGGCGTTCCTGGACGGACGGCACGTCCGCATGCTCGACCAGATCGGGCTGGCCCAGAAGGGCGGCGCCGTGGTGTCGGACATCAAGGTCACCGCCGCGCCCGTGGCGCAGGCCGGGAAGATGGCGGCGGGCGAGTGCGACCTGTACCTGGCGTGCGACTCCCTGGTCGGCACGGACCCCGCCCACCTGCGCGCCGCCGATCCGGGCCGCACCACCGCCGTCGTGTCCACCACCGAGGTCCCGACCGGACGCATGGTCGCCGACCCCGGCGTGGCGTTCCCCGCCGCCTCGCGCGTCCGCTCGGCCCTCGACGCCGCCACCGCGCGGGCGTTCTACCTGGACGCGCGCGGCCTCGCCGAGGAGCTGTTCGACGACGACCAGTTCGCCAACATCCTCCAGCTCGGCGCCGCCTACCAGACCGGCGCCATCGGCCTCACCGCGGCGAGCATCGAACGGGCCATCGAGATCAACGGCGCGGCCGTCGCCGCCAACATCCAGGCGTTCCGCCGCGGTCGCCAGGCCATCGCCGACCCCGACGGCCTGCGGCAGGACCCCGACGGCACGGCGCAGCCCGCGGGCCGGCCGGACGCGCCGCGGGTCCGCTCGCTCGTGGCCGCCGAACCCGGTACGGAGCTGGCCCGGCTGCTCGACATCCGGATCCCCGACCTGGTCGCGTACCACAACGAGGCGTACGCCGCCGAGTACGCCCGGTTCGTCGAGCGGGTACGCCAGAAGGCGCCGCGCCTTGGCGAGGCCGTGGCGCGCAACCTGTACAAGCTCATGGCGTACAAGGACGAATACGAGGTCGCACGCCTGAGCCTCGACCCGCGCCTGGGAGCCGAGATCGCCGAGCGGTTCGGCGACGGCGCGCGGATCGCGTACCGCCTGCACCCACCGGTGCTGCGCGCCCTCGGCATGCGCCGCAAGATCGCGCTCGGCCCCTGGTTCCGCGTCGTGTTCCGCGCTCTGCACGCCGCGCGACGGCTCCGCGGCACCCCGCTCGACCCCTTCGGCCGCACCCGGATCCGCCGCACCGAACGCGCCCTGATCACCGAGTACCGCCAGGCCGTCGACCAGGCCCTCGACCTCGCGCCGGAGCACCCACTGGCCATCGAACTCGCCGAGCTCCCGGATCAGGTACGCGGCTACGAGCACATCAAACTCGACAACGTGGCCGCCTACCGCACCCGGCAATCCGACCTCCTCGCCGCCCTCGCCTCCGGCACCGACGACCCGGCCCAGGACGACCACGAGCCCAGCACCATCCGATAGGCCTGTCAGCCGGCGGTGTCCGGCGCCAGGCCGGCGAGTGCGGCATCGGCGACGGACTGGAGGGCCGGCCGGCCGGGGTGGTTCTTGGCGAGGACGTTCATGCCCTGCACGACGGCGAGGAGGAGGTCGGCGGACTCCGGGCCGGCGCCCGGGCGCAGCTCGCCGTCGGCCCGGGCGCGGGTGAGGGCGGCGGCGAAGGCGGCGCGGAGATTGGCCAGGTGCAGGGTCACCAGGCCGGCCAGCTCGGGGTCGCGCGCCGCGCGCTCGACCAGGGAGTTGGTGATCAGGCAGCCCCAGCGCCGGTCGCCGTCGACCATGGCGTCGACGAGGTGGGCGAAGTAGTCGCGCAGGCCGCGCATCCCGCTGGACGCGGACGTGATCCGGGCGATCGCCTCCGCGGAGACGCTCCCGACGTAGCGGCGCAGCGCGGCGGCGAACAGGTCGCGCTTGGCCCCGTAGGCGGCGTAGACGCTGCCCGGGCGGATGTTCATCGCGGCGCAGAGGTCCTGCATGGAGGTCGCGTCGTACCCCCGCTCCCAGAACACGCGGAGCGCGGCGTCCAGTGCCTGGTCGACGTCGAAACCCCGGGTGCGGCCCATGCCCGGATTCTACTCGGAGCGTTCATCAAATCGTGCGTACATCAAGCTGGACGCCGTACGTCGCGGATCATTATTGTTGTACGTACATTCAAGAATGGGGAGCGGGTATGCGGATCGCGGTCATGGGCACGGGCGGTGTCGGCGGCTACTTCGGGGCCCGGCTCGCGCTGGGCGGGCACGACGTGGCGTTCGTCGCGCGGGGGAAGCAGCTCGCCGCGTTGCGGGCCGACGGCCTCCGCGTGGAGAGCCCACTGGGCGACGCGCACCTGCGGGAGGTCGTGGCCACCGACGATCCCGCGGAGCTCGATCCGGTGGATCTCGTGCTGTTCAGCGTGAAGCTGTGGGACACCGAGGACGCCGCCACGTCGATCCGGCCGCTGCTGCGCGCCGATACGGCGGTCGTGTCGTTCCAGAACGGCGTGGTCAAAGACGACATCCTCCGCCGGGTGCTCGGCCCTCAGCACGTGCTCGGCGGGGTCTGTTACATCGCGGCCGCCATCGACCGGCCGGGCGTGATCCGCCATTCGGGCACCATGCAGAAGCTGACCTTCGGCGAGTACGACGGCGGCCGCTCACCCAGGGTCGAGGCGTTCCGCGCGGCCTGCGCGGACGCCGGCATCGACGCCGAGGTCAGCGAGCACGTCGAGCGGGTCATCTGGGAGAAGTTCGTCTTCCTCGTCGGCCTGTCCGGTACCACCAGCCTGGTCCGTACACCGATCGGGCCGATCCGCGGCAACCCGCGGTCCCGGGTCTTCCTGCACGACGTGATGGACGAGGTGGTGCAGGTCGCGCGGGCCGAGGGGGTGCCGCTGCCGCCCGACTACGCCGGGGACCGGATGGCGTTCGTCGACGGCGTGCCCGACACCATGACGTCGTCGATGCACCATGACCTGGACCACGGCAACCGCCTCGAGGTCGGCTGGCTCAGCGGTGACGTCGTCGAGCGCGGCCGTACGCGCGGCGTCGCCACGCCCGCCAACCGCGCGATCGCCGACCTGCTCGCCGTCCACGCCGAGGGCCGGCGGTGACCGCCCCGGCGCTGACGGTCCGCGGGCTCACGGCGCGGCTCGTCCGCGTGCCGATGCGGCGGCCGCTCGGCACCAGCGCGCGCCGGATCACCGACGCGCCGCTGCTGCTCCTCGACCTGACCACCGAGGAGGGCGTCACCGGGCGCGGGTACCTCTTCTGCCCCCACGAATCGGCCGGGCACGCGGCGATGCCGCTGATCCAGGAGGCCGCCACGCTGCTGGCGGGTACGCCCGCCGCGCCGGCCGACGTACGGCGCCGGCTGGCCGGCCACTACCGCCTCCTCGGCATGCGCGGCCTGGTGGCCACCATCTCCGCCGGGATCGACATGACCTGCTGGGACGCCCTGGCGGCCGCGGCGGGCCGGCCGCTGGCCACCCTGCTCGGCGCCCGGCCCCGGCCGATCCCGGCGTACAACAGCACCGGGCTGGGACTGCTGGACCCGGCCGAGGCGGCCGACGAGGCCGTCGCCCTGGCCGACGGCTTCCCCGCCGTCAAGATGCGCCTGGGCCGTACGGACGCCCGGGCCGACCTCGCCGCCGTCCGCGCCGTCCGGGCGGCCCTCCCCGAGGGCATCCGGCTGATGGCGGACTTCAACCAGGCGCTGCGCCGCGACGAGGCCAGGGACCGCTGCCGCATGCTCGACGGCGAGGGCCTGACCTGGATCGAGGAACCGATCCGGCACGACGACTACGTCGGCGCGGCCGAACTCACCGCCGCACTGGAGACACCGGTCCAGCTCGGCGAGAACCTCGTCGGCCCGCGCGCGATGGCCGACGCGCTCGCCCACCACGCCGCCGACCTGGTGATGCCCGACGCCGACCGCATCGGCGGCGTCACCGGCTGGCAGGCCGCCGCCACCCTCGCCGACCTGGCCGAACTCCCGATGTCCGCACACCTGTATCCGGAGATCTCCGCCCACCTGCTCGCCGCCACCCCCACCGCGCACTGGCTGGAGTACGTCGACTGGGCCGCCCCGATCCTCACCGAACCCCTGACCGTAGCCAACGGCCACGTCACCGCCCCGGACCGCCCGGGCACCGGGATCACCTGGGACGAGGACGCCGTAACGCGGTACCGCGCCGGCTGACCCCCGGAAACGCCACCGGCCCGGACGTTACGAACGTCCAGGCCAGTACGGGTGCGATGAGCGCGCGAGTTACCGCGGCGCTCTCGTACGTGCTCGGCCCGGCCGGGCTTAGCCGCGGCGGCCGTGGCCGCGCAGCCGGCGCACCGGCTCGTTCACATCGCGCATGTGGGGACAACGACGCCGGCCGCGTCCCGTCACTTGCCGGCCCGGGTGCTCCATGGCCACGCCGCGATCATCAGCGTGGCGGCGGCTTCGAGTTCTTGACGTGGTGTGCCGTCTCGGGCCTGTTGGGCCATGCCTTGGATCTGGATGCCGGTGGCGAGGGCGAGGAGGTGCGGGTCCGCGTCGCGGGTGAGCTCGCCCGCATCGACCGCCGCTCGGATCAGTCCTTCGAACTGAGAGATGCTCGAATTGCGCAGCTCACGCAGCCTGCCTTGGACCTCGGACGAGCTGCAGTTGGTGGCAGCGGTGATCACGAGGCAGCCACGCGGTCTGTCCGGACGTGTGTAGGCGGCGGCGGCTTCGCGCAGCATTCGCTCGAGTCCGGCTCTGAGCGTCGTCTCCTCCAGGAACGCGGTTGCCATGAATGCCCGGTGCTTCGTGGCGTAGAGCGCGACCACTTCGTCGAAGAGCGCCTGCTTGTTGTGGAAGGCCGCGTACAGGCTGGGTGTCCCGATCCCCATCACCGCCGTCAGGTCGGCGATCGACGTCGCTTCGTAGCCGCGCTCCCAGAAAAGCATCAGCGCTCGGTCAAGCGCGGCCGAGCGATCGAACTCCCTGGGACGCCCTCGTTGCACAGTGCTCATCATCGCCAATTATATAGCAACCACTAGACAATCATGCTAGCGTCTCATTTCTCTAGTGAACGCTACAGAAGGAGGCCGCCAGATGGACGCACTTGCCGGCAAGACGGCGCTGGTGACCGGCGCGAGCCGGGGCATCGGGCGCGCGATCGCCGAACGACTGGGCCGCGACGGCGTGCTTGTGGCCGTCCACTACGGCTCAAACGAGCAGGCCGCCATGGAGACCACGAACATGATCAGGGCACGCGGCGGCAGGGCTTTCCCGCTCGGAGTGCCGCTGGGCGAACCAGGTGACGCCAAGGCCCTGTGGGAGGCGTTCGACGCAGGCGTCGCTGGGCACGGTGCCAACACGGGCGTCGACATCATCGTCAACAACGCGGGCACGGTCGTCTACGGCACGATCGAGGGCGTAAGCGAACAGGACTTCGACCGCATGTTCGCGGTCAACGTCAAGGCGCCGTTCTTCATCCTCAAAGAAGGTCTCTCCCGGGTCAACGACGACGGGCGGATCATCAACATCTCCTCCGCAGCGGCGCGCATCGCGACCCCCCTCACGATCGCTTACTCACTGACCAAGGGCGCCGTCAACACGCTGAGCCGCACCCTCGCCCTGGAGCTCGGGTCTCGTGGCATCACCGTCAACTCGGTGGAACCCGGCATCGTCAAGACCGACATCACCCCGTGGCTGGCCGATGAGCAGCTCAGCGCGCAGGCAGCCGGGTGGGCGGCCCTCGGCCGCGTCGGCGACCCGTTCGACATCGCCGACGTGGTCGCGTTCCTGGCCTCGCCTGAGGCGCGATGGATCACCGGCCAGTACATCGACGCGACCGGCGGCTTGCTACTCGGCCCGACAGTCGCGACACCCCTCGCCACCGCGGGGACCGCATGAAGGGAACACCGCAGGGCACCTTCGAGCCGAGCCCGTTCTCGCCCGTTCGCGAGCAGGTCGAGCCCTACGCCGGCCGGTACATCGTGGTCGCCTCCATGGGTGGCGCACCGACGAACCCGAGCTGGTACCTCAAGTCTCGGTTGTTACGCGGACTCGGCCATGGCGGTGTTCATGGCCGAGCCATTACCGGGCGCGTACTGTCGATGATCGCGTAGGCCCGCACCGGGAACGTGCCCATCGCCTTGACCTTGACGGGTACCGCGCTGAAGCTGAACCCGCTCGTCGGCAGAGCACCGAGGTTGGTCAGGTGTTCGCAGATCGGGATCTCGGCGCCGAGTAGGGCGGTGTGTACCGGTCGGGCGCGGTCGGAGGTGTCGTCGATGTTCAACGAGTCGACGCCGACCAGCAGCGCGCCTGCCCGCACCAGATGCTCGGCGGCGGCCGCGGAGAGGAACGGATGGTTCTCGAAGTAGGCATCGGTACGCCAGTGGCGATCCCATCCCGTATGAATGAGCACCGCTTTGCCGGCGAGGTCGTACGGCAGGAGCTGCTCGACGCCCACCGCTCGTTGCGAGCTGCCGGTGACGTCCACCACGATCCCTTGGACGTTCGCGATCTGTTGGAGTGAAAGCCCGGACAGGTCCGCGCCATTCGGATGGCGATGATACGGGCTGTCGACGTAGGTCCCGGTGTTCGCTGACATGCTGATCTGCCCGATCTGAAACCCGACGCCTGGGGCGTATTGGCCGTGGCCGTCCTCATGGCGGAAGTAGTCGCAAACCACTGGGGCGGGGAGGCCCCGGTAGGTGACCATCCCGTTTTCGATCGTGTGGCTGAGATCGACGAACTGAGGTGGCTCGTCGGAGCCCGGGAGCTCCCGAGACGGAGCGACTCGCTTGTGACGCTCGGCGATGACCTCCTTGTTGAGGATCCGCACCTCCGAGACCATCAGCAGCCGCAAATCCCTGACGATGTATTCCCCGAGCTCCACATCGCTGATATCAGCCCCGTCGATGTCCAGCCGGAAGCCTTGACCCTGGATGCCACCGCCGTTGCTGAACTCGATCTCAAAGTCGAATTGGACGCGGCACTCCTCAACGGACGTCACTATGAGCTTCCCTTTCTGTCCCACTGCTCGAGTAACCGGTCGCTCGCCACAACCACCACGGCGCCGAGCCTACGGCCAGAAGCCATGATGCACCCATTCACCTCGAAGCCGGTCCGCACTCCGACGATCGCCGCCACGGCATCACGGGCGCCTGCCCGCGCGATCCGTCGGCCTGCTCGACCGGCGCGGACCTCGTCGCTCCTTCACTGCCACGCCTGGCGCAAGCGCTACGACGCGAAACAGGAAGCCGGCTAGACACCTCCGCCGTCTCGCATGAGCCGCTGGGAACATTGAGGCACCGATCGTTCTGTAAGCGAAATTTCATTGAATTGAAAGCGGATTACATTCACCCCCGCATCTCAAATGAACCTCAAATCGATTCTGTGAATACTTTCGCCATTGCTAATGTCTTTCTCGAAGCGAACGATCCCCCCGAAAGGCAGGGCACAGTGAATCTGAAGCGTCTTCTCGCCACCGGCGTCGCCTCCGGCGCGCTGCTCGTCACCGGGCTGGCGGCCGCACCGCCGGCTCAGGCCGAAAACGTTATCCACATCGCAAGCTTCGCCACCAACCGGTGCCTCGACGACAGCGCCGCCTACGGCCTCCGCCCGTTCGTGTGCAACGGCTCCGACTACCAAGCATGGTCCTGGACCGGGTCCGATAGTTCGGGAACGCTCGTTAATCGGGCCACCGGCCAGTGCCTCGACGACACGACGGACGGCCTGCGCGCCATGGCGTGTGATGGCAGCGGCAACCAAAACTGGAATCCCAACGCCACCATGCAGGACGCCGACATCAACACCCGCACATGGAAGAGCGATGGGACCAATCGCTGCCTCGACGACAGCCTCGCACACGGGCTGCGAACCCTCGATTGCAACGACGGGGATTACCAGCGGTTCTCCGATGTCAATTAGTACACCCGCCGGGCGGTAGCCGTCCGGGGCCGGGAGCCCTGGGCGGCCCACCAGTTCACAGCGGAAACGGCGCGAAACGCCTGGTCTCCTCGAAACGCCGCCCCTCGGCCGTCCCCATTCCTCATTGGTTTGGCGAAGTCGGTCACGGCCTTCCGCAGATCCGGATCCGGCTCAACCCGCCTCGATCCGAACCAAGCCCTCCTTCTCTGGCATGTAAGCGCCCCTCCCGGCCTGTGCGGGAGGGGCGCGGGTGGGCCCCGGCTCGGCGGCTCGTCCGGTCGAACTACTGGCGGGCACAGGAGGTTCTCACGGCCGTCGAAGACCATGGCGTGCCGCCGCCTGGCGATCGTACGCATCTCGTCGTGGATGGCGCCCCGTCCATGATCGTCATTGGTCCGGGCTACTCGTTTCCCGCTTACCCGGGTTGTGACGACGTTTCGGGTGCTGTTCGTCCCGACGCTGGGGTTGTGGTGTCGCCGCGGGCTGCGATGTAGCCGTCGGGGCGGATGAGGAGCCAGCCTCCGTGGGGGGCGCCGAGGTCGGTGGCCAGGGCGGGGTCGTCGAGGCGGACGGTGTGGAGTGGCCGGGGGTGGGGGCCGTCGGGTGCTGTTGGCGTGCGCAGGAGCAGCAGGGTCCAGCCTGGTCGGCGGAGGTGTGCGAGCAGTGCCTGCCATGCCGGGCTGGTCGCATGCTCGGCGTTGACGCGGGTGATGCGTTCGCCCGGGCGTGGTGGGGCGTCGCCGGTGGCGGGGGTGGTGAGCGGGCTGTCGTGGTAGGTGATGGCGGTGGCCTGGACGCGGCCGATGATTTCGCGTCCGGTGTCGGCGAAGGTGGCGGAGGTGTGCAGTGCGTTTTCGGCGTTCATCACGTAGTCGGTGATGAGCGCGGTGGATTCGAGGAGGGCCTGGCCGATCGGTACGCGTTCGAGGGAGTAGCTGTCCAGCAGCGGCTCGGCTACGTCGTTAGTGGCGTTGCCGGTGGTCACGGCGGCGAGTTTCCAGGCGAGGTTGAACGCGTCCTGGAGGCCGGTGTTCATGCCCTGGCCGCCGGCGGGGCTGTGGATGTGCGCGGCGTCGCCGGCGAGGAGTACCCGATCGAACCGGTACCGGGGCACCTGCCCGTGGTGCACCTCGAAGTAGGTCAGCCAGAAAGCCTCGCCGAGACTCCAGCGCCCGCCCATCCGCTCGTCGACGATCCGCTGGCACTGCTCGTGGGTCGGCTCGCTCCCGGCCGGCGGCTTGTCAACCAGGAAGATGAAGCGGGTGCGGCCGCCTCGCATGGGCATCGCCACGCACATCCCGTCGGGGTGTGCGAATACCCGGATGGTGTCCTGCGACAGGTCCGAGGCAGTCGCCACGTCCGCCAGGATGAAGTTCTGGCCCTCGAACACCCC
>DASXYG010000043.1:0-43114 GCA_036502625.1 Streptosporangiaceae bacterium
TCATCGGTCATGTCCTGAATGTGCGCCGCCCACCTCGGCGGGAGCTGCGGCGAAGCTGAGCGTCCGCTGACAGCCGGGGCGCGTACGGGCCTCCGCGGGGGTCCGTGAAGGGGTGCGGCGCGGCGTGCACCCGGCCCCGCCTGGGATCCCGCGCGGACGGGCATTCAGGCAACACTCAGGGAACGTCCAGTCAAGCGGGAGCCCGGCACGGCATGATGAGGCACCGTAGGGCAGGAATCGGCAGGTGAGAAGGGGCGGACATGGGGCACGCGGGTTCCGGCGGCGCCGAGGCGCGGCTGCTCGTGGTCGACGACGAGCCCACGATCGTCGAACTGCTGTCGTCCAGCCTGCGGTTCGCCGGGTTCGAGGTGACCACGGCGACGACCGGGCGCGAGGCCGTACGCGTCGCCGAGCGCGACCGGCCCGACCTCGTGGTGCTCGACGTCATGCTGCCCGACATGGACGGCTTCTCCGTGGTGCGGCGGCTCCGGTCCGGGTCGCGCCCGCTGCCGGTGCTGTTCCTCACCGCGCGCGACGGCACCGAGGACAAGATCACCGGGCTGACGATCGGCGGCGACGACTACGTCACGAAGCCGTTCAGCCTGGAGGAGGTCATCGCCCGCATCCGCGCCGTGCTACGCCGCACCCGCGGCGACGGCGACGTGTCGGAGGTGCTGAAGGTCGCCGACCTGGAGCTCGACGAGGTCAGCTACGAGGTGCGGCGCGCCGGCAAGCCCGTGCAGCTCTCCCCCACGGAGTTCAAGCTGCTGCACTACTTCATGATGAACGCGGGCCGGGTGCTGTCGAAGACGCAGATCCTCGACCACGTCTGGTCCTACGACTTCGCCGGCGACACCAACATCGTCGAGTCGTACGTCTCCTACCTCCGGCGCAAGATCGACAACGTGGAACCGCGGCTGATCCACACGCTGCGCGGCATCGGCTACGTCCTCCGCGCGCCGCGGGCCTGATCGGGGGCGTGATGGGTGCGCTGCGCCGCGGCTGGGCCCGGACACCGCTGTGGGCGCGGCTGGTCGCCGGCGCGCTGCTGCTGTCCGCGGTCGCCCTCGGCGTCACCGGCGCGGTCGGCGCGGGCCTGCTGCGCGGCTACCTGATCGGGCAGGTCGACTACCAGCTCCGCGAGAGCGCCACGCACATACCCCGGCAGGCCGTGCTGTCCGGCGAGGCGCGCCCCGGCTCGTACTACATGGGCCTGGCGGACAACACCGGGAAGCTGGAGCAGACGCTGGTGTCGCCGTTCCGCGGCGCGCCGGCGATCAGCGCGCCCGACATCGTGCACGCCCCGAGCGGCCCGTTCACCGCGCCGCTGGCCGGGCAGTACGGCGAGCGGTGGCGGATGTACGTCAAGCCGTACAGCATCGGCGACGGCACGAAGGTGTACGTCGTGGTGGCCAGCGACCTGGCCGACGTCGACAACACGGTCGGCCGGCTGATGCGCATCGACCTGGCCGCGGGCGTGGTGGTGCTGGCCGCGCTCGCCGTGGCCGGCTACGCCATGGTGCGGGTCAGCCTGCGGCCGCTGCGCGGCATCGAGCGCACCGCCGCGGCCATCGCCGCGGGCGACCTGTCGCAGCGGGTGCCCGAGGAGCCGCCCGGCACCGAGGTGGGCCGGCTGAGCCGGTCGCTGAACGGCATGCTCACGCAGATCGAGGGGGCGTTCCGCGCGCGGGAGCGCTCGGAGTCGGCGGCGCGCGACTCCGAGCGCCGGATGCGCACGTTCGTCGCCGACGCCGGCCACGAGCTGCGCACCCCGCTGACGTCCATCCGCGGGTTCGCCGAGCTGCACCGGCAGCGCGGCGACGCCGCCACGCCCGCCGAGACCGACGAGCTGATCGGCCGCATCGAGGGCTCCGCGACCGCGATGGGCCTGCTGGTGGACGACCTGCTGCTGCTGGCCAGGCTGGACCAGCAGCGCCCGCTGGAACGCGCCCCGGTGAACCTGGTCGAGCTGGCCGCCGACGTCGTGATCGACGCGCGCGCACGCGCGCCGGAGCGGGAGATCGAGATCACCGGGATCGGCATCGCCGAGGGCGACCCGGTGGTGGTCACCGGCGACGGGCCGCGGCTGCGGCAGATCCTGGCCAACCTGGTGAACAACGCGCTGATGCACACGCCGGACGGCACGCCCGTAACGGTCGGGGTCGGGTTCCTCGACCGCGACGGGCCGCGGTCCGCGGTCATGCAGGTCGAGGACCTCGGGCCGGGCCTGGAGGCGGAGCAGGCGGCGCGGGTGTTCGAACGGTTCTACCGCGCCGACTCCTCCCGTACGCGCGCGCAGGGCGGCACCGGCCTCGGCCTGTCGATCGTGGCGTCGCTGGCGGCCGCGCACGGCGGCACCGCCGAGGTGGAGACCGCGCCCGGCCAGGGCGCCACGTTCCGTGTGCTGATCCCGGCGGACGCCTGAGCGGCTACGCGTTCCGCAGGGCCGCCGCGTTGCGCGCGCACCAGTCGGCGAACGTACGGGGCCGGCGGCCGGTGATCCGCAGCACGGTGTCGGTACGCAGCCCCGTGGTGTCCGCGCGCATGGCGGCGGCGGCCTCCACGACGGCGTCGGCTAGCGCCTTCGGCGCGCCGTCCGGGTAGCGGGACGCGACGATCTCCTCGGGCGTGACCGCCTCGCGGACCTCGATCTCGCGGCCGATGGTGGCGGCGATGATCCGCACCTCGTCGGCGGCGGTGAGCGTCTCGTCGCCGGTCAGCGTGTAGACCTGGCCGTCGTGGCCGTCCTCGGTCAGGACGACGGCGGCCACGGCGGCGATGTCGGCGGGGTCGATGGGCGCGAACCGGCCCGGCCCGGTCGCGTCGACGACGATCCCGCGCTCGTGGATGGCCGGCACCCATTCCAGCGCGTTGGTCATGAACCCGCCGGGCCGCAGGACCGTGGCCGCGATGCCCGAGGCGTCGAGGAGCCCCTCGCGCTCGCGGTGCCAGCGGCCCATGGGCGGCACCGGGTCGCCCGCGGCCCACATGGACGACAGCAGCACGATGTGGCGCACCCCGGCGGCCCGCGCGGCGGCGATGGCGTTGGCGGCCTGCCCGGTGCCGATGCCCTGGGTGAGCAGGAAGAGCCGGTCGGCGCCGGCGAACGCGGGGGTGAGCGTCGCCGGGTCGTCCAGGTCGCCGCGCACGCGCTCGGCGCTGGCGGGCAGCCCGGACGCGCGCGCCGGGTCGCGGACGAGGACGCGCGCCTTCGCGTTCGCCGCGTCGAGCCGCGCGACCAGCTCGCGGCCGATCCTGCCGGTGGCGCCGGTGACCAGTATCATGAGCACTCCTGGTTGTTTGCCGTCTAACGATCGGTACGGGGAAACGTTAGCCGGTAAATGATTAGCCGTCAATCGACCCGTGGACGGAGGCGGCGGTGCCCGAACTGCTCGACCTGCACAGCAAGACGACCAAGGCGCTCCGTGCCCTGGTCGAGATCGCCATGCGCCGCCACGGCCTGCACCAGGGGCAGGACCGCCTGCTGGCCGCGCTGTGGGAGCGTGACGGGGGCACGCCGGGCGAGATCGCCGCGGCGCTGCACGTCACCACCCCCACCGTCGTCAAGATGGCCACCCGGATGACCGCCACGGGGCTGCTCACCCGCCGCCGCGACGACCGCGACAGCCGGCTCGTACGGCTCTGGCTCACCGACGCCGGCCGCGCCCTCCAGGAGCCGGTCGAGGCGGAGCGGCGCGACCTGGAGGCCAAGATCACCGCCGGGCTCACGGAGGCCGAGCGGCGCCAGTTGCTCGCCGCGCTGACCAAGATCCACGAGTCGGCGACCGGCCTGCTGTGACGCGGGCCTAGCCGAGCGCACGCAGCCGCGGCAGCAGCGCGGCGAGCTCCTCCACGCCCTGAGCCCCGTCGTACGGCATGAAGACCAGGTCGCGGAAGCCCGCGGCCAGGTAGCGCTCGACCGCGCGCAGCGTGGCGTCCGCGCCGGACGGGGCACGGAACTGCACGGCGCGGCCGATCTCCGCCGGGTCGCGCCCGATCTCCGCGCAGTGCGCGTCCAGCACGGCGGACAACCGGACCAGCTCGTCCACGTCGTCCGGGCGCATGCTCGCGTTCAGCCAGACGTCGGCGTGCTCGGCGACGACCCGCAGGCCATAACGCTCACCGCTGCTGCCGATCCACAGCGGCGGGCGCGGGCGCTGCACCGGCTTGGGGTTCGCGACCGCGTGGTCCAGCCGGTAGTGGGCGCCCTTGTACGTCGCCTCGTCCTCGGTCCACAGGAGCTTCAGCACGTCGCACGCCTCGCGCAGCCGGGCGATGCGGTCGCGCGCCGGGGGCAGCGCCAGGCCCGCCATGGTGTCCGCGTACGGGTCGCCGCCCGCGCCGATGCCCATGGTCAGCCGGCCGCCGCTGAGGTGGTCGACGGTGACGGCCATCTTCGCGAGCAGCACGGGGTGGCGGTAGTGGGCGCCGGTGACCAGCGTGCCGATCCGTACGCGGCGGGTCTCGCGCGCGACGGCGGCGAGCAGCGTCCACGCCTCGAAGATGTCGCCCGTACGGTCGCGGCCCATGGCGGCGAGGTGGTCGAAGGCCCAGCAGGAGTCGAAGCCGGCGTCGTCGGCGGTGGTCCACAGGCGCAGGAGCGCGGCCATGTCCTGGTTCTGCTGCGACGCCTTGATGCCGAAAGTGGGGGTGTCCATGAACGTCAGTATGCCAGATCGTCAGCGATACTGACGATCAGTCGGCGATACGATTGCGGCATGGAGAGGCAAGCGGCGGACGACGGCGCCGAGCCGCGGCTCGGCTACCTGCTCAAGCACGCCTACCTCGCGTACGGCGAGATGTCCCGTACGGCGCTGGAACCGCACGGCGTCGACGGGCGCGACCTCGCCGTGCTCGCGCTCATCGGCCGCCACGACCCGATGTCCCAGCGGGACCTGGCGAACCTGCTCAGCGTCGACCGCACGACGATGGTCGGCCTGGTCGACGGCCTGGAGCGCCGGTCGCTCGTGACCCGCCGCCCGGCACCGGACGACCGGCGCAAGAACATCGTGGAACTGACCGCATCCGGCCGCCGCACCCTCAAGTCCGCGGGCAAGGCCGCCGACGAGGTCGAGCGGCGCTTCCTCAGCGCGCTGACCGCGGCCGACGCGCGGCGGTTCCGCGCGGCGCTGCACGCGCTCACCCGCAACCCCGGCTAGAGGCTCCGCCGGGCGGGCACGGGGCGTGACCGCCGGATCGTGTCGTACCCCTGTGACAGGCTTCGTGCATCATTGACGAAACACGCGATGTATCTTAACTTTCGACACACACGATACATCGCGACTTCGCTCGTTCCGCGAGGGGTGGAACCTATGGCTGAACACGCGACGCGCGGCGATCCGATGATCACCGCGCGCGGCCTGAGACGTACGTTCAGGTCCAGGAAGAAGACCGTCGAGGCGGTGCGCGGGGTCGACCTCACGGTGGGGGCCGGCGAGATCGTCGGGTTCCTCGGGCCCAACGGCGCGGGCAAGACCACCACGCTGCGCATGCTCACCACGCTGCTCAAGCCCACGGCGGGCGAGGCCACGATCGCCGGCCACGACCTCCTGGCCGACCCCGGCGCCGTGCGCCGCCGCATCGGCTACGTCGCCCAGGCCGGCGGCACCGACAGCGCGTGCAAGGTCGGCGAGGAGATGGTCCAGCAGGGCCGGCTCTACCGCCTGCCCGCCGACGACGCGGTGCGCCGCGCCGGGCTGCTGCGCGACCAGCTCGACCTCAAAGGCCTCGACGACCGCCTGGTGAAGACGCTCTCCGGCGGCCAGCGCCGCCGGCTGGACATCGCGATGGGGCTGATCCACGAGCCGCCGCTGATCTTCCTCGACGAGCCCACCACCGGCCTCGACCCGCAGTCGCGCGCCAACATGTGGACCCACATCGCCCGCGTGCGCGACGAACTGAACACCACGGTGTTCCTCACGACCCACTACCTCGAGGAGGCGGACGTCCTGTGCGACCGCATCCTGGTGATCGACGCGGGCATGATCGTCGCCGAGGGCACGCCCGACGAACTGAAGCGCCGCGTCTCGGGCGACATCATCACCATCGAGGTCGGCGGCGACCCGGAGCGCGCGCGGCACATCCTCGCCAACGGCGCGGCGTCCGCCATCGGCATCAGCGATCTGGACATCACCGACCAGACCCTGCGGCTCACCGTGACCGACGGCGACCGCGCGCTGCTGGCGATCATGCGCGCGCTCGACGGCGCCGACGTGGCGCTGTCCGCCATCCAGTTGCACCGGCCCACGCTCGACGACGTCTTCCTCACGCTGACGGGCCGCTCCCTGCGCGAGGACGACCAGGCGCCCGCCAAGGCCGCCGAGCCCGCCGAGCAGCCGTCATGACCGGCCCGAACCGTACGAGGGAACCGCGATGCAGACCCTGACCGACACCTGGCTGATCTTCAAGGGCCAGATGACAAAGTCGCTGCGCAACCCCGCCTGGGTGATCATCGGGCTGATGCAGCCGATCCTCTATTTCGCGCTGTTCGGGCCGCTGCTGCAGAACGTCGTGAAGATGCCCGGCTTCGCCCAGGGCACCACCTGGCAGCAGTTCTTCGTGCCCGCTCTCCTCGTCCAGCTCGCGCTGTTCGGCGCCGCGTTCGTGGGCTTCGGCATCGTCGCCGAGTGGCGCGAGGGCGTCATCGAGCGCATGCGGGTCACCCCCGCGAGCCGCCTGGCGCTGCTGCTCGGCCGCGTGCTGCGCGACGTCGTCACGCTGGTGGTGCAGTCGCTGGTGCTGCTCGCCGTCGGCGTGGCGTTCGGGCTGCGCGCCCCGGTCGCGGGCGTGCTGCTGGCGTTCGTGTTCATCGTGCTGCTGGCGATCGCCATGGCCTCGTTCTCGTACGCCATCGGCCTGGTGCTCAAGAGCGAGGACTCCCTGGCGCCGCTGCTGAACTCGATCATGCTGCCGGTGCTGCTGCTGTCCGGCATCCTGCTCCCGATGACGATCGCGCCCACCTGGCTGAACGACCTCTCGAAGATCAACCCGTTCCGCTACGTCGTGGACGGCATGCGCGAGGCGTTCCTCGGCCACTACGGCACCGCCTCGGTGTGGAGCGGCCTCGCCGTGGCCGTCGCGGTGGCGATCGTCTGCGTCGCCTGGGGCACCCGCGTGTTCCGCCACGAGAACGCCTAGCCCGCGGTGCCCGCCTCGTCGCGCAGCGCGCGGTCGAGGCGGGGCGTGACCTCCGCGAGCCAGCGCCACAGGGCCGCGACGAGGGCGCCGCGGTCGGCCAGGCCGTACGCATCGGCGAACCACCGCAGCCGCGCCGCGATGTCGGGCACCGGGTCGAAGCCGGCCTCCCGCAGCCGGGCGTCCGGCGCCAGCGGCACGAACGCCCAGGCCGCCGCGGCCAGCTCGGCCAGCGGCTCGACCGGTCCCGCGGCGTCCCAGTCGATGAACGCGACCGGCTCGCCGTCCGCGTAGACGGTGTTCCAGGGGCCGAGGTCGCCGTGCGAGACGATCTCCCCGGGGCCGGGCGCGTGCGCGTGGAAGCGGAAGCCGGTCGCGCGCGGCGCGAACCCGCGCGACGCGTCGTGCAGCCGGCGGATCAGCCGGGCCGCGCCGGTCAGCGCCGCGTCCGTGCGGGCGTACACGGGCAGCCGCGCGCCGCGGCCCGGCTCCCACTCCGGGTCCGCGGCCACCTCGCCGGGCAGGTAGGTGAGCAGCTCGCGGTCGCCGTCCACGCCGACGACCCGCGGCGCCCCGGGGAAACCCCTCGACTCCAGGTGCCGCAGGTACGCGTGCGCCCGGCGGGCAGCGCGACGTCATCGGCCATGCGGCGTGTGCCAGCCGGACGCGTCAGGACCGGCCGGGACGATACCCGTCGGGTTGATGCGGTCGTGCGTCAGGTAGTAGTGCCGCTTGATGTGGTCGAAGTCGACCGTGTCGCCGAAGCCCGGGGTCTGGAACAGGTGGCGGGCGTACGCCCACAGCACGGGCATCTCGGTGATCTTGTTGCGGTTGCACTTGAAGTGGCCGTGGTAGACGGCGTCGAACCGCACCAGCGTGGTGAACAGCCGGACGTCCGCCTCGGTGAGGGCGTCCCCCACCAGGTACGCGCGGCCGGCGAGGCGGTCCGAGAGGAGGTCGAGGCGGCGGAACAGGCGGTCGTACGCCTCCTCGTACGCCTCCTGGCCGGTTGCGAAGCCGGCCTTGTAGACGCCGTTGTTGACGTCGGCGTACACGTCGGCGTTGACCGCGTCGATCTCCGCGCGCAGCGGCTCCGGGTACAGCTCGGGCGCGCCCGGCGCGTGGTGGGCCGCCCACTCGGTGGACAGGTCCAGGCTGATCTGCGGGTAGTCGTTGGTGACCACCCGCCCGGTGACGGTGTCGTACAGCGCGGGCACGGTCACCCGCCCCTGGTAGTCCGGGTCGGTGGCGAGGTACGCCTCGGAGAGGAACCGCAGCCCGGTCGCCGGGTCCCGCCCGCCGGGGTCGAGGGTGAACCGCCAGCCGCGCTCGGCGCGAATGGGGTCCACCACCGAAAGCCCGATGGCGTCCTCGAGCCCGAGCAGCCGCCGGACGATGACCGAGCGGTGCGCCCACGGGCAGGCCAGCGACACGATCAGCCGGTAGCGGCCCGGTTCGACCGGCCAGCGCCCCTGGTCGTCCGGCCCCTCCCCCGGCCCGGACTCCGAGTCGCGGGCGATCCGCCCGGTGAAGCGGTTCGGCTGGCGCACGAACGCGCCGGCCGTGCTGGTCTCCGTACCGAATTGCGCCGTCATGGCGCCACTGTAGGCCGCGTCAGCAGACCGAGTCAGTGGGCTTCGGGTTGGCCTGGCCGATCAGCGGGCGCAGGGCCACCCCGCCGAACGTGCCGAGCAGCGCCATGGCGCCCCAGATCCAGCCGTGCAGGCTGAACGACGCGATGCCGCTGAAGTAGGACCCGATGTTGCAGCCGTACGCGATGCGCGCGCCGTACCCCATGAGGATGCCGCCGGCGATCGCGCCCGCCGCGAGCCTCCACGGCACCCGGCGGTGCAGTACGAACGTCCCGGCGGCCGCGGACGCCGCGAGCGCGCCGAGCATGATGCCGACGTCCATGACGGAGGTCTTGTCCGCTAGCACCGGCGCGTTCAGCATGGCCGCGTTCTTCGGCGCCGACCAGTACGACCAGCCCGCGACGTCCAGGCCGAGGCCCTGGGCGATCTTCGCGCCCCACAGCGCGAACGCCGAGGTGATGCCCCACGGCTTGCCGGACACCGCCAGCGTCGCGGCGTTCAGCGCCGCGAGCGCCAGCGCGCCGGCCCACAGCGGCCAGGCGCCGCGGACGACGCGGCGCAGGCCGCGCGCCCGGGGCGGGTTCGCGATCTCCGGCGGGCGCCGCCGCCGCGCGACGGCCAGCGTGGCCAGCGCGATCGCCGCCATGATCGCGAGCTGTACGACCAGCGCCCCGCCGTACCCCAGACGGCTCTGCGCCAGCGACACCTCGGGCCCGACCGGCATGACGTCCGTCCAGAACGAGAAGGTGGCCGTGCCCAGCACGGATCCGGTGATGAACCCGGCCAGCGTCAGCACGATCGCCGACTGGCCGCTCCCGATCGCGAACAGCGTGCCCGAGGCGCACGACCCGCCGAGCTGCATGCCCACGCCGAACGCGAACGCCCCGATGAACAGCCCCGCGCTGATCGGCTCGATGTTGCCGGCCGGCTTGGGCCCGCCGAAGCCGACCAGCCCGGACAGGATCGGCGCGAACAGCACGCACGCGGTGCCCAGCATGAGCATGTGCGCCCGCAGCGCCCGGCCCTGCCCGACCGTGACGAGCTGCCGCCACGCCGAGGTGAAGCCGAACCGGGAGTGGAACAGCGCCACGCCGAGCGCCAGCCCGATGACGTACAGCCACAGGGTGCGGGTGCCGCCGACGCGCTGCACGGCCACGCCGAGCGCGACCGCGGCCACGACGCCGACGATCAGCGGCACGATCTTGACGGGCGGCGCGGGAGCGGCGGCGGGCGCGGGCCGCGACGGCGCCTTGAGCAGCGCGGGCGTACGGATGCCGTCCAGGACGGACATGACGGGGGCCTCCAGGGTCGAACGAACGGGGAACGGGTGACCGCGCGGGATGCGCGGGCGCGCTCAGAGCCCGTCGTCGACGTGCTGGATCGCGTGGGAGAGCAGGCACGTGCGGTACGTCGGCCGCGCCGCGTGCACGTGGATCATGGCTCCCCAATGAGACTCGATGCGATATGTCCAGGTTAGTCCGTATCCGACACCCAGGAAACCACCCCGGCCGACCGGTCAGGCGCCCGGGTCGCGGGGCGCGCGTGGTGGTCGGCGAGCCGGGTGAGCAGCGCGGCGGTCTCCGGCCCGTCGCCGGAGTGCGCCATGTCGAACGCGCCGCTTTCCATGCCCCTCGATCGACGTCGACTGGGCGGCGCGCCGCCATGAGCTGTTCGCGCCCGCGCGGGTCGGCTAGCCGGCCGCGCAGCGGAAGCCCATGTGGCCGGTGGAGCTGTCCGGGGTGTTGGAGGTGCGGGCGGCGGCGCGGTAGCGGTTGCAGTACGTGTAGTGGCACATGTACGAACCGCCGCGGATCACCCGGGCGGTGCCGTCCGGGGGGCCCGCCGGGTCGTGGCGGGTCTCCGGGCGCGGTTCGGCGTGCCAGGTCGTGGAGAACCAGTCGGCGCACCACTCCCAGACGTTGCCCGAGGTGTTGTACAGGCCGTACGCGTTCGGCGTGAACGCCTTGACCGGGGCCGTGCCCGCGAATCCGTCCTCGGCGGTGTTGCGGGTGGGGAAGGTGCCCTGCCAGATGTTGCAGCGGTGGCGGCCCTTCGGGGTCAGCTCGTCGCCCCAGGGGAAGCGCGCCTGGTCCAGGCCGCCGCGCGCGGCCATCTCCCACTCGGCCTCCGTCGGCAGCCGCTTGCCCGCCCAGGCGGCGTACGCCCCGGCGTCGGCGTGCGACACGTGGACGACCGGGTGGTTCTGCCGGTCCCCCACCGTGGAGCCGGCGCCCTCCGGTGTGCGCCACGTGGCCCCGCGGACGGCGCTCCACCACGGGGCGCCGGGCACGCTGCCGGGCAGGACGTCCGCGCGCGCCGCCGCGCCCACCATTCCGGCGAACACGAACGACCAGCCGATGCGCTCCGCGTCCGTGACGTAGCCGGTGGCCTTCGCGAACGTCGCGAACTGCGCGTTCGTCACGCAGGCGGCGTCGATGTAGTACGGGCGCAGCGTGACCGTGCGCACGGGGCCCTCGCCGTCGTCGGGGAAGGAGTCGGGGTCGGCGGCGCCCATGCGGAACGCGCCCCCGTCCACCCGCACCATCCGCCGTACGACCTCCGCCGGGTCGCGGACCGGCACCGCGAACCCGCGGTCTCCCCCGCCGGCCACGGACGTGGCCGCGCTCTCACCGCCCCCGCTGGGCGCGCAGCAAGCTCCCATGATCCAACCTTCGCACGCCGGGGTCACTCCAGCGTCGTCAGCCACGTCGGTTCGAGCAGGATCGCGTGCTCGGCGCCGTCGTCGCGCCACGCCTCCTCGGAGTTGTGCCGCGGCAGGTCGCGTACGCGCAGGCCGGACCGTACGGGGTCGGCGTACCGGCCGAAGTACGCGTCGAGGCGCGCGGTCAGGTCGTCCACCACTCCGGTGTGCGCGGGGTCGGCGAACAGGTTGACGGTCTCCCGCGGGTCGGCGGCGAGGTCGAACAGCTCGCACGGGCCGCCGGGGCGGCGCACCAGCTTGTGCCGCGCGGTGCGGACCATGCGCAGGTCCCCGTACTCGCCGAACACCGCGTCCGGCCAGTCCGCGATCGCCTTGCCGAGGCACAGGTCGCGGAACGACCGGCCGGGCAGCCGGTCCGCGTCGTCCGGCGCGATGCCCGCGTGGTCGAGCAGCGTCGCGGCCAGGTCCAGGTGGGTGACCATCTCCTGCCTGACCTGGCCGCCAAGGACCGCGCCCGGCTGGCTGAGGATCATCGGCACCCGGATCGACTCCTCGACCATGTTGTACGGGTGGGTGCCGTTGCCCTTGCCCCAGATGCCGTGGTGGCCGGTGTTCAGGCCGTGGTCGGAGGCGTAGACGACCAGGGTGTCGGCGCGCAGCCGCTGGGTGTCGAGCTCGTCGAGCAGCCGTCCGACCTGCTCGTCGATCTCGGTGACCGAGGCGTAGTACTGCGCGAGCGCGGCGCGCGGGTCGGCGCGCGTGCCGTAGACGGACTCCGAGGTCAGCCGCCCGAAGGGGTACGTCACGTCGTCCGGGATGTCGCGGAACGCCGCTGTGCGGTACGGCGCGACCAGCCGCTCGGGGTGGCCGAGCCAGGGGCTGTGCGTGGCGACGTGGCCGACGAACAGGAAGAACGGCCGGTCGTCCGGACGGTTGCGGAGGAACTCCACGGCGTGGTCGGTGATCGCGTGCCGGTCGTAGCCGCCGGTCGTAGCCGCCGCGCGCAGCCACGGCGTCTCGTACCCCTGGGGACGGGCGACCGGCGCGGACTGCGCGTACCAGTAGTCGAACCCGTCGGGCGCCGAGTCCGCGCCGCCGAGGTGCCACTTCCCGGACAGCCCCGTGACGTATCCGGCGTCGCGGAACCGCTCGGCCAAGGTGGTCTCCCCGGCCAGCCACGGCACGGCCGCCACCTCCGGGTCGGCCTCCGCCAGGTAGTCGTGGACGCCGTGCTGGGACGGCAGACGGCCGGTCCAGAAGCAGGCGCGCGCGGGCGAGCAGACGGGCGTCGGGGTGAACGCATTGCCCATGCGCACGCCCGTCTCGGCGAGGTGGTCCAGCGTCGGCGTGCGCAGTTCGGTGTTGCCGTACGCGCCCGACGCCCAGGCGGCGTGGTCGTCCGTCATCAGCACAAGGACGTTCGGCCTGGTCATTCCGGATCCCCCCTGGACATCTCCGCGATCATCTCCGTACATTAATGCAGAGGTTGGACCTCTGGAACTCTTCCCCCTTTGGAGGACGGCGTGGCCGTGCGTGCCGTACGACCGGTGGCGCTGGTCGTCGCCATGCTGCTCGCGGTGGGCAGCTACCAGCTCAGCAACACGATGATCGCGCCGATCAACCCGGCGATCATCGCCTCGCTGCACACGTCGGCCGGCGGCGTGGGCCTGGCGCAGACGCTGTTCTTCCTGACGTCCGCGATCAGCGCGGTGATCGTCACCCGCGTCAGCGACTGGACGGGCCGGCGCCGCGCGCTGATCGTCAGCCTGGGCGCGCTCGTCGTGGCCGCGGTGATCTCCGCGGTCGCGCCGGGCGTCGCGGTGTACGTGGTCAGCCGGGCGCTGGCCGGGCTGTGCGGCGCCGTCTACGCGTTCTGCTTCCTGATCCTGTACGAGGTCATGCCGCTGAGGCAGTTCAGCAGGGCGCTCGCGGTCATCGCCGCGGTCAAGAGCGGCCTCGGCGGGGTCGAGTCGGTCGTCGGCGGCGCCATCGCCGACACGCTCGGCTGGCGCGGCGTCTTCTGGTTCATGGCGGCGTTCGCGCTGGTCGCCATCGTGGTGGCGCGGCTGGTGATCCCCGAGGTGCCGGTGCACGGGCGGCGGGCGATGGACTGGCCCGGGTCGGTCCTCATCGGCCTCGGCCTGACCGGCGTCCTCGTCGGGCTGGCGCAGGGCGGCGCGTGGGGCTGGGCCGACGCGCGCACGCTCGCCCTGCTCATCGGCGGTGTCGTGCTGCTCGCGCTGTTCCCGCTGGCCGAGCGGCGGCACGCGAACCCGCTGATCGCGGCGAGCCGCCTGGCGTCGCGCATGTCGTGGCCGCTGCTGCTGACGAACGTGCTGGTGCTCGCCGGCGGGCTGGGCGCCACGGCGTTCGTGGTGCCGCTGCTCAGCCAGGCCGCGGTCGGCTACGGCATGTCGGCGACCTGGTCCGCGGTCGTGTTCGTGATGCCGGTGTCGGCGATCGGGTTCCTCACGGCGCCGCTCGCCGGCTGGCTGGCGCCGCGCGTCGGATGGCGCCGCCTGCTGCTCGTCGGCCTGGCCGCGACGGTCGCCGCGCTGGTCGTGGCCGCCGCCGGCGCCGCGTCGCCGGTCCTGGTGTTCGCCATGATCGTCGTGCTCGGCGGCTTCTACACGGGGCTCGTGCTGACCGCGCTCGACGGGCTCGGCGTGCTCCTGTCGCCCAGCGAGAGCCGCGGCTCGCTGACCGGGCTGAACACGGCCGCGTTCGGCGTGGGCGCGTCGGCGGGGACGGCCGTCGCGGCGACCGTGCTGACCGCGGCGTCCGGCGGCGGGCCGCCCACGATGGGCGCGTTCACCGCCGCGCTGTGGGTCGCCGCCGGCCTCGCGGCCGTCGCGCTCGCCGTCGCCTTCCTCATCCCGTCGCGCGGCGACGGCACCGTCGAGGAGCCCGCCGCCGTCTAGGGTGTTGCCGCCGATTTCGTACGGGGAGGTTCCGTGGCCCAGATGCGGACGCTCGTCGCGCAGGCCGCCGCCGAGCTGCGCGCGCTGCTGCGCGACGCGTACGCCGCCGGCGACCGGCTGCCGCCGGAGAAGGAGCTGGCCGAGCGGATCGGCGTCAGCCGCAACACCCTGCGCGAGGCGCTCGGCGAGCTGGCGCTCGACGGCAGCGTGGAGCGCCGCTGGGGCGTGGGCACGTTCGTCCGGCCGCGCTCCGGCGGCGTCGTGGTCAGCCTCAACGCCGTGATGGCCCTGCCCAGCGTGATCCGCGGCCACGGGCACGCCGCCGCGCTCGACCACGTCGAGATCGCGGAGACCGGGTGCGACGCCGAGCTGGCCGAGCGTACGGGGTTCGACGCGGGCGCCCGGCTGTGGCGGGTGGACCGGGTGTTCGCGGTCGACGGCACGCCCGCGGTCTGGATGCGCGACCACGTGCCCACCGAGCTGTCCGGCCGGGCGTTCGACCCCGCGCCGCTGGCCGACATCTCCACCGACATGCTGGCGCTGCTGCGCGACCACCGGGGCGTCGCGCCCAGCATGCTGGACGGCGACCTCGACGCGGTGGCCGCCGATGCCGAGCTCGCCGGGCTGCTCGGCGTCCGGCACGGCACACCGCTCGTCCGGATCCGGCAGACCTGCCTCAGCGGCCGCGGCGTACGGCTCGTGCACACCACGGCGGTCTACCGGCCCGACGTGGTGACGCTGTCGGTGGCCAGGCCCGTACGCACATGACACCGGGGCCGCGCCCCCGGCAGGGACGCGGCCCCGACGGCCGTGAATTCGCCTACGACCTGGCCTTCTCCAGGGCGCGGCGGACCAGCACCCGGGCGAGGTGCTGACGGTACTCGACGTCGGCGTTGCCGTCCGACGGCGGGTTGGCGCCCTCGGCGGCGTGCGCCGCCGCGTCGGCGACCGAGGCGCCGGAGGCCAGCGCCTGCTCCACGGCCGTGGCGCGCATCGGCACCGACGCCATGTTGATCAGCGCGACCGCGTCGCCCTGCACGGCCACCCCGACGATCGCCCAGTCGATGGCGCGCTTGGTGAACTTCTCGAACCCCCACGCCCCCGGGTCGGCCGGCTTGGGGACCTTGACCTCGGTGAGCAGCTCGTCGGCCTCAAGCTCGGTCTCGAAGAAGTCGTGGAAGAACTCCGTCGCCGGGACCTCGCGCGTGCCGTTCGGGCCGCGCAGCACCAGCGTGGCGTTCAGCGCCAGCACCACGGCGGGCAGGTCGGACGCCGGGTCGCCGTGGGCGATCGAGCCGCCGATCGTGCCGCGGTGGCGCACCTGCGGGTCGCCGACCTGGCCGGCCGCGTGCGCAAGGAGCGGCACCTCGGCGGCCAGCAGCTCGGAGAACTCCAGGTCGTGATGGCGGGTGAGCGCGCCGACGGCGATGTGGTCGCCGTTGTCGGTGACGTAGGACAGGTCGCCGACCCCGCCGAGGTCGACCAGGACCTCGGGCACGGCCAGCCGGAGCTTCATCAGCGGCAGCAGGGAGTGCCCGCCGGCGAGGAGCTTGGCGTCGTCGCCGTACTCGGCCACCAGCTCCAGCGCCTCCTCGACGGAGCCGGCCCGGCGGTAGGTGAACTGCGCAGGGATCATTTCTCGGCCTCCGCCGCGGTCAGGATGGCGTCGACGATGTTGTGGTAGCCCGTGCACCGGCACAGGTTGCCCTCGAGGCCGGCGCGCACCTGGGTCTCCGAGGGGTGCGGGTTCTCCTTCAGCATCGACACGGCCGCCATCACCATGCCCGGTGTGCAGAACCCGCACTGCAGGCCGTGCTTCTCCTGGAAGGCGCGCTGCACGGGGTGCATGCCGTCCTCCCCGGCCAGCCCCTCGACCGTGGTGACCTCGCCGCCGTCGGCCTGCGCGGCCAGGACCGTGCAGGACTTCACGGACTCGCCGCCCAGCAGCACCGTGCAGGCGCCGCAGGACGTCGTGTCGCATCCGACGTTGGTGGCGGTCAGGCCGCAGTTCTCGCGCAGATAGTGCACGAGGAGCGTACGGTCCTCGATCTCATGGCTGGTCGCCTCACCGTTGACGGTGATGTTCACCTTCACTGCACGGCTCCCGCGGTGGTCTCAGAAATGGCCTGCCAGACGCGCCGGGGCGTCGTCGGCATATCGATGTGCCGTACGCCGAGATGGGACACGGCGTCGACGACGGCATTCTGCACGGCCGGGGTCGATCCGATCGAACCGGCCTCGCCGATGCCCTTCGCGCCGAGCGGATTCAGCTTCGTCGGCGTCTCCATGGTCACGAGCTCGAAACTGGGCAGCTCCGCGGCGGTGACGAACGCGTAGTCGGCGAACGTCGTGTTCTGCGGGTTGCCGTCGGCGTCGTACGCGACCTCTTCGTACAGCGCCTGCGCGGCGCCCTGCGCGATGCCGCCGTGCCGCTGGCCCTCGGCGAGGATCGGGTTCAGCACCCGGCCCGCGTCGTCGACCGTGACGTGGCGCAGCAGCCGGGCCATGCCGGTCTCGACGTCCACCTCGACGACCGCGACGTGGGCGCCGAACGGGAACGACGACTGCTCCATCGTGAACCTGACGTCCGCGACCAGGCCCTCGTCGCCCGCGCGCCGCGCCAGGTCGGCCCAGGTGAGGCCGATCTCCGGGGTGCCGGCGACCTGCCAGAGGCCGCTGTCGGTGTCGAGCACGAGGTCGTCCTCGTTGGCCTCGAGCGCCTCGGCGGCGAGGTGCTTGCCCTTCTCGCGCACCTCGACGGCGGCCTGGTGCACGGCCGTGCCGCCCAGTTGCAGCGACCGCGAGCCCATCGTGCCGCCGCCCTTGGGGATCGCGTCGGTGTCGCCGTGCAGCACGGTGATGGCGTCCATCGGCACGCCGAGCTCGTCGCTGACCAGCATCGCCCAGGACGTCGCGTGGCCCTGGCCGTGCGGCGACGTGCCGGTGTAGACGGTGACGGTGCCGTCGCCGTGCACCACCAGGCGGGCGGTCTCGCCCTCGGTGGCGTCCAGCGCGGTGATCTCGACGTACGACGAGACGCCGATGCCGAGCTGCCTCACCTCGCCGGCCTCGCGGCGGCGCCGCTGCTCGGCGCGCAGGTCGTCGTAGCCCGCCGCGGCCTGCACCTTGTCCAGCGCGGCGACGTACTCCCCGTTGTCGTACACCGCGCCGCCGGGCGTGGTGTACGGGAACTTGTCCGGCGTGACGACGTTCAGCTTGCGGACCTCGGCCGGGTCCATGCCGATCTCCGCGGCGTACAGGTCGACCGCGCGCTCGACGGCCGCCGTCGCCTCGGGACGCCCGGCGCCGCGGTAGGCGGCCACGACCGTCTTGTTGGTCAGCACCGCCTGGAAGGAGCACTGCACGCTCGGGAAGTCGTACGTGCCGCTGGCCATCAGCATCGTCAGTTGCGGCAGGAACGTGCTGATGCCGGGGTAGGCGCCGCAGTCCTGGACGATGTCCAGCCGGTACGCCTGGATGTGGCCCGCGCGGTCGCCGCCGATCGTGATCTGGTGGCGCTGCGCGCGGCCGTGCGTCATGGCCACCATGTTCTCGCTGCGGGTCTCGGTCCAGCGCATCGGGCGGCCCAGCCGCTTCGCCACCCAGCCGGTGAGGATCGTCTCGCGGTCCACGCCGATCTTGGCGCCGAAGCCGCCGCCGACGTCCGGCGTGATGATGCGCAGGTTGTCGTCGCCCAGCCGGCCGACGGCGCCGTCGCGTGCCTGCTGCGCGTTCTGGGTGCTCGCCCACAAGGTGATGCGCTCGCCGTCGTACGCCGCGGCGGCGCCGCGCACCTCCATCGGCGCGGCGGCCAGCCGCTGGTTCACGATGGTGCGCCTGACCACGACCTCGCAGTCGGCGAACGCGGAGTCGTCCTCCGGCGCGCCGCCCGTCGCGGCGACGTTCGTACCCGCCGCCGGGAACAGCAGCGTGTCGCCGGCGAGCGCGTCGTCAAGGTCCACAACGGCGGTCAGCGGCTCATAGTCGACGCTCACCAGCTCGGCGGCGTCCTCACCCTGGTAGCGCTCGTCGGTGACCACGATCGCCACCGGCTCGCCGACGAACCGTACGGTGTCGCCGGCCAGCAGCGGCTCGCCCATCGCCGCCGCGCCCTCGGCGCCGTCGGGAACCGGCGGCGGCACGTCGTCGAGATCGGCGGCGGTCAGCACCGCCACCACACCGGGCTCGGCGCGCGCGGCGTCCGCGTCGATGCCGGTGACCCGCCCGTGCGCGAGCGGACTACGGACGAACGTCAGGTGCGCGGCGCCGATCAGCGCCGGATCCCGTAGGTCGTCCACATATGTGGCGCCGCTTGTCAGCAGCCGCGGATCCTCGGTCCGCACCACGCGTGTGCCAAGAATGCTCATGCAACCTCCACCGAAACCCATTCTGTTTCTCATGCGTACCGCACGGGGCGATCACCTGTACAGCGTTCAACTTCTCGAATCGCCTGCCGTCGGTTATGACTGAGGGTATGAAGATCGGAATCGGTGTACCACAGTCCGGCTCGTGGGCGACGCCAGAGCGGCAGGCACGGTATGTCGCGCGCGCCGAGGAGCTCGGCTACGCGACGGCCTGGACGTTCCAGCGGCTGCTGTTCCCCCCGGACCCCGGATCGTGGTCGCCGGTGTACCGCAGCGTGCTCGACCCCATGGTGTCGCTCGGCTACGTCGCGGCCCGCACGTCCCGCATCCGGCTCGGTGTCGCCCTGCTGAACATGCCGTTCATGTCGCCGGCGCTGCTCGCCAAGCAGGCCACGACCGTCGACGTCCTGTCCGGCGGGCGGCTGGACCTCGGGCTCGGGCTCGGCTGGCGGCACGAGGAGTTCGCCGCGTCCGGTGTGCCGATCGCGCGGCGCGGCGCGCGCGCCGACGAGTACATCGCCGTCCTGAAGACCCTCTGGGGAGAAGAGGTCGCGGAGTTCCAGGGCGAGTTCTACGAGATTCCGGCGTCGCGGCAGGAGCCGCACCCGGTGCAGAGCCCGCACCCGCCGCTGATCCTCGGCGCGAAGAGCGCCCCCGCGCTGCGCCGCGCCGGCCGCCTCGGCGACGGCTGGGTGAGCAGCAGCAACCAGGACCTCACCGAGGTCGCGGCCGACATCGAGACCGTGCGCACCGCCGCGCGCGACGCCGGACGCGACCCCGCGGCGCTGCGCTTCGTGTGCCGCGGCGTGGTCCGCGCGGGCGAGCCGGTCATGAGCCACGGCGAGCGCCGGCGGCTCACCGGGACCTACGACCAGATCCGCGCCGACCTCGCGTGGCTCGGCGAGCAGGGCATGACCGAGGTGTTCGTCGACGCCAACTTCATCCCGGAGATCGGCAACGCCGACGCCGACCCGGACACCGCGACGGCGAAGGCCGAGGAGATCATGACGGAGCTGGCGCCGCGCTGACGGTCAAGCTCTCGGACAAATACGCAAGATCACTGGCAAAGCCCGCATTCTCCTCCGCGGCCTCGCAGTAGCTTCGCAGCGACGACATCTGTGCGGACCTGGGGGCGACCCGTGGCAACGGCCGATGCGTACTTCTCGGGCGACCGTCCCGCCTTATCCCCCCGGCTCCGCAACGCCAGGGTGATCCTTCTCGCATGGGCGGTGTTCTCCGCCGTCTGGGCGATCGTCGCGATGCTGACGCTCACGCCGTCGGCGTCCGGCGCCGGGGCGCTCGTCGGGTCGGTGCTGCCGGAGCTGATCGGCGGCGCCCTCGCGCTGCGCATCGTGACACTCCCCCGCTGGCCGCTGATCGCGCTCATGATCCTGGAGATCCTCCTGTCGGCCGCCGACATCCTCAGCGGCAGCACGCGCGGCATCGTCCAGCTCGTCGTCCCCATCGTCGTCCTCGTCCTGCTGCTGCTCGGCTACCGGCAGCGGCGCACCGGGAAGCCCGAGCCGTACGGCCAGGACGGCGCGGCGATCTTCCAGTGGCTGGCGCTCGGGGTGCTGGCCTTCGTCATCGTCGCCGCGCTCGCGGTCGCCGGCGTCGGCGCCACGATCGGCGGCGGCGCGGGCACCGTCGTCTGCCACATCGTGGGCGGGAAGAACTGCGGCACCACCGCGTCGGGCACGAACGGCAGCGGCAAGCCGGCCGCGAAGAACGGCGACACCAACGGCTCGGGCAAGAAGAACGACTCCGGGAAGAAGAACGGCTCCGGGAAGAAGCCGGCCGACAAGTCGAAGTGCCACGGCTTCTGGGGCTGCACCTGGCACTACACCGGCGTGCAGGTGTACGGGTTCGGCAAGGGCGTCGTCAAGTCCGTCTACCAGATGGGCGACGGCATCGTCACGTCCGTCATGCACCCGACCCAGTTCCTCAAGGGCCTCGAGTACGCCGCCGACCACCCCGGCCAGGCCCTGAAGTCCATCTTCCTCGGCGACGCCGAGAAGGACTGGGCCAACGGCGACTACGGCGAGGCCATCGGCGACGTCGTCACCAACACCGGCACCCTCCTCATCCCGTACGCCGACATCGGCACCGCCGCCGGCGACGCGGGAAAGGTCGGCAAACTCGGCGAACTCGGCAAGCTGGCCGACCTCGGCAAGGCCGGCGAGGTCGGGAAGCTGGGCAAGCTCGGAGACCTGGCGGCCGACGCCGACCGTGCCGCGGCCGACGCCGGCAAGGCCGACGACGTCGCCGGCGCGCAGAAGGCGGCCGACAAGGCCGAGGGCGACGCCAAGAAGGCCGAGGACCAGGGCCGCAAGGACGGTTGCAAGGTCGCCGCGCTCGGCGACATCCGCGTCCCGGACCTCATGCGCTTCGGCGGCCGCTTCGCCGTCCCCGCCAAGGACGGGTGCACGCCCGAAGAGCAGAAGAACCTCGACGAGGCGGAGAAGGCCAAGAAGGAGGCGAAGGCCAAAGCCTGGGACGCGCACCTGAACGACCCGGACTCCCTGAAGGGGATGGACCCCGAGGACGTCAAGAAGCTGATCCCGGACGACTGGCCGTCCTCGCCGCAGGGCAGGGGTGTCGGCACGAAGTACGTCGACCCCGCCCGCAAGGGCCGGCAGGTCCTCGTCGAGCAGGGCTCGCCGCCGAAGCCCGGCCAACCGCCCAATGTGCACTCGGGCCCGTACCTTAAGATCAGCCAGAACGGAAAGATCACCCGCGTGCCGCTCAAGGGCAATCCGACACTGTGAACACCCGCGATTTCGCGCTGCTGAAAGCGCTCCTGCTCGCCCTCATGGAGGAGGATTTCGTCGCGCTGTGGGAGGTCGAGGCCGAGGTCAACAGCGCCGAAGCCGGCCTGACGGCCGAGCGGAAGCGGGAACGCGCGGTCTACGGGGTCCGGGAGCTGCTGCGCCGCGGATGGGCGCGCGCCTGCTGGGCCGCCGACGGTGACGACGAGCCCGCGACCGTGCCGGACGACCGGATCGGCGAGGTGCTGGCCGACGACGAGCGGTGGGCGCCCGCGCACCCCTGGGAGCCCGGGTTCCGGCTCGCCGTGACCGATGCGGGTGAGCGCGCGTTCCGCCAGATCGACGCCGGGGAACGGGACGCCGGATCACCGGGCTGACCGCCGCTCATCGCGGGGAGCGCGCGGCTCCGTACACCGGCTCCGGCTCCGGGGCCTCGGTGAGCAGGTCCGCGATGACCGGGCCGAGTTCGCCCGGTTCCCACCGCGTGGGCTTGTCCCGGCGCGGGCCGTGACGCCATCCCGTGGCCACGGAGATCGTGCCGCCCTCGATCTCGAAGACGCGGCCCGTGACGTGGGACGACTCCGGTGACGCCAGCCAGGCGACCAGCGGGGACACGTTCGCCGGGTCCATGGCGTCGAAGCCCGATTCCGGGCGGGCCATCATGTCCGCGAAGACCTCCTCGGTCATGCGGGTGCGGGCGGACGGGGCGATGGCGTTGACCGTGACGCCGTAGCGGGACAGCTCCGCGGCGGCGACCAGGGTCAGCGCGGCGATGCCCGCCTTCGCGGCGGCGTAGTTGGCCTGGCCGACGCTGCCGAGCAGGCCCGCGCCGGAGGTGGTGTGCACCACGCGGGCGTCCACCGGCGCGCCGCCCTTGGCCCGCGACCGCCAATACGCCGCGGCATGGCGCAGCGGCAGGAAGTGGCCCGTGAGGTGGACGCGCACCGCGGCGTCCCACTCCTCCTCCGTCATCGACACGAGCATCCGGTCGCGGACGATGCCCGCGTTGCTGACCAGGACGTCCAGCCGCCCCCAGGCGTCGAGCGCGGTCTCCGTCAGGCGTGCGGCGTCGGTGTCCTCGGCGGCGTCCGCGCGGACCGCGACCGCCTCTCCCCCGGCCGTACGGATCTCCGCGGCCACCCGTTCGGCCGGTACGGACGACCCGCCCGTGCCGTCCAGCTCCGCGCCGAGGTCGGCCACCACGACGCGGGCGCCGTTGCGGGCCAGCTCCAGCGCGTGCGCCCGGCCGAGGCCGCGTCCGGCCCCGGTGACGACCGCGACCCGCCCGGCGCACAGCGCGCCCGGGGTCACCGCGGCCGCCGTGCGGTTGCGGCGTCCAGGAACGCGGGGCGTTCGCCGCCGCCGTCGACGCGCAGGCAGGCGCCGGTGATGTACGCGGCCAGCGGCGAGGCCAGCAGGAGGCAGGCGTTGCCGACGTCGGCGGGTTCGGCCATGCGGCCCATCGGCACGGTGGCGCCGACGGCCGCGACGCCCGCCGCGTCGCCGAAGTGCTCGTCCGCCTTCTCCGTACGGACGGGCCCGACGGTCAGGGCGTTCACGCGGACCTTCGGCGCCCACTCGACGGCCAGCGTCGCCGTGAGGTTCTCCAGGCCCGCCTTGGCCGCGCCGTACGACGGGGTGCCGGGCGAGGGGCGGCGCGCGCTGACGCTGGAGATCATGAGGATCTGGCCGCCGCCGTCCTGGCCGGCCATGACGGCGTGGGCGGCGCGGGCGACGGTCAGCGGCGCGATGAGGTTCAGGTCGATGACCGCCGCGTGGTAGCGGGGCGAGCCCTCGGCCGCGGTGACGTGCGGGGCGCCGCCGGCGTTGTTGACGACGATGTCGAGCCGGCCGTGGTCCGCGGCGACGCCCAGGACCAGCGCCTCGGCCTGGTCGGGGTCGCGGAGGTCGGCGGCGCGTACGGACCCGGCGCCGGACGCGGGCGGCGGGGCGTGGCGGGCGGCGGTGACGACGGTGGCCCCGGCCTCGGCGAAGGCGTCGGCGATGCCCCGCCCCACTCCGCGCACTCCCCCGGTGACCAGCACGACCCTGCCGCGGAAATCGAACGTGATCGGCACCCGCACCTCCCGAGCCGGAGGCGCCAAGGATACCAAACAAGCGCTTGGGTCAGATGGTCACGCGTTGGCGGGCTCGGCGGCCAGGTGCTCCTCGAGGATGGCGAGGTGGGTCGCGCGCGCCTGCGCGTGGCGCTCGAAGCCCGCGGCGGTGACCTGGACGACGACGCCGCGGCGGTCGGACTCGCAGAGGCCGCGCTCGACGAGGCCCTGCTTCTCCAGGCGCGCGACCGTACGGGACAGGGCGCTCTGGCTGAGGTACATGTCGACCGCGAGCTCCTGCATGCGGCGCTGCTCGCACTCGGCGCCGATGAGGCGGTCGAGCGCCTCGAACTCGCTCATCGTCAGGCCGTGAGTCGCGTGCAGCTCGCGGTCGAGGTGACACGCGACCTCGTTGTAGCAGGCCGCGAGCGCGCGCCAGCGATCCACGATCACGGATTCCCTCGCCATGGCGGCAACCGTACCGTGCACGCGCATCTGATGCAAGCGAATTAAATGCGCGAGAATTAAGTGTTTGCGCATTGGATGCGCATGCATGTAGTGTCCCGGCTCGTGACTATCACCGGAACCTCACCTGCCGCCCCCGTTCTCGACGAACCCCAGGTCCTCGACAGACCCGTGCCCGACGTCCGGTGGGGCGCCCGGCTGTGGGGCGTGCTCGCCGTCTTGTGCCTCGTGCTGTTCGTCGACGGGCTCGACGTCTCGATGGTCGGCGTGGCGCTGCCGTCCATCGGCACCGAGCTCGGCCTGACCACCACGACGCTGCAGTGGATCGTCAACGGCTACGTACTCGGCTACGGCGGGCTGCTGCTGCTCGGCGGGCGTACGGCCGACCTCCTCGGCAGGCGCCGCGTCTTCCTCATCGCGCTGGCGGTGTTCGCGGCGGCGTCCCTGGTCGGCGGGCTGGTCGACGACGCCGGGCTGCTGATCGCGACCCGGTTCGTGAAGGGCCTGGCCGCCGCGTTCACCGCGCCCACCGCCTTGTCCATCCTGACGACCACGTTTCCGGCGGGCCGCGCGCGCAACCGTGCGCTGTCGGTCTTCTCGGTGTTCGGCGCGAGCGGCTACTCCTCGGGCCTGATCCTGGGCGGGCTGCTGACCGGGTTCGGCTGGCGGCTGACGTTCCTCACGCCGGTGCCGCTCGCCCTGCTGGCGCTGGTGGTGGGCATCGCGCTCATCCCGCGCGACCGGAAGAGGATCGACGGCGGCCACGACCCGATCGGCGCCGTCACCCTCGTGGCCGGAATGCTGCTCGCGGTCTACACCGTGGTGTCCGCGCCGGACCGCGGCTGGCTCAGCCCGATGACGCTCGGCTCCGCCGTGGTCGCGGCGGCGCTGCTGGCCGGGTTCGTGGTGGCCGAGCGCCGGGTGCGCCATCCGCTGATCCGGCTCGGCATCCTGCGCGCCGGCGCGATCATCAGGGCCAACCTCAGCGGCATCGCGCTGTTCGGGTCCTACCTCAGCTTCCAGTTCATGATGACGCTCTACCTCCAGGACGTCCTGCACTGGTCGCCGCTGCGGATGGCGATGGCGCTGCTGCCCGCCGGGGTGCTGGTGGCCGTCGGGTCGCCGTTCGTCGGCCGCCTCATCGACCGGTTCGGCACGGCGCCGCTCATCCTCGCGTCGATGCTGTCGCTGAGCGTCGGCTACATCTGGTTCCTGTCCACCGCGGGCGACACGCCGCACTACCTGGTGACCGTGCTGCCGACGATGGTCTTCCTGGGCGGCGGGTTCGCGTTCGGGTTCAGCTCGATCATGTCCCAGGCCACCGAGGGCATCGACGACGACGAGCAGGGCCTGGCGTCCGGGCTGGTGCAGACGTCCATGCAGGTCGGCGCCGCGCTGGTGCTGGCCGTGGTGACCGCGCTCGTGGCCGGCGGCGGCCACGGCGCGTCCGCGGGCTTCGCGCCGTTCCACCCGGGCGTCAACCTGGTGAGCGGCGTGGCGCTGGTGGGGCTGGTCCTGAACCTCGTGCCACTGGTCCGCGCCTACCGGCCGCGGCACGCCTGAGGCGTCCGCCCCCGTCGAACGCGCGCCCCTCCGGCGCCCGCCGCGCCTACTCGCGGTGGACCTGGAGGGGCGCGAACGACTGCGCGACCGGCATCAGCTCGATGGTGTTCACGTTGACGTGCGCGGGCTGCGCCGCCGCCCAGGCGACCGCCTCCGCGACGTCCCCGGGCAGCAGCGGCTCCGTCCCTTCGTAGACCGCCTCAGCGCGTTCCCGGTCGCCGCCGAAGCGCACGGCGGAGAACTCGGTGCCGCCGACGAGACCGGGCTCCACGCACGTGACGCGCACGCCCGTGCCATGCAGGTCGCTGCGCAGGTTCAGGCTGAACTGCCGGACGAACGCCTTGGTCGCGCCGTAGACGTTGGCCCCCGGGTACGGGTACGTCCCGGCGGCCGAGCCCATGTTGATCACGTGGCCGCGCCGGCGCTCCACCATGCCGGGCAGCACCGCGTGCGCGCACGACACCAGGCCGCGGCAGTTCGTGGCGATCATCTGGTCCCAGTCGTCCTCGTCGGCGCGTTGTGCGGGTTCCAACCCGAGCGCCAGCCCGGCGTTGTTGACCAGGACGTCGATCGCGGCGAAGCCGCCGGGCAGCGCGGCGACCGCGCGCCGTACGGCGTCGCGGTCGCGGACGTCCAGCTCGACGGGGAGCACCGTGCCGGGGAACTCCGCGGCCAGCGCGTCGAGCGGCGCCGTGCGCCGGGCCGCGGCGACCACCCGGGCGCCGTCGGCGGCGAAGCGCCGCGCGATGGCCGCGCCGAACCCGGCGCTCGCCCCGGTGACGAACACCGTACGGTCGTGGTCGGTCATTCAGCTCTCCTCAGGGATCGTGTCGAGGAACGTCATCAGCGCCTTGTTGAAGGCGTCCGGGCGCTCCAGGTTGGGCATGTGGCCGGCGCCGTCGATGACGGCCATTGTGCTGTGCGGCACCCGCCCGGCCAGCCGCCGGGCGTCGGCGACCGGGGTGTACGCGTCGTCCGCGCCGACGACCACGAGCACCGGCGCGGTCGCGCGCGCCAGCGAGCCGGCGTAGTCGGGCCGCTCGGCGCGCCCGCGCAGCGCGGCCGCCGCGCCGGCCGGGGCCGTGTCGCGCATCATGCGGCTGACGTGCGCGGCGACGGCCGGGCGCGCCGAGATCGTGGCGGGCGACACCATGCGCGGCAGCTCGTCGTCCGCGTACGCGGACATGCCGTCGCACAGCAGGCGGTCGGCGGTCGCGGCGCGCCACCGCCGGCCCTCGGGGGTCTCCGCGCGTTCGGTGGTGTCGGCGAGCAGCAGGCCGCGCAGCCGCTCCGGGAACAGCCGATGGCACTCCATGACGATCTGCCCGCCCATGGACAGCCCGCCGAGGACGAACCGGCGCACCCCGAGGCGGTCGCACAGCGCCGCGATGTCGCCCGCGAAGGCGGACAGCGGCGTCACGCCGGGCACCACCGTGCTGGCGCCGTAGCCGCGCAGGTCGGGGGCGATCACCCGCCACCCGGCCGCGGCGAGGAACGCCGCCTGCGGGCGCCACATCGACCGGTCGAACGGGTGGCCGTGCACGAGCACCAGGACGGACGCGGCGTCGCGCGGGCCCGTGTCGTCGTACCCGACGGTGATTCCATTGACCGCGACGCTGCTCATCGGCGGGCGCCCCTCCCCTGCGTTCCGGCTTGACGCCGCGATGCTATTTCGCCCACCATGTCGGTGCAATAAGAAAAATGCACTCGGAGCAATGTGGACGGTGCGCCGTGGACGACTACCGCACGATCGCCGACGCGGTCGCCGCGCGGATCGCCGAGGGCCGGCTGCGCCCCGGCGACCGGCTCCCGCCGCAGCGCGCCTTCGCCCGGCGCCACCGCATCGCCGCGTCCACGGCCGCCCGCGTCTACGCGGAGCTGGTCCGGCGCGGGCTGGCCACCGGCGAGGTGGGCCGCGGCACGTTCGTACGGGCCGCGCCGCCGCCGGGCGAGCCGGCGCTCGCCGAGCCGGCCGCGGCGCGGGTCGACCTGGAGCTGAACTTCCCCGTCCTGCCGGAGCAGCCCGCGCTGCTGGCCGACGGCCTCGGCGGACTGCTCCGCCCCGACGTCCTCGCCGCCGCGATGGCGCCGACCGGCCCGGCGGGCACGCCCGCGGCGCGTACGGCCGCCGCCTCTCTGCTGGCCCGCGCCGGGTGGGCGCCCGCGCCGGAGCGGATGCTGTTCGCCGGCAACGGGCGGCAGGCGATCGCCGCCGCCATCGCGGCCCTCGTCCCCACCGGCGGCCGGCTCGGCGTGGAGGCGCTGACGTACCCGGTGGTCAAGGGCATCGCGGCGCGGCTCGGCGTCACGACCGTGCCGCTGGCGATGGACGCCTCGGGCGTGACGCCCGCCGCCCTGCGCGCCGCCGCGCCGCTGGCCGCCGTCTACCTCCAGCCGACGCTGCACAACCCGCTCGGCGTCACGATGCCCGAGCGGCGCCGGTCCCGCGTCGCCGCCCTGCTGCGCGACCTCGGCACGTCCGCGGTGGAGGACGACATCTACGCGTTCCTGCGCGGCGACCTGCCGCCGCTCGCCGCGTACGCACCGGAGCGGGTCATCGTCGTGGACAGCCTGTCCAAGCGCGTCGCCCCCGGCCTGACGGCGGGCTTCGCCGCGCCGCCCGGCGCCCTGGCCGACCGGGTCGCGGCGGCCCTGCGCTCCGGCGGCTGGTCCGCGCCCCGCTTCGCCCTCGACGCCGCCACCCGCTGGACCACCGACGGCACCGTGGCCCGCCTGGAGGCGGCGAAGCGCCGCGACGCCGCCGCCCGCCAGCGCATCGCCGCGGAGCAGTTGGCCGGGTTCACGATCGACGCCGACCCGGCCGCGTACCACCTCTGGTGGCGCCTCCCCGACCCCTGGCGCGCCGACACCTTCGTCGCGGCGGCCGCCCGCGAGGGCATCGCGGTGACCCCGGGCGCCGCGTTCACGGTCACCCCCAACCACGCCCCCAATGCCGTACGCCTGGCGCTGGCCTCCCCGTCCGAACCGGCCCTGCGGACGGCCCTGTCGACCCTCGCCGCCCTGGCCCGCACCTCCCCCGAGGACACCGGCGTGGAGTGACCGCGCCCGTACGTGGCGGTCGTCAGGCGTCGAACCACCGGCGGGCGGCCTGGTCGAACGCCTCGGCATCCGGGGTGGGGTCGCCCGCCCAGGCGACGATGCCGTCGGGACGGACGAGCACGGCGCCGGCGCCGAGAGCGTTTCGCGGCGTCCCGGCGACGTACTGGATCCGGCTCTTCCAGGCCGTCGCCACGCCCTGCAGGCGCTGGCCGGTGCTGAAGTCCAGCGCGACGCCGCGCCCGTCGCGCATCAGGTCACCGAGGCGCGTTCCGTCGTCGAGGCGGAAGTCCGGGGCGTCGCGGCCGGCCAGCGGGTGGTCGTCGCCCAGGTCGTAGCGGTCGGCCGAGCCGGAGATCCTCGCGTACATGTAGGTCGCCCCGTCGCGGGTCCCGATCAGGTCGCGGACCACCGCCTGGACGGCCTGACCGTGCGGGTCCGGGCGCATGACCGCCGCCTGGGCGCGCGTCCACTCCAGTGCCCGCGCACCGACCGGATGGCGCTCGCGGGTGTAGGTGTCGAGGAGCCCGTCCGGCGCGTGCCCGTGGACGACCGACGCGAGCTTCCAGCCCAGGTTCATGGCGTCGCCGAGTCCGGTGTTGAGGCCCTGCGCGCCGAGCGGTGAGTGGATGTGCGCGGCGTCGCCGGCGAGCAGGACGCGCCCCCGCCGGTACGTCGTCGTCTGCATCGCCCGGTCGGTGAAGGTCGACGCGAGCTTGACGCCGGTCAGCGTCACGTCGGTGCCGGACACGCGGCGCAGGACCGTCTGGAGGTGCTCGCGTGTCGGCGGTTGCGAGCGGTCGAACGCGCCGCCGTCGAAGTCCAGCACGCCGAAATACCCCTCCGCGGGCGTACGGAGGTACATGCCGGCCGGCGTCAGGTGGAACCCGGGGCGCAGCTTCTCGGGATCGGCGAAGGTGACGACGGCCGCGTACCCGGTGAACTCCGGCTCGGTGCCGGTGAACTCGAAGCCCGCGAGCCCCCGCACCGTGCTGCGCCCGCCGTCGCAGCCGGCGACCCACCGCGCCGCGTATTCCCGCCCGCCCGCCTGTACGACCGCCTTCTCGCCGTCCTGCGTGACGCCCGTGACCGCGGCGCCGCGCCTGATCTCCACGCCGAGCGCGGACGCCCGTTCGGACAGCACCGTCTCGACCGCTTCGAGGCTCGTCAGCACCATGTCCGTCGCCGGGCCGGGGAGCCGGTACGGCAGCGCCGCGACGTCGATCTCGGCCGGGTCGAGCATCATGCCGGCGAAGTGGCCCGCGCCGCGCGGACGCGGCGGCGCGTCCGTCTCGGGGTCCGCATCGGGATCGTCGTCGGCACCCGACGCCGCCAGCAGCGGGCGCAGCATCCCGCGGCGGTAGAACGCCTGGACCGACGCGACGGACATCCCCCGCATCCCGAGCGGCAGCGCCTTCAACGGGGAGCTGAGCTCCGGTTCGCGTTCGAGCACCAGGACCGAGCAGCCCGCGAGACCGAGCTCGCACGCGAGCAGCAGACCGACCGGACCGCCCCCGGCGATGACGACGTCATGCATGAGAAACCCCTTCCAAAGCCTGTTCCCTGCGGCACGTCAAGGCTGCCGCGGGCCGCTCACAGGGCGCGCACACCGCGCACAGGGCGCTGACACGGGAAGGGCGGGCGTCAGAGGCGTTCGATGATCGTAACGTTCGCCTGGCCGCCGCCTTCGCACATGGTCTGCAGGCCGTAGCGGGCCCGGCGGCGTTCCAGCTCGTACAGCAGCGTCGTCATCAGGCGGGCGCCGGTCGCGCCGAGGGGGTGGCCGAGGGCGATGGCGCCGCCGTTCACGTTGACCCGCCCGGGGTCCGCGCCGGTCTCCTTCAGCCAGGCCAGGACCACGCCGGCGAAGGCCTCGTTGATCTCGACCAGGTCGAGGTCGTCGATCGTCAGGCCCGTACGGCTCAGGGCGCGTGCGGTGGCGGGGATCGGGGCGGTCAGCATCAGCAGCGGGTCGGCGGCGCGGGCGCTGAGGTGGTGGATCCGGGCCCGGGGCGTGAGGCCGTGGTCGCGCACGGCCTGGGGCGAGGCGATCAGGAGCGCGGCCGCGGCGTCGGAGATCTGGCTGGACGTCGCGGCGGTCAGCCGGCCGCCGGGGGTCAGGGGCGCGAGGGCGGCCATCTTCGCCGCGGTCGTGCCGCGCCGCGGGCCCTCGTCCGTGCGGACGCCGCCGTACGGGGCGGTCTCCGCGGCGAACCGGCCCTCGTCGGTGGCGGCGACGGCCCGCGCATGGCTGCGCAGCGCGTACGCCTCCATCTCCGCGCGGCCGATGCCCCAGCGCTCGGCGATCGCCTCGGCGGCGCGGAACTGCGACACCTCCTGGTCGCCGTACCGCCGCGCCCATCCGCGCGAGCCCGCGAACGGGGTCGCGTGGCCGAGCGGCCGCCCGGCCGTCATGGCGGCGGAGATGGGCACCTGGCTCATGTTCTGCACGCCGCCCGCCACGACGAGGTCGGCGGTGCCGGAGAGCACGGCCTGCGCGGCGAAGTGCACGGCCTGCTGGGACGACCCGCACTGCCGGTCCACCGTGACGCCGGGCACCTCCTCGGGCAGCCCGGCGGCCAGCCAGCACGTCCGCGCGATGTCGCCGGCCTGCGGGCCGACGGTGTCGACGCAGCCGAACACGACGTCGTCGACGGCGGCCGGGTCGGCGCCCGTACGGTCGAGCAGCGCGGTGATGACGTGCGCGCCGAGGTCCGCCGGGTGCGCCTTGGCGAGGCCGCCGCCCCGGCGGCCCACCGGGGTGCGGACCGCGTCGACGATGTAGGCCTCCATCGCCCTCCTCAGCGACCGTCGCGCACCGACGGGGTTCCGTATACGCTCGCATCGTACCAAATGCTTGCTTGGTATCCGGAGGTGGCCATGGACGCGCGGACCGTACCGGGCCTGCTCCGGGAGGCCGCGCGGCGGTACGGCGGCCTCCCGGCGCTGGCGGACGGGCCCGTACGGCTGACCTTCGCCGGGCTCGCCGCCGAGGCCGCGGCGGTGGCCCGCGCGCTGGCCGGCCACGGGGTGCGGCCGGGCGACCGGGTGGCGGTCTGGGCGCCGAACACCGCGTACTGGGTGCTCGCCGCGCTCGGGGCGCACACGGCGGGCGCGGTCCTCGTCCCGGTCAACACGCGCTTCACCGGCGCGGAGGCCGCCGACGTGCTGCGCCGCTCCCGGGCGCGGCTGCTGTTCGCCGCGGACGGGTTCCTCGGCATCGACTACCTCGGTATGGTGCGCGCCGCCCGCCCCGCCCTGCCCGGCCTGCGCACCGTCGTGGCCTGCGCCCCGCACACCGCCGCCCCGGACGCACTCGAGTGGCCGCGCTTCCTCTCCGCCGCCCCGCACGCCGCGCCGCCCCCGGCCGTACGCCCCGGGGACGTCGCCGACGTCATGTTCACCTCGGGGACGACCGGGCGGAGCAAGGGGGCGGTGTCGGCGCACCGACAGACGGTCGGCGTCGCGCGGGCCTGGGCGGACGCCGCCGGGGTGCGTCCGGGCGACCGCTACCTGATCGTCAGCCCGTTCTTCCACACGTTCGGCTACAAGGCGGGGATCGTGGCGTGCCTCGCGGCGGGGGCGGCGATCGTGCCGCAGCCCGTGTTCGACGTCGCGGAGACGGTGCGGCTCGTCGGCGCCGAGGAGGTCACCGTGCTGCCGGGGCCGCCGACGATCTACCAGTCGATCCTGGACGCCCCGGACCGCGGCGCCGTGCGCATGCCGCGGGTCGCGGTCACCGGCGCGGCGTCGGTGCCCGTGCGGCTGGTCGAGCGGATGCGCGCGGAGCTGGGGTTCGCGACCGTGCTGACCGCGTACGGGCTGACGGAGGCGGTGGTCGTGACGATGAGCCGGCCCGGCGACGACCCGCGCACGATCGCCACCACCTGTGGCCGGGCCACCGCGGGCTTCGAGATCCGGATCTGCGGACCGGACGGCGGCGAGCTGCCGCCCGGCGCGGACGGCGAGGTACGGCTGCGCGGCCCGAACGTCATGCTCGGCTACCTCGACGACCCGGCGGCCACCGCGGACGCGTTCGACCCCGGCGGATGGCTGCGCACCGGCGACATCGGCCGCCTCGACGCCGCGGGCTACCTGACGATCACCGACCGGCTGAAGGACATGCTCACCGTGGGCGGCTTCAACGTCTATCCCGCCGAGGTGGAGCAGGTGCTCGCGCGGCACGACGGGGTCGCCGAGGCGGCCGTCGTCGGGGTGGCGGACCGGCGGCTCGGCGAGGTGCCCAAGGCGTACGTCGTGGCCCGCCCCGGCGCCGCTCCCGCCGCCGCCGACCTGGTGGCGTTCTGCCGGGAGCGGCTGGCCGGGTTCAAGGTGCCGCGCACGGTGGAGTTCCTGCCGGAGCTGCCGCGCAACGCCGGCGGCAAGGTGCTGAAACGGGAGCTGCGCCGATAGGGCGCGGCGGACACGCCGACGGCCCCGGGACCTGCGCCCCGGGGCCGTCGGCGGGCCGTCAGTGCTCGGCTACGCGCACCGTGAGGACCTTCGCCTCGCTCTCACCGCGCGGCGTGGTGTACGTGACGGTGTCGCCCGCGCGGCGGCCCAGGATCGCGCGGCCCAGCGGGCTGTCCGGCGTCAGGACGGAGATGTCGTCCTGGTCCTGGAGCGCCTTCATGCCGACCTGGACGGTCTCGGTGTCGCCGTCGCCGAACTCCAGGGTCACGAGGGTGCCCACCTCGACCTCCTCGCCGGTCGGGGGCGCGGCGCGCTTGCTGTCGTTCAGCAGGTCGCCGAGCTCCTCGATCCGGTGGTCGACGCGCTCCAGCTCCGCGCCGCGCTCGACGGCGGCGGCCTGGTCGGCGCTGTCGCCGCGGGTCTCGTCGAAGCTGAGGCTGGCCACGAGCTGGTTGCGTTCCTCCCGCAGCCGCTCGAGCTCCCCCTCCAGCCGGGCGCGTGCCGCAGTGGTCAGCCGCGGTTCCTGGCCCAGATGCTCGCTCACGTCGGTATCCGTCTCTTCTCGTCGCCCCGCCCGCCATCCAGGAGGGGCCGCGGTTTAAGTGTTGGGTGTGCCCAGATCAGGCGGCGCTGAACCGGGCCGGAGGCGGACAGTCAGCCTTCCAGGGCGGACAGGAAATCGCCCGCCCATTGGTAGACGTCGTGCTCGATGACCCGCCTGCGCATCGAGCGCATGCGGCGGGCCAGCTCGGCGGGGTCGGCCCGCATCGCCTCGAGAAGGGTACGTTTCAGCCCGTCGATGTCGTGCGGGTTGACCAGGAACGCGCGGCGCAGTTCGTCGGCGGCCCCGGCGAACTCGCTGAGCACCAGCGCGCCGCCCAGGTCGCTGCGCGCCGCGACGTACTCCTTCGCCACGAGGTTCATGCCGTCGCGCAGCGGCGTCACCACCATCACGTCGGCGGCGAGGAACGACGCGACGAGCTCCCTGCGGTCGTACGACGTGTGCAGGTAGTGCACCACCGGCCAGCCGAGCCTGCCGTGCTCGCCGTTGACGTGGCCGACCTGCAGCTCGATGTCGTCGCGCAGCCGCTGGTACTGCTCGACCCGCTCCCGGCTCGGCGTGGCGATCTGCACCATCACCGCTTCGTCCGGGCGCAGCTCGCCGTCGTCGAGCAGCTCGGCGAACGCGGTCAGCCGCGCGCCGATGCCCTTGGTGTAGTCGAGCCGGTCGACGCCGAGCAGCACGTGGTCGGGGTCGCCGAGCTCCTCGCGGATGCGCTTGGCGCGCTCGTGCGTGTCCGGGTCGGCGGCGATCTCGCTGAGCTCGGCGGCGTCCACGGAGATCGGGAACGCCTCGGCCCGGACGATCCGGTCGCCGACGAAGATCTGCCCCGCCTTCGTGGTGTGGCCGAGCAGCCGGTGGCACAGCCGTACGAAGTTGGACGCCGCGCCGGGCCGCTGGAACCCGACGAGGTCGGCGCCGAGCAGGCCGTCGACGATCTGCCGCCGCCAGGGGAGCTGCTGGAACAGCTCGCCCGGCGGGAACGGGATGTGCAGGAAGAACCCGATGCGGAGGTCGGGGCGCAGCCGCCGCAGCATCGACGGGACGAGCTGCAGTTGGTAGTCCTGCACCCACACGAGCGCGCGGCGCGCCGCGACCTTCGCCACCGACTCCGCGAACCGCTCGTTCACCGAGACGTAGGCGTCCCACATGGAGCGGTCGTACACCGGCGGCGCCACGACGTCGTGGTACAGCGGCCACAGCGTGGCGTTGGAGAACCCCTCGTAGTACAGCTCGATGTCCTCCGCGGAGAGCCGCACCGGCACGAGGTGCATGCCGTCGGTGTTGAACGGCTCGGGGCATTCGTCGGGCACGCCCGCCCAGCCGACCCAGGCGCCCTTGCGGCTGCGCATCACCGGGCTCAGCGCGCTGACCAGGCCGCCCGGGCTGCGCCGCCAGCGCAGCGCGCCGTCCGGCGTGACCACTCGGTCGACGGGCAGACGGTTCGCCACGACGACGAATGAGCTCTTGCCAGACGCAGCGTCCGCCACCGCGAGTCCCCCTCTGTACGATTTGCGCGTATTTTACGCGCCGGGACCGCGCCACTCCCGCGCGGAACACGGCCGCGGCCCGGTAAAGGGGGCCACGGCCAGAAGTAACTGCCCGTGGGCGGTCACCGGAAACGTCGGACGTTCAGGGCCGTACGACGTTGCGCAGCGGCCGTCCCGCGGCGAATGCGCGTAGCTGTTCGGCGAGGAAACGCCTGGCCCGAGGATAGAAGGTGGCCGAGCCTCCGCCGACGTGCGGGGTGATCAACACGCCGGGGATGTCCCACAGAGGGTGACCGGGCGGCAGGGGCTCGGGCTCGACGACATCGAGCGCGGCGCGCAGGCGGCCGGATGCGGTCTCGGCGACGATCGCGGCGGTGTCGAGCACCGGGCCGCGCCCGATGTTCACCACGAGCGCGCCGTCGGGCAGCAGCGCGAGCTCCCGGGCGCCGATCATGCCGGCGGAGTCGGCGCCGCCGGGGACGATCAGCACGACGACGTCGGCGGCGGGCAGCAGCTCCGGGAGCTCGCCCACCGCGTGGACCTCCTCGTCCGGCCGCGCGTGGCGGGCGACCCGTACGACCTCGGCCTCGCAGGCGCGCAGCCGGGTGTCCAGCGCCGCGCCGATGCTGCCGTAGCCGACGATCAGCACGCGGGACCCGGCGAGCGACCCGGTGTGCTCGCGCAGCCAGGTGTGCGCCCGCTGCTCCCGCGCCCACTTCGGGAACTCCCGCTGCGCGGCCAGGATGAGCGCGAGCGCGTGCTCCGCGGTGCTCGCGTCGTGCAGCCCGCGCCCGTTGCACAGGGTGACGCCGTCGGGGAGCAGCGGCAGCAGCTCCTCGTAGCCGGCGTTCAGCGTCTGGAGCACCTTCAGCCGCGGCATCCCGGCGATCAGCTCGGGCCCGTGGTCCTTGGCGTACGGCAGGGCGAAGAACGCGACGTCCGTAACGTCCTCCGGCGGCGCGCCGACCCCGTCGTACACGTCGATCGCCAGGTCCGCCGCATCGCGCAGCTCCCCCCACGGCACCAGCGCGCGCGTTCTCTCACCCATGCCGGAGATCGTCCCATGGGCGCGGCCGTCAGCGGGCGCCGGGCGAACGGCGGAAGCGGACGCGCTGGCCGGGGCGCGCCTGGGCGGCCCGGTCGGCGTCCGCGGCCACGACGACGGCGATCACCGGGTAGCCGCCGGTCACCGGATGGTCGGCGAGCAGCAGCGTGGGCAGCTCGGACGGCGGGACCTGCAGGGCGCCGCGGACCATGCCCTCGCTGGGCAGCTCGTCCGTACGGGCGCGGTGCAGGCGCGGCCCGGACAGCCGCATGCCGATGCGGTCGCTGTCGGAAGTGACGTCGTACGGGCCGCCCGTCAGCGCCGCGAGCGCCGCATCGGTGAACCAGTCGTCGCGCGGCCCCGGGACGATCCGCAGCGTCAGCGTGCCGCTCTCCGGGGCGGCGACCGGGGCGTAGTCGACCGCGGGGAGCTCGCCGGACGGCGCGCCGACGGGGAGGCGCACGCCGGGGCGCAGCGGGTCCGGGCCGATGCCCGCCATGGTGTCCGTGGACCGCGAGCCGAGCACGGGCGCGACGTCCACGCCCCCGCGTACGGCCAGGTAGCCGCGCAGCCCGGCGTCCGGCACGCCGCAGCGCAGCCGGGCGCCGTCCGGCAGCCGGACCAGCGTGTTGGCGGCGACCGGCCGCACGCGCCCGCCGTGCTCGACGGTGAGGGGTCCGGGCGCGCCGGTCGCCGCGACGTATCCCCCGCCCACGGCGCGCACGTCGAGACCGCCGAACGTCGTCTCGACGGCCGCCGCGCCCTCCGGGTTGCCGACCAGCCGGTTGGCCAGCCGCAGCGCGCCCCGGTCGGCCGCGCCCGACGCGCCCACGCCCAGTTCGGCGCGGCCCGGCCTGCCGAGGTCCTGCACGCTGGCGAACGGCCCGCTCGCCAGCACCTCCAGCGCCCTCACCCGGCCTCCTCGAAGCGCACCCGGACACCGGGGCGCAGCAGGGCGGGCGGGTCGCGGTCCAGGTCCCAGGTGGCGACCTCCGTACGGCCGACCAACTGCCAGCCGCCCGGCGACTCGCGCGGGTAGACGCCGCTGAACTCCCCGGCCAGCGCGACGGCGCCGGCCGGGACGCGCGTACGGGACTCGGCGCGGCGCGGCACCCGCAGGCACGGGTCGCCGCCGGCGAGGTAGCCGAAGCCCGGCGAGAACCCGCAGAACGCGACCGTCCACGGGGTACCGGTGTGCGCGGCGACGACCTCGCGCGGCGTCAGCCCCGTGTGCGCGGCGACGTCGTCGAGGTCGGCGCCGTCGTACGCCACGGGGATCCGTACGGGCGGCGCGTCCGCGAACACCTCGCCGGGCGCGGCCTCCGTGCCGGCGCGGCCGGCCGCGGCGCGGACCGCGCGCGCGACGGCGTCCGGGTCGGCGCGCGCCGGGTCGAGGCTGAGCAGCAGCGTGCGCGCGGCCGGCACCAGGTCGGTCACCCCGTCGGGCGGGTCGGCGCGCAGCGCGGCGTACAGCGCCAGCACCCGTCCGAGGCCGCCCACCTCGACGAGCACACCGGAGTCGGCGCATCGCAGCACCCGGACGCTCACCCGTCCGCGCCCGGGGCGAACGGGGCGAGGGTCGCGCCCGCCTCCGTGAGCGCGGTGCGGACGGCGCGGGCGACGCCGACCGCCCCGGGGGTGTCGCCGTGGACGCAGATGGACGCGGCGCGCACCGGCACGACGGTGCCGTCGACGGCCACGATCTCGCCGCGCGTGGCCAGGCGTGCGCAGCGGGCCGCGATCTCCTCCGCGTCGTGCAGCACGGCGGGCAGCGCCGGGTCGTACCGGACGACCGCGGCCACCACGGCGGCGGCCTGCTCCTCGTGGTCGATGAACCGGCGGCCGAACCCGGCCAGGTCGCGGTACGCCACCTGCGCGCCGGTCGCCACGCCCCGCGCGGCGGCACGCGCACACGCGCGCGCGATGACCGACGGGTCGCCCGCGTGGCAGCCGCAGGCGACGTTCGCGCTGGTCACGACGTCCAGCAGCGCGTCGTCGTCGCCCAGCTCCCAGCGGCCGAAGCTCTCCGCGAGGTCGGCGTTCAGGTCGATCCGCATGGCCATGTCGGCCTCCCAGGTCACGAAGCTGTGTCCCCATTGTGACGAACCGGGCGTACGGACACCCGGAAGACGGCCGCCGGACGCCGTACGCGCCGTGGAACCGCCGCGCTGGCCGGGTCCGGAGCGCCGTCCATACCCCTGGCCGGTAGCCGCGGTCGGCCGGGAGGGGCCGTTGATCACCGCCCAACTGGTACAACACGCTGTCCGGTTGGCCGTATGGTCGGTTAGGTGTGGTTGGGATTGCTCGGCGCACTGGCGGCCTCCTTGTTCCTCGGCACCGGCACGGTGCTCGAGGCCATGGCCGCGCGCACGGAGCCGCTGCGCGACCGGAAGCTCGACCCCGGTCTGCTGACACGGCTCCTGCGCCGCTGGCATTTCGTCGGCGGGCTCGCCTGTGAGCTGGTCGGATTCCTGTGCCTGCTCGGCGCGCTGCGCACGCTCCCGCTGTTCCTCGCGCAGTCCTCCTCGGCCGGGAGCCTGGCCGTGTCCGCGGTGCTCGGCTCCAAGATGATCGGCTACCAGCTCCACAAGCTGGAGAAGGCCGCGGTCATCGCCGTGTGCGCGGGGCTGGCGCTGCTCGGCGTCTCGGCCGCCGGCCGTGCCCACGTCGAGGGCGGCTGGGAGGTCCGTACGGGCCTGATCATCGCGGTCGGCGTGCTCGTCGTGCTGGCGCTCGCCGCGGCGAAGCTGCCGCCCGGGTGGCGCGCCGGCGCGCTCGGCGGCGTCGCCGGCCTCGCGTTCGGCGTGGCCAGCATCTCGATCCGCGTGCTCGGCAACCTCCACTCCGTGAAGTCGCTGGCCGAGGACCCCGCGTTCTACGTCATGTGCGTCTGCGGCGCGGGCGCGTTCCTGCTGTTCGCGACCGCCCTGCAGCAGAGCAAGGTCACCGTCGTCCAGTCGGCCATGGTGCTCGGGCAGACGGTGATCCCCGCCATCGTGGGCGTGCTCGTGCTCGGCGACCGGCCGCGCCACGGCTTCATGATCGTCGCGCTGGTCGGCTTCCTCTGCGCCATCGGCGGCGCCCTGGTCCTGGCCCGCTTCGAGGCCCGCGAGGACACCGTGGCGCAGGCCAGGCGCAAGGTCGAGAAGGACCTCGCCGAGGAGACGGCCGAGGGCACCGCCAACGCCGATGCCGCCCTGGGCCAGACCGGCCCGCCCCCGGCCATCGAGGACCGCAAGCCGCCCGCGGCCGGCGGCGCCGCGCTCGGCCGCCGCCGCATCGCCCACGGCGAGCCGGACACCCCGCCGGCGTCCCGCTAGCCCCGCACGTCACACGCCGATCGCCGGAAATGCGCGGTCTTCGGTTCGCGTAGCCCGTATAGTCCCTCCCCGTCGCGTAATCGCGTCATCACATTCGCGTTCCACCTCGGGGGAGGTTCCGTGCATCGTCTCCGGACCACACGCGTCGCCACGGCGGCCCTTGCCGTCGCCGTGCTCGGCGGTGTGGCCGCGGTCGTCGGGCAGGCGGCGGCCGCCGCGCCCCGCGACCGCGTCCGACAGGGCGACTTCGCCGACGCCGCGAAGGAGTTCCACGTACCGCAGCGCGTCCTGCTCGCCGTGTCGTACGCCGAGACCCGCTGGGACGACCACGGCGCCCACCCGAGCACCACCGGCGCGTACGGCCCGATGGCCCTGGTATGGCGGCCGGCCGGCGCGGCGTCGCCGCGCGGCCTGGCCGCGTCCGACACCCGCGCACAGAGCCTCGCCACGGCGGCCCGGCTCATCCACGCCCGCCCCGCCGAGCTGCGCACCGACCCCCGGGAGAACATCCGCGGCGGCGCGGCGCTGCTCGCGTACTGGGCGAAGCACCTCGGCGGCGGCCTCCCGGCGACCGACGGCAAGTGGTACCCCGCGGTCGCGAAGTACAGCGGATCCACCACCACCGAGGCGCTGACCTTCGCCGACGACGTCTACTCCGCGCTGCGCGCCGGCGCGTCGCGCACGACGTCGGACGGCCAGCGGATGGCCATGCGCGCCGCCGCCGTCACGCCCGACAAGTCCGCGGCCAAGCGCATGCGGCTGGCCGCGGCGCCGAGCGCGAAGGCGGAGTGCCCGACGAGCCTGCACTGCGCGTTCCTCCCCGCGGCGTACGCCCAGACCGACCCGAAGGACAAGACGAAGTACGGCAACTACGACCGTGCCCGGCGCCCGCGCGACCTGAAGATCAACTCGATCGTCATCCACGACACCGAAGAGACGTACGACAAGACGAAGCAGCTCTTCACCGACCCCACATCGGCGGTCTCCGCGCACTACGTGGTGCGGTCCTCCGACGGCCAGATCACCCAGATGGTGCCGACCCGCGACATCGCGTGGCAGGCCGGCAACTGGGACGTCAACATGCACTCCATCGGCATCGAGCACGAGGGCTACGTCGACAAGGGCGCCACCTGGTTCACCGAGCCGATGTACCGCTCGTCCGCGCGGCTCGTGCGCTACCTCGCCCACCGGTTCGGCATCCCGGTCGACCGCGGCCACATCTTCGGCCACGACAACGTCCCCGGTCAGGACACCAAGGGCACCGCGTCGATGCACACCGACCCCGGCCCGTACTGGAACTGGGACCACTACCTGGACCTCGTACGCGGCCACGCCCCGCACACCCGCCCGTGGAGCGCGCACGCGAAGCAGGTCGCGATCGCGCCGGTGTTCGACCGCAACAAGCCGCCGGTCAGCACCTGCGACGCCAACGGGAAGTGCACGGACCTCCCCGCGCAGGGCGCCTCGTTCGTCTACCTCCGCAACGCGCCGAGCGACGACGCGCCGCTGCTGTCCGACCCGGCGCTGCACCCGGACGGCAAGCCGGGCACCACCGCGATCGGCGACTGGGGCGCGCACGCGTCGTCCGGCCAGCGGTTCGCCGTGGCCGGGCGCCGTCCGGGCTGGACGGGCATCTGGTACGCCGGGACCATCGGCTGGTTCCGCGACTCCAAGGCCGCCCCCGCCACCCGCCCCGCGCACGGCCGGGTGATCACCCCGCGCGGCGCCACCGCCCCGACGTACGGCGTGGCGTTCCCCGAGAAGGCGGAGTACCCGAAGGAGATCCCTCCGGTCGCCGTCACACCGCTGCCGTACACGTTGAAGAAGGGGCAGCGCTACACCGTGGTGAACGTGGTGAAGGCCGACTACTACTACGCCAAGACCATCGACGCCAGCCTCCCCGGCGACCGCACGGTGGTGCACGGCAAGCAGGCGTACGACGTGATCCAGCTAGGCCACCGCCTCGCCTACGTCCGCACCTCGGACGTGGCGGGCGGCTGAGAACCGTCCCCTCGGACGCGGCCCGGGTGGGGTCCGCGCCCGAGGGGACCGGGCGGCGTACGAGGCGGGGGCGTACGGCGTGGGGACGGAGGGCGTACGGGATCCGCGACGGATTGTGATGTCGCCGTGTGACGGATTGTTCTACTCTTCCGGGTGTGAGCGATGCTTCCGACAAGCCCGAACCGCGTAAGTCGCCGGACCTCCGCGCCTCCGACGCCGACCGCGACCGCGTCGCCGCGCTGCTGCGCGACGCCGCAGGCGAGGGCCGGATCAGCCTCGACGAGGTCGACGAACGCCTGACCGCCGTCTACGCCGCCAAGACGTACAGCGAGCTCGCCGAGGTCACCGCCGACCTCCCGGTGGGCGACACCCCGCGCGCCCCCGCCCCCGCGGATGCCGCCGCGTCCGGCTACACCTACGGCGGCACGCCCACGTCCACGGTCGGCATCGGCATCCTCGGCGGCTTCCAGCGCAAGGGCTACTGGACGGTGCCGCGCCGGTTCACGTCCGTCACGATCATGGGCGGCGGCGAGATCGACCTCCGCGAGGCGCGCTTCGCCGACCGCGACGTCACGATCGTGGCCGTCGCGATCATGGGCGGCGTCAACGTCATCGTCCCCGAGGACGCCGAGGTCAACGTCACCGGCATCGGCATCATGGGCGGCTTCGACCACACCGCCAGCGGCCCCGGCCGCCCCGGCGCCCCCCGCATCACCATCACCGGCTTCGCGTTCTGGGGCGGCGTCGGCACCGAACGCCGCCCCACCCGCGCCCAACTATCCGACCGCCGCGCGGCAGAACGCGACCGCCGCGAACTCAACCGCAACCACCACCACCCGCACGACCACGACGGCCAGTACTGACGCCGCACCGTACGGCCACCGCATCGCTCCCCGAGCTCCGCGGCACGGCACCCGCACCCGCGACGCCCCTCGCTCTGCGGCATGTCACCCCCCGCCCCTGGAGGCGCCGCGCGTTTGGCGGAGCCGCCCTCGCGGCGCCGCGCGTCAGGCGACCGCGGTCATGACGTGCGCCGCCGGTCGAGTACGACCGCCGCCGTCACCGCCGCGGCCAGGGTGAGCGCGGCCGGGAGGAACGGGGCGGCGGGCCGGGCGAACCTGAGCAGCAGCACGGCGGTCAGGGCGCCGAGCGGCACCGCCGCGATGACCAGCGCTCGCCGCCTGCGCCCCCCGGCCCGGCCGCGCATCAGATCCGTGACCAGCCCCGTGACCGTCCCCGTGACGTACGTCGTGGTGACGCCCGGCACCGCGACCGCCTGCGCGACCGCGCTCTGCGCACCCATCGCCAGCCCGTACGCCACGATCATCGCGTACACGAGGGCCCCGTCCGGCCGCCCGCCGCGCACCCCCCACGTCACCGCCACGCCCAGTTGCAACACGAGCTCGACCGCGATCGCGTACGTCACGCGCGGCGGCCACGGTTCACCGGACCCGGCGCGCGGCAGCAGCCGCGCCGAGGTCACCACCCCGGCGAGGTAACCCCCGACCGCAACAGCCGACCGCACGACGGCGGCCCACTCCCCCGCCCCCAGCCCCACCCCGAGCAACACCAGGTTCCCGGTCATGACAGCCGTGAACACGTGCCCGAGCCCGAGGTAACACACCGCATCCACCGCACCCGAAGCCACGGTCAGCAAAATGAGCACCGCATCACGGGCCCGCACCCTCCGCCCGTCTCCC
>DASXYG010000044.1:0-59452 GCA_036502625.1 Streptosporangiaceae bacterium
GTACGGCACCGGGGCGCCGCGTGCCGGTGGTCACACGGTCGGGGTGACCTGGGCGGTGCAGAACTTGCAGCGCGTGGCGGCGATCGGGATCTCGCTCAGGCACTCCGGGCAGTCCCGCTCGGTGGCGGCCTTCTTCCGCTGCGTGAACGCGAGGAAGCGGGCGACGGGGCTGACCACCAGGAAGTAGACCACCGCCGCGATGATCACGAACGAGATGATCTGGTTCAGGAAGTGGCCGTACTTGAACGTGCTCCCGTTGACCTGGAACGACAGCGCGGAGAAGTCCGGCTGGCCGCCGATCGCCGCGATCAGCGGCGTGATGAGGTCGGACACCAGCGCGCTGACCACCGCGCCGAACGCCGCGCCGATCACCACCGCGACCGCGAGGTCGATCAGGTTCCCCCGCAGCAGGAATTCCTTGAAGCCCTTCATGCCCCTCCAATCGCAGCGCCGCCCGGCGCCCGTCGCCGCGCCACGCTCTCACATTCCGCGAACTATCGGGAACGGATAGTAACGGATATCCGCGCCCCCACCCCCTCCCGGGCCAGCACCCCCGCGATCACCCCCGCCACGGCGACCACCACGAGCACCCCCTCCCGCCCAACGGAACCCCCACCCCCGATCACGGCCACCACCGGCACATCCCGCGCCACCACGCCATCGGGCACCGGCTCACCCCGCCCCGCCGACGCGCTCGCCGCCCGGACCGGCCGCCCGGACGCGCCACCAGCCGCAACCGGCGCGGCGCCCGAACTCTCCGCCCCGGCCCCCAGCCCCGCAGGATCATCGGTGACGCCATCGGAACCCGGAGCCGCGGCGAGGATGTCCACGTGGTCGCCCGACTGGAGGAGCGCCCCCACGTCCGCGTCGGCCACGCGTACGGGGGCCGCGACCGTGCCGGGCGGGTAGCCGGCCAGCAGCCCCGGCCCGAGCAGCCGGGCGTCGGTCAGCGGCTCGCCGCGGCGCAGCGGCCCCGCCGTACGCCGCCCCGCGGCGCGGCCCCGCAGGGCGCCGTCGGGCACCGCCGCCGGCGGCAGCCGTACGGTCACCACGTCGGCCGCCCCCAGCGCCGCGCCCCCGGCGAGATCGTGCGCGGCGGCCAGCACCCCCACGGTCGGCGGAGGCGGCGCGCGCAGCCCCGCCGCCACGATCAGCGCGGCCACCGCCACCAGCACGGCGGCCACCACCCGCCTGCGCCGGTTCAGCACGAGGTACGCACGCCCCCGCCGGGTGGCCCACGCCGGAGGCCCACCCGTTAACCGGTCGACGGGCGTCATGGCAGCTCCAGGGGAAGCTCGATGCCGTCGAGCGCGTGGCCGCACGGGCACACCCGCTCGGCGGGCAGCGCCGCCACGGTCTCGGCGACCAGTGTGCGCAGCCGCTCGGTGTTGGCCCGGAACACCGCAAGCACCTCCTCCATCGTGACGCCCTCGCCGGACTCGATCCCCGCGTCGAGGTCGGTCACCAGCGCGACCGTGGTGTAGCAGAGCGCGAGCTCGCGGGCGAGGACGGCCTCCGGATGGCCCGTCATGCCGACGATCGACCACCCCTGCCGCGCATACCACTGCGACTCGGCCCGGGTGGAGAACCGCGGCCCCTCGATGACCACGAGCGTTCCCGACGGCACCGGCGGCCACCCGGCGGCGCGCGCCGTGGCGATCACCGCGGCGCGCCCGGACGGGCAGTACGGATCGGCCGCCGACACATGGACGGCGGCCTTCTCGTCGTAATAGGTCTGCGCACGGCCGGACGTACGGTCGGCGAACTGGTCGGGGATGACGAGCGTGCCCGGCCCGATCTCCGGGTCGAGCGACCCGACCGCGCTCGGCGCGATCACCTGCCGCACCCCGAGCGCCCGCAGCGCCCAGAGGTTCGCGCGATAGGGAATGCGGTGCGGCGGGAAACGGTGGTCGCGCCCGTGTCTCGGCAGGAACGCGACCCGCCGCCCGCCGACCTCTCCGACCACGACGGGATCGGACGGCGGGCCATACGGGGTGTCGACGGCGACTTCGCGCGCGTCGTCGAGGAACTCATAGAACCCGGTGCCGCCGATCACCCCGATATCGGCGGCGGATTCACTGCTGTTTGAGGGCATGCGGCGACAATATCCGCACCCGGTCAACCCGTGCGGAAAGTTATCCACAGGCCCACGCGATGGCCCCGCGACTCGGCCCGCGCCGGGACCGGTCCCGCCCGGATCCGGTACCGTTCCGGGCGGTTCATTGTGTTCGGCCGGTCGCACTTTGTCCGCCGCCATGGCGGCTCGTGCAGGACGGAGAAAGGTCGTGCGGGGAAAGGTGCTCTTGGCGGCGCTGCTGCCATTGGTCCTGGCCGCGTCCTGTTCGACCGACGCGCCGCGCCGACCGCATTCCACCGGCCCGACCGGCTCCACTCCGGCACGGCCGACGCATGCTCAGCCGGTGTACGCCGACCCCGCCAAGGCGTGCCGGGGCGGAGTGCCGTTCTCCACGGCGAACCCGCGCTATGCCGGTCCGGGCCCGCACAAGCTCATCGGTTTCGACGCCGAAGACGACGACGACCGTTTTCTCGCGAACAGCCCGCCATCTCTTCCGCCGTCCTGGATGGCCTCACGAAATGAGGACGCGTTCGAATGGGCGCACGCGCGGTCCGACTACAAGCACGTTCAACTGGCCGTCTGCATGTCCGGGGCGAAAGTCACCGGAAAGGTCGTCGGGAAATGCCCCTATGGGAACCTGCTCGTGGGGGCGAGTTCGCACCTCGACCTGATCTCGGCCCACTATGACTTCACGGTATTCGAGGTCAGGACCGGCCGCCTCGTGAAGTCTTTCCGGGTCGACGGATCAGATCGGGGATACTGTCCGCCGGAAATCGACTCGGCGGAGCGGAGGAAGATCGCGCAAGCCGTCGACGAAGACGACCTCGCCGCTCAGCTCCGCCCGCTCGTCAACGGGAAGGCGTGATCCGCTCGGACCGCGCCTCAGGCGACCTTTTCCGACTTCCCCGAGGAGCTCGTCGACGAGCTCGACCCGTTCGAGGCCGTGGAGGTGGAACCCGACGACGACGCCGAGTCGGACGACTTCGACTCCGTCTTCGCGCCCGAATCCGAGTCGGACTTCGACTCCGAAGCCGCGGACTCGGTCTTCTGCTTCGTGCCGTTGGCCTTGGCGCCCTTGTCGGACCGGCTGTCGTTGCGGTAGAAGCCGGAGCCCTTGAACACCACGCCCACGGCCGAGAAGACCTTACGCAGACGACCCGCGCACTCGGGGCACTCGGTCAGCGGGTCGTCGCTGAACTTCTGAACGACCTCCAACTGCGCGCCGCACGTGGTGCAGGCGTACTGGTACGTCGGCACTTCTCCTCCTACGTCTCACCCAAGAAACCACTGAATGCTACGCGGTGCCGAGCCCACTTGTACCGCCGCCCCGCGCGACCAAGTGATTCAACACCCCGGCTATCGTCCGTGTTCCCCGTACCAACCGGCCAGTTTGCCCGCCCGGCTGACCGCACGCAGCCGTCTTTCGGTGACTTCGCGCACGTCATCGGTGGTGACGACGAGCATCTCGTCGCCGGCCCGCAGCGTCGTGGCCGGGCCCGGCACGTGGCTGCGCCCGTCGCGTACGACGAGGGTCACGTTCGCCCCGACGGGCAGCCGCAACTCGAAGATCTCCACCCCGGCGAGCTTGGAGTCCTCGGGGATGCGCACCTGCAGCAGGTCGGCGTGCAGCTCCTCCAGCGGCGCGGACTCCACGTCGAGCTCGATCGGCTCGCTGCCCGTGGTGACCCCGAGCCGCCGCGCGACCCACGGCAGCGTCGGCCCCTGGAGCAGCGTGAACAGCACGACCACGACGAACACCACGTCGAACAGCCGCGTCGCGCCCGGCACGCCGCCGCTCATCGGGATCGTGGCCAGCACGATGGGCACGGCGCCGCGCAGCCCGGCCCAGGACAGCAGCCCCTGCTGCCGCCAGCCCACCCGCAGCCAGAACGTACTCAGGAACACCGACAACGGCCGCGCCAGCAGCACGAGGACGAAGCCGACGATGATCGCGGGCACCACCGCGCTCGGCAGCCGCACCGGGCTGGCGAGCAGGCCGAGCATCACGAACAGGCCGATCTGCGCGATCCACGCGACGCTCTCGGTGAAGCCGCGGGTCGTCGGCCGGTGCGGCAGCCGCGCGTTGCCGAGGACCAGCGCGGACGCGTAGACGGCGAGGAACCCGCTGCCGTGCGCGAGCGACGCGGCCGCGAACGACCCGACGGCCAGCGCGAGCACCGCGATCGGGTACAGACCGGACGCCGGGAGCGACACCCGGCGCAGGACGTACACCCCGATCAGCCCCACGACGACACCGATGGCCGCGCCGGAGAGCAGTTCGTACGCGATCTCGCCGACGACCGTCAGCACCGACGGCGCGTGCCCTGTCGAGGCGCTGAGCAGCGTGACCGCGATGACGGCGGGCGCGTCGTTGAGCCCCGACTCGCCTTCGAGCGCGCCCGCGAGCTTCCGCGGTAGCGGCAGGCGCCGCAGGACGGAGAACACCGCCGCCGCGTCGGTGGACGCCAGCACCGCGCCGATCAGCAGCGCGAGCCGCCATGGCAGGTCGAGCAGCAGGTGGGCCAGCCCGGCGACGACCGCGATCGACACGCCGACGCCGATCGTGGACAGCGCGATCGCGAGCGGCATGGCAGGGCGGATGTCGCGCCAGTTGGTGGTCAGCCCGCCCTCGGCCAGGATGATCGCCAGCGCCGACATGCCGAGCACCTGCGCGATCTGCGCGTTCTCGAAACGGACACCGAGGCCGTTCTCGCCGAGCGCCAGCCCGAAGCCGAGGAAGACGAGCAGGACGGGCAGCCCGATGCGGTGCGCGAGCCGTACGCCGGCGATCGCGGCCAGGATCACGACGGCACCGAGGAGAAGGGATACGTCCAGCTCCTCGACCGTCACACGACCCCCTCGCAGTCGCGCACCGCTGCGTGGCGCGTACGCGATCAGTCTGCCGAAGCGCCACGCGGGACTGGGGGAAGTGGGCGTGACGGCCCGACGAATTGCCCGTCTGTAATTTACCTTGAGATTACCAAAGGGAAGTCAGTGGAACCGGCGCAGCCCGCCGCCCGGCGTCAGCACGGCGCGCACCCGGTGGTCGTGCGGCTCGGCGGGCAGCTCGCCGACCAGTTCGTCGTCGTACACCAGCGCGATCGTCAGCGTGTTCGGATGCAGCCTGGCCAGGACCCGGTCGTACGAACCGCCGCCGCGCCCGAGCCGCAACCCGGTTCCGTCGACGGCGAGCGCCGGGACGATCACCAGATCGGCGCGGCGCACCGCGTCGACGCCGCGTGACGCGTCGATGGGCTCGGGCCCGCCGTGCGCGCCGTGGCGCAGGTCGTCGGGGCCTTCGTACGACGCCCAGTCGAGGTCGCGGTCGGGCAGCATGCGCGGGGCCAGGACGTACGTGCCGCGCTTCCACATCGCGTACGCCAGGCCGGTCGTCGCGGGTTCGGCGCCGAACGACAGGTAGACGGCGACGGTGCCGGCCATCTCCGCCTCGTGCAGGCCGAGGACCGTGTCGCGCAGGGCGCGCGCCGCGGCCGTGCGCTCGTCCTCCGTACGTGCGCGGCGCGCGGCCAGGAGATCGGCCCGCAACTCGGCTTTCGTGCGCATACCGTCCCGTCCTCCCGAGTTATCCACAACCCGGCGCGCGATCTCAGCGGGGCCGGTGCCCAGCAGACTAATGTGCCGTGCAGGCCGGTGCCGCGGCCGATGGGCGGCACGGCCGCGAGATCGCGGGAAGAGGGGGAGCCTGTGAGTGAGCAGCCCGATCTGAAGTCGGTCGAGCAGCACGTGGCGGACATCCTGTCCGTCGTCGAGCCGCTGCCGGTGACCGAGCTCGGCCTGCTGGAGGCCACCGGCTGCGTGCTGGCCGAGGAGGTGAGCGCGACCACCGCGCTCCCGTCGTTCGACAACTCCTCGATGGACGGCTACGCGGTCGTCGCGGCCGACGTAGCCGAGGCCGCCGCCGACCGTCCGGTCCGCCTGCCCGTCGTGGCCGACATCGCCGCCGGCGACGGTTCTCCGTATGCCATACGGCCCGGCATGTGCGCGCGGATCATGACCGGCGCCCCGGTCCCCGCGGGCGCCGACGCGATCGTCCCCGTCGAGTGGACCGACGCGGGAACCGCCCATGTCCAGATCCACAAACCGCCGCCGGAGAAGAGCTACATCCGCCGCGTCGGGGAGGACGTCCGCCCGGGTGACATCGTGGCCAGGCCGGGCACGCGCCTCGGCCCCGCGGCCATCGGGCTGGTCGCCGCGGTCGGCCGGAAGTCCGTCAAGGTGCGCCCGCGCCCCCGCGTGGTGGCGATGTCCACCGGCTCCGAGCTGACCGAGCCGGGCCGGCCGGTGGGCTACGGCTCGATCTGGGACTCCAACAGCTTCACGCTCACCGCGGCGGCGCGCCAGCTCGGCTGCCTGGGCTTCCGTCAGGGCATCGTCGCCGACGAGCCGCAGACCGTGCTCGACGCGATCGACGACCAGCTCGTCCGCGCCGACGCCCTCGTCACCAGCGGCGGCGTCAGCATGGGCGCGCACGACGTCGTGAAGGAGGTGCTGTCGAAGTCGGCGACGATGCGGTTCGAGAAGGTCGCCATGCAGCCGGGCATGCCCCAGGGCTTCGGCACCATCGCCGGCCCCGGTCCCGACGAGACCACGCCGATCTTCACGCTCCCCGGCAATCCGGTCAGTTCGTACGTATCGTTCCAGCTCTTCGTCCGGCCGGCGCTGCGCAAGATGCAGGGCCTCCCGCCGGACCCGCTGCCGTCCGTGCGCGCCACCCTCACCGGTCCGCTGCGCTCCCCGGGCGGCCGCCGCTCGTTCATCCGCGCCCAGTTGGTGTACACCGGTTCCGGCTACACGGCCACCCCGGTGGGCGGCCAGGGCTCGCACCAGCTCGCCGCGCTCGCCGCGGCCGACTCCCTGGTCGTGGTCCCGGAGTGGATCGCGAAGCTCGGCGAGGGCGACGAGGTCGACGTCATGAAGCTCCCCGGGTACGAGGGGTGATCCCGTGACCGAGCGGCCCGACGGCCTGACCCACGTCGACTCCCGCGGCGCGGCCCGCATGGTCGACGTCTCCGGCAAGGAGGTGACGGCCAGGTCCGCCACGGCGACCGGCCGCGTCCTGCTGTCGCCGGAGACGGTCGCGGCCCTGCGCGCGGGCGACGTCCCGAAGGGCGACGCGCTCGCCGTGGCCCGCATCGCCGGCATCCAGGGCGCCAAGCGCACCCCCGACCTCGTGCCGCTGTGCCACCCGATCGCGCTCCACGGCGTCTCCGTCGACCTCACCGTCGCCGACGACGGCGTGGAGATCACCGCCACCACCCGTACGGCCGACCGCACCGGCGTCGAGATGGAGGCGCTGACCTCCGTGGCCGCCGCCGCCCTCGCCCTGGTCGACATGGTGAAGGCCATCGACCCGGCGGCCGTGATCACCGGCGTCCGGGTGGAGGAGAAGCTGGGCGGCAAGACCGGCGCCTGGCACCGCCCCGAGGAGCAGCCATGATCACCGCGCTCGTCGTCACCGCGTCCAACCGCGCCGCCGCCGGAACGTATGAGGACACCTCGGGCCAGGCCCTCGCCGGCCTGCTGCGCGGCGTGCCCGGCTGCGAGGTCGACGGCCCGCGCGTCGTGCCCGACGGCGACCCCGTCGAGGCCGCCCTCCGCGAGGCCGTCGCCGCCGGCTACGACGTGGTCGTCACCACCGGCGGCACCGGCGTCTCCCCCACCGACCTGACCCCCGAGATGACCCGCCGGGTGATCGACTACGAGGTCCCCGGCATCCCCGAGGCGATCCGCGCGGTCGGCCTCGGCATCGGCGTCCGCGCCACCCCGCTCTACACCGCGGTCCTGTCCCGCGGCGTCGCGGGCGTGGCCGGGCGCACCCTGATCGTGAACCTGCCCGGCTCGAAGGGCGGCGTCAAAGACGGCATGGCCGTCCTCGCCCCGCTCCTGCAACACACCGTCGACCAGCTCAACGGCGGCGACCACCCGCGCACCTGAGCCGTACGACGGCGGTTTCCCGTGGCGCCGTCGAACGAGGATATGTAGAGTCCCGGTTATGAACATGGGCGAGGGGGTCGAGTGGGGCGTCCACTGCTGCCTGACGCTGGCCTGGCTCGATGACGCCGGGCCCGTGCCGATCAGCAGGCTCGCGGCCTGGTTCGACCTCCCGCAGGAGTACCTCAAGAAGCGGCTCCAGGCGCTGACCCGGGCCGGCATCCTGACCTCCACCCCGGGCGTACGCGGCGGGTTCGCGCTCGCTCGCCCGCCCGAGCGGATCACGTTGATGGACATCGTGACCGCGCTCGAAGGCCCGGTCGAGCCGTTCCGCTGCGCGGAGATCCGCCGGCGCGGCGTCAGCGGTTCGCTCGGCATCCGGTCCGGCAAGCCCTGCGGCGTGACCGTCGCGATGCGCCGCGCCGAGCTGGCCTGGCGCAAGGAGCTCGCCGCCCAGACCATCGCCGACGTCCTCGCCGCCACCCCGGCGCACTACGGCGAGCGCACCCGCGCCGGCTACGCCCGCATGACCGACTGACCCGCGCCGGCTACGCCCGCATGACCGACTGACCCGCCCCGTACCCCCGCCGGCCCCGTACGCCGGCATCCCTCCAGGAGGTAAACAGGGATGTCCAGTATCCCGATATCGAGATCCGAGGAAACGCCCGCGCCGCGCCCCGAACCGGCGCCGCGCGGGCTCGGCGCCACGGCGGTCCTCGCGCTCGGCACGTTCGCGGTCGGCACCGACGGCTTCGTGGTCGCCGGATTCCTGCCCGACATGGCGGCGTCCCTGCACGTCACGACCGCCTCCGCCGGGCAGTCCGTCACCGTCTTCGCCGTCGCGTACGCGGTGCTCTCGCCCGTCCTGGCCACGCTCACCGCCCGGGTGCCGCGCCGCGCGCTCCTTGTCGGCGCGCTGCTCGTGCTCGCCGCCGCCAACCTCGCCACCGCGTACGCGCCCGACTTCGCGCTGCTGCTGCTCACCCGCGTCCTGGCCGCGGCCGGCGCCGCCGCGTACTCCCCCGGCGCGACCGCCGTGGCCTCCGCGCTGGTCAGCCCGGACCAGCGGGCGCGCGCCGTCTCGGTAGTCGTCGGCGGCATGACCGTCGCGATCGCCCTGGGCGTGCCGCTGGGCGCGGTAGCCGAGCGCGCGCTGGACTGGCGTACCGCGCTCGTCCTGGTCGCCGCGTTGGCCGCGGCCTGCGCCGTGGGCGTGCGCGCCATCATGCCGGCGCTGCCCGGCGGCCCGCGGGTGGCGCTGCGCGACCGGCTCGTGGTGCTGCGCCGCCCCGGCGTGCTCGCGGTGCTGCCGCAGACGGTGCTGGGCATGACCGCCGCGTACACCGCCTACGCGTACAGCGTCCCGGTGCTGCGCGCGGCCGGCGCCGGCGCGGCGGTGACCTGGATGCTGTTCCTGTACGGCGCGGGCGCGGTGCTCGGCAACATCGCCGCGGGCGCGGGCACCGACCGGTTCGGCTCCGTCCGCGTCCTGGCCATCGGGTACGCCCTGATGACCGCCTGCCTCGCCGTGCTGGCCTGGGCGATCGCCGCGGACGTGCGGTCGGTCGCGCTGACGGGAGCGGTGATGGTCGCCTGGGGCGCGTCGTCCTGGTGCCAGGGGCCGCCGCAGAACCACCGGCTGATCGGCGCGGCGCCCGGCCAGGCGCCGCTGGTGGCGGGGCTGAACGCGTCGGCGATCTACGCCGGGATCGCGCTCGGCACGCTCGCGGGCGGGCTCGCGGTGCCGCACGGCGTGGCCCTGGCGGCCGAGCTGGGCGCGGGGCTGGCCGCCGCCGCGTGCCTCTACCTGGCCGCCACCGCCCGCCACCACTGACCGCCGCGAGTTATCCACAGGCGCGAAATTCGGGGCTGCGCCGCGCCGGGGCGATCCGGAAGGATCGAGGTACGAGGCGGGGACGAGCCCCGCCCGCGAGGAGGGAGGCACCCATGCGCGAGCTGTTCACCTGGCAGGAGGTCGCGTCCGCGAGCGGCGGCGACAGCATGTCCGTCTGGGCGGCCGGCCGCCTCGGCGCGGGCGGCCGCGCCTGGGCCGACCACGACGCGGTCCTCGTCGGCGGCGCCGGCCTCTCGCTGCACGACCGCGCCGTCGTCACCGGCCCGGTGGCCGCCGTCGACCGCCTCGTCCGCCGCGCCCAGGCGGAGCTCGGCCCCGCCTTCTGGCCGTACGGCGACGTCGACCTGATCACCGAGCTGGCCGACCGCCGTCCCGACCTCCGCCTCCGCACCCCGTTCGGCTGGATGGCCACCAAGGAACACGCCGCGCCGCCCGGCGACCCGCCGCCGTCCGTCCGCTGGCTTGGCCCCGCCGAGCTCCCGGAGGCGGCCGCGCTCCTCGCCCGCGTCTACCCCGGGTCGTACGCCCGGCCCGGGGTGCCCGGCGTCCGCCGCTGGGCGGGCATCCGCGCGCCCGACGGCCGCCTGGTCGCCACCGGCGCCGATGCGTGGAGCACCCCCACCGTCGGCCTGGTCTCTGGCGTGGTGACCGACCCCGCGTCCCGCGGCGCCGGCCTCGGCACCCACCTGTGCGAGTTCCTGCTCGGCGCGCTCCTCGCCGAACACGGGCGCGTCGCGCTCATGGTCGACGACTGGAACACCGCCGCCATCCGGCTCTACGAACGCCTCGGCCTCGGCCACCGCCCGGTCGTCGCGGCGTGCCCCCGATCGCAATGACCACCTGCCACGCCCGCCCCGTCCGGGCGGCACCGCCGAATACGCGCCATTCATGGATAGCGCAAGGGCCGCTCACGAGGGATCATTGGTCCCGTGGAACGAATCCGCGGATGGCCGGTCACGCTTACCGAGGGCGCCGTCAGCTTGCGCCCCATCCGCCTGCGCGACGCCTCCGACTGGCGCGACACCCGGCTGCGCAACGCCGACTGGCTGCGCCCCTGGGAGCCCACCAACCCGGAGACGCCGCTCTACCGCACCGGCCTCGGCCCGTACCTCTCGATGACCCGCGCCATGCGCCGCGAGGCCCGTCAGGGTGTCGCGCTGCCCTGGGTCGTCACCCACGACGGCCGGTTCGTCGGCCAGCTCACCGTCGGCGCGCTCGTCTGGGGCTCGGCGCGGTCGGGCCAGGTCGGCTACTGGATCGACCAGGCCGTCGCGGGCCGCGGCGTCATGCCCACGGCGCTCGCGCTCGCCGTCGACCACTGTTTCTTCGTGGTGGGCGTGCACCGCCTCGAGGCCAATATCCGCCCGGAGAACTACGCGAGCCGCCGCGTCGTGGAGAAACTCGGATTCCACGAAGAAGGCATTCGCCGCCGCCAGCTCCACATTGACGGAGCCTGGCGCGACCACGTCTGCTATGCGGTCACGATCGAAGATGTGCCCGGCGGAATGATGTCCCGCTGGCGCGCCTCCCGACGTGCGCAAAGCCCGGGCTGATCAACGATTCGCGATCAGCGGCCGTAATTGAAGCGCATCGCCTGCGTTCACCCGTCCGCGCCTATCTCGCGACACACCGCACGTAATGCTCGTGTTCACCTGACCACCGGTCTTACGGTGCGTGGCGTGAGCGCGCCCGCAAACCACCATCCGAACGGCCCCACACCGGCCCCCAAAAAGCCCCGGTGCCCCAGCCGCACGCCCTCCCGTCCGCGCGCCCACAAAACCCCCCTCGAACCCCCCCTGGACCGTTCCCACCCAGCCCCAACACCCCCCACCAGAAACCCCCAAACCCAAACTCCGCACCCGATACCAACCCCCACGAACGCCCGCGCCCAGCACCCAATCCCGCCCGCCAGCAACGCCCGCTCACGCACCCGGATGCCGCTCACCAGCGACGCCCGCTCCCGTGCCTCGCGCCCCCCAGCGCCCTCCACGGACGCCCATCGCCACACCCCGCACCCGGTGCCCCGCTCCCACACCGGGCGCCCAACCGCGCCCACCTGGGACATCTGCACCCCGCACCCAACGCCGCCCTCCGCGGCCGCCCGTCCCCGCATCCCGCACCCCGCAGCGCCCTATAGGGACGCCCGCCCCCACCTCCGGCGCCCAATCGTGCCCATCAGGGACGCCCGCGCCTTCCCCTCCGCCCCCGCCCGCACCCCGGTGATCACGGGCGGGAGGCGCACATGAGCAGCGCGCTGCTGTACCTCGCGATCGTCGGCGTCTGGGCCGTCGTCCTCGTCCCGATGTGGCTGCGCCGCGAGACCACCGCCCGCACCCGCCTCTTCAGCCGCCGCAGGACCACCACCGCCGACCTCGACGACACCACCTACGACGAAGACCTCTCCGCCACCACCGCCGACGACATCGTCACCGACGCCGAAACCGAGACGATGATCGACGACGCCCACCCCTCCCACCCGACCCCGCCAAACCACCGCACCCACGCCGCGTCCCACCACGACCGGGACGCGACCCACCACCGCGCCCCCGCCGCACCCCACCGCAACCCGGCCACACCCCACCACCGCGAATCCAGCACACCCCACCGCGACCCCGCCGTGGCCCACCACCGCGACCCCATCGCCGCCCGCCGCCGCGCCCGCATCATCGCCCGCCGCCGGCGCCGCACCACGCTCCTGCTCACCCTGCTCATCGCGACGACGACCCTCGCCGCCACCCACGTGACCCCTTGGTGGACCGCCTCCATCCCCGCGATCCTCCTCCTGGGCCACCTGTCCCTCCTCCGCGCGGCCGCCGCCGTGGACGCCCAGCAGGCCCGCGCCGCGGCCGCCCGCGAACGCCGCCGCTCCGCCGAGACCACCCGCGCCGTCGAACAGACCGCCATCGAGGCCACCCTCACGGCCCCCAGCGCCGAGATCATCGACCTCGCCGCCCACACCCGCGAAGAGATCTACGACCAGTACGCCGACGCCGAAAAACGCGCCGTCAACGACTGATCACACCCCCCACACGATGCGCGAACCACTCCCCAGGTTTGCTAGTCTGTACCTCGTTCCTGGGGCTGTAGCGCAGTCCGGTAGCGCACCTCGTTCGCATCGAGGGGGTCAGGGGTTCAAATCCCCTCAGCTCCACCCAGAACCAATTCGCAGGGTCGGCTCTCCCACCACGGAGACCCGACCCTTGATCATTCCTTACCCGAACAGCCCGGCGTCGAGCGACACAGATCGCGCCACAGGGACGTCCCGCGTACGAATGACCGATCGCCGGCGCCTATCGGCCACCGTCTTGACCGGTATCCGCGCTCACCACAAGGATGAGCCGGAATCCAGTCACCAACGACGCGATACGGGCCGCAATGGGCGAAGCACGGGACCGAATCCCTCCGAGCCGTTCGGAATCCCCGAACCCCGGACGCCGCGACCACGGCCCCGACCGCCCCTCTCGCGGAGACCGTGACGCCCATCCCCACCGCGACCGCCCCGGCCAGCCCCACCGTTCCGATATCGACAAGGTCGACCGTGCGATCGCCGATCGGCACGCACGCCACCCCCAGCACACGTCGGAACGCCAGGCCATCTGGACGAAGATCCGCGAGGCATCCGACACCTTCGGCGAAGCACGTACCGAGGACCCGTCCCGCGGCGACGCTCGAAGCGGACGCGGCACCGAGCCGTTGTCCGCAGCGGACCGGCGACCCGAGGCCGGGCTCGAGATCACCGGAATGCGGCTCCCCGAAGACTTCGACGACGGGGACGTCCACTGGCTGCGGCGGTACCACGAGAAGGCGCCGGACCTCGCACCACCGAATGGCGCCGACGGGGTCGCCCGAAAGCCCGACGCGCCGAGCCTTGAGCAGCGGATCGAGGAAGCCGAACCGGACGCACCGGCCCGTGGTGAGCCGCTACCCACCGGTGACAGGCTCGCGGAGCCAGACGAGGACGACGCCTCCCGGCTCGAAAAGCTCCGCGCGAAGCTGTTCGAGAAGGACTTCCTGGGCGATCTGGAGTCGGCCGCCGCGGAATGGGGGGACATCGGCCACGACTGCCTTCCCGTGCATCGGCCGACCGGTCACGCTGAAGTGCGTTCTCCTCACGTCACACCGAGCGTCGAACACCAGCACCAAGGTGTCGATGGTGGCGACGCGGTGACGGCGGTAATCTTCGGCAGCATCGTCGCAAGCGACATGGCGCGACGCCTGTATCACCGAATCGACGACTGGAAAGAGGCACGACGGAATGCCCGTGACGGCTGACCAGGTCGCGACGCTGCGCGCCTACCTCTCTGGCGACAACGACGAGTTCCAGCGGCTGAACGCGACGTTGGATCGTTCGCCCGAAGGCACCTCGGCGTACGCGGCGCTGGTCCTCGCGGCGTTCGTGAAGGCAGTGGACCGCAGGTTCACCGCGGACACGCCACGATCCGAGGTCGTGCAATACGTGCGCGACGTACGGTCGCGCTCGGACCGGCTCGACGAGAAGCTCGACCAGGACGCGGCCGAGCGCCTCATCCTCTCGGTGAACACCAGCGAGCGAGTCGACGACCTCGACGCCCGGACCCGTTTCGGAATGGAGCTCGTCCTCCTCGCCGCGCTGATCGGCGACGAGCGCCTCAGCGTGGACGACCTGGAAGCCTTCCTCGCCCAGGCGCACAAGTTCGCCGACCAACTGCTCGGCTGAAGCCCGGTCCACACGACACCGGTTGTCGTTGGACATCGCGGTCACGAATGGCCGACGGCTGCACGCTGACGCGGACCCGCCGACGTAGATCGCGGCACGACGACAACACGCTCGCGCAGTCCGTCAGCGGTGGGTGATCCACCAGAACAGCAGACCGGCCAGACCCGTTCCGGTGGCGTGCGCAACGCCGCGGACGAACGTGTAGCCGACAATGCGGCGCAGTCGCGCGGTGATGAGTCGGCAAGTGAAGCGGGTTGCGGGTTTCTCCGCGGAACCGATGCGTGTCATGCCAACAGAAGACCGGCCGGAAGCCTGGACCGAAAGATTTGCCGGACGCGTCCAGATCGCGCTGATTACGCTGCTGGCGGGGGAAGTCCGGGACGATCCGGCCCGGATTCCGTACTCGGCGGATCGGCGGGGGTGGCGTGGTGTCGGCGTTCCGGCCGGACGGTGCGAACTCGGCGGTGCTGACGGAACTGGCGCGCCTGTGGGATCAGGCGCGCGTCCACGGCACCGGCCGGGGCATCGCGGTCGACCAGAAGACCCTCGCCCGAACCTGCGGCGTCCCCTACACGACGGTCAACGGATGGGCGACCGGCCGTGCGGCACCCCGGGATCTGGACCGGTTGACGGCGGTCGGGGAAACACTGGCTGACTGGGCCAATGAGCCGAGGCCGACCGCGCGGGACTGGGACCGGCTGATGGAGGCCGATCGCGCTGACGCCCGCGGGACGGCCACGCGGCAAGGGCCCGCCGAGCCGCCTGTCGGGCGGCCGCTGAACCACGTGGTCGACGCGTTCGCGCTGGAGGTCCACCGCTCCATCGCGGCTCCTCTGGCGACCGAGACGCCCGTGCTGCCGAGATACGTACGGCGCGAGCACGACACCGTACTGGAGCAGGTGGCGCTCGCCGCGACCGGTGGCACGAGCCGGATCGCCGTCCTGGTCGGCGGATCCTCTACCGGCAAGACCCGCGCCTGCTGGGAGGTCCTCGCCCTCCTACGGGCCCGCTCCGAACCATGGACGCTGTGGCACCCGATCGACCCGACTCGGCCCGAAGCCGCCCTGGCCGATCTCTCCCGGGTCGGCGCACGGACCGTCGTATGGCTGAACGAGGCCCAGTTCTACCTCGCCGGCCGTGACGACGTCGGCGAACGGGTGGCCGCCGGCCTGCGGGAACTCCTCCGCGACCCGGCCCGTAGCCCGATCCTCGTCCTCGCGACCCTCTGGCCGGAGCACTGGAACGTCCTCACCGCGCCTGCCCCCGAGGGCCACAGCAGGGATCCGCACGAACACGCGAGGAAACTCCTCACCGGCCACAGGATCCACCTCCCGGCCGCGTTCACCCCCTCTGACCTGGCCCGCCTGACCGAGGCCGCCACGACCGACCCGCGCCTTTCCGAGGCCGCGGGCCGCGCGGCCGACGGGCAGATCACCCAGTACCTGGCCGGGGTCCCCGTTCTCCTCGACCGCTACCAGGAAGCCCCGCCGGCCGCCGCGGCCCTGATCCAGGCCGCGATCGACGCCCGGCGCCTCGGCTGCGGCCCTCATCTCCCGCTCCCGCTGCTCAAGGCCGCCGCCCCCGGCTATCTGGCCGATGGCCAGTGGGACCTGCTCGACGACGACTGGCCGGACCAGGCTCTGGCGTACTGCACCCGGCCATGCGACGGCATCCCCGGCCCCCTGACCCGTATCCGCCCGCGCATCCCCGCCGCATCGGACGAGGCACCCCGCTACCGGCTGGCCGACTACCTCGAACAGATCGGCCGCGACCGGCGCAGGCACGCGATGCCGCCGGACGAATTCTGGACGGCGGCGGCGCTGCTCGACGATCCGGCTCTGCTGATCCCGCTGGGCTCCTCGGCCTACGACCGCGGCTTCCTGCGTCACGCGGCCCGGATCTGGAAGCGCGCCGTGAGCCTCGGCGATCCCGTGGCGGCCGCCCTGGTCGTCGAGCGTTTCCCGGGGCTTCACCGCGGAAGGCGCCGTGCCATGGGTGGTGTCCGGCATCTCCATCGACGAACCGGCCGAAGTCGTCGTCGGCCTCCTCGACGCCCTGAGGAAGGCGGACGCCGGAGACCAGATCCGGGCACTGCTCGCCCGCGATCCCGCCGCGCACGCCGTCCTCACCACGGCCAAGGACGCCATGCGGCTGCTAGAGAGTCTCCAGGCCATCCATGCCGAGGACGAGATCCGGGTTCTCCACGAACGCCTGGTGCGATTCATCCCGCTCGACGACCCAGGCGTCGTCGCCGACCTGTTGGACGGACTGCGGCGCACCAGAAACGGGGAACAGATCACGGCGCTGCTTCACCGGAATCCCGCCGCGAACGCCCCCCTCGCCGACCTGGCGGGAGTCAGCTCGCTCCTGATCGCACTGAAGAAGGCCGGTGCGAAGGAACAGATCGACGTCCTCGCCCAGCGCATCGCCGGCCAAACCGACCTCACCGATCCCGGAGTGGTCGTTTGCGTCCTGGAAATGTTGACGTATGCCGGCGAGGACTCGCGGATCCGTGAACTCCTCGACCGCGAGCCGGCCGCGAGCGTGCTGCTTGACGACGCACGGGAGGTCTGCCGGCTGATCGGGACTCTGAAGGCCGCCCATGGCGACGATCAGCTCGCGGTTCTGCTGAATCGCGACCCGGCCGCGCACGTCTCGTTCGACGATCTGTCCGGACTCGGTGACCTGCTGCGACGTTTCGTCGAGCTCCAGGCCGACGATCAGGTCGCCGCGCTGCTCGACCGTGATCCGGGCGGGACGGCCTCGGTTCGAGGAATATATGGACCGGAGCTCGTGATCTTCCTTACCGCCCTTAGAGATGTGGGTGCTCATCGCCAGATCGTCGCCTTTGCCGACCATGTTGCCGAAGATGTTCCTCTCGATGATCCTGACGACGTCGGAATAGCGCTGATCTTTCTTGCGAGCTTGAGGGCGTGGGAGCCAATCGAAACGCTGCTGGACCGTGACCCTGCGTCGAACGCGGCCTTGGACGACCACGAAGGCATCCTCATGCTGCTGGACGGGCTTCTGACCGTGGGCGCTTCGGACCAGATCGAGGTGCTCACCGAGCGCATCGCCAGAACCGCCCCCATCGAGGATTGCGAATCCGTAGCCGACGTCGCATACGGCCTGCAGATGGTGGGTGCCGAAGACCAGATCAAGGTGTGGCTCGGGCGAGAGCCCGCCAGACACGTCGAACTGAAGGACATCACAGAAGTGCTGGGAATCCTGGGCGTCTTCCAGGATGTAGAGGCCGAGGACCAAATTCGCATACTGCTCGACCGCATCTTGGCCGAGGAATTCCTGCCCGAATGGTACGACGAATCCTTTACGTACTACGTGGAAGATCTGAGAAGGATCGGGGCCGCGGCACAACTGGAAGCGATGATCGAAAGACTTCCCGCCGCGGGCCTGTTCGATGCCTTTGTCGACTGCGGCGGCGATGGTCCGCGCTTCCGCTTCGGCCGGGAACTCGACGGCGCACCCGCCCGCCCGTGGAACTGGGACGACTTGGACTGAGAGCACGCTGATGCTGTCAGCGGTCGGCTGCTTCGAGGGTCTCCAGCATGCGGCGTTGGTGGTGGTGGCCGAGGGTTTCGTAGCCGAGGACCGTGATGAATGGGGTGAGCATGATGACCAGGAGGCAGATTGCGGTCGCAACGCCGGCTGCGGAGAGGAGGACGGCGGCGAGCAGGACGACCAGGGTGGCGGAGATGAGCAGGACGTGGAACGGGTCGGGGGCGGAGAGGAGGAGGGTGTGGAGCAGGTAGACCATCAGGAGGAAGAGGGCTACCGGGATGGCCAGGGACAGGACCACGGTGGTCTCGCCTACCTCGGAGTGGTGTTCGAGGTGGAGGCCGGCTACGTGCAGGCCCGCGCCTGAGCCGGCGATGCCGACGAACAGCGGGATGTGGCCGAAGCCGAACAGATAGCCGCGGCCGCGGCGGTGCGCCAGGATGTCGCCGAACGGGGTCGCGAAGTACACCCACCACATGCCGAAGGTCAGGCCCACCCCGGCGACGACGACCGCGACCGCGTTGCCGCTCCAGTCCGTGCCGTTCTCGCCGCCGAGGAGCCCGCCGGACGACGCGACCGTGCCGACCACGCCCTCGCCGAGCGTGATGATCGCGAACAGGCTGAACCGCTCCGCGACGTGGTGCGGGTGCCACGGTGTGCCGCCCGCGCGTCCCTGGCTGAGCGCGGGCAGGACGAACTCCAGCACGGCGAGCAGCGCGAACGCGACGAACACGAGCACCGTCGGCAGCCGTACCAGCGCGAACACGACCCACCCCACCTGGCAGACCACGGTCCAGCGGATGTTCGCCATGCCGACGCGGCGGAACTCCGGCGACTCGCGGGCCGCGCGCCACCACTGCGCCACCATCGCGATCCGCATCACGACGTAGCCGGCGACCATGATCCGTACGTCCAGGTGCCCGCCCGCCTCGACGGAGTGGAACATCGACGGCAGGCCGAGCGCGAACACCACGACGCCGATCATCTGCACCATCGTCAGCACCCGGTCCAGCCAGTCGTCCGTGCCGAACGCGGATGCGAACCAGCTAAAGCTGATCCAGGCGATGCTGATCGCGAACATGGCCAGCAGGAACGCGATGACGGCGGGCAGGATGCGGCCGCCGGCGACCATCTCGGCGAAGCGGGACGCCGCCGTGCCGACCGCGACCACGAACGTCAGGTCGAACAGCAGCTCCAGCGGCGAGGAGACGCGCCCGCGCTCCTCCGGGTCGCGCCCGACCATCGGCACCAGGCGATGTGCCAGGCGGCGCGTACGTGCGGAGTCGCTCATGCGCAGCATGATGCCGCACGCCCGGCGGCACGGGCCCGCACACGCTGAACAGCGCGGTTAAGCACGGGCTGAAACGTGGTGCGTGTTCTCGGTCGCCGGGGGTTACCTGTCCTCGCTTACGGGTGGCGAGGAGGCGTTGTGGCGACGGGGACTGTGCTTCGGGGTTTGCTTCGTACGGTGCGCTGGTCGGCGCCGGCGATGGTGGTCGTTCTCGGCGCGGCGCTGCTGCCGTCCGCGCCCGTGGCCGCGCGGCGGACGCCGACTCCGTCCGCGACCGGCAGCGCGGGCCCGGTGCGGTACGCGCACGACGCCGCGGGCCGGCTGGCCGGCGTGAGCGCGGAACACGGCGACACGGCCCGGTACGAGTACGACGCGTCCGGCAACCTCACGGCCGTCCACCGGTATCCCACGTCGACCACCTCGATCCTCAGCGTCGTACCGGAGCGCGCGGCGCCGGGCGCGCACGTGACGATCAGCGGCACCGGGTTCTCCGCGACCGCGAAGAAGAACACGGTGCGGATCGGCTCCGCACCGGCCACCGTGACCCGCGCGTCCACATCCGGACTCACCGCGACCGTGCCGGCGAAGGCGACGAGCGGACCGGTGACCGTCCAGGTCGGCAAGGCGAAGGCCACGGCGCACGACCGGTTCACGGTGACGGCGCCGCGGCCCGCGCCGCACGTCACCCGCCTGTCGCGGACGACCGGCGACCGCGGCGACACCGTCACGATCACCGGAACCGGCTTCGCCGACGCCGCGCACGACATCGTCACGTTCAACCGCACCCGCGCCCGCATCACGTCCGCGTCGCCGACCGCGCTGAAGGTGACCGTCCCGGATGCCGCGGGCCCGGGCCTGGTCTCCGTACGGACCCCCGGCGGCCAGGCCGCCGGCGCGGACGCGTTCTTCCCCGCGCCGCGCAGCACCTTCCCCAAGCCGGACGGCTACAGCGCCGCGCAGATCGCCTCCACCGGCACGATCGCCGTCAACGGCGCGAGCAAGCGCGTCACGGTCCCGCAGAACAAGATCGCCATCCTGCGGTTCCACGCGGTACGGGGCCAGAAGCTCGACCTCGGCATCACGGGCTCGACGATCAAGACGCAGCTCTGGGCGCCGGCGTACGACCCGTACGGCGCGGGCTTCGGCCGCGAGCAGTACAACCGCCCGCCCGGCTACGTCTACACGAACGCCGACGGGAAGCCGGCGTACGCCGAGGACTTCGTGCCGCCCGGGTGGTTCGTCGGCAACGCGGGCTATCCGTTCCCGCAGGACGTGCCCACCACCGGCGACTACAGCCTGGTCCTCGACCCCGACGGCGCCGGCCACGGCTCGGCCACCGTCACGCTGTCGACCCGCGCGACCGGCACGATCACGCCGGGCGGCGCGGCCACGACCGTACGGGCGCGGCGCCCGGGCCAGTTCACCGACCTGAGCTTCTCCGCGTCCAAGAACGAGCCGCTGAGCGTCGGCTACTCCGACCCGGCCGGCGGCAAGGAGGTCGGCCTCTTCACGCGGATCACCGGCCCGTACGGCGAGTACGAGCGCGACCGCGTGCTGCTCCCGGCCAGTACGGGCGGTGTTCCGTTCATCGCGCACGCGACGGGCACGCACCACCTGATCGTCGGCCCGTACCGGGGCGAGACCACGTCGGCGCAGGTCCGCGTCTCCCACATCGCGTCCGTGGGCGACCTCAAGGTCGACACGGCCGGCACCAAGGTGACCGCGGGCAAGAAGGGGCAGAGCGCGCTGCTGCGGTTCACCGGCAGCCCCGGCGACAAGCTCACGCTGAACGTCGGGGACAGCACATTCGGCCGGCACCCGTCGCTCACGGTGTACCTGCCGTGGGGCGTGTCGTTCAGCGGCGGCGACACCGACAAGATCGTGCTGCCCGAGCTGCCGCAGGCGCTGCAGGGCTACGAGAAGATGCCGTACGAGGTGGTGGTCGATCCGCGGAACACCACCGGATCCGCGCAGATCACGCTCACCCGCAGCACCGCCGCGGCCAGACCGAACGCCACGCTCCCCCATCCCGGAGGTCCGGGCATCGCGTCCCGTACGGGCGTGGCCAAGTCGGCGCCCGCGCGGCCCGAGTCGTGGAAGCCGACGGCCGCGAACCTGAACGGCGGGCCGTGGACGTCCGGCCGGGGCCGCGCGCCCATGGACGTACCCGTGGCGTACCGCGCGCCGACCGGCGTGACCGCCGTCAGCGGGCGGGCGCTCACCCTGGACGGCGCACCGCTGCGCGGCGCCACCGTGTCGGTCGGCGGCGCGCGCGCCACGACCGGGCGCGACGGTGCCTTCCTGCTGCGCGGCGTGCCGGCGGGCCACCAGGTACTGCACGCCGACGGCCGGTCCGCGGACCGCGCCGGCCATACGTACGGCCGGTTCGACATGGGCGTGGACCTCGCCCGCGGCACCACGACGCGGCTCCCGCAGACGATCTGGATGCCGCTGCTCGACACCGCGCACGAGCGGCGCGTCGCGTCGCCCACCGGCCGCGAGACCGTGCTGCACACCCCGCGCATCCCCGGGCTCGAGGTGCACATCCCCAAGGGCACCGTCATCCGCGACGACTCCGGGAAGATCGTCAAGAAGGTGGGGATCACCGCGATCCCGGTCGACCGGACACCGTTCCCGCTGCCGAAGAACAGCCCGGTGCCGATCTACTACACGATCCAGCCCGGCGGCGCGTACCTGTTCCCGAAGGGCGCGCGCATCGTGTACCCGAACTACTGGCACCTGCGGCCCGGCACCCGCGTGCCGTTCACGCAGTACGACCCGAAGGGCCGCGGCTGGTACGTGTACGGCCACGGAACGGTGACGCCCAACGGCAAGCAGGTCGTGCCGGACAAGGGCGTGCGCGTGTACCAGTTCACCGGCGCGATGATCCTTCCGCCCGACCCGCCCGGCGCGCCGCCCCTCGGCCCGCCGCTGGGCGGCGGCGGCGACTCGACCGACGGCGACCCCGTCGACCTGGCGACCGGCCTGCTCGTCGACCAGCACACCGACCTGTCCCTGCCGGACACCCAGCCCCTCGCCGTACGCCGGACGTACCGGCAGAACGACACCAACCAGCACGCCTTCGGCATCGGCGCCAACGTCGAGGACGGCCAGTACCTGTACGCGGACAGCTTCACCACGCAGTACGACACCGCGTACGTCATCCAGCCCGACGGCAGCCGGATCACGTTCCGGCTGATCACGACCCAGGCGCCGGCGGACGTCGCCCTCGACCCGTTCGAGACCGTCGCCTACCGCGCCGACCCCACCCCGGGTGAGTTCCAGAACGCCACCATGGCCTGGAACGGCAACGGCTGGAACCTGAGGGAGCGGAACGGCACCACGCTCGTCTTCAACGACGAGGGCCCGCTGCGCGCCATCCACGACCGGTTCGGCAACACCACCACGGTCACCCGCGACCCGGCGCGCATCGACAAGGACGGCAACCGCCGCGAGCGCGGCGCCATGGCCCAGGTCACCTCGCCCAACGGCCGCTGGATCGCCTACACCCACGAGAACGTCGGCGGCGAGACCGACAAGTGGCGCTTCACGAAGGCGGCGGACAACGCGGGCCGGACGGTGACGTACGCCTACGACTCCGCGGGCATGCTGTCCGCGGTCACCAACCCGCGCGGCGGCGTCACGAAGTACGCGTACGACGCCAAGGGCCGGATGACGTCGATCACGGACCCGCGCGGTACGACGTACCTGCGGAACACGTACGACGGCGCCGGGCGGGTGGTCGAGCAGCGGGCCGCGGACGGCGGAACGTACACGTTCGCGTACACGACCGGCTCCTCGGGCGCCGTCACGGCGACGCGGGTCACGGATCCGCGCGGCCACGTACGGCGGGTGACGTTCAACGCGGCCGGCTACATCACCAGCGACGCGTCGGCGTACGGCACCGCACAGCAGCAGACCACGCGCAGCACCCTCGACTCCGCGGGCCGCCCGACCTCGGTGACCGACCAACTGGGCCGCCGTACCGACATGGCGTACGACGGCGGCGGCGACGTCACCAAGGTCACCCGGCTCGCCGGGACGAGCGACGCCCGCTCCACCACGTACACGTACGGGCCCGACGACCAGATCGCGTCGATGACCGACCCGCTCGGCCACGTGACCAAGATCGCCTACGGCGCGACCGGCGCCCCGGCGTCCGTCACCGACGCCTCCGGCCGGACGACGCGGTTCGCGACCAACGAGGCGGGCCAGGCCACGTCCATCACCGACGGCCTCGGGCACACGACGCGGCAGGCGTACGCGATGGGCGACCTGGTCTCCGTCACGGACCCGGACGGGCGCGTCGCCCGGCAGTTCACGGACACGTCGGGCAACATCGTGTCCAGCTCCGATCCGGCGGGCGCGGAGTCGACCGGCGCGTACGACGCCGCGGGCCACCTCGTGCGGACCACCGACCCGCTCGGCCACGCGACCGCGTTCGCGTACGACGGGAACGGCAACCTCACGGCGTCCACCGACCCGCGCGGCCACGCCACGCGGTACACGTACACCACGATGGACCGGCTCAGCGCGGTCACCGACCCGCTGAAGCGCGCCACAAAGTACGCCTACGACCTGGGTGGCAACCTGACGAAGGCGACGTCGCCGGCCGGCGTGGCGACGACGTACGGCTACGACGCGCTGGACCGGCCGGTGACGACCGCGTTCGGCGGCTCCGGCGGCACGGTCACCCGCACGTACGACGCGGGCGACCGGCCGACCAAGATCGACGATTCGAAGGACGGCGTCGCCACATTCGCGTACGACGGCCTCGACCGGCTGTCGAGCGCGACGACCCCGCAGGGCAAGGTCGCGTACGGCTACGACGCCGCGGACCGCCGTACCTCGATGACGGCCGCGGGCCAGCCGAAGGTCACCTACGCGTACGACCCGGCCGACGACCTGACCGGTGTCCGGCAGAGCGACGACAAGGTGACGCTGTCCTATGACGCAGCCTCCCGGCTGACGCGCGAGTCGCTGCCCGGCGGCGTCGCGCAGAGCTACGCGTACGACCCGGCCGGCCAGGCCACCGGCGTCACGTACGGGAAACTCGGCAGCCTCGGCTACACGTACGACCCCTCCGGGAACGTCGCGGGCCTGTCCGGCTCGTTCGCCCGCACCACGGTGCCGCGCTCGGTCCAGGCGTCCTACGACGCCGGCGACCAGCTCGTCAAGCGCGGCACGACCGGCTACACGTACGACGCCGACGGGCAGATGACGCGCGCCGGCGCGACCTCCTACACCTGGGACGCGCGCGGGCAGCTCACCGGCCTGAAGGGCACGGGCACGACCGCGTCGTTCGCGTACGACGCGCTGGGCCGCCGCGTCCAGAAGACCGTCAACAAGCAGACGACCGGCTACCTGTACGACGGCCTGAACCCGGTGCGCGAGGAGGGGGACGGCGTCGGGTGGAACCTGCTCTCCGGCGGCACGGACCAGTTCTTCCTGCGCTCCCAGACGGCGCCGGGCTCCGGCTCGGCCGCGCCCAAGGTCTACCGCCCGTCGCAGACGTTCCTGACCGACGCGCTCGGGAGCACGCTCGCGCTCACCGACGACCAGGGCTCCGTGCAGGCGGAGTACACGTACGACCCGTTCGGCGCCACGACGGCCTCCGGCAATGACGAGGACAACCCGTTCCGCTTCACCGGCCGCGAGGACGACGGCACGGGCCTCTACTACGACCGCGCCCGCTACTACAGCCCCGGTGACCAGCGGTTCACCAGCCAGGACCCCATCGGCCTGGCCTCCGGCGACACCAACCCGTACACGTACACCGACAACGACCCGGCGGATCTGACCGACCCGCTCGGCACCAAGCCGGACGACACGAACCCGCCCGACCCGTGCACCCCGAACAGCCTCACGGACGACACGGGCGTCCTGATGGCGGACGGCACGCGCAAGCCGATCAAGGACGTCCGGGCCGGCGACCGCGTCCGCACGGTGGACCCGGCTACCGGCAAGACGGTCTCCCGCCGCGTCGACACGATCATCACCGGCGCGGGCGACAAGACCCTGACCAGGATCACCGTCGCCACCGGCCACGGCACGAAGACGCTGACCGCCACCGACAACCACCCGTTCTGGGTCACCGGTACCGGCGAGTGGACGGACGCCGGCGACCTGCGCCCCGGTATGCGACTGCGCACGCCGTCCGGCTCGTCCGTCGAGGTCGGCGCGGTCCACACGTACGCGGCCGGCGGTCAGCACGTACGCAACCTCACCGTCGACGGCACGCACACGTACTTCGCGGACGCGGGCGGCACACCGGTGCTCGTGCACAACGAGACCGGCGTCCCCGGGCAGCCGCCCGAGGACTACGTGGGGCGCCACCAGGCCGAGACCCCGCTCGACTACCTCAACGGAGAGACCCGCGGCCAGCGGCTGATCACGGCGATCGAGGCCGGCTACGACGGGTACACCAACGCGTCCACGCCGGCCGGCCTCCTACCCGAGTCGATCACGAGCCACCCGGCCGTGGCGGCGGTGGTGAACGGGGGGCGGGCCGCATGGGGCCTCTGGAAGGCCGTGCGGAAGTACAACGAGCTCGCCGTGCACGGCAAGCACCGAAGCGAGACCCAGCGCGGCCGGCACGCGAAGGGGCACGTGCCGGCCGCGCCCGAGGACGGGTGCGGAACGGAGTGACGGGCCGGGAGTTCCCGGTGCGGCGCCGGGTGCTGCTCGCCGGAACGCTCGCGTCGGCGCTCGGCGCGGCGGGATGCCGCGCCGGGCCACCGGCGCCCGCGGACGCCGCGCACCAGCCCGGGGTCGTCACCGCCCCGCCGGCGGCCGCGCTGGTACGGGCGCTGGACGTCGACGGTCGCGGCGACCGGCCGGCGGCGGTGCTGCGCGGGCTGACCGCGGGCGCCGACCGCGCGCGCCGAAGCGGCGCCACCGTCACCCTCGCCGTCGGCGCCTCCCTGTTCGACCACCGCTTCGGCCTCGCGCGCCGCAAGCCCGAGCACCTCACCGCCATGCCGTCCTTCCCCAACGACGACCTCGATCCGGCGCGCTGCCACGGCGACCTCCTGATCCAGGTCTGCGCGAAGGACCCCCGTACGGCCCGGGGCGTGATGGACGGCCTGGCGCACCCGGCGCTCCGGACACGCTGGGAGATCGCCGGGTTCCGGCCGGACAACGGCGCGTCCGCGGACGGCAAGCCGAGCACGCGCGACCTGTTCGGCTTCCGGGAAGGCGAGGGGAACCCCGACCCGGCCGACCCGGCCCTGATGAACGAGCTGGTCTGGGTCCAGCCGGGGACGGGCGAGCCCGCGTGGGCCGCGGGCGGTACGTACCAGGTCGTTCGGATCATCCGGTTCTCCCTGCCGCTGTGGAACGCCGAGTCCGCCGGCGGGCAGGAGCGGGTGTTCGGGCGGCGCAAGCGGGACGGGGCGCCGCTCGGCCGCGCCGCGGAGACCGCGTCGTTCGACTACCGCCACGACCCGGACGGCCGGGTCATCGCCCTCGACGCGCACATCCGCCGGGCCAACCCGCGTACACCGGAGACCGAGCGGAACCGGATCCTGCGCCGCGGGTACTCCTACCGCCGCGGACCCGACGCCAGCGGGCTCCGCGACGAGGGGCTGGCCTTCATCTGCTTCCAGCGCGACCTGGAGCGCGGGTTCGCCACCGTGCAGCACCGGCTGGACGGCGAGGCGCTCAGCCGCTACGTGCTCCCGGTCGGCGGCGGCTACTTCTTCGTGCTCCCCGGCGGCGGCCCGTACCTCGGCCACGGGCTCTTCGCCGATTGACGCACATGGCCTGAACAGGCCATGCGGTGGTGGGCGATCAGTTCGTGGCTGAAAATAACGGCGTGCGGTGCAAATTGCGGATCCATTTCGGCAGCGACGATCTGGCCCGCACGTATCTCGCGGACATGCCGGACCCCGCGTGGGAGTCGATTCTCAGCGTGCACGTCATGCGCGCCCGGCGGTCGAACTCGGTGTTCGGCGAGTGGCGGCGCCGGGCCGTGCGCGACCTGAGCCGGCGGGGGATCGCCGGCCGGGTCCGTACCGAGGCGTTCGCGATCATCCCCGCGCACGGCTACTTCCCCGACTTCCTCACGCCGCCCGAGGGGCGGCTCGGCCTGGAGCCGGCGCTGGACGCGATCCTCGCCACCCCGCCGCGCCGGATCGGCACCGAGCTCGGGCACCTGGCCAAGCCGCCCGACGGCGCGTACGCGAGCGCGCTGAGCGGCCGCGGCGCCGCGCCGCGCCGCCGCCTCGTCCGTACGCTGCGCCGCTACCACGCGGCCGCGGTCGCGCCGTACTGGCCGGACATCGCCACCCGCGCCCAGGCCGACCGCGCCCTGCGCGTCCAGGCGATGCGCGAAGGCGGCATCGACGCCCTGCTCAGCGGCCTCGGCCCGGCCATCCGCTGGCGCCCGCCGGTCCTCGAGGTGGACTACCCGGTGGAACGCGACCTGTGGCTCGACGGACGCGGCCTGGTGCTGATCCCGTCGTACTTCTGCTGGCGGAACCCGGTGGCGCTGGCCGACGCCGACCTCCCGCCCACGCTCGTCTACCCGATGGACCACGAACGCGGGTGGCTGACGGCGCGCTCCCCCGCCACCGCGGACCCGGCGGACCCGACCGCCCGCCTGCTCGGCCCGACACGCGCCGCCATCCTCCGCGGCACCTCCAGCGGCGCCACCACGGGGCAGTTGGCGGACCGCGTCGGGATCACGCCCGCCGGGGTCAGCCAGCACACCGCGACGCTCCGCGAGTCCGGCCTGATCACCAGCCACCGGCGCGACCGGTACACGGTGCACGTCCTGACCCGCCTGGGCGAGGCGCTGCTGCGCGGCCGTACGACGGCGGCCTGAACGTAGCCTCGGACCATGGACATCTCCGCGCGGACCAATTCCGTCCCGGCGACCCGGGCACGCCCCCGCACCGGCACCGCCGCGCGCCGCGCGGGCGGCGGCCTGCCCGCCGGCGCGGACATCGTCAGGCGAAGACGTTCGCGTACGGGATCTCGTGCGGGACGGCCTCGGCGTGCCATTCTTGCGGCATCTGGTGACGTGCCGGGAGGGACGATGGAAAGTGCGCTGACCCCGTTGGAGTTCGCTCGGCGGACGCGGCGGTTGCATCCGGGGCGGGAGGCCGTGGTCGACGGCGGTCTGCGGCTGACGTACGCGGAGTTCTTCGACCGGTGCGACCGGTGGTCGGCCGGGTTGCAGGCGATGGGGGTGGCGCAGGGCGACCGGGTCGCGTACGTCGCGCCGAACACGCACGCGCAGCTCGAGTCGTTCTACGCGGTTCCGCAGATCGGGGCCGTGCTGGTGCCGATCAACTACCGGCTCGCCGCCGACGACATCGTCTACATCGTGAACCACTCCGGTGCGACGGTGCTGTGCGCGCACGCCGACCAGCTCGGCATGCTCGACGCCGTACGCGACCAGATGCCCGGGGTGCGGCGGTTCGTGGCGCTCGAGGGCGCGGTCGACGGCTGGGACGACTACGAGACGCTGCTCGCCGCGGCCGCAACGTCGTACGACCGGCCGGAGATCGCCGAGACGGACCTCCTGACGATCAACTACACCAGCGGCACCACGGCGCGGCCCAAGGGTGTGATGATCACCCACCGGAACGCGTACATGAACTCCGTGGGCACGCTGCTGCACCTGCCGATCGGGCTCGGCCAGCGCTACCTCTGGACCCTGCCCATGTTCCACGCGAACGGCTGGACCTACACATGGACGGTCACCGCGGCCGCGGGCGTGCACGTCTGCCTGCGCGCGGTCGACCCGGCGCGGGTGTTCGAGCTGATCCGCACCGAGGACGTCCGCTGGCTGGCCGCGGCGCCGACCGTGCTGATCGCGCTGGCCAACGCGCCCGCGGACGTACGCGGCGACGTGCCGCCGGGCGTGCGCGTCGTCACGGCGGGCGCGTCCCCGGCCGCGGCCACGATCGAGCGGCTTGAGCAGGAGTTCGGCTGGGAGGTGACGCACGTCTACGGGCTCACCGAGACCGCGCCGTTCATCACCGTCTGCGCACCCCTGCCCGAGCACGACGCGCTCGGCCGCGAGGAGCTGTCGGCGGTGAAGGCGCGGCAGGGCGTGGAGCTGCTGACGTCCGGCGAGCTGCGGGTGGCCGGCGACGACGGGGCCGAGGTGCCGTGGGACGGCGAGACGATCGGGGAGATCGTCGTACGCGGGAACGTCGTGATGCGCGGCTACTACAACGACCCGGAGGCCACCGAGAACGTCCTGGGCGACGGCTGGTTCCACACCGGCGACGCGGCCGTGACGCATCCGGACGGCTACGTGGAGATCCGCGACCGCATCAAGGACGTCATCATCTCCGGCGGGGAGAACATCTCCTCCATCGAGGTGGAGGGCGTGCTGCTGCGCCATCCGGCGATCCGCGAGGTGGCCATCGTGGGGGTGCCGGACGAGAAGTGGGGCGAGACGCCGGAGGCGTTCGTGGTGCTCGGCGACGGCGCGTCGGCCACCGCTGAGGAGCTCGTGGCGTTCGCCCGCGACCGGCTCGCCCACTTCAAGGCGCCGCGCCGGGTCAGCTTCGTCGAGGAGCTGCCGAAGACGGCGACCGGGAAGATCCAGAAGTTCGTGCTGCGCGGCGGCGCCCCGGCGATCTCCCGCCAGTGACGCGGGCCGGGCCGGGCGCGCGCCCGGCCCGGTACACGCCGCGGCTCAGCGCCCGAGCGCCTTCGCCAACTGCTTCTTGTTCATCTTGGAGCGGCCCTTGATGCCGCGCTGCCGCGCCTCGTTGTAGAGCTGGTCGCGGGTGGGCCCGCCGGGGCCGAGCCCCTTGCCGGACCGGTGCCCGCCGCGCCGCGGCGCGGGCACGTCGCGTACGGACGTACGGCTCGCGGAACGGGACTCCCCGGACTGCGCGCGCTCCTTGTTGACCGTACGGGCGGCGATCTCCTCGGCGCGGCGCTCGCTCGCGCCGCGGCGCCGCTCGCCCGCCTTGATGTCCTCGTACTGGCGCTCGCGTTTCGCGCTCCATGCCTTCTGCGGCATGATCATTCCTCCCGTGACTAGGCGTCACGGGCAGCACTACCCGCGCGGCGCGGCACGATTCACGTGGCCGGGAGGTCGTCCGTACGGGTCAGGGGGCGAAGGCGGCGATCGCGGCGCGGAGCTCGCCGCGCATGGTGGGGCTGCCGGTGTGGCCGGAGTCCTCGATCACGACGAGGCGGGCGTCCGGCCAGTTCCGGGCGAGCCGCCAGGGGGTCTCCAGCGGGCTGCCGAGGTCGTCGCGGCCGTGGATGAGCACGCCGGGGATGCCGGTGAGCTTGTGCGCGTCGCGGAGGAGGGCGCCGTCGTCGAGCCAGGCGGCGTTGGAGAAGTAGTGCGCGCAGATGCGGGTGAAGGCGAGCAGGGCGTCGTGCGGGCGGTCGGTGTACGCGTTCGGGTTGCCGTTGACCTCACCGGAGATCACGGCGTCCTCCCAGGCCGCCCACTCGTGCGCGGCCCGGGTGCGGACGTCGGGGTCGGGGTCGGACAGCAGCCGCCCGTACGCGGCCAGCAGCGCGAAGACGTCGCCGCCGCGCTCCCCCTCGGGCACGCCCGCCCGGAACCGCTCCTGCTGCGCGGGGAAGAACCGGCCGACGCCCTGGTAGAGCCATTCGATCTCGCGGCGGCGCGTGGTGGTCACGCCGACGATCACCATCTCGCTGACCCGCTCGGGATGCGCCTCGCCGTACGCGAGCATCAGCGTCGACCCCCACGACCCGCCCTGGAGCAGCCACTTCTCGACGCCGAGATGGACGCGGAGCCGTTCCATGTCGGCGACGAGGTGGGCCGTGGTGTTGGCGCTCAGGTCGGTCGCGGGGTCGGCGGCGTGCGGCCGGCTGCGGCCGCAGTTGCGCTGGTCGAACAGGATGACGCGGTAGCGGGCGGGGTCGAACGCCCGCCGCATGCCGGTCGAGCACCCCGAGCCCGGCCCGCCGTGCACCACGAGCGCGGGCTTCCCGTCGGGGTTTCCGCAGGTCTCCCAGTAGACGAGGTGGCCGTCGCCGACGTCGAGGTGGCCGGAGGCGTAGGGCTCGATGTGCGGGAACATCCGCTCAGCCTAAAGGCGGCCGAGCACGGGTCATCCGGCGTCGAGGACCGGGATGAGGTGCTCCTCCTCGTACGCCAGATGGGACTCCAGGTCGGCGATGAGGCGGTCGACCTCGGGGAGGAGGCGCTCGGGCGGTGTGGCGCCGTCGAGGGTCGCGCGCAGGTCGGCGAGGAGGGCGGCGATGGCGGTGTGCTCGGTGCGCAGCCGCTCGAACGTGGCGGCCAGCCGGGGGTGGTCGGCCGCGATGGGCGGGAACAGCATGGTGTCCTCGCCTTTGTGGTGGTACTCCAGGCCCTGGCACAGGGTGAGGCAGTTGACGCGGAGCTGCGCGCCGATGGCCGCGCCGGACCGCGCGACCTCGGCGCGGATCAGGGACAGCTCGCGGCGGAACGCGTCGTGGACGCCCAGCAGCGCCTCGCCCGGCGTGGCGGCGGTCGTGTGCGGCGGGCCGCCCTCCGGGCACAGCGCGACGACGGGCAGCAGGCGCCCGGACTTCTCCTCGTACGCGGCCCAGCCGGGGTCGGCCTCGGCGGCGCGCGCGAAGAGGGTGTGCCGCTCGGCGCCCTCCAGGACGGCGGCGGTGGCGGGGTAGGTGAACACGCCGTCTTCCACGGTGACGCGGGGGTGGGCGACGAGATTGTGGAACCAGGCCGGGTGGCGGGGCGCGCCGCCGGCGGACGCGATGACCAGGACACGGCCGCCGTCGGGGAGGTACGCGACCGGTGTGGTGTGCCGGGCGCCGGTCCTGCGGCCGGTGGTGGTGAGCAGCAGGAGGCGGCCCTCGGCGAAGTAGCCGCCGACGCGGCCGGAGTTGGCGCGGAATTCGTCGATGACGGCCTGATTGAAATCGTTCGGCATTCTTCTCCATTGTGTGGTCGACCGTTTTTGGGCATGACGAAATGGCCCGGTGGCGTTACGGAATTCAGGGCGCACGGAAATGGCCGCGCGCGGGCGTACGCAGGTGGTGGCCCAGAAATGGGCAGGACGAACGGCGCGCGGAAAGCGCGGAGTTCGCAGGGAATACAGGTGGGCCGCGAGGCCGCCGGGCGGTCACGCCACGGCCGGGAGCCTCACTCGTGCGTGGCCAATGGCCGACCCGGTAGTCACGTCGATCACCTTAGGCGACCGCCCGCAAAATGACAAACCCCGAATTCCGGCCCTCGATACCGGTATTCCCGCCCCGCACAGACGCCCGGAACGTAGCCTGCGTGTATGGGGTCGGCCGGTGCGTGGTATTCCTCAGTCTCCTGGCAGGCGGTCACCGAGTGGGCGAGCCTCCTGATCGGCCTGCTGAGCTTCGGCATCGCGTGGCTGAACACGATGGTCCGCCGGAAGCTGCTGTACGGCATCACGATGTCGCTCTTCGTCGATGACGGCGTGCTCGACGCCGTGGCCCCCGAGCGCCGCCCCTACGTGGCCGGGAGATACCTGACGCGGCTCACGATCACCGTCCGCGGCACCAAGGACGTCAGCACCCGCGACTTCGACGCCGGCCGGCCCCTCGTCCTCGACGTCGGCGCGCCCGTGCAGGACGTCCGGTCCGCGTCGAACCCGTTCAGCCTGGGCGTTCCGTCGCTCACCGTCAGCGGCTCCCAGGTCATGGTGGGGCCGGGCCTGATCGGGCGCGGGCACGTGGTCGAGTACTACCTGGCCGGCGGGCCGTCGGCGGGGCCGGCGTGCGTGTCCCGGCCGCTGGTCGACGTGGCCGTGAAGCAGGAGTCGCCCACCAGGCGCCGGCCGGCCAACTATGTGCTGGCGACGGTGACGACGCTGCTGCTCGGGTACGGCGTGATCGGGCCGCTTCTCCGCGGCATCGGCACGAGCGGCCTGCCCGGCTGGGTCACCGCAGCGATCGCCCTGGTGATCGGCCTGGTGGAGACATGGGCGGTCGCGTGGCTGTTCCTGCGCCGTCCACGGGGGTTCGAGCGCATGGGCGGGATCGACGACGTGCGGAACATCCTCGGCTGAGCCCGCGCGGACGGCTACGGGACCAGGATCGGCTTGATGGTGGTGCCGTTGGTGCTGTCGCGTTCGGCGTCGTTGATGGCCGTCAGGTCGTACTGCCTGGTCAGGCGGTCGAGGGGGAGGTCGCCATTGCGCCAGTGGTCGATCAGGCGGGGGATGAAGACGTGCGGTACGGCGCCGCCTTCCAGGAGGTACGTGATCGTGCGGCCGGAGAGCAGCGGCGGGGGGAACGTGATGGGGGCCGTGCCCGCGCCGACCATCGCGCAGGAGCCGCGCATCGTGAGCGTGGTGATGGCGGTCATGATCACGGACGGTACGGCGGTGGTGTCGAGGGCGTGGTCGACGCCGCCGGCGGCCGCGGTGATCTGGGCGGGCAGGTCGGGGTCGGCGCCGTCGAAGGCGTGCGTGGCGCCGAGGTCGCGGGCCAGGTCGCGGCGGTTGGGGTGCAGGTCGACGGCGATGATCGGGGACGCCCCCGCGAGCTTCGCGGCCATCACGGCGGACAGCCCGACGGCGCCCGCGCCGTAGACGGCGACGCTGTCCCCCGGACGTACGCCGAGGCCGAGCAGGATGGCGGCGGCGCCGGTCTGCACGCCGCAGCCGAGCGGGCCGAGCAGCTCCAGCGGCAGCGACGGGTCGATGACCACCGCGTTGCGCTCGGTGGCCACCGCGTGGGCGGCGAACGACGACTGCGCGAACCACCGCGACGCGATCGGGCTCCCGTCGCCGGCGGCCGCGCCGGTGGAGCCGTCCGTACGCAGGCCGGACAGGTTGCGCTCGCGGAACTCCGCGCAGTACGCGGGCTCCCCGGCGTGGCACTGGCGGCAGCCGCCGCAGCTATCGACGCTGAGCAGGACGTGGTCGCCGGGGCGCACGCGGGTGACGCCGTCGCCGACCCGCTCCACCACTCCGGCCCCCTCGTGGCCGAGGATCGCGGGCAGTATCCCGTCCGGGCGGGCGCGCTCGCGGACGGTGAGGTCGGTGTGGCACATGCCCACGGCCGCGACCCGGACGAGCACCTCGCCGGGCCGCGGGTCGCCGAGCTCCACGTCCTCGATGGCGAACGGCCGGTCGTGGCCGCGCAGCACGGCCGCACGCGTCTGCATATGCCCTCCGGGGAAGCGAGTACGAGGAACGTACGAACCCCGCGATCCCCCGTCAAGCGTTACGGGGCGGGCGCCGCGGCGGGGTCCTCCTCGCGTACGGCGGCGTCGATCGTGCCGATGCGCATCCCCCGGGTCTCCGGGAAGACCCACGCCCACGCGGACACCCCGGCGTACAGGAGCGTGGCGCCCAGGAAGATCGGCGTGTACCCGGGGCCGGCGATCACCGCGGCGGCGATGATCGGCGGCAGCGCGGACGTGCCGCGGGCGATCTGCAGCGCCGCCGACACCCCGGTGGAGCGCAGCGCGGTCGGGAAGACCTCGCTGAACAGCGTGCCGAAGATCGTCGGCGCGGTGGAGCCGAAATACAGGATGAAGAACGGCACGAGGATCCACGTGGAGCCGAGCAGCGCCTTGCCGCCGATGTACACGATCAGCCCGCCGACCGCCGCGAGCGCCATGACCAGCGACAGTGTCGGGCGCCTGCCCCAGCGGTCGCACGCCCACGACGACAGCACGCAGCCGATCAGCCCGGCGATCGCGGTGAAGAAGATCCACCAGGACGCGTTCGACATGCTGAACCCGCTGGACACCAGGTACTTCGGCAGCAGCGTGGTGACGCCGTAGTACGCCCAGAAGTACATCACCGCGGCGAGCAGGCACTTCACCAGCGGCCCGAGGAACGCGCGGCTGACGTACGCGCGGGCCGGCGGCCGCTCGGCCGCCGCGGTCTCCTTCCACGCGGCCGACTCCGGGGTGTGCGACCGCAGGTAGACCACGGCGAGCACGGGCAGCCCGGAGAGCACGAACGTCCAGCGCCAGCCGATCGCGGGCAGGATCTGGCCGCCGACCACGGACGCCAGCATGATCGACAGGTACGCGCCGCCGTAGAAGAGCCCGCCCCACCAGCCGCGCCGCTTCGCGCTGATGACCTCGGAGATCAGCGACTGCCCGACGCCGTACTCGCCGCCGAGCCCGACGCCCGCGACCGCCGTGAGCGCCAGCAGCACCGGGTAGTTCGGGCTGAGCGCGCGGGCGAACGTGGCGACGGTGAACGTCAGCACGGTGATCATCAGCACCCGGCGGCGCCCGATGCGGTCGGCGACGTAGCCGAACAGCACGCCGCCGACCGCCATGGAGATCAGCGACGTGGACACCAGCCACGCGCTGGCCGCCCCGGACAGGTGGAACTCCGCGCTGATCGGGATCAGCAGGAACGTCAGCAGGAACACTTCGTAGTAGTCGAAGAGCCACCCGATGAACGCGCCGACGAACGCGCCGCGCTCGGTCTTGTCCAGGTGGAGCAGGCCGCCGTCGCGTGTCATCGCGTGGCCCTCCTTCGGTTGGGGGGATCGGGGGGTCAGCCGCCGGTACGGGTCAGGACGAGCGTCCCGGCGGCGTCCGTACGGACCCGCCAGCCCTGCCGGACCACGATGGTGGTGTCGTCCTGGGTGATGATCGCCGGGCCGTCGAGCGTCTCCGGCACGGCGGCGCGGGACAGCACGGGCACGGTCGCGAAGTCGCCGGTCTCGGGCAGGTAGACGCGGCGCTCGCCTTCGTGCCGCTCCCCCGCGTGGCCGCCGATGGTGTGCTCGGTGCCGGGCGCGGCCGCGGTGGCGCGCACGCCGGTGATCTCGACGCGCCCGTCCGGGTCGTCCTGGCCGTACAGGGTGCGGTGCAGGTCGCCGAAGTCCGCGACGATGGCGGCCACCGGGTCGGCCGCGTCGTCGCGTACGGGCACGGTCAGCTCGTGGGACTGGCCGACGTAGCGGGCGTCGACCGCGGCCTCGACGGTGACCCGCGCGGGGTCGGCGCCGGCCCGGTCGATCTCGGCGCGCGCCGCCGCGGCCACCTCGCCGAGTTGCGCGCGCAGCTCCGCGGCGTCGAGGTCGCGGGTGTCGCGCTGGAACGTGCGCTGGCGCGGCACCTTCACGTCGGCGGTGAGCAGCCCGTACGCGGACAGCACCCCGGGGTGCGCGGGCACCAGGATCTCCGCGATGCCCAGGTCGTCGGCGACCGTGCAGGCGTGCATGGCGCCGGCGCCGCCGCAAGCGACCAGCGCGAAGTTCCGCGGGTCGCGGCCGCGCGCCACCGACACCACGCGGACGGCCGCGGACATCGCCGCGCACGCGATCCGGTGGATGCCCCACGCGGCCCGTACGTCGGTCATGTCCAGCGGCTCGGCGACCTGCCGTACGGCCTTGGCGGCCAGCTCGCGGGACAGCCGCAGGCTCCCGCCGGCCAGGCCGTCCTCGCTGAGGAACCCGAGCAGCAGGTTGGCGTCGGTGACGGTCGGCTCGGTGCCGCCCCAGCCGTACGCGGCGGGCCCCGGACGCGATCCGGCGCTGCGCGGCCCGACGCGGAGGCTCCCGGCGGCGTCCACGTACGCGACGCTGCCGCCGCCCGCGCCGATCGTGTGGACGTCGACCGTGGGCAGCCGCAGCGGGTGGCCGCCGATCTCGCCCTCGTCGTGGGTGAGCGGCTGCCCGTCGACGACCAGCGCGGCGTCCGTGCTGGTGCCGCCCATGTCGAAGCCGAGCACGTCGTTGCGGCCGGTCGCGCGGCCCACCGACGCGGCACCGCTCGCGCCGCCGGCGAGCCCGGACAGCAGCGTGCCGACGGCCCGCTCCTCGATCAGCTCGCTGGCGACGATGCCGCCGTGGGACTCCATGACCTGCAACGGCACGCGTACGCCCAGCTCGCGCAGCCGGGTGCGCAGGCCGGTGACGTAGCTGCCGATGGTGGGCCGGATGTAGGCGTCCATGGCCGTCACGACGAGCCGCTCGAACTCGCGGAACCGCGGGTCGATGCGCGACGACAGGCTCACGACCAGGCCCGGGTGGCGCGCCTCGACGATCTCCCGTACGCGGTCCTCGTGGCGGGCGTCGACGAAGGAGAACAGGAACGACACGGCGATCGCCTCGACGCCGTGCCGTACGGCCAGGTCGTCGGCGGCGCGCGCCACGGCGTCCTCGTCCAGCGGCGCGGTCTCGGTGCCGTCCGGCGCGATCCGCCCGCCGACGCCGTGGACGCGTTCGCGCGGGCACAGGAAGTCGGGGGTGTCCGAGCCGGTGAACAGGTCGTACATCTGGCGGCGCTTGCCGCGGCCGATGTAGAGGGTGTCCTCGAAGCCGGTGTTGGTGATGATGCCGATGCGCGCGCCGTCCCGCTGGAGCAGGGCGTTCGTGCCGACGGTGGTGCCGTGCACGATGGACGTCACGTCGGACGGCGCGGCGCCGGCCGCGGCGAGGCTCTGCGCCAGGCCGGCGATCATGCCCTCGCCCGGGTCGTGCGGCGTGGTCGGGACCTTCGCGATGGTCGCGGCGCCCCCGTCGTCCGGGCAGACGATGATGTCGGTGAACGTGCCGCCGATGTCGACGCCGACCGAGTAGCCAACCGATCCGGTCACGCCCGCTGCTCCTTCTCCTCGTTGTGCGCGGACCGCGTCCGCTCGGTCGCCGCGGCGTCCACCTGGCCGTCGCCGCCGACGACGACCCCGTACAGCTCGCGCGCACGCTCCGCGGACACCCGGTGGTCGCGTACGTCGCGGGCCACCTCCTCGGCCGGGCGCGTCAGCGGGTCGCCGTAGCCGCCACCGCCGGACAGGCGGACGCGCAGCCGGTCGCCCGCGTCGAGGTGGACCATCGTCTTGGACGGCAGCGACTCGCCCGTGCCGTCCGCCCGCCGTACGTCGCCGCGGCTGAACGGCGCGCCGTGGCCGCCCTCCGCGCCCCAGGCGTGGGTGGTGTGCCGCTCGCCGCGGTAGTTCGCGCTGGCGGATCCGGCGGTCAGCTCGAAGACCTTCTCGGTGCCGCAGCCGCCGCGCCAGCGCCCCGCGCCGCCGGAGTCCTCCCAGATCCGCCATTCGAGCACCCGTACGGGCGATTCCATCTCGATGGCCTCGGCGGGCACGTTCATGCAGTTCGTCGCCGACGCCTCGACCGCGTCCACCCCGTCGAGGCCGGGCCGCGCCGCCATGCCGCCCATCCCCAGCTCGCTGGTGACGTACGGCTTCCCGGTCGCCGGGTCGGTGCCGCCGAAGTTCATGACGAGGAGCTGGCCGCTCTGCGCGGCCGGCATCCGCTCCGGTATGGCCTGCGCGAACGCGCCGAACAGCGCGTCGCACAGCCGCAGCACGGTGGCCGTACGGGAGTTCACCGGCGCCGGCTCGTACGGGTTGACCAGGCTGCCGGGCGGCAGCGTGTACGTGACGGGCCGGTAGCAGCCGCTGGTGTTGGGGATGTCGTTGCCGGTCACCGCGCGCAGCACGTAGTAGATGGCGGCGATCGACGACGCCGGCACACAGTTGTACGGCCCCTTGGCCTGCGCCGCCGTGCCCGTGAAGTCGATGTGCAGATCCGAGCCCGTCACGGTGACGGTCGCGCGGATCTCCAGCTTCCTGCCGACCTCCACGCCGTCGTCGTCCATCTGGTCGGTGAAGGTGTACGTGCCGTCGGGGATCTCCGCGACCCGCGCGCGGGTCAACTGCTCGGACTGGTCGAGCAGCGCCGCCATGACGTCGTCCAGGGTGTCCCGCCCGACCTCGGTCGCCAGCTCCGCGACGCGGGACTGCGCGAGGTGGCAGGCGGCGAGCTGGGCGCGCACGTCGCCGAGGACGACGTCCGGGGTGCGCACGTTCGCGCGGATCATCTCGAAGATCGGCGTGACCGGCTCGCCCGCGTCGTACAGCTTCATCGGCGGCAGCCGCAGGCCCTCCTGGTAGAGGTCCGTGGCGTTCGGCGGGAGGCTGCCGGGCACCATGCCGCCGATCTCCTGGTGGTGCGACATCGTGACGGCGACGCCCACCATGTGGTCCTCGTGGAACAGCGGCCGCAGCACGGCGATGTCCGGCAGGTGGGTGCCGCCGGCGTACGGGTCGTTGAGGATGAACACGTCGCCGGGGCGCATCGTGTCGGCGGGCCAGCGCTCCAAGATCGCGTGCACGGACGGGATCATGCAGCCGAGGTGGATCGGGATCGCCGCCGCCTGCGCGATGTTGTTGCCCAGCCGGTCGAACACGGCGGCCGAGGCGTCCAGGCCCTCCTTGACGATTGCCGAGTACGCGGCGCGCAGCAGCGCCGTCTCCATCTCGTCGGCGATCGTGGCGAGGCGGTACCTGACGACTTCCTGGGTGACGGGATCCACATGTGCTCCTGACGGACTGGTCACGGTCCTGTCGCTTTGACGTCGATCATCACGGCGCGCCGGGGGCCGGACAAGGCACAGGGTGTGCAATGACGGCCGTACGGATTGCGCGGCCTGTGTCGCGGTTCAGCCGGCGCTGCCGCGGGTGCGGCGCCGGAACTCGCGCGCGCGGACGGCGACGAGCAGCCGCAGCCGGGTGTCGGTGTCGTCGAGCGGGCCGTTGATCAGCTCGGCGACGCGCTTCAGCCGGTAGTAGAGCGTGCGCCGCTCGATGCTGAGCGCGCGGGCGACCTCGGCCTTGCGCCCGCCGTACTCCAGGTACGCGGCCAGCGTCGGGAACAGCGGCGACGTCGCGGCCGCGTCGTGGTCGAGCAGCGGGCCCAGCTCGCGCTCGACGTGCCGGGCCAGGACGGGACCCTGGTCGAGCTCCATGAGCAGCCGGTCGATGCCGAGGTCGTCGGGGGCCAGCACACCGCGGCCGTGGCCCGTACGGACGCCGTAGCGCACGGCCTCGGACGCCTCGCCGAACGCGCGCGGCAGCCCCGCCATGGGCACCGGGTCGCTCATGCCGGCGAGCAACTGGACGCCGTGCCGCGCGGCGCACTGCTCGACCAGCTCGGCGACCTGCTCGCGGGGGTCGCGGCCGTCCGGCGGCGCGGGCAGCACGGCGACGAGCCGGCCGCCGTCGTAGCCGATCAGCGGGCGCGGCGCGACGCCGAAGACGCGTCCGGCCACGGCGGTGACCGTACGCAGGGGGCGGCCGTGCCGGTCGCGGTCGTCGTCGGTGCGCTCGGCCGTCAGCGGCCGCAGCACCAGGGCGAGCAGCGGCCCGGACAGGTCGGCGCCGAACCGCGACGCGCGCAGCCGCATCTCCCGTACGTCGGCGTAGTGGCCGCCGAGGAGGTCGTGGACGAACGCGCTGCGGGCGTCCTGCCGCTGGCGCTCGATGTCGGACGCGGACGCGAAGGCCAGCCCGATCGCCGCGGCGGCGCGGTCCAGCGCCAGCCGGTCGACGTCGTCGATGGGCCGCGGGTGGGCGAGCATGTGGATCGTGCCCCACAGTTCGCCGCGCGCGATGATCGGCACCCATACGCAGGTCAGCCCGGCGGACTCGGCGCTCGCCGGGGAGCCGTCCGCGGGGTTCGGGTGGCCGGCGCGGGCGTGCGCGGACCACCCGTCGATCCACTTCCGCATCTCCGGTGCCTCCGGCGCGTACGCCACCACCTCGTGCGCCTCGTCGGACAGCACCACCGGATGGTCCACGGCGCGGGCCAGCTCGGCGATCATCTGGGACAGCCCGGCGCCCTCGAGCGCCAGCCGGGAGAACCGGCGGCTGATGCTCTCCGCGCGCTGCAACATGCCGTAGTGGGCGTTCACGATCACGGAGTGGACGGCCTGCGTCATGTCCATGAAGTACGCCGGCGTGGACAACCGGACCACCGGGAGCCCGGCGCCCGCGGCCTCGTCGGTCAGCGCGGCCGGCACGTCCGCGAACGCCACCCCCGCCTCGATGGCCACGCCCGCGACACCCGCCGCGGCCAGCGCGCGCACCCACTCGCGCTGCCCCTCGGGGTCGGCGGCGATGCCGCGGCCCTGCGTCAGCAGCAGCTCGCCGCCGGAGAACAACCGCGCGACCTGCGGCATCTCCGAGATGTGCACCCAGCGGACCGGGCCGTCGAGCCCGCCCGCGCCGGCGACCACGCGCGCGCCGGCCCGCCGGAACGGTTCGTATTGCAGCACCTCACGCAACGTGGGATTCATCGGCTCAAGGTACACAGTCCGAGAAACCGGCCCCCGTTCCGCGTCATGGTCCGCGCATTGCCGCGCGCCCCGGCCGCCGTGAGGATCGCAGGGACGAAAAGCGGATCAGCGCCGTGGGGCGCGTACGGGGATCGGAGCCGAGCGGTACTGATGCACACAGCACACGGCGGCGGCACGGACGTCGTCATCATCGGAGGCGGGATCATCGGCGCCGCGACCGCGTACGAGCTGACGCGCCTCGGCGTGACCGCCACGCTGGTCGAGCGCGCGACCGTCGGCGGCGGGCAGTCCGGGCGCAACTGGGGGTTCGTCCGGCAGCAGGGCCGCAGCCCCGCCGAGCTGCCGCTGATGCGCGCCGCGAACCGGCGGTGGGGCGAGCTGGAGGCCGAGCTGGACGCGCCGTTCGACTGGGTACGCGGCGGCAACCTGGCGCTGGCCACCGACGACGACGGCGCCGAGCGCTACCGCGCGTGGACGGGCATCGGCCGCGCCCACGGCGTGGACACCGCGCTGATCGGCCCGGCCGAGGTCGAGGAGGTCGTACCGGGGCTGCGGTTGCCGTACACCGCGGCGATGTACGCGGGCAGCGACGGCCACGCCGACCCGGCGGCCGCCACCGCCGTGTACGCGCGGGCCGCGGAGCGCGCCGGGGTACGGGTGCTGCACCGCTCGGTACGGGGGATCGTCGTCAGCGGCGGCCGGGTGCGCGGCGTGGCCACCGACGCGGGCACGCTGCCCGCCGACGTCGTGGTGTGCGCGGCCGGCGCGTCGTCGCGGCGCCTGCTGCGTACGGCGGGGCTGTCGCTGCCGCAGAACACCGTGCGCGGCACGGTCGCGCTGACCGAGCCGGTCGCGCCGCTGACCCGGGCCAGCGTGTGGGCGCCCGGCATGGCGTTCCGGCAGCGCCCGGACGGCCGGATCGTGCTGTCCTCAGGCGGCGGCGGAGAGGTGGACGTCACGCTGGAGACGCTGCTCCAGGCCCCGCGGTTCCTGCCCGCGTTCCGGCACAACTTCCGCCGCCTGCGCATCCGCCTGAACGGCGCGGCAGTGCGCGACCTGCGCCGCCGCCTCGGCGCGGACGTGGCCGAGCCGGAGCCGCGGCCCACGATCTCCCGGGTGCGGGCCAGCCTGCTGAAGCTGCGCGCGGCGGTGCCGGCGCTGGCCGGGGTGCGGCTGGAACGCGCCTGGGCCGGGATGATCGACTCCACCCCGGACGCCCTGCCGGTCGTCGAGCGGCTGCCCGACCCGTACGGCCTGGTCGTGGCCACCGGGTTCAGCGGCCACGGCTTCGGCCTGGCGCCGGCCATCGCGGAGGCAGCCGCCGACCTGGTCATGGACGCCGTACCGCGGCACCCGGTCGCGCCGTTCCGGTTCGGCCGCTTCGCCGACGGCGACTTCCAGGCGCCGGACGCCATCCTCTGACGCGGGCTCAGCCCTCGTCGGCGATGCGCTTCAGCAGCGGCGTGATGCGGTAGTCGACGAGCTGCCGCATCACCAGCGCCGTGCTCGTGCGCTCGACGCCCGGGATGGCCAGGATCAGCCCGGCCACGCGGTAGAGGTCGTCGGCGTCGGCGGCCACGACGTGCACCATGAGGTCGGTCTGGCCGCTGACGCCCTGCACCTCCAGCACCTCGGGCACCTCGCCGAGCGCGGCGGCCACGTCGTCGAGCCGCCGCTGGGTGACCTGCGTGGTGACGAACGCCGTCAGCGGATAGCCGAGCGACGCGGGCGACACGCGGTGCTCGAACGCGCCGAGCTTGTCCTCCAGCGTGCCGAGCCGGGCCTGGACGGTGTTGCGGGACAGCCCGACGCGGTCGGCGAGCGCGATCGTGGTGGCCCGCGGGTGGGCGTTCAGCGCGAGGAGCACGCAGGCGTCGGTCGCGTCGATGCGGTCCTTCTTGGGCACGGTGCTCACTTTCGGCCGGTTCCCGCACGCGGGGTCCGTGCAATCTGCACGGTTGTCCGCCACCGTATTGTGCAACGTCCGCGATCGTGGTGGAGTCCGGTGCATTATGACCAGTGACACGGTCGCCGGGGGCGCCGAGACGGTGCCCGGCGCGACCCTTGCCGAGATCGAGCGCCGCGTGCTGTGGCTGTCCACGGCGATCGTGCACCACGCCAACCGCGTACGCCCCAACCCGTCCGGGCTGAAGGTCGGCGGCCACCAGGCGTCGTGCGCGTCGATGACGTCGATCATGACCGCGCTGTGGTTCCGCCACCTGCGCCCGGACGACCGGGTGTCGGTCAAGCCGCACGCCTCCCCCGTGCTGCACGCGATCAACTACCTGCTCGGCGAGCTGGACGCGGAGTACCTCCCGACGCTGCGCGCGTTCGGCGGCCTGCAGAGCTACCCGAGCCGCGCCAAGGACCCCGACCCGGTCGACTACTCGACGGGCTCGGTCGGCATCGGCGCCACCGCCCCGATCTGGGGCGCGCTGGCCCGCAGGTACGTCCGTACGCTCGGGGCCACCGGCACGGGACGGCAGTACTCCCTGGTCGGCGACGCGGAGCTGGACGAGGGCGCCGTGTGGGAGGCGATCCTCGACCCGGGCGTGGCCGAGCTGGGCGAGCTGGTGTGGATCGTCGACCTGAACCGCCAGTCGCTGGACCGGGTCGTGCCCGGCATCGCCGCCGACCGGCTGCGCGCCATGTTCACCGCCGCCGGATGGCAGGTGCTGACGCTGAAGTACGGCCACCTCCTGCAGCGGCTGTTCGCCGAGCCGGGCGGCGCCGAACTGCGCGCCCGCATCGACGCCATGCCCAACCCGGAGTACCAGCGGCTGCTGCGCTGCGCACCGGCGGAGCTGCGCACCCGGCTGCCCGGCGACGGTACTGAATTGTCGCGGGGCAACGGTACTGGCCGCGACGCGATCGCCGCGCTCGTGGCCACGCTGGACGACGCGACGCTCACCGAGGCCATCGGCAACCTCGGCGGCCACGACCTCGCCGCGCTGGACACCGCGTTCGGCGAGATCGACGACAACCGCCCCACCGTGATCCTCGCGTACACGGTCAAGGGCCACGCCCTGCCCGTCCAGGGCCACCCGCAGAACCACTCGTCCCTGCTCACCGACGCGCAGTTCCGCGAGCTCGCGGCCACGCTCGGCACTGACGCGGACGACCCGTGGCGCCCGTTCGACCCGGACGGCGCCCCCGCGCAATGGTGCGCCCGTACGGCCGCCCGCCTGCGCCGCGACCCGGTCCCCGCCGCGGAGCCGCCCGCGCTGCCCGCCGATATCGGACGCACCCCGTCCGGTACGGCCACCACGCAGGCCGCGCTCGGCCGCGTGCTGCTCGACCTGACGCGCGAGGCGCCCGAGGCGGCCCGCCGCGTGGTCACGATCAGCCCGGACGTCAGCTCCACGACGAACCTGGGCGGCTGGGTCAACAAGGTCGGTGTGTGGTCGCCGGCCGAGCGGCGCGACTGGTTCGCCGACGACGCCGAGACGATCCTGCACTGGCAGGAGAAGCCCACCGGCCAGCACGTCGAGCTGGGCATCGCGGAGACCAACCTGGTCGGGCTGCTCGGCGAGCTCGGCACGACGTGGAGCAGGTGGGGACAGCCGCTGCTGCCGATCGGGGTGCTGTACGACCCGTTCGTGGAGCGCGCGCTGGAACCCTGGTCGTTCGGCGTCTACGCGGGCGGCCAGTCGATCCTCGTCGGCACGCCGTCCGGGGTGAGCCTGGCGCCCGAGGGCGGCGCGCACCAGTCGGTGACCACGCCGTCGATCGGCCTGGAGCAGCCGGGCTGCGTGACGTACGAACCGGCTTTCGCCATCGACGTCGAATGGACGCTGCTCGCCGCGCTCGCCCGGCTCGGCCGTCCGGACGGCGCCTCGGCGTACCTCCGGTTGTCCACGCGCCCGGTGGACCAGCGGCTCGCGGCCGTGCCCGCCGACCCGGTGGCCAGGGAGCGCCGCCGCCGCCAGGCCGTCGCCGGCGCGTACGCGCTGCGCCGCCACGACGGCGACGCGCCGCGGGTGACGATCGCCGCGATGGGCGCCGTCGTGCCCGAGGCGCTGGCCGCCGCCGGCCGGCTCGAACAGCTCGGCGTCGGCGCGGACGTGGTCTGCGTGACGAGCCCCGGCCTGCTGTTCCGCGCGCTGCGCGCCCGGCAGGGCCGCGACGACGCGCCGAGCTGGATCCTCGACCAGGCCTTCCCCGCGTCACGCGCGGCGCCGCTGGTCACCGTCCTGGACGGCCACCCGCACACGCTGGCGTTCCTGGCCACGGTCAACCGGGTGCCCGGCACACCGCTCGGCGTGACGCGGTTCGGCCAGTCGGGCGCGATCGAGGACGTCTACCGCTACCACGGCATCGACGACCAGAGCATCGTCCACGCCGCCCTCGACCTCGCCGACTGACCGAACGCGCCGTACGGGCCTGCTACCAGCGGTACCAGCGGCGCTTCGGGCCGCCACCGCCGGGCGCCATGCGGAAGACGAAGCCGAGCAGCCAGATGACGAGCACGACGAGCGCCACGATCCACAGCGCCTTGACCAGGAAACCGAGGCCGCCGAGGATCAGCGCCAGAATTAAGACCGCAATGATGATGGGCATTGTTTCTCCTTTGCTGTCGCGCTACGCCTAACCACGACGGCGGTGTCCACACACGCCGGAAGGGTGGACGTCGCCCGTACGGGTAGTCCGCGCACATGGTGAAGATCGAGCTGCGGGTGAACGGCGCGTCGCGCCGAGCGGACGTCGACACCCGGGTGTCGCTACTGGACCTGCTACGCGAGCACCTTGGCCTGACGGGTGCGAAGAAGGGGTGCGACCACGGCCAGTGCGGCGCGTGCACGGTGCTGATCGACGGGCGCCGCGCGAACGCTTGCCTGGCGCTCGCGGTCGCGCACGACGGCACCGACGTCACCACCGTCGAGGGCCTGGCCGACGGCGACGACCTGCATCCGGTGCAGGAGGCGTTCCTCGCGCACGACGCGTTCCAGTGCGGCTACTGCACGCCCGGCCAGCTCTGCTCCGCCGCCGGGATGCTCGGCGAGGGCGGCGCGAGCGCGGTGACCGAGGACGTCGCCGCCGACCCTGGGCTGACGGCCGATGAGATCCGCGAGCGGATGAGCGGCAACCTGTGCCGGTGCGGTGCGTACGTCAACATCGTCGCCGCCGTCGGTGAGGCGGCGCGCGCATGAGGCCGTTCACGTACGTTCGGACGCGCGACGCCGTTGACGCCGTCGAATCCGTCGAGGCCGGTGGCCCGGACGCCATGTACCTCGGCGGCGGCACGAACCTCGTCGACCTCATGCGGCTCGGCGTCGCCACGCCCGCGCGCCTCGTCGACGTCAGCCGCCTGCCGTACGACTCGATCGCCGCGCATGGCGACGGCCTGCGGATCGGTGCGGCCGTGCGCAACTCCGACCTGGCCGCGCATCCGGACGTACGCGCGCGGTACCCGATGCTGGCGCGCGCCGTGCTCGCCGGCGCGTCCGGCCAGGTACGCAACATGGCCACCGTCGGCGGCAACCTGCTCCAGCGCACCCGCTGCCCGTACTTCCAGGACGTCACGAAGCCGTGCAACAAGCGCGACCCCGGCTCCGGCTGCCCCGCCGTCGAGGGCGACCACCAGAACATGGCGGTGCTCGGCCGCTCGGCCGCGTGCGTGGCCACGCACCCGTCCGACATGGCCGTCGCGCTGGCCGCGCTGGGCGCTGAGGTGCGCGTCACCGGCCCCGACGGCGAGCGGACCGTGCCCATGCCGGGGCTGCACCGGCTGCCCGGCGACCGGCCGGACCGTGACACCGTGCTGGCGCCCGGCGAGCTGATCACCGCCGTCGACCTGCCCGCGCCGCCCGGTGGCCGGTCCACGTACCGGAAGGTGCGCGAACGCGCGTCGTTCGCGTTCGCGCTGGTCTCCGTCGCGGCTGCGCTGGACGTCGGCCCCGGCGGCGGGGTACGCGACGTACGGATCGCGCTCGGCGGGGTGGCGCACGCGCCATGGCGGGCCGGCGCGGCGGAAGAGGTGTTGCAGGGCGCGCCCGCCGACGCCGACGCGTTCGCCCGCGCCGCCGATGCCGAGCTGGCCGCCGCACGCCCGCTGCCGCGCAATGCGTACAAGGTGCCGCTGGCCCGCCACCTGATCGTCCACACACTCCAGGAGCTCCTGCCGTGAACCGCATCGAGGGGCGCGACAAGGTCACCGGGCGCGCCACGTACGCCGTCGAGTACGCCGTCGAGGGCACCGCGTACGCGCACATCGTCGGATCGACGGTGGCCCGCGGCCGCATCCGCGCGATCGACACCGCCGAGGCGTACGCGACGCCCGGTGTGCTCGACGTCCTGACATACGCGAACGCGCCGGAGACGGCCGTCGACAATCCGGAGCTCGCGCTGTTCCAGTCGCGCGACATCGCCTACCGGGGGCAGATCGTGGCCGCCGTGATCGCGGAGTCGGCGGAGGCGGCACGTGCGGGCGCGGCGGCCGTACGTGTCGCCTACGACGCCGAACCGCACGACGTGACACTGCGCGCGGACCACCCGGGCCTGTACGTGCCGGACAAGGTGAACCCGTCCTTCCCGGCGACGACCGAGCGCGGCGACGTCGCTGCCGGGCTCGCGGAGGCCGCGGCGACCGTGGACGTCACATACGCCACGCCGGCCGAGCACAACAACCCGATGGAGCCGCACGGCGCGCTGGCCGCCTGGGACGGCGACCGGCTCACGGTGTACGACTCCACGCAGGGCGCGTCCACGGACCGGGCGACGATCGCGAATGTGCTGCGGATGCCACCGGAGCGGGTCAGGGTGGTGTCCCCGCACGTCGGCGGCGGCTTCGGGTCCAAGGGCACCACCCGCGCGCCCGCGGTCCTCGCGGCGCTGGCCGCCCGGGTGGCCGGGCGCCCGGTGAAGATCGCGATCACCCGGCAGCAGATGTTCGACATCACCGGCTACCGCACGCCCACGGTGCAGCGGCTCCGCCTCGGCGCCGACACCGGAGGCCGTCTGACGGCGCTGGACCACGACGTCGTCGAGCAGTCGTCCACGCTGGTCGAGTTCGCCGAGCAGGCCGCCGTGCCGAGCCGCATGATGTACGCCGCACCGGCGCTTCGCACCTGCCACCAGCTGGCCAGGCTCGACGTCGCCACGCCGTCGTGGATGCGCGCGCCCGGCGAGTGCCCCGGAATGTACGCGCTGGAATCGGCCATGGACGAGCTGGCGTCGGCGCTCGACATGGACCCCGTCGAGCTGCGGATCGTCAACGAGCCCGCGTACGACCAGGAGACCGGGCTGCCGTTCAGCTCCCGCAACCTGGTCGCCTGCCTGCGCGAGGGCGCGCGCAGGTTCGGCTGGGCGGGCCGCGACCCCGCGCCGGGGGTACGCCGCGACGGGCGCTGGCTGGTCGGCACGGGCGTCGCCGCGTCCACGTACCCGGCACGCCGACGCCCGTCGCGGGCCACCGCGACCGCGACCGGCGACGGCTACGTGGTGCGCATCGCCGCGGCCGACATCGGCACGGGTGCCCGTACGGCGCTGGCCGTCATCGCCGCCGAGGCGCTGGAGACCACCCGGGACCGCGTACACGTCGAGGTCGGCGACAGCGACCTGCCCGAGGCGTCCCTCGCCGGCGGCTCGATGGGCACCTCGTCATGGGGCTCCGCCGTGGTGCGGGCCTGCGAGGACCTGCGCAAGAACGGCGGGACCGGCGCCGCCGACACAGCGGACGAGATCGCCGGCGACACCGGATTCGCCCGCCATGCGTTCGGCGCGCAGTTCGCCGAGGTCCGCGTGGACCCGGGCACGGGCGAGCTGCGGGTGGCGCGGCTGCTCGGCGTGTTCGCCGCCGGGCGGATCATCGACCCGGTCCTGGCACGCTCGCAGCTCATCGGCGGCATGACGATGGGCATCGGCATGGCGCTGATGGAGGAGACGCGCCCGGATGCCGAGTTCGGCGGCTGGGTCAACCGCGACCTGGCGCAATACCACGTGGCCACCTGCACGGACGTACACGACGTTGACGCGGTCTGGGTCGATGAGGACGACCCGCACCTCAATCCGATGGGCAGCAAGGGCATCGGCGAGATCGGCATCGTCGGCACGGCCGCCGCCATCGGCAACGCCGTCCACCACGCCACCGGCGTACGCGTACGGTCCCTGCCGATCACCCCGCCCGCGATCGTGGGCTGACCCGGACGGGGCGGCACGCGCATGGACCCTCGTGAGGGCGGCATGCGGTGACGTTGGGACAATCACCGGTGTCCCGTACGTCCGTTCCCGAGGAGACCCCGTGCCCACCAAGGTGCTCATCGACTGCGACCCCGGCATCGACGACGCCCTCGCGCTGCTGCTCGCGCACGCCGCCGACGGGCTCGACGTCCTCGCGATCACCACGGTGGGCGGCAACGTCGACCTGGAGCACACCACGGGCAACGCGCTGAAGCTGCGCGAGTACCTCGGCTTCCGCGACGTGCCGGTGGCCGCCGGGAGCGCGGGCGCGCTGGTGCGGCCGCGCGAGCGCGCCGCCGACGTGCACGGCGCGACCGGCCTCGGCTCGGCCGTGCTCCCGGCCGCGGCGCTGCCGCCGGACCCGCGGCACGCCGTCGACCTCATCATCGACACGCTCGCCGCGCACCCCGGCGAGGTCACGCTCATCGCGATCGGCCCGCTCACGAACATCGCCCTGGCCGTGCGCAAGGAGCCGCGCGTCGTCGAATGGGCGGCGGACATCGTGATCATGGGCGGGTCGTACACCCGCGGCAACCACACGCCGGCCGCCGAGTTCAACATCGTCGCCGACCCGGAGGCCGCCGCGATCGTCTTCGACGCGGGCTGGACCGTCACGATGATCGGCCTCGACCTCACCCACCAGGCCCGCGCCGGCGCCGCCGTACGGGACCGCATGCGCGCGCTCGGCCGCCTCGCCGACGAGTTGATCATCCCGTGCCTGACCTTCTACACCCCGCCGGACGGCACCGACCCGGCCGTCCACGACGTCTGCGCGGTGGCCTGCGTCCTCGACCCGGGGCTGATCACCCGCGAGCCCGCGCGCGTGGACGTCGAGACGGCGGGCCGCTTCACCACCGGCATGACCGTCACCGACTTCCGCGCCCCGGCGCCGAACGCGCTGGTCGCCACCGCCATCGACGCCCCCGCCTTCTGGGACCTCGTCCTCGCCGCGTACAGCGAGACCGCCCGCGACCTGGGCTGACGGCCCGGCGTACGCGGAATGTCACCGGCGGTCGGCATACTGCGGAGCGTGCCGGATGACCCCGACCTCGCCCGCGCCGCGTCGCTGCCGCTCGACGCCCAGGCCGCGCTCACCGAACGCGTGCTGCGCGGCAACGAGCCGCTGGCCGCGGTGGTGTCCCGCGCCGCGCGCCTCGGCCTGCCCGGGTGGTACCTCGCGGCCGGCGCCGTCGTCCAGACGATCTGGAACGCCGTGACCGGCCGCCCTCCGGGCCACGGCATCGACGACTACGACCTCATGTACCACGACCCCGCCGACCTCTCCTGGGCGGCGGAGGACACCGCGATCGCCCGCGGCCGGGCCGCGTTCGCGGGGCTCGCGGTCAAGCCGGAGATCCGCAATGAGGCCCGCGTGCACCTCTGGTACGAGGAGAAGTTCGGCGTCCCCTGCCCGCCGTACGACAGCACCGAGGCGGCCATCGCGTCCTTCCCGGCCACCACCTGCGCGATCGGTGTCCGCGAGGAGGGCCGCGGCGCCTGGCGCATCTACGCGCCGTACGGCCTCGCCGACACCTACGACCTGCGGCTGCGCCCCAACCCGCGGCTCGCGCCCCGCGAGGTCTACGAGGCCAAGGCCCGCCGCTGGGCCGCCCTGTGGCCAGAACTCACCGTCCTGCCCTGGCCGTCCTGAGCGCGCGGCGCCTGGGTGATGATGTGTGCGGCAGCCCGCCCCACCACCGCCGCCTCAGGAGGTCGCCATGCGGTTCGCGTTGCGGATACTCGGCACCGAAGTGCTCGCCGTCGAGCTCGACGGAGCGTCAGACGACGACACGGAGGAGAGCGGTCCGGAGCGCAGCTTCGGTTTCCACGGCGGCTCCGGCGGCCACGCGGAACGCGCTGACGAGTACGAGGAACTGCCCGGGGTGACCGCACCGGGGCCCGCGAACCCCTGAGTCCGCGCGGCCCCGCCGAGCTCCGTCATCGGAATCGGCCCCGATGACGGAGCGTCGCCGATACGCGCCCACAGCGTTGGGTGGGGGTTAACGACCGCGGCGCGCGGCGTGGCGGCGTACGGAGGGGATTCACCGCCACGCTCGACGCTAGGTCACCACCCCGGTACGACGCGACGCATGGATTTCAGATACTGCAAACCCCGTCCCCACAGGCGTTTCGGCGTCCCGGAGGCAAAGCGCGACACTTCGTGTCACAGTCCCCCATCCGGGAGCGGGGATCGAGTATTCTTCAAGCGGCCTTGATCGTCGAAGGGTCCGCTCGGGAGGTCACCATCTCAGGAGAAGAAGCACCATCCCGGGCACACGGGCCTGACCACGACGTCTCAGCCCTAGCCGCCCAAGTGAGCCAGGCGCGCGACATCCTGGAGCGCCTGGAAGACAGCGCCGAACTCCTCGCCGGAGCCCTGTCCTCCGAGCTGAGCGTGAATGCGGTGGAGAAGCGCGTAGCCGCCGCCCACACCGCCGTCGCCGAGGAACACACCCACCTCAAGCACCGCGTCGCCGAACTCACGGCCGAACACGACCGCCTCACGCACCGCGTCGCCGAACTCACGGGCGAGCACGACCGGCTCACGCACCGCGTCGCCGAACTCACGGGTGAACACGACCGCCTCACGCACCGCATCAGCGAGCTCACCGACGACCGCGACCGCCTGGCGCACCGCACCGACGAGCTGACCGCCGAGCTCGACCACCTCCGCGCGCAGCTCTCCGCCGCACACGACGCGCTGGCCGTGTCCCGTACGGAGACCGCCGAGTCCGACGACCGCGTCCGCCTCGCCGAGACCGAACTCGCGGCCCGCGCCCAGGAACTCGCCGCGGTAACCGAGCGCCTGGAGCGCGAACGCGCCGAGTCCACCGAGCTGACCCGCAGGCTCACCGAGGCCCAGGACCACCGCGCCGCCGCCGAACGCGCCTGCGCCCAAGCCGACCGCCAGGCCCTCGACGCCCACACGTACGCCGACGAGATCATCGGCGAACGCGACGCCGCCCAGGCCCGCATCCAGCAGTCCAACACCCAGCTCGAAGCCGCCATAGCCCGCATCACCGAGCAGCAGGACCAGCTCCACCACCGCGACCGCCTGGTAACCGAGCTCCGCGCCACCATCACCACCCTCACCGGCGAACGCGACGCGGCCCGAGCCCAGTCCGAACAAATCCAAGCCAAGCTCGACCAGCTAACCCCCCACATCCACGACCGCCCGGCCGGCTCCCGCCGAGCCCGCCACGCCGCCCCCGTCCCTTCGCAACTCCCCGACCCCACCCCCCACACCGGCCGCCCCCCAACCGGCGCTCCCCCGTACGGCGACCCCTCAGTAATAACCCGCCTCCCCTAAGGCCCCCCCCGCGACCTGACCTCAGCCCCGTACCCCCGGGCCAGGCGCTCCGGGCTCGCCCCAATCCCAAAGACAAAGGCCGCGCCCCGCGCGACAGATTTCCCGCGACCCCAGTTCCACAATCTTTCGGCTGGCCCGCGGGGCTACCGCCCTAAGCCGAGCACACCCGGCCGCAAACTCCCCAGGCACACGGCAGCCCCGGGGCAAGGCGATTCCAGGGTCAGCGCAAACTCCCGCCCACAAAGGCCGCGCTGCCGCGCGACAGCCCTCCCGCGACCCCAGGTCCACAGTCTTTCGGCTGGGCCGCGGGGGCTACGCCCTCAGCCGGACGGACTCGGGGCCTGATTCCAGGCATGCTCCGGTTCCCAAGGCATGCGGGGCCCCGGATCGGAGCGTGTTCTCGCGCGTGCTTCGGCTCGGAGTCGGGAGACGGTGCCCCCAGTACAAAGGCCGCGCTCCCCGCGACCGCCCTCCCGCGCCCCACGTCCACAATCTCTCATCCGATCCTCGGCCGAACCGCCCCAAGCCAGTCCACCCCGAACCACGGCACTCCCCAGAACACACCCAGCCCCGGCCAACCAAAGGCGCAGCCCCGCGGCCCAGCGAAAGAAACTCAGAACCAAAGTCGCGAGAAGGTCGCGGGTAGACCGTCGCGCGGCAGCGCGGCCTTTGTCCCCAGAGCCACGCCACCCCCGGAACACCACGAGCACACCCGACCGCCGCGCCCGGGGAAATGCTCCGGCTTGTCAGCGCGGCGAGTTCCCCCGGCATGCCACAGGCTCCCGGGCATGCCCTGGCCCGGGATAAGGACGACTCCGTGCGCCCTCGTCCCGGAGCCCTGAAAGCCTGTGCTCTCAGTGGACCGTCAAACGATCAAGCCTGTCAGGGGGCATGTTGATGGCGCGCATGAGCTCGGCGAGCCGCCGGTGTTCGTCCGCGGTGATGGTGGCCCCCGACTGATGGAGCCCGGCGAGCAAATTGTCCAGTCCTTCGCCCCACTCACCGGCGTCGATGCTGCGGTGGACGTCTTCGTAGGCGTCGACACTAAGGCGGTCTTGGAAACCGGACGGTAGCTCATTGGCACGCCGCGCGATCTCGTACGCGTCCATTAGCCGTCCCTTGTTCGCGGATTACGGGTGACACCGGGGCTTTTGCCGTCAGGGTAGGCGGTCCATATCCGGCCGTCCGGGCGCATAACGGCCCAGACCTCCACTCGATCGTGGTTTCGGCTAACCGCCCAGAGGCCGTTGGCCTGCTGCTTGGCGAACTGCGGCCGATACGCGGTGTGAAGCACAACGGATTCGATCTTGCTTTCGTCCCACTCTTCGGGGAACTCGCACTTCCCTGGGCTTCCAGTTCCGTACAGATGGCCTCCGCCGTCTTCATCACCGTCCAAGATGTGGGCCAATCGATCGGGTGGCAGGCGGATTCTGTCGGCGGGCGGTCGCTCGGGGTGGTCGGCGATCCCTGGGGTGTCCCACGCGCTCGGCTCGGGCCGTAACTCCAGTTCACTCCACCACCGGGTTGCGTCCGTCCGCGTCCGGCTTGTCTGGCGGTTCGCCGGGGGCGGGTCGGTCAGCGGGCACTCCCGCAGGGTAGCTACGCGAAATCCATGGAGGAACCCCGTGCGGGCGGCGCCCACGTCCGCGGACCCTCCTGCGGTTCGTGTGTCAGGCGGCCTGTCCGGCCGCGGGGATCTTTGCCGCGAGGACGTCGGTGCGTACGAGCTGCGGGGGCTCGGTGAAATGGTCGGTGAGGGCGGCCAGGCCGGCGCGGCCCGCTTCCAGGTGGGCCTGGCGGCCTGCCTCGTGGGGGAAGGCGTCGACGATGGCGTACGTGGTGGGGCCCAGTCGGAGCGCCATCCAGACGATCGTGTCCGGCTCCTCATCGACGTGCGAAAGAGCCTTCCTCAACTGTTCCTCGACCGCGGACTCGTGGCCGGGCCTGACCTCGAGGCGGATGAAGAGTCCTAATTCGACCATGGTGTCGTCCTCTCACAGTGCCGCGATGGCGGCGTTCACGGTGCGCTGTCGCTGCTCGGGCCGCTGCCCCGTCCTGGCCAGTACGCTCATGCCGATCACCACGCTGAGCAGCATGCTCGCCGCCTCGTCCGGATCGCACGACGGACCGATCTCCCCGTTACGCCGGCCGCGCTCCACCGCGGCGCGCAACGCGCCCTCCATCCGGGCGAACACGTCGCTCACCACCTCGGTGGCGATCTCGTCGGCGCCGGCGAGCTCGGCCGCCGTGTTCACGGCCAGGCACCCGTGCCGCAGCGCGTCGTCCGGGGCGCTCACCAGCCGCTCCAGCGCCTCACGCAGCAGCGGCTTCACCGGTCCCGGCCGGTTCAGCAGGTCCGCGAGCGCCTCCACCCGCATCTCCCCGTACCGCCGCAACGCCAGCTCGAACAGCCGGTGCTTGCTGGTGAAGGTGTTGTAGAGGCTCCCCTTCCCGATGCCGAGCTCCCCCGCCAGCTCCTGCGGCGTGGTCGGGCCGTACCCCTTGCGCCAGAACACCCGCATCGCCCGCTCGACGGCGACGTCCGTCTCGAACCCCTTGGGCCTGCCCATGGCACGACCCTAGCCAGTATTTGACCTACAGGTCAAGAATGGACGGCGAGCGCGTTCGGCCGCGCCGGGCCGCTACTCCCGGGAGAAGATCGCCTTGGCCTCCTTCTCCAGGTCGGTGAAGGGCTCGCCGGAGACGTCCACGATGACCTTGTGGATGGTGCCGTTGGTGAAGGCGTACGGGTGGGTGCCCGGGTAGTCGTCGGTCACCGGCTCGCCGCGGTCCTTGCCGACGTTCAGGCCCTCCCCGGCGAGGGAGAAGTTGCCGGGCTGGGTCTGGATCTCGCCCTCGCCCACCTTCTCGTCGTTGATGAACAGCGACAGCGTGCCGGTGGTCGGCATCCCGGTGCCCTTGCGCTCGAAGGACGCCGAGAGGATCACGTCGCCGGCCGGCACCTCCTTCTCGGACCTGATCATCTGCTCCTTGCGGCCGACGTAGTTGTAGACGTACGTCAGCTTGCGGTCCTTGATGTACAGGCTGTGCCCGCCGAACCGGGCGCCCTGGGAGAAGAGCACCCCGCCGGGCTCGGGTTTGTCGACCGTGACGTCCGCGGCGATCGTGTAGCCGCGGTTGCGGATGTTGACGGCGGCGCTCTCCGGCACCTCGGCCGCGTCCGGGTAGTAGACGTACTGGTCGCGCGGCGGCGAGACCTGCGGACGGCCCGGGTCGGCCAGGATCTCCACGGCCGTACGGTCCATCAGCGGCAGCCCGTTGTACAGCCCGGCCAGGTGGAACCAGTGGTTGATCATCTCCTGGAGTTTCACCGGCTGCTCGGCCGCGAGGTCGTGCGTCTCGGTCGGATCGGCGGTCGTGTCGTACAGCTCCCACCGGTCCTGGTCGAAGTGGCCCCAGCCGGCGATCGTCGGGTGGACGCTGACGGCCTTCCAGCCCTTGTGCCAGACCGCCCGTGAGCCGAGCATCGAGAAGAACGCCGACTCCTTCGGGGTCGGCACGTCGTCGCCGTCGAACGTGGCGCGGAAGCTGACGCCCTCCAGCGGGATCTGCGGGAAGCCCTTGACGACCTCGGGCAACTCGATGCCGAGCAGGTCGTACGTCGTCGGAACGATGTCCGTCGCGTGCAGGAACTGGTGGCGGAGCTCGCCCTTGCGCTCGATGCCGGCCGGCCACGAGACGAGCAGCGGGTCGGCCACGCCGCCTTCGAAGTTGTAGCGCTTCCACATCTTGAACGGCGTGTTGAAGGCCCAGGCCCAGCCGGTCGGATAGTGGTTGTACGTGGCGGGCGAGCCGAGCTCGTCGAGGTAGCCGAGGTTGATCGTGATGTCGTCCGGGATGCTGTTGAAGAACAGGTTCTCGTTGACCGAGCCGTCCGGCCCGCCCTCGCCGCTGGCCCCGTTGTCGGAGACGAGCATGATGATCGTGTTGTCCAGTTCGCCGGCGGACTCCAGGTAGTCGAGCAGCCGGCCGATCTCGTGGTCGGTGTGGCTGAGGAACCCGGCGAAGACCTCCGCCATACGGGCGAACAGCCGCTTCTCGTCATCGGACAGCGAGTCCCACGGCCGTACGACGTCGAGCTCCGGCCACGGCTTGCCGTCCGCGCTCTCCTCCTCGGTGTAGGGGTTGAGGGGCGACAGCTCCGCCGACTCGGGGAAGATGCCCATCTGCCGCTGGCGCTCGAACACCAGCTCCCGGTACTTCTCGTACCCCATGTCGAATTTGCCGCGGTACTTCTCGATCCACTCCTTCGGCGCGTGGTGCGGCGCGTGGCAGGCGCCCGGCGCGAAGTACGTGAAGAACGGCTTCTCCGGGGCGATGGCCTTGGAGTCCTTGATGAACTCGATCGCCCGGTCGGTCAGGTCGGTCGTCAGGTGGTAGCCGTCCTCGGGGCCGGCCGGCTGCTCCACCGGGTGGTTGTCGTACACGAGGTCGGGATACCACTGGTTCGTCTCGCCGCCGAGGTAGCCGTAGTACCGCTCGAAGCCGCGGCCCAGCGGCCAGTTGCGCTTCGTCGAGGCCAGGTTCATCTCGTCGGACGCGCACAGGTGCCACTTGCCGAGCAGGTACGTGTTCCAGCCCCGCTCGGACAGCACCTCGGCGAGCGTGGCGCACGCGAACGGGATGTGGCCGTTGGAGTTCGGGAACCCGGTGGTCGCCTCGGCGATGCAGGCCATGCCGTTCGTGGTGTGGTTGCGCCCGGTCAGCAGCGACGACCGGGTCGGCGAGCAGAGCGCCGTCGTGTGCCAGTTCGTGTACGTCAGGCCGTTGGCCGCGAGCCGGTTGATGTTCGGCGTATCGATCAGCCCGCCCCACGGCTGCATCGCGGAGAACCCCACGTCGTCGAGGACGATGTAGAGCACGTTCGGCGCCCCGGCGGGCGCGACCGGCTGGACGAACGCCTCCCAGTCGGGCGTCGAGTCGCGATCGTCGATATTGATGGAACCCTTGAACGGCCTGGTCATGCTGCCCCCCGGATACGACCGACGCGAGACCTTTCCCCGCACCCCAGCACGCTCACAGATCCGGGGCCGCCCCGGCATCACCCGGCGGGGATGAGACCGCGGCGCTCCTGGACGCCGCCGCCAGACGCGCCCGGTGCGCGGGCCTCGCGCCGGTAGCGTGGCGCGTACGCGATCGCCAAGGGGAGCCCATGCGCTGGACCGTGCATTCCGAGGAGCCGCTCTACACCGACGAGTGGCTGGACATCCGCCTGGCCGACGTCGAGATCACCGAGGGCCGCCACCTCTCGCACCGCCTCATCCGTACGCCGCCCGGCGCCGGCGCGGTCATCCTGGACGACCAGCGCCGCGCCCTCCTCCTCTGGCGCCACCGCTTCATCACCGACACCTGGGGCTACGAGATCCCAATCGGCAAGGTCGACCCCGGCGAGCCCCCCATCGCCGCCGCGGCCCGCGAAACCGAGGAGGAAACCGGCTGGCGCCCGTCCGACCTGCGCCCCCTCCTCCGCGTCCAGCCATCCGCCGGAATCTCCGACTCCGAACACCACATCTACATAACCGAACACGCCGAACACATCGGCGCCCCCACGGAGGACTTCGAGTCCGAACGCATCGAATGGATCCCCCTGGCAGACATCGCGGCACTAACCGCCAAGGGCCACATCACCAGCGGCACATCCCTAGCCGCCTTGCTGTACGCCGCCCGGTAAGCCACCACCGCCGCGAACTCGCCCCGCCCGCCACGCCGGACTACCAAGCGGGAGAGCGAACGCGCGTCCGCCTGGACCTCCGAACAGCGCGAGGTCGGCTCCGTTGAGGAACTTGACACCGCGCTTGACGAACTCGACGCCGCGTCCAGGGATCAACCACTCCCCTTATGCGGCGGTCCTCTGGAGCGGCCCCCGCACGGACGGCGACCGTGGAACCGGTCTCACCCTCGTCGTCGGCACCGAGACCTTCCCCGCCCAATGGACGACCCCCGAGCCCCCGTACTACCGCGCGAGCTGGAACGGCGAAACCGCCGAAGAGCCCTACTTCATCACGAACTACGGCGGCAAGCCCACCGACCTCGACGCCTGGATGCCCGTACCCATCGCGGAGGCCCGCGAGGCCGCCCGCCGCTTCCTCACCACCGGCGGCCAATGCCCCGACAACCTCACCTGGCACCCCACCCCGAGCCAAACCACCAGGCCCCGTGAAGCCAGCGCTCTTGACGCGCCCATCCGTCTTGAGAACGCACCTGGGCTCCGCCGCTTAAGGGCGGATGCCGCGCGACCAACCCCGACCCGCCGCGCCTCGATCACGGCAGAGCAGGCACGGCGGGAGGCCGGTCGCGGCGGGAGGCCGGTCGCGCGGCAGCGCGGCCTTTGCGCCCTGAGCCACGCCTCCCCCAGAACACCACAAGCCCGCCCAACCAAGAGCGGCAGCCCGCGGCCCAACCCTGAAGACGCAGAACCAAGGTCGCGGGAAAGCAGTCGCGCGCCAGCGCGGCCTTTGCGCCCCGGGGCAAGCCCACCCCGAACCACCGCACGCCCCAGAACACACCCAGCCCCCGCCAACCAAGAGCGGCAGCCCGCGGCCCAGCA
>DASXYG010000045.1:0-41330 GCA_036502625.1 Streptosporangiaceae bacterium
GCCGGCGATCAGCGCCGCCGTCAACGAGGAAGACCTCACCGTCGTCTCTGTCCTGTCGGGCAACAGAAACTTCGAGGGCCGCATCAACCCCGACGTCAAGATGAACTACCTGGCGTCACCGCCCCTCGTCGTCGCCTACGCCCTGGCCGGCACGATGGACATTGACCTGGACCGCGAGCCCCTCGGCACCGATAGCGAGGGCAAGCCGGTCTTCCTCGCCGACATCTGGCCGTCAGCCGACGAGGTCTCCAGCGTCGTGGCGAGCGCCGTCCGCGCTGAGATGTTCACCGCCGACTACGCCGACGTCTTCAGGGGTGACGACAACTGGCGCGGCATGCAGGTCCCCACCGGCGACACGTTCGAGTGGGCGGAGGATTCCACCTACGTCCGCCGCCCGCCGTACTTCGACGGCATGCCCGCCGAGCCGGCGCCGGTCACCGACATCCAGGGCGCGAAGGTCCTGGCCAAGCTCGGCGACTCGGTCACCACCGACCACATCTCGCCGGCCGGCGCGATCAAGGCCACCGCCCCGGCGGGACTGTACCTGACCGAGCACGGCATCGAGCGGAAGGACTTCAACTCCTACGGCAGCCGGCGCGGCAACCACGAGGTGATGATCCGCGGCACGTTCGCCAACATCCGGCTGCGCAACCAGCTCGCGCCGGGCACCGAGGGCGGCCTGACCCGCGACTTCACCGTCGAGGGCGGCCCGGTCACGTCGATCTACGACGCGGCCCGGAACTACGCCGCGCAGGGCACGCCGCTCGTGGTGCTCGGCGGCAAGGAGTACGGCTCGGGGTCGTCGCGCGACTGGGCGGCCAAGGGCACGTCGCTGCTCGGGGTGCGCGCGGTGATCACCGAGTCGTACGAGCGGATCCACCGCTCGAACCTGATCGGCATGGGCGTGCTCCCGCTGCAGTTCCCGGCCGGCCAGTCGGCCGACTCCCTGGGCCTGACCGGCGAGGAGACGTTCACGATCACCGGCGTCACCGCGCTGAACGAGGGCCGTGTGCCGGAGACGGTCAAGGTCGGCACGGACACGGGCGTGGAGTTCGACGCGGTCCTCCGCATCGACACCCCCGGTGAGGCCGACTACTACCGCAACGGCGGCATCCTGCAGTACGTCCTTCGGCAGTTGCTGGCGGGCTAGCGCACCACCGCGCGGCGGGCGTCCTCGGGTCCTCCCGGCGGCGCCCGCCTCCGCGTCTGCGGGGATCCGGCGGTCACACAGCGCGGGTGATCACGGAGAACTCGGTGCCGAACGGGTCGTGGAGGGCGGCGATGCGGCCGTACTGCATGTCCTCCACGTGGACGACCGTGCCGCCGGCCTCGGTGGCGGCGCGGACGGTGGCGTCGGTGTCGGCGACCTCGAACGTGGTGTTCCACATGCTCACCGGGGCGTCGGGCACGCCCATGATGCCGCCGATCTCGTGGCCGTCCGGGCGGCGGAGGAAGGTGAAGTCGGCGCCGGGCATATCCGGGTTGCCCTCGACGGTGTAGTCGAAGACCTCGTGGTAGAAGGCGCGCGCGATGTCGGGCGCGGTGGTGACGAGGTCGTTGCGCACGAGCGCGCCGGGCTCGTTGACCAGCTCGCAGCCGAGGTGGTCGCGGCCCTCCCAGAGGCCGAACCGGGCGCCCGTGGGGTCCGCGGCCAGCGCCATGCGGCCGAAGCCCATGACGTCCATCGGCGGCATGAGCAGCTCGCCGCCGGCGTCGACGATGCGCTTGGCGGTTCCGTCGGTGTCGGCGGCGGCGAAGTACATCGTCCACTGGGGGGCCTGGCCCTCGCCGACGGTCGGCGGCTGCGCGAGGGCGGCGACCGCCTTGCCGCGCAGCAGGCACATCGAGTAGTAGCCGGTCTCGGCCGGGCCCGGGATGACCTCCCAGCCGAAGACGGCGCGGTAGAAGGCGGCGGCGCGCTCGACGTCGGGCACGCCGAGGTCGACCCAGGTGGGTGTGCCGTCGGGTTGGTTGGCGGTGACAGCGGTCATGGGATGCTCCCCTTCGGGCGCGGGTTCAGGCGGGAATCAGGCGGCCGACGATACGGCGCGGGTACGACAAACCCGTTCCCCCCACCACGCTCCGTTACCGTCTCCGCCTGGCCGGACCCGGCCGTCGCGCGCCGTACGAGCGGCCACGCCATGGCCACCAGCAGGGAGAGATCCACCGCGAGCAGCAGCCGCTCGCTCAGCCCGATCAGGACCGGCCCGTGCGTGAGCCACGGGAAGACGACCGGAATGTAACTGATCATCAGTACGCCCAGTGACGCGAAGCTCGCCTTCGACCAGAAGCCGACCGCCGCCGCCTCCCCCGGACGCGACCGCGCGAGCAGCCGCCCCGCCGACGGAAGGCTCACGAACGCCAGCACGATGGCCCACCGGTGGGCCTCCCCGTTCAGCGACATCCGGCCGCCCATGGGGTCGGTCGGGAACAGCGCCGCGACCGTCAGCCCGAGGCACCACGCGGTGAGCAGGAGCACGACGACCTGGTCGCGTACGGTGAGCGCGGCCCCCTGCCGCGGGGCCAGCGCCGCCGCGACGAGGCCGAGCGACCCGACCGCGAGCGCCAGGCACATGGCCGCGAACGTGCCCGCGCCGCCCGGCGCGAGCACGTAGTCGCTGACCGTCTGCCCCACCATGCTGACCCGCGCGCCCTGGCTGAGGTGCAGGTAGACGGCGAGCATTACGGCCAGGGAGACGCCCGCGAGCACGAGGCCGCCGAGGATCGGCCGGCGTCCGGCCATCAGGCGGCCCGAGCCACACCGATCGACCGGTCCGCGACCACCCGGCGCGCGCCGGTGCCGATCACGTCGCGGTAGATCTCCTCGAACGCGGCCAGCGTGGTGCCGATGGCGTGCGCGGCGATGATCCTGCCGCTCTCCGCGCCCATGCGGGCGCGCGCCGCCGCCGGCGCCTCGAGGACGTCCGCCAGCCGCGCGGCCAGCGCGGGCACGTCGCCGGGCGCGAACAGGAACCCGTTGTGCCCGTGCCGTACGAGGTGCGGCAGCGCCATCGCGTCGGCCGCGACGACGGGCTTGCCCGCCGACATGGCCTCCATCGTGACGAGGCTCTGCAGCTCGGCGGTGCCCGGCATGCAGAACACGGTTGCCCGCGCGTACGCCTTCAGCAGCTCGCCGTCGGGCGCGTAGCCGTGGAAGCGGACGCGGTCGCGGGTGCCGAGCTCGTCGACCAGCGCCTCCAGGCGGTCGCGCTGGCTGCCGTCGCCGACGATCTCCAACTGCGTTTCGAGCTGCGCGGGCAGCAGCGCGTGCGCCCGGATGAGCTGGTCGACGTTCTTCTCCTCGTCCAGCCGTCCGACGAACAGCACGGTCGGGCGTACGGCCTGGGCGACGACCTCGCGGTACTTGTCGATGTCGATGCCGCAGGACACCGGCGTGACCTCCATCGGCAGCCCGCCCTCGCGCAGCAGTTCGGCGGCGCGCGGGGTCGGCGCGGTGATCCGGTCGGCGCGCGCGAACACGCGGGACAGGTCGGCGTACGCCTTCTTCGCCGCGTACGCGCGCAGCCGGTTCGGGATCTTGGTGTACGAGAAGAGGTTCTCCGGCATGAAGTGGTTGGTGGCCACGACCGGGATGTGCCGGCCGGCCGCCTCGTTGATCAGCGCGCGGCCGACGATGAAGTGCGCCTGGGCGTGCACGACGTCCGGACGCAGGCCGTCGAGCAGCGCCGACACGGCACGCCGCGCGCGCCATGGCAGGCAGACGCGGAACGTCGGGTGGACGGGCGTCTTGTGGGCGGGCAGGCGGTGCACGATGATCCCGTCGTCCATGGTCGCGCCGAGGTCGGTCGCGCTGGCCGGGCAGACCACGTGCACCTCGTGGCCGAGCCGGGAGAGGCCGACCGCGAGCCGGCGCGCGAACTGCGCGGCACCGTTGACGTCCGGCGGGAAGGTGTCGGCACCGATCAGGATGCGCAGCGGCCGGTCGGACGGCGCGGCGACCGGGGCGAAGCTGAGCTCGGTCACAGGATGCTCCTAATTTCGTGGGTCGAGGTGTCCATGGCGCGGGCGCGGCCCGCGTGTGCGTGCGGTTTGATGGCCGGCGTGTGACGGCCCGGTGTACTGGCCGTACGGCCCGGTGCGTCGCCGGCCGCGTCAGGGTGGTGCCGGGCGAGGACGACGACACCGCCCGCCGCCACGACCGCGGCCCCCGCGAGCGCGATCATGGTGAGCGTGTGGAGGTGCGGCGCCTCGCCGAGGACGGCGATGCCGATGCCCACCGCCACCATCGGGTCGATGACCGTGAGGCCGGCGACCACGAGGTCGGGCGGGCCGCTGACGTGCGCCTGCTGCACACACCAGCCCCCGGCGAGGATCGCGGCCACGATGCCGAGCACCACCAGCGGCGATACATCGCCGATGCCGCCTTCGCGGAACCGCTGGGTGAGGACCCGCGTCAGGGTGGCGACGAAACCGAAGGCCACGCCGGCGGCCACGGTGTGGCCGAGGCGCCCGGGCCGTACGGCGATCACCGTGCCGAGCACGACCGCCGCGGCCGCGAGCAGGCCGAGGACCTTCAGCTCGTCGCCCGCCGTGATGGGCGCCGGGTGCACCGCGCCGGTCGCCAGCAGGACGAACGCCCCGATGCCCCCGATGCACGCGACGATCGCCGTGACGGACGCCGGGTTCAGCCGTACGCCCTTGGCGCGGACGTGCAGGATCGCGGTCAGCGCCAGCGCCAGCGCGCCGATCGGCTGGACCACGGTCAGCGGCGCGAGCGTCACCGCCGTGACGTGCAGTGCGGTGCCGGCGCCGAGCAGCAGCAGCCCGATCAGCCAGCCGGGGTCACGGACCAGGCCGACCAGGGCTCCGAGGCTCAGCGACGTACGGCCGGGTTCGCGGACGGCCGTGTTCTGCCGCCGCGCGCCCACCGCATAGCAGCAGGCTCCGGCGACGGCGAGGGCCACGGCGATCCACGTCATCGGCTCGTCCTCCCTGAGATCTCGGCAGTACTCGAACTCTCTCGGCCGGGCAGGTCCCGGTCGATGGCGCAGACCCCCGATCGGCATGGGGTGTTCCGTCCGCCCGGCGGTGGGGTTTCCCCCACCCTTAGGGGATCGTGTACGTCGATGACCTGCGGCTATCGTCACCCGTTCGATGCCCGTCCCGGACGACCCCTGGAATGCGGACCAGGGAACGCGGGACGAACACTCGACGGCTCCAAAGGAGTCTTTGCCAATAATCGGTTGCAAAGACTTCTTTGGAATGACAGGGTCGTCGGCGTGGGAGACGAGGAAGAGATCCGGGTGACGGCGCGCCAGTTGCGCGCGCTGTCCCACCCGCTGCGCACGCGCATGCTCGGGCTGCTCCGCAGCGACGGCCCGGCCACGGCGACGACCCTGGCCGCCCGCCTCGGCGAGAGCTCCGGCGCCACGAGCTACCACCTGCGCCAGCTCGCGGCGTACGGCTTCATCGAGCGCGACACCGGGCGCGGCGTCGGCCGCGAGCGCTGGTGGCGCTCCGCCCACGCGCGCACGGTCATCAACTCCGGCGACTTCATGCACGACCCCGACACCCGCGGCGCGCTCGACATGTTCATCCACACCGTGCTCGACGAGCACATGCAGCGCATCGCGGCGTACGTCTCGGAGCAGGGAAGCTGGCACAAGTCGTGGAACGACGCCGCCGACCTCAGCGACGCGTTCGTGCGGCTCACCCCGGAGCGCTCGAAGCAACTGGTCAAGGAGATCCACGCCGTCATCGACCGCTATCGCGACGACGCCAGCGCCGAGTCCGAGGGTGCGGAGCAGGTCATCGTCGGCGTCCAGGTCTTCCCGCGCCACGCGCGCCCCGGCGACCCCGAGCCCGGCGCCGGTCCTGAGGCCGCCGGGCGAAGATCGGGGAAGGCGCGCTCGTGAGCCGGGCGGTGGCGCTGCGGCGCCGGGTGCCGCTGTTCGCGCTGCTCACGGCGAACCTCCTGTCGGTCACCGGAACGACGCTCACCACGGTCGCGGTGCCGTGGTTCGTGCTGGAGACCACCGGGAGCGCGGCGCGCACGGGAGTGACGGCCGCGGTGTCGCTGGCGCCGGTGGTGATCTCGGCCGGGCTCGGCGGCGCGCTCGTCGACCGCATCGGGTTCCGCCGGGCCAGCGTCATCGCCGATGTCGTCAGCGCCGTGCTGGTCGCGGCGATCCCGCTGCTGTGGCTGACCGTCGGGCTGCCGTTCGGCGTGCTGCTCGCGCTGCTGTTCCCCCGCCCGTCGCCCGCCACCACCCCAATCGCCGCGCTGCGCGCGACTGCATTTCCCCGGGGGCTGTTCGCCACGCCGGGCGAGACCTCACGCGAGGCGCTGGTCCCCGAGATCGCGGCGCAGGCCGGAACGACGCTGGAACGCGGCATGTCCGCGCTCGACGGCGTCTCCCGCGGCGGCAAGATGGTCGGCGCGCCGCTCGCCGGTGTGCTCATCGCCGTGTTCGGCGCCGCCGACCTCCTGTTCGCCGACGCCCTCACGTTCACCGCGTCGGCCTTACTCGTCGGCGTCCTCGTCCGCGTCGTCGCCGAGCCGCGGCACGGCACGGCCACGACGGCGCGTACCTCACCCGCCTGCGCGCGGGCCTGGCCTACCTCTGGCGCGACCACCTGCTGCGCGCGCTGTGCCTGCTCGTCCTCGTCACCAACATGCTCGACGCGGCATACGGCCAGGTCCTGCTGCCCGTCTACGCCCGCGACGTCCTGCACAGCCCGCTGGCGCTCGGCCTGATCAGCGGTGTGTTCAGCGCCGGCGCCACGGTCGGCACGGTGCTGTACGGCGCGGTCGGCGCGCGCCTCCCCCGCCGCGCCACTTTCGTGCTGTCGTTCGTGATCGCGGGCGGCCCGCGCCTGCTCATCGTGGCGCTCGGCATCCCCCTCCCGATCGCCCTGCCGCTGCTCTTCGTGCTCGCGATCGGCACCGGCTCGATCAACCCGATGCTCGGCGTCCTCCAGATCGAGCGCCTGCCGTCCACGCTGCGCGCCCGCGTCATGGGCGCCATCACCGCGGTCGCCTGGGCGGCCATGCCCCTGGGCGGCCTCATCGGCGGCCTCCTTGCGTCCGCCACCGGAATCCGCGCCGCCCTCTTCATCTGCGGCACCGGCTACATCCTGACGAACCTCGCCCCAATGATCGGCCGCGTCTGGCGAGGCCTGGAACGCCCCTCGGCCACCGCCTTGGAGACCGTCCACGCGTCATGAGCTCGCCGCCGCGCTCGCGGCAAACGCGAGTTACCGTCGGGTAGACGAAGGGGCCGGTCAGTGGCAGGGTCGGGCGTATGCCCTCCCCGCTGCCCCGCCCCGACGAGGCGAGCCTCCGCGCCACCGTCGAACGCCTCGCCTTTCCCGGCCGCGGGCCGACGTCACAGGGTGAGGAGGAGGCGGCCCGGTGGATCGCCGACCGGCTGTCGGCGCTCGGCTGGCCCGCCCGGGTCGAGGAGGAAGAGGCCACCGGGTCCTACGCCTGGCCGGTCGCGGCGCTGTGCGCGCTCGCGGCGGCCGGCGCCGTGGTGGCCGGGCGCGGCCCGCGGATGGCCGGGGTGCTCGCGGGGCTCGCCGCCACCGCCGGGATCATCGACGACGTCTCGTGCGGCCCGCAGGTCACCCGCCGCATGATCAGCCCGCGCCGTACGACCCACAACGTGGTCGCCGAGACCGGCGACCCGGACGCCGCGCGCGCCCTCGTCGTCACCGTGCACCACGACGCCGCGCCCAGCGGGCTGGTCTTCGACCAGACCGCGCAGCGCTGGTTCGCCGACCGCTTCCCCGGGGTCATCGAGCGGATCACCCAGAACCCGCCGCTGTGGTGGCCGGTCGTCGCGGGTCCGGCGCTGGTCGCCGCGGGCAGCGCCACCGGTTCGCGCGGCCTGCGGCGTACGGGCCTGGCGGCCAGCGCGATCGCCGCGGCCGCCCTGGCCGACATCGGCTCGCGCCCCGCCGTGCCCGGCGCGAACGACAACCTCAGCGGCGTGGCCGCGCTCATCGAGGTGGCCGGCGCCCTGCGCGACCGCCCCGTCGGCGGCCTGCGCGTCCTGCTGGTGTCCGCGGGCGCCGAGGAGGCGCTCCAGCAGGGCATCCGCGGCTTCGCCCGCCGCCACTTCCGCTACCTGGCCACCGAGCGCACCTGGTTCCTCAACCTCGACACGGTCGGCTCCGGCAACCTCGTCCTGCTGGAGGGCGAGGGCCCGCTGTGGATGGAGGACTACTCCGTCACCCTCAACGGCCTCATCCAGCGCTGCGCGGACGAACAGGGCATCCCCCTCAAACGCGGCCTCCGCTCCCGCAACAGCACCGACGGCGTCGTCCCCAACCGCGCCGGCTACCCCACCGCCACCCTCGTCTCGGTAGACGACCAGAAACTCCTCCCCGGCTACCACCTCCCGTCGGACACCCCGGATGCCGTCGACTACACCTGCGTAGCCAACGCCGCCCTCCTCACCGAATCCGTCGCCCGCACCCTCGCCGCCCTCCCGACAACCTGACGGAACGCGTAGCTAGAACAGGCCGGGACCCGCTCGGACATGAGACGATCCCGGCCTGTTCCATACACCGTCCGACTTGGTCCTAACGGATCATCCTGGGCGGGTACGACGGACGGCGCGGTGAGGGCGGCCGGAAGGCAGTGCTGTCGTTCGTCATCTTTTTCCTCCTCGAATACAAAGATCAGGTCTGTCGATGCCGATTATGTGATCTTCGGTTCAGCCCAAGAGACCACCCCATTCCGGTCATACGCGCCGTAGTTTCGCATTCGATGCCGATAAGTCGGCCTTTCTCGGCGCGGCCCACACAGGATCGCACAACGTCCATGACCCCACCGGTGGCGAGCGTGAGAGAAACGTGAGAATCGGCCTTGACACCGGTGGCATGCTCTTTCCATGAACCGACCGCGCATCGGCCGGCCATTCTTATCCGTGGAGAAAGTTGTGGACATTCGTGTTCTTGGACCGTTCGGGGTATTCGAAGACGGCCGCCGGTTGAAGATCAGCGTCACGAAGAAGCACGGCCTTTATGTCGCCGCGCTCGCCATGACCGAGCAGTTGAGCGCCCCGCAGACGTATGTGGCCCAGCGCCTGTGGCCGGATGCACTGCCAGACAAGCCAGGCGACCGCCTTCGCCAGTATCGAACGGAACTCCGGCGAATCGCACCGCAGCTCGTACCGGGCCATAGTGAGCGACTGCGCTGCCGACTGGACGTGCCCCACGACGCCGTCGATTACCTGCGATTCCGTTCGCTCGTCCGCCGGGCGAACGGGCATCGCGCGGCGAGGCAGAGCAAGTTGCTGCGCCTGGCGCTGGACGAATGGCGCGGTGAGCCGATCGAGGACGTCGCGGGGCCGGGCTTCGACCCTGACCGGAAACGGCTAACCGACGAATGGCACGACGTCTGGATCCGTTACCTCAACGCACTTCTCGAGGCCGAGAACGCGGAAACCGCTCTACATGAGATCCGCGAGCCAATGCGCCGTTGGGTGACCGACGAACACCTGCTCAAGATCCAGATCAACGCCCTGCACGCCACGACAGGGATGAGAGAAGTCACGAAGGCCATCGAGGAATGGACTTCGGCCGGGCGAGCGGTGAGTGACGAACTACTTGAGCATGTGACGGGGCTGCGCACACAAAACACAAGGAAGTACCGACAAGCTCCGCCGTCGATACCGCAGCAGCTTCCTGCGCACCGTCCGAACGTTATCGGCCGGACCGACCAGACGACGGAACTCGATCGGCTGCTCCTCGCGCCGCCGTCGTCCCAGGCGCGAATCGCGATCATCGATGGAATGCCCGGCTCGGGAAAGTCGGCGCTCGCATCACAGTGGGCGTTCAAGGCCGTGGCACATTTCCCAGATGGCATCCTCTTCGCCGAGCTGAACGGATACGCCACGACTGATCCGGTGCCGCCGTATCAAACGCTGGCACACTTTCTGAACCAACTGGACATCGAGCCGCCGGATCCGACGTACGACGGAATGGTCACCGCGTACCGATCGGCCATAGCCAGCCGGAAGCTCCTTGTTGTGCTGGACAACGCCCGCGATGCCGAGCAGGTCCGTCCCCTGCTTCCCGGGCCGGGGGCGTGCTCGACGCTGATCACCAGTCGCGACCGCATGGACAGCCTCTTCGTCCGCGAGGGCGTGGGAAACGTGCACATCGGCCCGCTGGCACGCGTGGACTCCCTGACGCTCCTGGCCGATACCGGTGGACCGCAACTGTCGCACGGCGCACCGTACGCGGACGACATCGCCGAACTCTGCGGTGATCTCCCGCTGGCCTTGGTGGTCGTCGGCGCCCTGATCCGCAAGCGCATCATCGGCGACCTGTGGACGACCTATCACGCACTGCGCGATGACGCCGACCGTCTCGGCAACCTCCGTATCCACGGCGGTGACGACGTCAGCATCGAGACGGTGTTCCAGACGTCCCACCGCATGCTCTCCGCCGAGGCCAAGCGCCTGATCTGGCACTTGGCCGAACACCCGGGCCCGACGATCAGTCGTACGGCAGCGCGCGCTCTCACCGGCTGGCAGGCGGATCAGATCCGATATCCAGCGCTGGAAGAGCTCCACGCGGCGAACCTCGTCGAACGGACGCCCGACGACCGCTACAGCCTCCATGACCTGATCCGGGGCTTCGCAGCGCGCCAAGCCGAAGCACAGCCGTCGGGCGCTCGCCGCCAAGCGACCGCCCGCGCGCTCGACTTCCTGCTGCACAACGCCTGGTCATGCGACCAGGTGCTGGTACCGGGCAGGGCGCTGCCGATCGGCGGGGTCTCTGAGTTCCCACTCGTCGCCCCGTCCGACGTCACCGAGGCGATGGACTGGTTCACGGCGGAGTACCCGACGCTCTTGAAGGCCGTTGAACGGGCGGCAGATCTCCACATGGATCGACATACGTGGCTCCTCGCGATGGCCATGGTCACCTACCAATGGCGCGCGTATCGATACACCGACGCCGTTGAGACCCTGAAGCGGGCCGCCGACGCGGCGGAGTCGGTCGCGTCGCCCACCGAGCGCGCCATGGTGCATCGCATGCTGGGCGGCACGTATCGCGGACTGGGCCAAGCCCCGAGAGCGGAATCGCATGCCATGGCCGCCGTCCGGGTCAGCGAGGATTCCGGTGATCCACAAGCCGTCGCGTACAGCGAGAACGCCCTCGCGATCCTGTACTGCGAGAACGGGCGCCTCGACGACGCGGCCGCGTATTTCGGGCGGGCCGCCGAACGGCTGCGTGAACTGGGCGATGAGCTGAATGAAGCCGTCGCGCTCAACGGCCTGGGCTGCATCAGCATGAACAGGGGTGATCATGAGACCGCACTCGACTATTGCGATTCGGCGGTCCGCCTATTCGCCCGGACAACAGATGTCAACGGCCATGCCGACGCGCTTGCGAACAGGGGACGCATCCGCATGGCACGAGGCCAACACGAACATGCCGAATCGGATCTCTCCGCCGCGCTCGCCAGCTATCAGCGGCTCAGCTATCCCCGCAACGAAGCGCGCACCCTGCTCGATCTGGCCGACGCACTTGTCGTGCTTCGGCGTACGGGGGACGCGCGCACGATGCTGTTGCGCGCGCAATCGCTGTTCCGCTCGCTCGATGCCCCCGCCGACGAAGTGGCGGAGAGAATCCGGACGCTCGCCTGATGCGGCCGGCCTCGTGTGCGTTCGCGCAGGGCACAGCCGTTTCCGAATTCACCGGCGGCAGCGCGCCTTGCGGTATCGCGCGGTCACATCCGGGCCGATCAGTTTCGGATTTCGGGGCGCACCGGGAACGGGCAGGAATGGAATCAGCCGCCGCCGAACCGCACGTGACCCGGCAGGCCGGGCCGCCGGGTCGACGGCCACCATCTCGCACCCGAGTCGGTAGAGCCCTGGATCGACGGTCACCGTGGTCTCCGGGCCGAATGCGGCGGCATCGCGGCGCGCATCGCGGGCGTTACCGCCGTACGGCTGCAGGTTCAGCATCGCGAACAGGACGCAGCCCAGCGAGTAGATGTCACATGCCACGGTCGCGGGGGTCCCCTGGTGGTACTGCTCTGGAGCGGCGAAGCCCGCAGTGCCGTACGGCTTCTCGGGAGTGAAGCTGATCGGTAGTGCGAATCCCACGTCGAGCAGGCGGATGTCGCCGTTGTCCCCCACGATCACGTTCTCGGGCTTGATGTCGCGGTGGACCAGGTTCCGGCGGTGGATCTCCTCAACGATCTCGCAGAGCTGATCGATCACCGACGCCGCCACCTCGGTGGCGTGCACCCCCGGATTGACGATGTACCCATCCAGCGGCTCACCGCTGAGCTGGTCCATCACGATGAATTGGCTATCCCCGTATTCACCGTGATCGCGATACCGCGGTATTCCGGGAATCCCGGACAACCGCTGGAGATAATCGCGCTCCGCGACGAACCGCTCGCGGTCATCGACGAACTGTCTTGTCAGCTCGAACGTCCGGTCCCGCTGGATCTTGACGGCGACCGGGACTCCCCCATCCGCCTCATCGAACGCGGCGAACACATTCCCGCACCCACCTGCGCCCAACGGGCACCCAATCCGGTAGCGCCCCTTGACCAGCGTGCCGTTTTTCATCCCCGTATACACATCCATCCCGATCATCAGAAAGGCCGCCAGAATGGATTGCTGGCAACCTCCCGAAGGAATTCATCCGTTCAATGGAACGATCAGCGTCGCGCTCTCCATGCTCGGCCCCGAAGATTACCGGTGCCCCGCAGGAACGGCGATGAAGGCGCGGCGGCTCCGGCCGGTCGACCGGCAACCGTGGAAGCGGAAGCCGCTCGAGGACTTCCCGCTCGGACCATTCATGTCCGTACGAGACGAGGCGGAAGGCCTCGGCCGTGACGACCATCACGGCGAACGACCCTTGGTACACGACGGGTTGCGCACGTGGACCGCGCGCGCAGCGGAATTGTACGACCGTGCCTTCCCCGGCGACGGCGGATCGCCGCTCGTGCCGATCGAGACACCGTGGGTCTACCGCACGAACCTCCGCGCGCCTGACCACCGCGGCGCCGTGCGGTACGAGATCAAGGCATGGGGACGGCAGATGGCGTCCCCGGACGGCCGGTACCGCGAGCTCCGCCTTCCGGTGATCCGGCCCGGCCGGCAGCGAACCGACGCCGAACGAGCGGTCGCCGCCCTGGTCGCGGCCGAGGGTACGCCCGGGCCCCTACCCGAGCGGGTGCGGGTGGTCCAGATCTGCCTCACCGATGGGCAGGTGGGCGAGCCGCTGTTCGAGGGCGGCCGGGACGCAGCACGCGAGCTCTTCGCCGAGCACGGCCAGCAGACGCTCGAGGACGTGGTCGACCGCTTCGTGTACCGGCCCGGATCGGCCTGCGTCTCGTGCGCGTACGCCGCGCTCTGCCCGGGTCTTCCCCGCGCTCCGGGGCTGCTTGGTGTCGATGACCGGCGGCACGCTCGCCGATCCTGGTCTCCGACGAACGGGCGGACGTACCGGATCTGCCCGGCGCGTGACTTCATACGCCGGATCAAGCTCCCCGCCGAATGGGGTATCGAGCATTCCGCGGCCGCTGATCGGGGCCGCGCGGTCCACGACTACCTTGCCCGGCGGCATGCTACGCCGGCGCCGCAGTGCTGCACCGCGGATATCCCGTCTGACTGGGCCGACGGCACCTACCCGCTGCCGGAGGACGAACTCACGCTCGGAAGACGGCTGCTCGGCCACCACAGCTCAATCTGCCCGCTCCGCCGTGCCCGGGTCGGCTCGCTCCAGGTGGAACCGTCCCTGACGTTCTACGACGAGGACGCCAACGTCATCGTGATCACCAGGCCAGACCTGCTTTATCAGGACGGGGGCTCCTGGGTGTGGCGTGAGGTCAAGACCCGGACGAAACGCCGGACGGGCCGCCTGCTGGACGAGAATCCTCAGCTCGCCCTCGCTGTGCTGATGATCGGCGGGAACCTGCTCGGCGGCTCCCGGGAGCGGTCCCGCGTGGAGCTCGAGCTCCTCTATCCGGACGGCGCCGACCTGGAGATCATCGATCCGTTCACGCCATCGGTCATGGCGGCCGCGCGGGCCGTCGTCACGGAGCACGTAAACCCCTGGCATGCCGACACGCGTGCGCTCCCGCATCCCGGCGACGCGTGTGCCACATGCGAGGTAGCTCGCTGGTGCACCGCCCGCACACCGGCCGAGGGCACGGCATGAGCACCGACCACATCGATGGAGTCCCGGATCCGGCCGGTGACCTGGCGGCCGCGCTGGTCGAACTGGCCGACTCCGTCTACACCGACGCCTTCCGGCTGCCCTATCCGCCGATCGTTCAGCGCACGTTCGACGCGATCGTGCTCGACTGCCTCCGAAACGGCGGCGATCCGCCGACCAGCGTTCCCGACCTGGTGCACCGCCTCACCGCGGGCGAGGATCTCCGACCGCCGATCACTCTGCCGGCCGGCCTCATACCTCCGGCGCCCGCACTGATCGGTGCACACCATCTCCCGTCACGTACCTGCCTCGAGCTCGCGTCGGCCGGCGCGTACGGACGACACGAGCGGGTTGTGGAGGCGCGGCTGGCGGAGCTCGCCGACATTTGCACCCCGGACGACTTCGCGATCTGCCGCGAGATCCTGATCGACAACGTCGTCATCGACCTCAGCATCGGGCAGTCACTGGCCGCCGACCCCAGCAGGTCCCATTTGTGGGCCCGGGTGAAGGGGCTCTACCTGTCGGAGGTCCCGGCGGCGTACATCACGCGAGACCGGGGCTGGCGGCTCGTCGCGACCTGCCCTGTCTGCGGGTTCCCCGCGCCGCAGATCGCGCCGGAGTCCTGGCTCTGCGAGACCGGATACTGCCCGCCCACGGACGATCCGCTACTCCGGCCGCTGGACGAGGTGTGCATCCTCCCCGTCGCGTACCGCGTCTTCCTGGCGCTGCCCGGGCAGGCGGAACGTGTGATCCGCAGGCGCCTCGCCGAGGTGGGGATCGGTACCACACAGATACCGGCACGGTTGACCGCCTGCACCGTCCAGCGCCCATCAGGCCCGCCAAGCGTGCTGCGCGTCTTCGACCACGAGCAGCCCGCGCTGCTGGCCGACCGGCTCTCCCTCAGGCCGGACGTTCCGGAACCGCACGACATCACCGTGATCCCGGACCGGGTCATCGACCGCCGACCCGACTACATCGCGCGGCTCACCGACCGTCTGGCCGCGACGGCACGGCACTGCGTCGTGCCGGAAGCCGACCTCGAATCGGCCATACAGGGCCGGATCTCCCCCGATGAAGAAGGCGCGAATGCGTAGTACCGATACGGTCCTGAAGCCCGTTGTGAAGGCCCTCACCGCGTCTCGCCTTGGGCGGCAGCTCATCACCGGCGAGCTCAAGACGTTCTGCGCGGTCGAGATCGGCTTGCTCCTCCAGCGCGAGGTAATGGGCGACGGCAACGCCGCCGTGGAGGCATGGGCGTTGTTCAGCGGCTACCCGTTCGCTCGTGCCTGGGGAGCGGTCACCTCGGCGGAGGGGCAACAGAAGCTCCGCGTGGCACGGCACACTCTGTGGATCTTCCGCAGGCGGGAGGCATGGCGCGACGCACTCGAGGTCTACCAGAGCCGAGACCGCCACCACCGCGGATTCGACGTCCCCGATCCCGACCAGCCGGCGCACCTGCTCTCGCCAAGGATCGCTTCCGAACGCTGGCAATGCTACGCACGCGTCCTTGCCGCCGCTCCACCGTTCCACGGTGCTCCACTCCCCCTCGCCGGCCCGGGCCGGTACCGCTTCACGGTGGGTCGCGACCGAACATCGGTCACGCTGCCGAGCCTGCCGCTGGCGGCACTGCCCGATGGCCATGACGTACGGCCGACGCGCCCATATGGCGCCTCGTTGCCGCCCATTTCCTGGGCGGACCTGGAACAGACGGCCAGAGAGATGGACGATCGCGACTTTCGCAAATGGGAGGAACGCCTCCACGGAATTCGCCTGTTCACCCGGACCGCGACCGGATTCGCGCGCAGCGACGACCTCACGATCGACAGGATCCTGCACCTGCTCGGGATCGTCAGCGTCGGTAAGAGCACACTCCGCGACGTACTTTCGGTCCACCTGGCCACCAAGCTCGACCGGCGGGTGACCGTGGTGGTCGGTGATGTGGCCGAACTCTTGCGGCTGGTCCGGACGTACAACGACCACACCCGAACCGCCGACTTCCCGGACGGCATGGCCGCACCGGTCATCGGCGTGTCCAGCCGGGAGCAGCACGCTCAGCGCCTGCACCGCCGCCATGCCGGACGGACGAGCCCGGGCATCCTGGCGCACAACGATCCGGCCTTCGCCTACTTGAGCACCGCGTGCCCGGTCGACGCGCTGCGCCGAGAACAGGACGGCGATCCGGACGTCCTCCCGTACAACGACGCGCCCTGCGACCGGCTCGACGCGAAAGGCAAGCGCCACACCTGTGTCTTCTGGTCCGCATGCCCTCGGCACCACGGCGATCGGCGGCTGGTCGATGCCGCGATCTGGGTGGCGACGCCGCAGAGCCTCGTCAACTCGTCGGTTCCCTGGCCCCAGAGCGCGGAGCGGATCCGCTATCTGGAACTCGCCTGCCGGCGCAGCGACCTGGTGATCATCGATGAGGCCGACCGCGTACAGGTTCAGCTCGACCACCTTTTCGCACCCGCCGTTCCGCTCGAGGGCACTGCCAACGGCGATTCCATGCTCACCGAGACCAACCGGCGCAAGCTCACGGAGCTGGCCAACGGCCGACAGGTCCAGCTATCGAGCAGCGACGTCGAGAACTGGTCGGCGGCGGTCAACACCGTCACCGCCGCGACAAACCGGCTGTACGCAATGCTCGCGACCGAGATGGGGATACGCGACTGGCTGCGCGGCCGGTACTTCAACTCCTGGACGCTCCAGCTACGCCTGGTCGACGACCAGTACCCGCCGCCATCAGGCGAGGGCCCGGATCCGAACGCGGCCGCGCGCAAAGAGCTTCGGGACGTCCTGGACGAGTTTCGCGACAACCCGTTCGGCGACAGGACTCCACCGTCAGGCGAGCATCAGCGCCTGGTCGAGTTGCTCGGCGACCTGCTCCACACCGCCTACCCCGCGCGGACCCGCAAACGCCTCGCCGCCCGGCTGGAAAAGCTCTTCCACCTGGGCGCCGGCGCCGTACCGGACAAACTGGCCCGGCAATTCGAGTTCACCCTGCTGCTGGCGGCACTCGAGCCGAAGCTGGCCCTGATGAACGCCATGTGGCCACGGGTCGCACCGATTCTCCGGCTCGGTTTCAACCAGATGTACACGATCCCGCGGGATTACGCGCCGATGGTCCCCGAGTCCCCCATGGGGAACGTGCTCGGCTTCCAGTTCGTGATGGACGGCGGGCCGGACGAAGGAGGGCCGCGTTCCGGCGAGCTCCGCTACTTCCGCTGCTGCGGGTTGGGGCGTGAACTGCTGCGCACCATGCCCGGTCTTCCGGAACTCGATGGGCTGCCCGGCACCAACGTGCTGCTGATGTCCGGCAGTAGCTGGGCGGGGCTTTCCAGCCGTTACCACATTCCGATCCCTGTCGGCGCGGTCCTCAAGCCGGCGCCCGGGGTCACGAACGCCATTGGAGAGAAGAGCAAGTTTCGCTTCGAGCCCATCCGGCTGGGTAATCGCGCACTCACGGTCTCGGGGACGAAGCAGGAGCGCAAACCGGACATACTCCGCCGGATCGCCGAATGCCTCGGAACTGCTGAGCTCGATGAACTGAGTGCGCTGGGGCGCGAACTGGGGCAACTCGACGAGGATCGCAAGAACATCCTGCTGCTCGTGGGCAGCTACGCCGAGGCGACGCTGGTCGCCGACACGCTGCACGAGACGCGCGAATGGCGCGATCGCGTCATTCGCCTCGCCGCGGACAACGACGATCTCGACAGTCAACTTGGCGGCGCCGACGGCGACGAGCACCACGCCCGTGTCCTCCGGCGCGGCGACGTCGACAATCTGGTGAACACTCCGGGCCAGATCCTCGTCGCCCCCTTGCTCGCCATGGAACGCGGGCACAACGTGCTCAACAAACGCAGCCACGCGGCGATCGGCTCGATCTATTTCCTGGTCCGCCCGAACCCGCGGCCGGACGACCTCAGCCTCGCCGTCTTCGCCATCAACGACTGGATGACGCGCGCCCTCCACGAGGAGGGTGACGCCTTCGGCGCGCACGTGCGCAACGGTACGACGCTGGACGAAGGCGCCCGCTGCGTACGCGATGCCGCACGACGGAATTGGTATCGCTTCCTGAGCCGGAGCCTCGCCTGGGGAAGGCTCGGCGACGACCGTAACGCCGTCACCTGGGACATGCTCGTCTTGATCTGGCAGGTGATCGGCCGCGCGGTGCGCGGGGGCGTACCGGCCCGTGTGACGTTCGTGGACGCCGCATTCGCGCCCAACGCGGCGGTCGGCTCCGACAAGCCCGACAGCCCGGATAGCAGCCTTCTGCACAGCATGCGCGCCGTCCTTCAGCCGTACTTCACCAGCGCACCCGGTCAGCAGGTATGCCAACCGCACGACCGCGAGGTGGTCCAGGACCTGTTCGGCCCGTTCTGGACCGCGCTCAGCGAGTGCCTGAACGAAATGACAAAAGGAAACAACCCATGCCGCATTCACTGATCCGACGAGCCGCGTACGAGCCGGATCCGTCTCATGGTTCCTGGATCGAGCCCGTTCGTGTCTTGCCGTTCGACGAGACCTGGCGGGACGCGTTCCTGCGCCTGTACCAGCAAAGCCGGCCGGCCGCGAAGGGCCTGCCCGTGACCCGCTTGAACCGCCTGGCCCTGGCCATCGCCCCCGGTGTGATCACCACCGGTCGCAATGTGTCGGCCGCGCCGTCCGCGCCGTGGCTCTACGCCCGCCATGAGGTCCCCCCAGAGCCCGTCCGGGCCCTCGTCCTCGCCTGGGTACGCATGATGGCACCGGCCGAGGCCGCCGGGATCGAGCTCGATCGGGCGCTACAGGCCATCGGCGATACCGGCCCCACATGGTCCGTCGAGGAGATCGATCTGCTCGAGAGCGGACTTACGGAGGGCGGCACCGCGGCTCCGGCGAACCACCTCTACCTGCTCCTCGCCGAATGGCTGGCCGCGCGCCTCGCTACGCGGCCCTACCGCACCGACGGCAGTGAGCTGCGGTTCCGGGTCGTCGGCCGCGACCAGGGCGCCGAACTGGTCTCCTGGCCGCCACAGAAGTACGACACGAACGGACGCACGTGGTTCTACTCGGCCACGGTCACGATCACCGTGCAGACCGTGCCGTTCGACCCGAGATTCCGCGTCCACACGTCGTCCGGCATCCGGCGCTGGGCCACTGGAGAAAGGACACGGCCTCGCCGCGGGCGCGGAGCAACCGTTCTGTTCGACGTGCCGGTGCCGTGGCCGGACCTCGAGGCCGCGGAGGCGCGCCTGATCCCGAACTCCATGAAGTTCGATCCGCAGAAGGGTGAGCTGGCGTGGCGGAGCCAGAGCCCGGCCGAGCTGATCGACGACCTCGACCTCATGCGCACGTACCCGAAGCCCGGGGACCTGGCCGCGTCGCCCGAACGGTTCATCCGCGGTTGGCACGGAATCCGGGCCGGCATCGTGTTCAGCGAGGGCATGGGCTCGCATGCCGTCGGGAAGGGCCTGATGTCCGGCGAGCGCGCCGATCTCGACACGTGGGTTGAGGAGGGGCTCCGACCGTACTTCCGGCGGGTGCCCGACCTGGAGCGGATCAAGCCCGCGCTGTCGCCCAAGCGCCTTCCCAAGCTCCGCGACAAGGACCTGCGCGAGCAGCCCGAGCTGTACGCGCAGAACGTCAAGGAGCACGTCACCGCCCGGCGCTCCGCATTGCGCGCGGCTCTGGGCGGCCGCCCGCTCGACATCGAGATCTTCTGGGAGCACCGGAGCACCCGCGACCAGGTGATCACCGACCTCTCCGACCTCCTGGGGCTTGCCCCCAGCGGCACGCTCCTGACCGATGACGAGCAGGTCTGGCGCGTTGCCCACCTTGACGTACACGTACGCAGTGCGCCGATCGGGTCGCTCGGCGCGCCGCTGGATCTGCCATCCGGCAGCCGGTCGGCCGCTCTGGATCAAGCGATCCGCACCCGGTACCAGGAGGTGCGCGAGCGCCTTGGAGCAGCGAACGGCGACACCTCGTCCACACCGACGCTGGCATTCGTCGAGATCGGCGACCGGGCCCATTTCGCGTCCGCGGACAGTGACCCGAAGTACGCACTGCGGCTGGGTTTCGCCCGCGCCGGCAGGCTGACCCAGTTCCTTGCCGACGCGGACGACACCGAGACTCAGGTGGAAATCCGCTCCCGGTCCGCATGCCTCGATGGGTTCAGACAGCTCGGCGCCGTTACCCTGCCGCACATCATGACGGGCGACAGCGTGCCGGAAGACCTTCAGCACATTGGGATGTGGCTGATCCAGCGCAATGACGGCGGCCGGCTGCGGCAGCCCGCCCGACGACTCATCGCGGTCCGAATCCGCCCGGACGACGAGCGGTACCCGGTTTGCGGTTGGGACGAGGCCGCGGGGGGCTGGGTGCCCTATCCACGCCTCCTGCTGACCCTCGCGCAGCAGACCGAACCGTATACGACCGATGAGGACCACGGCTTCATCAATGATCGGCTCGCTCAGACCATCCAGCGCACGATCCGAACGTTGCTCTTCACTGTCCGCGACGAGCCAACGCTGATGCTCGTCAACTCCGCCAACCTCCGGCGCGCCTGGCCGTCTCTGTCGAACGGCCGCCTCATGAAGGACATGGTGTGCTTCGGCGACGACGCGAACCAGCGCTTGAGCGTCTACGGGCCGGATCTGCGCCTGGTGCTCGTCCGAGATCACAATGGCCGGGACGAGACGGCGCAGTGGTACGCCATGGGCGGTGGCCAGCCCGGGTTCGCGAACGGCCTGTGGCGGTCGGCTGGATCTGACGAGGACAATCGCGTCTTCTTCAGCGCGATGGACGTATCGCCGACCGCGAAGAAGCTGCCGCGGTCCCTGCGCAAGCTCGTCGTCGATCCCCAGTGGCCAACAGCTCCCACGGCATCTGCGTCGAACCCGCAGGGGCTGGAGGTGACCGTCGTTGGCCGCCAATCTCGCGATACCGGGAGCGACAGCCAGGCGGACGATCCAGCCCACTGGGCTTCGGTTGTCCATCAGTCGCGCTTCCACAACGACCACCACGGTCTATCGCGTCCATTCGCTCAGCACCTCGCGTGGCTGGCGGCGGAGTATGTCCTGCCCTCGCCGGATGGCCTCGGCTGACCGCTCAGCGGGAAGGCTCCAGCGCAGGTCCGCATGGGTTGTCACACCCCTGTGGCACAGTCGCCGATGGGACAGCGAGAGGTTGGGACGGTTATGGCGGATACGGGGACGATCACCAGTGTTGAGCTGCCCGTGCGCGGGGGGTTCGATCTGGCGGCGAGTATGCGGTTTCTTGAGGGGTTCGCGCCTGCGGGGCGGGGTGATGCTGCCGAGGAAGCCGGGGTGTTGCGGTTGGCGTTTCCGGCCGCGCCGGGGTGGGGGACGGCGCGGGTGGTGGTGCGGCAGCGGGGGGCGAATGTGGTGGCCGAGGTGCCGGCGGGGGGTGACGCCGATGTGGTCGCGGGGCATGCGGCGCGGATCTTGTCGCTCGACGTCGACGGGGCGGCGTTCGGGGAGGTGGCGGCGGGCGATCCGGTGATCGGCGAGCTGCACCGGCGGTATCCGGGGTTGCGGCCGGTGCTGTTCTACTCGCCGTACGAAGCGGCCTGCTGGACGATCATCGGGCATCGCATCCGCATCACCCAGGCCGCCGCGCTCAAGCAGCGCATCGCCGCCGAGCTGGGCGAGCGCGTCCTGGTGGCGGGGGTGGAGCTGACCGCGTTCCCCGCGCCGGAGCGGCTGCTGTCGGCCGCGCGGGTGCCGGGGCTGCCCGAGGTCAAGGTGGAGCGGCTGCGGGCCATCGCGGAGGCGACGCTCGACGGCGCGCTCGACGCCGGCCACCTGCGCGGGCTTCCCGCCGACGAGGCGCTGGCCGAGCTGCGGCGGCTGCCGGGCATCGGGCCGTTCTCCGCCGAGCTGACGCTCATCCGCGGCGCCGGGCACCCCGACGTCTTCCCCAGCGCCGAGCGCCGGCTGCACGAGGAGATGGCCGCGGCGTACGACCTCACCGACCCGTCGCTCGCCGAACTGTCCGCGATCGCCGAACACTGGCGCCCGTACCGCTCCTGGGCGTCGTTCCTCCTCCGCGTCCGCCGCGAGGACGACACCGGCGAGATCGCCGGAAAGCGCCGGTGAGCGGCTTACCGGAGGGCGCGGCGCGCGCGGTTCGCGAGGGTGCGGGCGCGTTCGGCCGGGGTGCCGCGGAGGAGGCGGTGCGCCGTCAGGTAGCCGGAGGTGGCGTTGAGGCCGGCGCCCGGCCAGGTCGCCGCGCCCGTCATGTAGAGGCCGGCCACCGGGGTCGCGTACTTCGACGCGCCGGGGAACGGGCGGAACAGGAGGTTCTGGCGGAGGTGGTGGCTGCCGGAGACGGAGTCGCCGCCGACCAGGCTGGGGTTCGCCCGCTCCAGGTCGCGCGGCGTGAACACGGCGCGGTCGAGCACGCGGGCGGAGAGCCCCGGGGCGTAGCGCTCCAGCTTGGCCACCACCCGGTCGCCGAGCGTCTCCCGCAGGTCGTCCCAATCCGTGGCGCCGGCCTTGCCCAGCGCGTCGCCGGCCACCCGCGACGGCAGCGTACGCACCTGCACCCACAGGATGTGCTCCCCGCCGGGCGCGCGGCTCGGGTCGACGCTGGTCGTCTGCCCGACCACCAGCAGCGGGTCGTCCGGCAGCAGCCCGGCCAGCGACTGCTGGTACGTCCGCGCGATGTCGTCCACGTACGGCCCGACGTGCACGTACGCCCAGTCGGCCAGCTCGTCGCCGGCCCCCCACGGCACCGGGCCCGACAGCGCGAGGTGCACCATTCCGGTGCCCGGCCCGTACTGGAACCGCCGCGCCCGTGCGGCGAACCGCGCGGGCAGCGCCTCCCGCGGCACCAGCCGGCCGAACAGCACACCCGGCGACACGTTGCCGATCACCGCGCGCCCCGCCGCGACCCGCTCCCCGTCCGCCAGCTCCACGCCCACGGCCCGCCCGTCGCGGACCACCACGCGCGCCACCTCCGCCCCCGTACGCAGCTCGCCGCCGTTGGCGCGCAGCACCCCCACCAGCGCGTCGACCATCCTGGACGCGCCGCCGCGCACCACCGCCATGCCGTTCTCCATGTCGGCGAACGCCTCGAGCAGCGGGAACACCGCGCCCATCGCGACGTCCGGCCCGAAGTCGGTGTGCATGCCCCAGGCCGCGACCAGCGCCTTCGCCTCCGGCGTCGCGAAATACGCGTCGCCCAGCTCCCGCGTGGACGACACCGCGATGCGCGCGAGCTCCGGCAGCTCCGCCAACCCGGCCGCGCCCATGCCGCGCACCGCCGAGACCAGCCGGGCCGCGCCGGCGAACGACGGCATCTCGGCGCCGCTCAGCGCGCCGTAGACCGGCCCGAACCTGCGATACGCGGCGTACAGCTCCGCCCACCCGGCGGCGTCGCGCCGGTCGTGCGCGCGCCACATCTCCCGGGTCGCGTCGGCGTCGGTGGTGACGCGCAGCGCCCGGTCGCCGGGGAACACGCTGGCGTACGGCCGGTCCGACACCGCGTACTCCAGGCCGTGCGCGGTCAGCTCACCGCGCAGCTCGGCGTACGCCGCGGAGCCGAGGAACAGGTTCTGGTTGGTGGACCACAGGTCGTGCACGAGCCCGGGCCGCGTCACCTCGCCGCTGGCCACGGCGCCGCCCGGGCGCGCCGCCTGCTCGCAGACCAGCACCTTCCACCCCGCGCGTGCGAGGTAGACCCCCGCCACCAGCCCGTTGTGCCCCGCACCGATGATGATCGCGTCGTAGCCCACTGCCATGGTCGGAACCTATCCCCCGCGGCGGCGCCACCCCAGGGCGACTACGGAGTGTTTGCAAAGAGATCTTCTCGGTTACGAACCGGCGGGTGGCGTCCCGGCCACGCACCCGCAACGGAGGATCAGCCATGCCCAAACGACCTGGACGTCTTCTCGCCGCCGCGTCCGCCCTCGCCCTCGGGCTCGCCGGCACCACCGGCGGTGCGGTGGCCGCCGCGACCCACCCGGCGGCCGGCCCGCGCGCCGCCCCGCACCGCGGCGTCTCCTGAGCGGCATCGACGCCCACTTCATCTACTCCAACTGCGACGCCGGCCCGGTCACGAAGTTCTTCAACGCGTCGTTCTTCCAGACGGAGACGAAGCTCGGCCAGTCGGGCTGGATCCAGATCAACAACGACCCGCACACACGCGGCTTCACCAACCCCGGCGAGTGCGCCGGGTGGGACGGCCTGTTCAGCCCGCCGATGTACCGCTACTGGAAGTGCTGAGGGCCGACGCCCGGCTACCGTGACGGTTCGTCGTGGCGGCCCGAGATCAGCTCCTGGAACCTGATCTTGACGCGGATCAGCGGGAGCCGGAGGCGCAGCTCGCGGCGGCGCGCGCGGGCCAGGGTCCGCTCGGCGTACCTCCAGCGGGCCCACGGCGAGCCGGGCCGCGCCAGCCGCACCGCGCCGAAGACCTGCAGGATCGGGACGAACAGGCCGAACAGGCCGGTCCAGATCTTGCCCTTCAGCAGGCTGACGATCGCCAGCGACAGGTTCAGCACCATCCAGCCGGACGCCGGGAGCATCCGGGTGATCGGCCCGGCGCTGTGCCGCGCGGCCGCGAGGTCGTCCAGGCCGATCGGGCGCAGCCCCAGCAGCAGCATCCCGGTGATCGCGATCGCCACGAACACCGCGTCGACGGAGGTGCGGCCCTGCTCGGACCAGTAGACGTCGCGCAGGTGCAGGATCACCGCGAACTCGTCGAGCACCAGCGCCGCGCCCACCCCGAAGACCGCCGCGCAGACGGCGCGGCCGATCGGCGCGTCGTCGGACAGCGCGAGCTGCGCGACACCGGCGACCATCATGAACACGACGCCGAACACCACGTGGTGGATGTGCAGGTCGCCGGTCGTGACGTTGCCCGGCCACCACCGCGCGCGCCGCCTGATCATCCGTACGGAGAAGCGGATGAACGCGAACGCCACGATCACGGCGGCGAAGAAGCAGAACAGGGGCAGCCGTCCGGTGGCGACCACCGTACGGCCGAACCAGTCGCCGGCGACCTCGTCGAGCGCCGCCTGAGTCTCCCCCACGCCCGAATTATCGTACGGGCGCCGCCATGGTCAGGCCGTAACGCGCGGACGCCGGTCGGCGGCCGTACGCGGCGTGTGCGAGACGTCCGCGTCCGTGAACGCCTTCGTCCAGCACGCGAACTCCAGCAGCGTGCCGTCGGGGTCCTGGAAGTAGAACGACCGGACGAACACCCCGTCGTACATCTTCGGCGCGATTCCGGCCTCGCTGTTGTCGTGGTTGAGGACCGGGCTGACCGCGACGCCCTTGGCCTTCAGCCGCGTGCGGTACTCGTCGAAGCTCTCCGCCGGCACCGTGAACGCCACGTGGTTCATCGAGCCGACGGCGCTGACCAGGTCGCCCTGCTCGGGGCGGCCGGGCGGCGCGGAGATGCCGGGCACGCCGTCGGGGGCGTCGGGGAACCAGAAGAACGCGACGCAGTCGCCGTTGCCGCAGTCGAAGAAGAAGTGCTGCCCCATGCCGCCGGGCAGCTCGATCGTCTTGATCAGCGGCATGCCGAGCACGCCGGAGTAGAAGTCGATCGTCGTGGCCATGTCCGAGCACACCAGCGCGAGGTGGTTGATGCCGCCCAGCTTGAACTCCGTGTTCTCCTTCTGCACAACCCGTCTCCCGTCGGACCGGACCAGCCGAATAAGATTCGGTTCCACGCTAGTTGCCGACCGTACGAAACGGAAGCCAAGACGAGGAGGGCGCATGACCGACCGTGTCACGGTGTCCGTCACCGACGGGGTGGCCGACGTCCGGATGAACCGTCCGGACAAACTGAACGCGCTGGACGGCGCGATGTTCGCCGCGCTGGCCGAGACCGGCGAGGCCGTCGCGGCCGACGCGTCCGTACGCGCGGTCGTGCTGTCCGGGGAGGGCCGGTCGTTCTGCGCGGGCCTCGACTTCGGCAGCTTCTCGGCCATGGCCGGCGACGGCCCCGCCGACGAGTCGGCCATGCGCCGGATGGCCGCCGACCCGGTGGACCGGCTGCCCGGCAAGATCACCAACCTGGGACAGCAGGCCGTCTACGCCTGGACGGAGATGCCGCAGCCGGTCATCGCGGCCGTCAGCGGCCACGCGCTGGGCGGCGGCATCCAGATCGCGCTGGGCGCCGACCTGCGGATCGTCGCGCCGGACGCGAAGATGTCGGTGCTGGAGATCAAGTGGGGCCTGGTGCCGGACATGACGGGCACCGCGCAGCTCGTCCGGCTCGTGGGCCTCGACGTCGCCAAGGAGCTCACGTTCACCGGCCGTACGGTCGACGGCGCGGAGGCGGTCCGCCTCGGCCTCGCGACCCGGGTCGCCGACGACCCGCGCGCCGCCGCGCTCGCCCTCGCCGGGGAGCTGGCTGGGCGCAGCCCCGACGCGATCCGCCAGGCCAAGCGGCTGCTCAACGCGGCCGTGCAGACCACGCGCGCCGAGGCGTTCCTGGAGGAGTCGAAGGCGCTCGTCGCCCTGCGCGGCGGCGCCAACCAGGTCGAGGCCATCACGGCGACCTTCGAGAAGCGCGCGCCGAAGTTCGCCGACCCGTCCTGAGCCGGGGTGCGGCGCGTACGGGGGCGTCCCCCGTACGCGCGCACGCCTACGCGACCTGCGGGGCGATCTCGGATGCGATGAGGTCCAGGTGGTCGAGGTCGGCGAGGTCGAGCACCTGGAGGTAGACCCGCCCGGCGCCGGCCTCCGCGAAGCGGCCCAGCTTCTCCGCGATCTCGGCGGGGGTGCCCGCCAGGCCGTTGGTGCGCAGCTCGGAGACGTCGCGGCCGATCGCGTCGGCGCGCCGCTTGATCTCCGCCTCGTCGCGGCCCGCGCACACGACCTGCGCGGCCGAGTACGTCAGCTCGTCCGCGTCGCGGCCGGCGTCGGCGCAGGCGGAGCGCACCCGGCCGAACGCCGCTGCCGCGTCGTCGACGGACGTGAACGGCAGGTTGAACTCGTCCGCGTACGCCGCCGCGAGCCGGGGCGTGCGCTTCGGGCCGCCGCCGCCGAGCAGCACCGGCGGCCGCGGCCGCTGCACGGGCTTCGGCAGCGCGGGCGAGTCGGCGAGCTGGTAGTGCTTGCCGTCGAAGGAGAACGTCTCGCCCTCCGGCGTCGCCCACAGCCCGGTGATGATCGCGAGCTGCTCCTCCAGCCGGTCGAACCGCTCCCCCAGCGCCGGGAACGGCAGGCCGTACGCGGTGTGCTCGGCCTCGTACCACCCGGTGCCGAGGCCGAGCTCGACGCGGCCGCCGCTCATCTGGTCGACCTGCGCCACGGTGATCGCGAGCGGCCCGGGGTAGCGGAACGTGGCGGCCGTGACGAGCGTGCCGAGCCGGATGCGGCTGGTGTCCCTGGCCAGGCCGGCGAGGGTGGTCCAGGCGTCGGTCGGGCCCGGCAGCCCGGACACGCCGCCCATTTTCAGATAGTGGTCGGACCGGAAGAACGCGTCGAACCCGAGGTCCTCGGCGGCCTTCGCGACGCGCAGCAGGTCATCGTACGTCGCCCCCTGTTGGGGCTCGGTGAAGATTCGCAGTCTCATGCCGATCATCCTGCCCCGGACGGGCGCGGGACGCGCAACCGGTACGCCGCCGGGCGCCCGCGGACCGGCGCATCCGGACGCCGCGGCCGATATCCCGATACGGGCAAAAGATCACCGAGAGTTCGTGAAATCTCTTCATCGAATGTCTTGCTACGTTCTGTGAAACTCGGGTAGCTTGCTGTTCGCACGCTTGGGGAGCACCCCCCGGTTTCCCGGGCTGTGGAGGACGGAGCGTCCTCGCGGTCGCGGCCCTCGCCCCCTCCTTCGGGGGCCGCGATCCCCGGGCCTCAGTGCCCGGCGATCGTGGCGTACATCGCCCACACCACGCCCGCCACCACGGCGAGGATCAGCACCGCGCCCACCGTGGCCCACACCCGATCACTCACGTACCAATGACGCCGCACACCGGTGTCCGCGTGCTGAACGAGCCGTGAACGCCGCCCGCCCGGACCATACCGTTCCCATCACGGCCGCCCAGGTGGCCGCCTTACGCGGGGGCGAGGGTGGCGAGCATCTCGACGTGCTGGGTCATCGGGAAGGCGTCGAACGCGCGGAGGTCCGTCATTGCCAGGCCGAGTTTCGCGGCGTGTGCGACGTCGCGGGCCAGCGTGGCCGGGTCGCACGAGACGTACGCCACGGTGCGCGGGCGCAGCGCGGCGATCGCGTCCATGACCTCGGGGCCGGCGCCGGTGCGCGGCGGGTCGAGGACGACCAGGTCGGCGGCCTCCATGCCGAGGCGCGGCAGGGTGGTCTCGACGCGGCCGCGCTCGATCTCGACGTACGGGAGGTCGCGCAGGTTGTGGCGGGCGTCGCGGACCGCGCCGGCGTCGGACTCCACGCCGATGACGTGGCCGGACTCGCCCACGATGTCGGCGAGGACGCCGGCGAACAGGCCAACGCCGCAGTAGAGGTCGACCACGGACTCGCCGGCGCGCGGCGCCAGGACGTCGGTCACGGCGGTCACGAGGGTGGCCGCCGCAGCGGGGTGCACCTGCCAGAAGCCGCTGCCGCTGACCCGCCACTCGCGGCCGGCGACGTTCTCGCGCACCGCGGCCGTGCCGCGGACCTTGGTCGTACGGCCGCTCTTGTCGCGGCTCAGCACGGCGGTGGAGGCGTCGAGCGGCGGGACCGTGGCCCGCGCACCGGTCCGCGGGGTCACGATGATGGCGCGGTCGCGGGTGCCGGTGATCACCTCGACGGCGGTGGTCGCCTTCCAGCCGCGCCGCTCCACGCCGACCTCCTCGACACGCGGGTCGGCGATCGCGCAGGCGTCGACCGGCTCCACGTCGTGCGAGCGGTGGCGGCGCAGCCCGACCTTGCCCGACGGGGTCACCGCGAACTGGACGCGGGTGCGCCAGCCGAGGCCGTCCGGGCTGCCGGGCAGCTCCTCGACGAGGACGTCGCGCTCGATGCCGGCGAGCTTGGCGAACTGCTCGCGGATGACCTCGGCCTTCAACCGCCGCTGCGCCGCGAGGTCGACGTGCTGCCAGTCGCAGCCGCCGCAGCGCGAGGGCCCGGCGTACGGGCACGGCGGCGTCACGCGGTCCGGCGACGGCTTCAGCACCTCGACGGCGTCGGCGCGCAGGAACCTGCTGGTCTCCTCGGTGATCCGCACGCGCACCCGCTCACCGGGCAGGGTGTGCCGTACGAAGATCACCCGCGGGCGCTCCTCGCCCTCGAAGAGGTGGCGGGCGACGCACCAGCCGCCGGCCGCGACGTTCTCGACGTCGACATCAAGGAACGTCTCGGTAAGCATGATCTCCTCGTACGCGTAGCGGCCCCGGCAAACCTACCGCCGGTCAGGCAGTGTCCTGACCGAGGAGGCCGGCCGCGCGGATCGCGGCGAGGTCGTGGCTGGGCACGACCTCCACCTCGGCGGGCAGCGCGCGCAGGCGGTGGACGGTACGGAACGTCTCGTCCCGGTCGGCGTCGACCATCAGGCCGGGCATCGGCGCCTTCTGGCGCACCGGCCCGATCTGGGTGCGGCTCCACACCGCGTCGCCGGCCAGCAGGATCCGGCGGTCGTCCTCGAGCGCGAGCAGCAGGCCGGCGGAACCGGGCGTGTGGCCGGGCAGCGGCACCACCAGGACGCTGCCGTCGCCGAACACGTCGTGGCTGGCGGTGAACGTCAGGACCGGCGGGCCGTCCAGGTCGTACGTCTCGACGGGCAGCGAGTCGAGGTGGTCGGGGAACACGCCCCAGCGCACCCGCTCCGGCAGCGAACGCACGCCCGCGACCTCGGCGGACGGCAGCCGCAGCGGCAGGTCGGGCATCTCGGCCAGGCCGCACACGTGGTCCCAGTGGGCGTGCGTGGCCATCGCGAACGCGATCTCGCCGGGGTCGGTGCCGGCCGCGGCCAGCCCGTCGCGCAGGCCGGTCACCGCGCCCTTCGGGTTCACGATCGCGCGCATCGCCAGCGGCATCTCGGCCAGGAACCGGGTGCGGACGTCCGCCGACACGGCCGGATCGACGAGGAAGGCCGCCTCGGGGTGGCGGACCACGAACGTGGCCATCAGCATCGGGACGGTGAGCGGGCGCAGCCGCCCCTCGGCGGCCAGCACGCCGGGCGCGCTGTTCCGCGCCTGCGGCACCGCGGTCACCCGGACCGTACGGCGGGCCGGCGGTACGTCCGCCGCGGCGAGCCCGCGCAGGAACGCGCGGTCGGGCGCGCGCGGCACGGCCAGCCGCCCGGGTGTGCGCGCGATGGCCGCGCAGCAGCGCAGCGCGGCGACGGCCTCCTCGGCGGCCGTCATGATCCGCGCGTTTCCGAGCCGCCGCCGGAGCCGGAGCCCGAGCCCGCGGGCCGTTTCGGCGCGGGCGGGCGGCGCACGCTGCCGGGCGCGGGCCGCTCCGGACGGCCGCGCAGCCGGTCGGCCGACTCGAGCTGCCACGCCACGCTGGTGACCATGACGCCCGGGGTGAACAGCAGCCGCCCCTTCAGCCGCAGCGCGCTCTGGTTGTGCAGCAGGTGCTCCCACCAGTGGCCCACGACGTACTCGGGGATGAACACCGTCACGACGTCGCGCGGGCTGCGCCGCCGCACGCTGCGGACGTACTCCAGGACCGGCCGGGTGACCTCGCGGTACGGCGAGTCGAGGATCTTCAGCGGCACCTTGATGTCGAACTCGTCCCACTGGCGTTCCAGCTCGGCCGCCTCGTCCGGGTCCACCCCGACCGTGATGGCCTCCAGCGTGGACGGGTGGGTGGCCTTCGCGTACGCGAGCGCGCGCAGCGCCGGCTTGTGGATCTTCGACACGAGGACGATCGCGTGGTTGCGCGACGGCAGCAGCATGTCGTCGTCGTCCGAGGGCCGCAGCTCCTCGCGCACCCGGTCGTAGTGGCGGCGGATGGCCCCCATGAGCGCGTACAGGACAGCCATCGCGACCAGCGTGATCCAGGCGCCGTGGCTGAACTTCGTGATGATCACGACGACGAGGACGAGCCCGGTCATGCAGAAGCCGAAGCCGTTGATCATCCGCGAGCGGATCATGTGCCGCCGCTTCGCCGGGTCGGTCTCCTGGCGGAGGTGGCGGTTCCAATGGCGGATCATGCCGAGCTGGCTGACCGTGAACGACACGAAGACGCCGACGATGTAGAGCTGGATCAGCCGGGTGGAGTCGGCGTGGAACCCGACGACCAGCAGCGCGGCGAACAGCGCCAGCAGGACGATGCCGTTGCTGAACGCCAGCCGGTCGCCGCGGGTGTGCAACTGGCGCGGGAGGAAGCCGTCGCGGGCCAGGATCGAGCCGAGCACCGGGAACCCGTTGAACGCCGTGTTGGCGGCCAGCACCAGGATGATCAGCGTGAGCGTCGTGACGTAGTACTCGCCGGCCGGGAAGTTGGAGAACACGGCATGCGCGATCTGCGCGATGACGGTGTCCTGCTCGGTGATCGGCTTGCCGTTGTGCATCAGCATGGAGCCGGTGCTCGGGTCGGTGATCTTGACCTTGGTGTAGAGCGCCAGGACGGTCGTCGTGGCGAACATGCCGAGCGCGATCACGCCCATGAGCAGCAGCGTCGACGCGGCGTTGCGGCTCTTCGGCTTCTTGAACGCGGGCACGCCGTTGCTGATCGCCTCGATGCCGGTCAGCGCCGTACACCCGGACGCGAAGGCGCGCAGCACCAGGAACACCAGCGCCAGCCCCGCGAACGACGTCTGGCCGGGCACGATCGTGTCGTGCGCGGTTTCGGACGCGAGGTGGTCGCCGGAGACGAACACCCGGAACGCCGCCCAGATGGCCATGACGAATATGCCGACGACGAAGGCGTACACGGGCAGCGCGAGCGCCTTGCCCGACTCGCGTACGCCCCGCAGGTTGATCAGCGTCATCACGACGATCAGCACGATGACGATCTCGACCTTGAACGGACGGAGCCCGTTCAGCGCGGGTGTGGACAGCATGGTGTCCACACCCGAGGAGATCGACACCGCGACGGTCAGCACGTAGTCGCACATCAGGGCGGCCGCGACGGTGACGCCCGCGCGTCTCCCGAGGTTGGTGGTGGCGACCTCGTAGTCGCCGCCGCCGCTGGGGTACGCGTGGACGTTCTGCCGATACGACGCGACCACGGTCAGCATCACCACACCGACCGCGACCGCGGCGACGGGTGTCCACTTGTTGAAGTAGAGCGACCCGGCCAACGCCAGTACCAGGAGGATCTCCTGCGTGGCGTAGCCGACGGAGGACATGGCGTCGGTGGCGAAGACCGGCAGCGCCAGCTTCTTGGGCAGCAGGGTCTCGCCGAGCTGGGTGCTGCGCAGCGCGCGCCCGACCAGCATCCTCTTGACTACGTCCGGAACTTTGGACACGGGGAGGATGCTATTGGGTCGGCCGGTCCGGTGTAATACCAGCGTGCTGGGAGGCGTGCTATCGGGTAGGACGTGTAAGTTCTGGCCGACCGACCGAGCACTCAGGCCGCCGGGGAAGGACAGCAGTGCACATCGTGATCATGGGATGTGGCCGCGTGGGCTCCACGCTCGCGCACATCCTTGAAGACATGGGTCATTCGGTGGCCATCATCGACCAGAACTCCGAGGCGTTCCGCAAGCTCCGCGCCGGGTTCCGCGGCCGCAGGGTCACCGGGTTCGGGTTCGAGCGCGACGTCCTCATCGAGGCCGGGATCGAGCACGCAGGCGCGTTCGCGGCCGTCAGCAGCGGCGACAACTCCAACATCATCTCCGCCCGCGTGGCGCGTGAGACCTTCGGTGTGGAGAACGTCGTCGCGCGCATCTACGACCCCCGCCGCGCCGAGGTCTACCAGCGGCTCGGCATCCCCACCGTGGCGACCGTACGCTGGACCGCCGACCAGATGCTGCGGCGGCTGCTGCCCGACGGCGCCGAACCGCTGTGGCGCGACCCCACCGGAGCGGTCGTCCTGGCCGAGGTGGGCATCGACCGGCAGTGGATCGGCGAGCGCGTCGGCCGCCTCGAGGACGCCGCGGGGAGCCGGGTGGCGTTTCTCACGCGGCTCGGCGACGCGATCGTGCCGACCCGCGGCACCGTGCTCCAGGAGGGTGACGTGGTGCACGTCATCGCCAGGGAGGACGAGATGGCGGGGATCAGCGACGCGTTCGCCGAGCGCGCCGCCGAAGAGGAGGTCGACCACTGATGCGCGTCACGATCGCCGGGGCGGGCGCGGTCGGCCGGTCCATCGCCCAGGAGCTGCTGGAGAACGGCCACGAGGTGCTGCTGATCGACAAGAACCCGCGCGCCATCAAGGTGGAGAGCGTGCCGCGCGCGGAGTGGCTGCTCGCCGACGCGTGCGAGCTGACCTCGCTGGACGACGCGGGCCTCGAACGCTGCAACGTGGTGATCGCGGCGTCCGGCGACGACAAGGTGAACCTGGTCGTGTCGCTGCTGGCCAAGACCGAGTACGGCGTGCCGCGCGTCGTGGCGCGGATCAACCATCCGAAGAACGAGTGGCTGTTCAACGACTCCTGGGGCGTCGACGTCGCGGTGTCCACGCCGCGTCTGCTGTCCGCGCTGGTCGAGGAGGCCGTGAGCGTGGGCGACCTGGTGCGGCTGATGACGTTCCGGCAGAGCGAGTCCAACCTGGTGGAGCTGACGCTGCCGGACGACGCCGCGCTGGTGGGCCGCCGGGTGGGCGACATCACGTGGCCGGCCGACACCGCGCTGGTCGCCGTGCTGCGCGAGGGCCGGGTGCTCGTGCCGACGTCCGACGACCCGCTGGAGGCGGGCGACGAGCTGCTGTTCGTCGCCGGTGAGCACGTCGAGGACCAGTTGGGCGAGCTGTTGTCCGAACGCTGAGGAGACCCAGGTGAGCAGGCCCCCCGAGCCGCCGGCGGTCGCGCCGCGCGAACCCGGCGACCCCGCCGAGGCCGGGGGTTACCAGCTCCTCGGGCGGCTCGGCACGGGCGGCATGGGCACCGTCCACCTGGGGAGGGCCGCGGACGGGCGGCTCGCCGCCGTCAAGATCATCCACGGGGAGCTGGCGCGGGACGACGAGTTCCGCGTCCGCTTCGCCGCCGAGGCGGAGAACGCGCGGCGGGTGGCCTCGTTCTGTACGGCGCAGGTCCTGGGGCAGGGCGAGGTCGGCGGCCGGCCGTACATGGTGACCGAGTTCATCGACGGCGACACGCTCCACCAGTACGTCGCGCGGCACGGGCCGCTGCCGCCCGGCACGCTCCAGGGCGTGGCCGTGGGGGTGGCCGCCGGGCTCGCCGCCATCCACTCCGCCGGGCTGGTGCACCGCGACCTGAAGCCCGCGAACGTCATCCTGTCGGTGTCGGGGCCGCGGGTGATCGACTTCGGCATCGCGCGCGCCCTGGACGTCGCGTCCGGCGCCACGCCCACCGGGTTCATCGTGGGCAGCCCCGGCTGGATCGCCCCCGAGCAGTTGCTCAACCGCCCGCTCGGCACGTTCGCCGACATCTTCGCCTGGGCCTGCCTGATCTGCTACGCGGGCAACGCACGCCACCCGTACGGCCGGGGCGACGCCGTCACGATGGCCGCCCGCATCCTCCACGCCGACCCCGATCTCGGCGACCTCCCCCCGTCCCTGCGCACCTTAGTGACCCGCGCCCTCTCCCGAGAGCCGACCGAACGCCCCACCGCCCTCGAACTGATGCTCGCGGTAGTAGGCGGCAACACCCAAGGCGTAGAACGCGCCACGGTCCAACTGATCACCACCGAATGGCCCCCCACCCCCGCTCCCTCCACCCCCCACCCCACCGCCCAGCCCACATCCGAGGCCACCCCCGAACCCGCCCCAGCGCCCACCCCCAAGCCCGGGTCCGAGGTGCCCGGCCCCACATCCGAGGCCGCCCCCGGTCTCGCCCCTGCGCCCGCCCCCGAACCCACCCCTGCGCCCGCGGCTGCCCCCGGGGCTGCCCCCGCGCCCGCGCCCGAGGCCGTCCTCGGGCCCACCCCCGCGCACACCCCGCCCGTGGCGGAGAGCACGCCGCCCCCGCCCGTAGGGCGGCGGCGCGGGTGGCTGTGGGGCGTCGCGGGTGTCGTGGTCGTGCTCGTCGCCGGGGGTGCCGCGTACGGGCTGTGGCCGCGTTCGCCCGCCGCCACCGCGGCCTTCCGGGCCGTCCCCCTCGGGCGCGGGCATCCCACGGATGTGGGGCGGCCCCTGCATCTCGGGCCCGCGGATATCACCGTGGGCGTGCCGCGCTGCGGGCCCGCCGCCTTCCGTGGACGCGCCGCGAAAGGGCGGTTCTGTCTCGTGCCGCTGATCGTCTACAACAACGGCGACAGCGGCCGCCCCCGTACGGTCCGGCTCACCCCCGGCCGCCTGCGGCTGCTCGACTCCGGCGGCGGGCAGCACTCCCCCGCCGCCGTGGTCGACGGCCTCACCCCCGGCGACACCGAGCTGCCCGACGGCGCGCGCACCGCGGGCGACCTGCTGTTCGACGTGCCGCGCGGCGCCGACCCCGTCAGCCTCTCCCTGGTCACCACCGAGCCGCACGCCGCGCCGGGGGTGACCGCATGGGTGTGACCGCGTACGCCCGTACGGCCGCGGCGACCGCGCTGGCGATCGCCGCCCTCACCGCCCCGGCCGCCCACGCGGTGCCCCCGCCCGCGGCCGCCTGCACCGCCGCGCACGCCGGCAAGGCGGATATCAACGGCGACGGCTACGACGACACCGTGATCGGCGACCCCGGCGCCGGCACCGGAGACCGGGTGGGCGCCGGCGCCGTCACCGTCCTGTACGGCGGCAAGGGCGGCATCGGCACCGGCGGCTCCGCGACCCTCACCCAAGACTCGCCGGGCGTGGCCACCGCCGCCGGCCCCGGCGCGGCCTCCGGCGACGGCTTCGGCTGGTCGGTGGCCACCGCGCACATCGACGACGACCCCTGCCTGGACGTCGTCATCGGCGCGCCGTGGCGCGACGTGGACGGGAAGCCCGACGTCGGCGCCGTGTACGTCGTGTACGGCTCGCCGCGCGGCCTCGGCCGCGGCAAGGCCGGCACCGTCCTCACCCCGGACACCTGGGACGGCAGCCAGGCCCGCGCCCTGTTCGGCTTCTCCCTGGCCGCCGCGGACGCCACCGGCGACGACCGGTCGGCGATCGCGGCCGGCGCCCCGTACACCGACCGCGGCCCCAAGCCGAACGCCGGTGAGGCGTACGCCATGTGGTTCACGAAGAACGGCACCCCGCAGAACCGCAAGGTGTTCGCCGAGGACGACCCGCAGACGCGCGAGGGCGCGCTCGCCGGCGGCCTCTTCGGCTGGTCGGTGGCCATCGGCCCGCTGTACGGCGACCCGCGCCGCGACGACCTGATGGTCGGCGCGCCGCGCGAGCCGTCCGCGGGCCCCGCGCATCCGGGCGCGCTCGCCCTGCTGGCCGACGTCTCCGGTCCGTCCCCGTCCGCGGTGCGCACGCTCGGCCCCGCCGACCTCGGCCTGTCCGCGACCGGCGACGTACGCATCGGCTACGCCCTCGCCTACCTCCCCGGCCCGGTCGACTACCTCGCCGTCGGCGCGCCCGGCGCCGAGGTGTCCGGCCACCCGGACGCCGGCGCCGTGCCGCTGCTCCGCTCCAACGGCGCGGACTTCGCCCTCCAGGAGACCGTCACGGAGGGCACCCACGGCAGCACCACCGTCGTCGAGGACGGCGACCAGTTCGGCCGGTCGGTGGCGCTCGGCCGCGACCCGAAGGGCCGGGTACGGCTGGGCGTCGGCATGCCGTACGAGACCAGCCGCGTCCGCCACGACGGCGCCGCCGAGGTCGTACCGCTCGCCGGCGGCCGGGCGCGCGACCTCAACCAGGCGGTCACCGGCGTGCCCGGCAACCCCGGCGAGAGCGCCCACTTCGGCTGGTCGGTCCGGTTCGCCGGTGCGGCGGGTTCGGGACCGTTCCTGGCCGGAATTCCGGACGACCGCGACCACGTCTCCGGCTCCGTCATCGAGGCGCCGGACACCGGCGCGCCGCGGCTCGTCGTCCCGCCGCCGTCCCCGTCCCAGCCGCTGGACTTCGGCGCGGCGCTGTGACGTACGGCCGGCGCCCGCGTCACATCGTGGCGATGGTGACGAACAGCCAGACCAGCGAGACCGCCGTGCCGCCGGCCAGCCCGGCCAGCGCCGGGTCCGTACGGTCGTCGTCGGTCGTCGCGGCCAGCCGCCAGCGGGCCAGCGCGAACCCCGCGAACGGCGCGGTGGCCAGGCCCGCGAACGCCACCACGATGGCCGCGACGTGCGCGGCCGTGCCCGTGGTCTGGGCGTCGACCAGGCGGCCGAGGCCGAACGCGGCGAGGCAGCACAGCACGCCGCCGAGCACCCCCCACGCGGCCATCCGCAGCGACGACTTCAGCATCGGGAACCGGATCGGCGCGGACACCGTGCGCTGCGCGCGGACGAGGTGCTTCTGCGGGTTGCCCTCGCCGGGCCCGGCCGGCTCCGGGTACGGGCCCGCGGCGGCCCGCCCGACCCGCTGCACCAGCGCCTCCCACGCCTCGGTCGCGTCGGCGTGCCAGGCGCGCAGCCGCTGCTCGTCCTCGTCGGCCTCCGCCTGGCGGCGCATCAGCTCCGCCTCGGCCTCGGCCAGCCGCTCGCCCAGGGCGTCCCTGGTGTCGAGCAGGTCGTCGACGCGCGCGCCGACGTCGGTGTAGGCGCGCCACGCGGCGGCGATGTCCAGCCGCTCGCCGGGCCGCGGCACCCCCGGGCGCGGCGCGGGCGCGTCCTGCTCGCGGGCCAGGTCCGTCACGGGTTCACCCTCCCTGCTCGGGTGTGTCGCGCAGCCGGTACGGGATCACCGGCTGCGGGTGCTCGTGCACGGCGCGGTCGAAGAACAGCGCGCGGCGCTCCCGCGGCGACCAGGAGACCAGGGTGCCGCCGGGCAGCGGCGCCAGCTCGGCGCCGGGCACGTCGAGCGCGACCCACGCACCGACGTCGTCGAGCCGCGACGCCAACCCGGCCAGGTCGTCCTTGAGCCGCCCGGCCGTACGCCACCAGCCGAGCACGTGCGTACGGGTCTCCGGACCGCGCTGCACCACGCGGCGCAGCGCGTCCAGGCCGGGCGCGGACGCGAACGCGCCGCCACCACCGCCGAGCGCGCTGCTCGCGGCGTCCACGGCGTACAGCACCAGGTAGCGCACCAGCGGCGCCGCCCCGGCCACCGGGCCGCCGCCGTCCGGCAGGCGCTCCCCGGACGGCGCCCGCTCCCCCGAAAGCGCGGCGTCGATGCGGGCGCACGCGTCGTCGAGGAGCGGGCGCAGGTCGGCGAGGCCGCGCAGGGCCACCGGATGGCCGTCTCCGGCCAGCCTGTCGTGCAGCGCGCGGGCCGCGGCGTCGGCGTCGTCGTCCAGGCTGACCAGCGTGAACTCCGCCGTACCCGGGGTGTGCTGGCGGGCCAGCGACAGCGCGGCCGAGCCGAGGATGTCGCACGCCTCGCCCGCGCGGGAGCCGAGCACCGCGAGGTTGCGGCCGGGCGAGCGGCCGAACCGTACGCGCGCGGCGCTGCCGGTCAGGTCGATCACCTGCCCGACCAGCGCGGACGGCGGGCCGTGGCCGGGCGCGAGGGCCGCGAACCCGGCGCTTGACTCCAGCTCGGGCACGAACGCGCCGTCGAACAGCCGCGGCTCGTCCACGTGCTCGGGGCGCCGCTGCCACAGGTCGCGCTGCAGCAGGTCCAGCGTGCCGGGCACGCCCGCGTCCGGCAGCCGTACGACCCGGTTGGCGGTCTCCGCGCCGGAGTCGGGGTTGACCACGGCGCAGAACCGTGGGATGCGGTCGGCCTCGCGGTTGTCGTCGGCCAGCACGCGCCGCGCCTTCGGCAGCGCGATGCGCAGCGTGAACTGCGCGAGGATGGACGACCGCCCCCACAGCGCCTCGACGCTGTTGACGTCCTGGCTGGCCAGCACCAGGTGGATGCCCTGCGAACGGCCGCGCCGCGCGAGGTCCTCCAGCAGCGTGACCGCCTCGTCGGTGATCTTGTCGCGCTGCGCGAGCAGCACCTGGAACTCGTCGATCACCGCGACGATGCGCGGCCACCGCCCGGACGGGTCCTCCGCGCGCAGCTCCTCCAGCTTCGTGACCTCGTGCGCCTTCGCCGCCTCCGCGCGCAGCCGCAGTTGCTCGGTGAGGTAGCGCAGCAGCGCCAGCCCGAACTCCCGGTCGCTGTTGATGTTGACGCCGACGAGCCGCGCGTTCGGCAGCCAGCTCGGGTCCTTGCGGCCGCGCGCGAACCGCGCGAACGACACGCCCTCCTTGAAGTCGAGGAGGTAGAACTCCAGCTCGTCCGGCCCATAGCGGGCGGCGAGCGAGCCGATGAGGACGTACAGGAAGTTCGTCTTGCCGGATCCGGACGGGCCGCCGATCAGCGCGTGCGGCGGGTCGTCGCCGAGCAGCACCTCCACGGGCTCGTCGCCGCCCTCGATGGCGTCGCCCACCGGCGCGCGCACCGCCGACGCCGACGACGCGCGCCACACCTGCGCGGGCACCAGGTCGCCGAACCGCCGCGCCGCCTGCCCCTCGCCGAGCCGCGTGACGAGCTGCTCGCAGACCGCCCGCACCAGCTCGGGCGGCGCCGGGGCGTCCGGCTCGATCAGCACCGACGGTACGGAGCTCAGCGTGGCGAGGTCGTCCGGGCGCATGGTCAGCACCTCGGCGTTGTCGATCCCGTCCATCGGCACGTCGCAGCAGATCAGGTGGATGCCGCAGGCCGGCCCCGCGTGCATGACGCCGTGCAGCCGGGACAGCACGTCCTCGTCGAAGCCGTGCGCGGGCGCGTAGACGACGACCACCCGCCACGGCTCCGGACGGCGGCCCGTGCGCGCGGCCAGCTCCTCCAGGTCGGCGAACCGCCCGGCCAGCACGGTGCCCTGGATGCGGCGGATCTCCCGGGTGATCGCCTTCAGCAGGTTGTCGAACTCGTGCGGCGCGTACGACGTCAGCAGCCCCGGCCGGTCGAGCGCCAGCAGCCCGCCGAGCCCGGCGCCGAGCCGGCGCGGGTCGAAGACGTCCACGCGTACAGCGCCCGGCGGCGCGGCGGCGACCAGCCGCAGCAGCAGCCCGGAGATCACGGACTCGGCGACGGCGCCGCGCTCCCGGGTGCGCGCCCCGACGATGCCGAGGTGCCCCCACCCGACCAGCGGCACCAGCGCGGGTGCGGGGCCCGTGGGCGGAGCGCCGTGCCCGGCGTCGTCCGCGGGCCGGGCCTGCGCGGGCACGACCGCCACGTCCGTACGGCCGGGCGCCGCGCTCGCGCCGACCGCGGTGGTGGGCTCCGGTGCGGACAGGCCCGTACGGTCGAGCAGGCCGTGCGCGGTGCCGATGCGGTACAGCCACGGGCGGGCCTCCGTCGCGCCCGGGCCCTCGGGCCAGGCGTCCCACGACGCCGACGCGACGCCCGGCGCGGCCAGGCCGGCGATGTCCGCCCAGTGCGCCAGCAGCGGGCGGCCGCCGCCGTGCGGCGCGCCGGTCAGCGCCGCGGTGATCTCGGCGTCGGCGGCGGCCAGGTCATCGCGGCGGTCGGCCACGGCCTCGGCCGCCTCGGCGACGGACTTCTCACTGGCGGCGCGGCGGCGCGCGAGGATGCCCTCGACCCGGCCCAGCTCGCGCCGGACGGCCTCCACCGCCTCGTCCCGGGTGGGTCTCATCCCGTCGACCTGTCTCCGTCCGGGTACCCGGGCAGCGGCATGCCCACGGCGTACAGGGCGTAGCGCTCGAGCCCGTCGGTTACCGAGGTGAGGTCGGCGGTCGCGGTGCGCAGCCGGTCGCGGACCTCGACCAGCTCGCGGATGGCCGCCTCGACCTGGTCGTCACCGGTGCCCACGGTGCGCAGCACGGCCAGGGCGTCGGCGACCCGGTCGGACGCCTTGCGCAGCTCGGGCCGCGGCAGGTCGGCGGACGTACGTGCCAGCTCCTTGATGAGCCGTTTCGCCAGCGAGCCGGAGTCCGGCGCGGTGGGGGTGCCCGCGGCGGTCGCGGAGCTCATGCGCGTCCCCTTGCTCGTTTCGCCCGTCTACCTACGCCGGCCGCCGCCGTCAGAGGCCCTCCGCGTACTGGTTGGCGTTCTGCATGGCCGACTGGAGCTGCACCTGGCTGTCACCGAGGTCGTGCGCGACCTTGCCGATGATCTGGTTGGCCTGGCCGAGCTGGGGGTGGCTGCTGCCCTCCGCGGCCGAGGCCAGCGCCTGCATCGCGCGCTCGGCACGGTCCCGGGCCAGCGCC
>DASXYG010000046.1:0-1544 GCA_036502625.1 Streptosporangiaceae bacterium
GTTGACCCCGGCAAGCCGGGCGTAGGTGTCCGCCATCGCGAGATGACGCGGCACCTCGTGCACCGACGCGGCCGAGTCGTCGTCCGCCGTCTCCGCGTCCGCCAGCCAGGTCGCGGCCCGGTCGGCGAAGAACTCCGCCGCGGCCAGGCGGGTCTCGAAGTCGCTCGCCATCGCCTAGCCCTCCAGTCCGCGCGGGCCGTCGACGGCAGCGGCCTCGTCGACGGCGGCGGCCTCATCGGCGGTGGCGTCGCGCGCGCCGGCCGGGGTGTGCGGGTGCAGCTCGACGACACCGGTCCGCGAGTAGGCGACGCGGAACACCGCGCCCGGATGGGTGAGGCCCAGCAGCTCGAAGATGGGCCGCAGGCCGCGCGTCGCGATACCGGCGACCGCGCCACCCTTGTTCGTCAGGCTGCCGAGGATCAGCTCCGGGTCGTGCTCCTTCCCGTTCCCGTCCTCCCAGCCGCCGACCCAACGGTCCAGCGCCGTCGGGCGGGACTCGTCACGGCCGTGCGAGATCGCGACGTCCGCGTCCCAGTCGGTGAACGGCAGCCGGGCGTAGCCCAGCGCCGCCGTCCCGGTCAGCCGGCAGACCCGCTTCTCGTCGGTCGGCACGGACATGCCGAGGTCGTTCGCCTCCAGAAACGCGTCCAGAGCGTCCTCGCGGTCGCCGCGGTCGGCAGAGGTCCACGCCTCCCGCCACAGGGCTTCCATGTCGGCCTTGCGCCGCTTCACGCGGTCGCCACGGCCGCCGCCGGGAACAATCTCCGGCTGCCAGGCCGGCTCGGTGGACATTGGTGATCTCCTTCTCGGTCGAGAGCCGCGAGGATCGCGGCCCGCTGGTTGTTCGGATTCGGTGTGGTGGTCAGTCCTCTAGCGCCACGAACGGCGCTGCCCGGCTGGGCGCGAGGCGTGCATGTATGCGCAACCGTTCGGCCGCCATCACGTCCTCGAAATGCTCGCCTGGTGCCGCCTGGTGCCGGTGGCGGATGGCGTAGAACTCACCGTCGGAGAGCTTGGCCGGGTCGATCCGAACGTCCCGCTCGACGGTCGCGCGGCACGAGAGCAACGCGTGGTCGCCGAGGATGCCGAGGTGGTGAGTTGTGATCCCGCCGCGCTTCTCGACGCTCGGCAGCGGCGCCATGAAGCCCGTCCGGCACGGCTCGCACTGGCGGGCCATCCGGTGGAACCGGCGAGGCTCGAAGTCGTGCCGGCAGGTGCGGCAGCGTCGCGCGGCGCGGCTCACTGATCCGCGTCCGGGTCGTCCGCCGGGTCGGCGAGCGGCGGCAGCAGAAACGCCACCACCAGCAGGGCGAGCGCGGCGGCGCCGAACATGACGACGAACAGCACGTCAGCGCTCCCGTCGCGGTACGGGCCGCGGCTTCGGGCGCCGGTTGCCGTCGCGACGCCGGTCGTGCAGCGCGGCGACAGCCGTCACGACGGTGCCGGCACCGAAGATGGCGGACAGGGTCATCGGAAGGGTCGGATCGGTCAGCACAGGTCCTCCTCGGTTGGGGCGGGGTGGCGGCGGCGGACATCCGAACCCG
>DASXYG010000047.1:0-9334 GCA_036502625.1 Streptosporangiaceae bacterium
CCAGCGCCTCCGGACGCGTCATCGCCGCGCCCCGCTCCCACAGCTCGGTGACCTCCTCCGCGCCGAGCTCGGTGTTCGCGTGGTCGAGGACGTCGCGGATGTGGTGGCCGCTCGGCGGCGCGTTCAGGTCGCGTCTCAGCCGGTCGGCGGCCGCGGCCAGGAAGACCGCGTCGTGCGCGGCGCCCGACGCGGCCGCGAGCCGCGCGGCGGCGGCCATGCCGCGGGCGGTCGCGACACCGTGGCCGGCGAGCTCCGTGAGCCGCAGCGTCTCGCCGATCTCGGCGCGCGCGGTGTCGAGGTCGCCGCGGCCGAGCGCGACACGCGCGATGCCCTCGTGGCAGCGGGCCTGCTCGGCGGTCGCGCCGTACGCGGCGAACAGGCCGCGCGCCTCGGTGTACCGCCGGATGGCGTCGTCGGGCTCGCCGGACGCGTCGTCGAGCCGGGCCTGGCCGATCAGCATCCGGCCCACGAGCCAGCCGTTGCCGATCCGCCGCGCGACGTGCAGCGCCTGCTCAAGCCGCGTGGCCACGAGGCCGAACGCGCCGGACGCGAGCGCCACGGTGGCGGCCGTCGCGTACGCGAGCGCGAGGTTCCACGGGTCGCCGCCGCGCTCCGCGACCGTGATCGCCTCGGTGACACGGCGCGCCGCCTCCTCGGTGCGCCCGGCGCGGGAGTCCAGCGCGGCGAGCATGCACTGCGCGGCGGCCGCCCGTTCCTCGTCACCGGCCTTGACGGCGAGCTCCAGCCCGTCGGACGCGTAGCGCGATGCGGCGGCGTACTCCCGCATCTCGAAGGTCAGCTCCGCGCACCCGACGGTCAGCCGCGCCCGCTCCCGTACGGCGTCGGCGGGCAACGCGGCCATGAACCGCTCGTGCCAGCGCACGCCCTCGGCGTTGCGGCCCTTCGGTATCCACCAGCCGCGCGTGTGCACGTGGCAGATCGCGAGGCCGGGTTCCAGGTCGGCGGACTCCAGCGACCACGCCATCGCCGCCTGCATGTTGCCCTGCTCGGTTCCGGCGCGGTCCAGCAGTTCGGCGACGCGGTCGGGGCCCGCGGGGTCGGAGCTCAGGGTGTCGTTCCAGGCGCTCTGGGTGAGCTCGGCGGCGCAGTCGAGGTGGCGGTCGCGCAGCTCGTCGCGTTCCCCCGCGGCGTCGAGCCGGCCCGCGGCGTACTGCCGGATCGTCTCCAGCATGCGGTAGCGCATCTCCCCCGCCACCTCGCCGGCGACGACGACCAGCGACTTGTCGACCAGGTCGGCGAGGCGGTCGAGCATGTCGGCCTCGGGGAGCTCGGCGTCGGCGCACACCCGCTCGGCCATCTCCAGCGTCCACCCGCCGGAGAACACCGAAAGCCGCCGCAGCAGCACGCGCTCGGCCTGCCCGAGCAGCTCGTGGCTCCAGTCGACCGCCGCCCACAGGGTGCGCAAGCGCTCGGGTGCCGTACGGTCGCCGGACGCGAGCAGCCGGAAGCGGTCGTCGAGCCGCGCGGCGATCTGCGCGGCGGACAGCACCCGTACGCGCGCGGCGGCCAGCTCGATGGCCAGCGGCATGCCTTCGAGGACGCGGCAGATCCGCGCGACGACCGGCGCGCTCGCGGCGTCCAGCCGGAACTCCGGGCGCGCGGCGGCGGCCCGCGCGACGAACAGGCGTACGGCCTCGGCGCCGCCGGTGTCGTCGCCGGGCGCGGGCACCGGCAGCGGCGGCACCCGCCAGACCGTCTCGCCGGCGATGCGCAGCGGCTCACGCGACGTGGTCAGCAGCCGGGTGCCCTCGCTCTTGGACATCACCGCCGAGCACAGCCGCGCGCACGGCTCCACGAGGTGCTCGCAGTTGTCCAGGACGAGGAGCATGGGGCGGTGGCGCAACGCGTCGAGCAGCGTCTCCTCCAGGCCGCGCCCGGCCTCGGCGCTGACGCCGATCGTCGTGGCGACGCGCGGCACCACGAGGTCGGGGGCGTCGAGGTCGGCCATCTCGACGAAGGCCACGGGCACCGGCGCGACGCCGGCGGCCTCGCCGTAGTCGAGGGCCACGCGCAGCGCGAGGCGGCTCTTCCCGATGCCCCCCGGCCCGGCGAGCGTGACCAGGCGTGTCGTGGTGACCAGGTCGATGATCTCGGTGGTGTCGCGCTCGCGGCCGACGAACTCGTCGGGTTCCGCGGGAAGACACACCGCGTCGGTTCGTACGGTCACGGCTCCCGCCCCGTAGTCACGACCCACGGCGCCTCGGGCGCCCCACCATCACGGTTCGGCTCCACCCTGGGGCGCGCCTCGTCGAGGGGGTCCGTCATCTCCTTGACTCCATCGCCGTTGTGGCTGTGAGTGTTTCACCCCTACCCGGAGCGTGTCAGCGATTACGGGATATGCCGCGGCCGTAACCGGCCGGTTTCGATGCCGGAACCGGACACCGCGCGCCGGATGCCGAGCGTGACGTACGCCTCATCCACTGGGGGCTATCGGTGCCGGGCAGATGGCGTTTACAAGTGAGGGACACGCACCCCACCACCCGTTCTCTCGAGGTCGCATAATGCCGGTCATCGACGTGGCCTGTGCCATCAAGGCGCGGCTCGGCGCCCCCACCGTGGAGGCCCTCAGCGCCCGCTTCGGCGCCGACGGCACCTGCCCCGACTGCCGTACGCGCTTCGGCACCGCGCGGCTCAGCCTGTGCGCGTTCAGCGACGAGGCCGAGCACCTCACGCTCGTCGCCTACCACGCGGGCTGCCGCGCCACCGAATGGCTCGACGCACCCGGCCTCGACCGCTCACCGACGTGGCACGCCGCGATGACCACCTGCTGGGTGGACATGCCGCCGTCCGACACCCCGTCCGAGGGCGCGGAGGCGCACCACCGCACGTCCCGCTGGCGCCGCGGCCGCACCCCCGGCGGCGAGCCGCGCCGCCACGGCCTGCTGCGCCGCCGCCCGCGCCACGTCCGCCACATGCAGGTGCCGGTGCTGCTCGTGCATCCCCGGCTGGAGTCCGCGCGGGTGCGCATGGTCGGCCCCGAGGAGTCCGTGAACGCCGACATCGAGGGCTACCACCGGCTCGGCTTCGCCGACGCGGTCGACCTCGCCGCGGGCCCGCTCGCCCCGGTCGGCGCGTCCAGGCTGATGACGGCGGGCCGCCCGTCGGCGCACATCGTGGTCCGCGCCGGGTTCGAGACGTGGGCCGCGCCCGTGCCGTCGCCGTCGCTGCTGACGCTGATCCGCGCCCGCGGCGGTGTCCTCGTCGGCGTCGGCTGCGAGGTCGACGCCGAGGCCCTGGCCACCGACCCGCCCGCGCTGGCGACCGCGATCGACCGCGGCGACATCCTGCTCGGCTGGACCCCGCTGCGCCCCTCGTGACGCCCTAGCCGCGGGCGCGCGCCCGCAGGAAACCCGTCATGCGGCGCCGCGCCTCCGCGGCCATCCCGGTCGGCAGCAGATCGAAGCCGTGCGGCGACTCCGGGTAGACGTGCAGTTCAGCGTCGCCGCCCGCGGCGCGCCAGCGGGCCGCCATGAACAGCGAGTCGTCGAGGAACGGGTCGTACGCCCCGACGCTGAACAGCGCGGGCGGCAGCCCCCGCAGATCCGCGTACAACGGGGAGACGCCGGGCGCGCGCAGCTCCTCCTCGCCGCGGCCGGGGAACACCAGCGGGCGGCTGGCCTCGAGGTACGCCCGGTCGATGAGCGGCGTGTCGTACGCGAGCCGCTGGCTCGGCGTGAACGACATGTCGTACGGCCCGTACGCCAGGTTCGCGCCGTGGAAGCGGTCGGCCAGGCCCTCGTCGCGCATGCGCAGCAGCGTCAGCGTGGCCAGTGTCGCGCCCGCCGAGGCGCCGCCGACCAGCAGCCGCCCGGTGCCGAACAGCCCGGCGGCGTGCCCGGCCAGCCAGCGCGCGACGGCCGCGCAGTCGTCGGCGGCGGCCGGATGCGGGTGCTCGGGCGCGAGCCGGTAGTCCACGGACACCACCGCGACCTGGCACGTACGGGCCAGCTCGGCGTTCGCGGCGTCGCCGGCCGCCGCGGAGCCGATGATCCAGCCGCCGCCGTGGATCTCGACGTAGACGGCGTCGGCCGCGCCCTCGGGCTCGAACACCCGGACCGGCACCGGCGACGGCGCGTCGACGGTGACCAGCCGGCTCGGCGGCGGCGCGAACGCGCCCATGCCGCGGATCTGCTCGTCGGAGTCGGCGCGCAACTCGGCGATGTGCGCCCGGTCGCACAGCCGGTCCACCACGGACGGCACCGCGCGGAGCCCGTCAAGCACGCGCCGCGCCTCATCGACGTACGGTTCCAGCCCCGTTTCGCCCGGCATCCGCCGATTATCGCAAGCCGGGCGCCCCGGTCACGCCCGGCGCTCGGCGGGCACCGTGCGCCAGCCGTCGTCGTCCCAGGCGATCACGGCGGGCACCAGGCCGTACGGCTCGGGGTGCACGCCGTGCGCGAAGCTCATCAGCTCGATGCGGTACGGCCGCAGCCTCAGCAGCACGAAGTCGCCGCCGCGCGGGCCCTCGGGGAAGAACGCGATGAGGTCGTCCTGCCAGCGTGCGGCGCGCTCGCGTTCGTCGTCGACCACCTCGGCCCGCGCCTGCATCACCACCGCGCCGACCCCGTCGCGGTCCTCCGCGGCGTACGTCACCTCGGGGCGGCTGCCGACCTGGGCCACCTTGCGCGAGCGCGGGCTGGTGCCGATCCACACGGTGCCGTCGTCGTCGACGGCGACGTGCTCGACCAGCCGGGTGTGCACCCGGTCGCGGCCGAGTGTGGACAAGAACCCGAACGGATGGCCGCGCAGCGTCTCCAGCGCGATCTTCATCAGCCCGGCGGGCTCCAGAGCCATCTGGCCTCCCTCTTCACCGATAGGACGAGGGTGCCCGAGCCCGTACGCCGCACGCCTCCCCCAGCGGAGGGAGACGCGCCGCTATCCGGCGGGCCGCGCGGTGGCCTCGGCGCGCAGGGAGTCGAGCTCGTCGGCGCCGATCAGCCGCCGGTTGATGTCCTCCAGGCGCTCGCCCTTGGTCTCCGGCGCCAGCCAGACGCAGATGCCCACGCCGAGCACACCGCAGGCGACGAACAGCCACAGCGCGTTGCCCAGGCCCCACGCGTCGACCAGCTTGGGGAACAGCAGCGTGCCGATGACGCCGCCCGCCCGGCTGACGGCCGCGGCGAGCCCGGTGCCGCTCGCGCGCAGCGGCGTCGGGAACAGCTCCGTCGGATAGACGAAGTCGAGGATGCCGGGGCCGGAGTTGGCGAACAGCACGGCGACGGCGAGCAGCACCACGACGGCGGCCAGCGGCGGCGACGGGATGAGCGCCAGCACGGCGAGCGCCACCACCAGGCCGGAGAACGCCGTGATGATCAGCGGCCGGCGTCCGACGCGGTCCACGGTCGCCACGCCGGCCACCGCGCCCGCGACGCCGAGCAGCGCCACCACCATCGACCCGATGCTGGACTCCAGGCTGTTGGTCGTGAACTCCTTCATGATCGTCGGCGTGTAGATCGTGATGCCGTAGTACGCCAGCGTGTACATGAACCAGAAGCCGCAGCAGAACGTCGTCCAGCGCAGCATCCGCCCGCTGAACAGCCGCCGGAACGGCGCGTGCTCCTCGGCCTCGCTCACGCGGTGCGCCGCGTCGCCCGGCTCGTCCGCCTCGCCGGTCGCGCGGGTGAACCGGGCGAGCACGGCGGACGCCTCGTCGGCGCGGCCGCGCGCCTGGAGCCACCGCGGCGACTCGGGGATCTTGCTGCGCAGGTAGATCACCACGAGCGCGAACACCGCGCCGAGCAGCAGCATCCACCGCCACGAGCTGTCGCCGAGCGGGGAGAACACCAGCCCGGCGAGGTACGCCGCAGCGGAGCCGACGAACCAGGTGGCGCCCAGGCGGCACATCAGGGTGCCGCGCCGGTGCGCGGGGGCGAACTCGGCGAGCAGCGTCGAGGAGATCGAGTAGTCGGCGCCGAGGCCGACGCCGAGCAGGAACCGGAACGCCAGGAGCTGCCAGAGGTCCTGGCTGACCGCGGTGAGCGCGGCGAACACGAAGAAGCAGATCAGGTCGATCAGGTACATCTTCTTGCGGCCGAGCCTGTCGGTCAGCCGCCCGAACACCAGCGCGCCGACCAGCATGCCGACGACGGCCGACGCGGCGAGCGCGCCCTCCCAGCCGGCGGAGATGTCCCACTGCTTCTTCAGGACGGGCAGCGCCACCGCGATGACGGCCAGGTCGTAGCCGTCGAGGAACATCCCCGCCGCGGACAGCAGGGTGACCTTCCGGTGGAACGGGCGGAGCTCGTCGGAGTCGAGCACACCGAACTCGGTTCCGGACAACAGGGCGCCTCCGGCAGCACTGGTTGGCTTGTCGAACGCAACTTCTACCAGTGTGTGTAACCGGACGTCCATGCGCCGGACACCAGATGTTCACTTTCGTCCGGGGATCGGTGATGTGTCCCGGCGGCCCCCGAAGGTCACCGGGACACGGCTCGTGCGGGCCGGCGGCCCGTCAGGTGCGCGGGAGCAGCGGCCGCGGGCGCAGGACACGCGCGGCGGTCCGAGCAAGCCCCTCCACCTGCTCGGGCGTGTACGGCTCCGCCGACGTGTCGGCCGCGGAGTCCGACGACGCGCCCGCCGTACGGGTGGCCGGGCGGCGCACCTGGTGGTTGCGGACCCAGCCGGGGACGCGCCGCGCGCGCAGCAGCGTCACGCCCTGGCAGTGGATGGCCGTACGGCCGGACACCCGCCCGCCGTGCAGCGCCATCACGGCGGTCACCGGGATCTGCTCGCCGATGGCCTCGCTGAGCGCCGCCGAGACGGCACGCGCGGCGTCGGCGACCGGGCCGATCCACTTGTCGCCTGACCGCTTGCCGAAGAACAGCTTCCCGCCGTACGAACCGATCTGCGTGTCGGGGCTCCAGGCCATGCTGCGGACGAGGAACACGCCGCTGGGGCCGATGACCAGGTGCTGGACGCCGTCGTTCTCGGTCTCGGCGGGTGCCTCGGCGCCGGGGTCGGGCAGCCGCCGGTTGCGCAGCACCGTGAACCCGCGCCATTCGAGCATCAGGCGCATCAGCCGGTCGGTGTGGCCGCGCCCGCCGTCGCCGGAGCGCCACGCCGCCGTGGACGCGTGTTTGCGCCACTGGTAGAGCACGTCGGCCCCGGCCGCGAGCAGCGCAAGGATCACGCCGACGATCGGGTTGAACAGCAGGGATCCGGCGATGAGCACGATTCCGGCGATGACTCCGCGGACGATGAGGCGCTGCCGCTGCCCCTCACCCCAGAGGTGCTCGTAGTGGGCCTGTTCGGAGCCGCCGGTGACGGCGGCGTTCGGCCGGGCGTAGATCGAACGGTTGGCCATGGTGGTGCACGTCCCTGATCGATGCGGGCAGATCGTGGTTCGCCGACGGATACGTACCCATCTCTAGAGAACTGCTGTCCTTCCGCCGCCGATACACCCACACGCCTTCCGGTTCACTGTCTTGGAGCGGTCCCGGATACATTTGCCGGGCGCCGACAGAGGAGGGGCAATGCCTGACGTCCCGGGACTGACGAGCTCCGCCACCATTCTCCGCGGCGGGGCCGTGCGGCACGGCACCGCCGCGGCGTACCGGCGCCTCGCCGTCGGCGCCGGTGAGCCGCACCTGGTGCGCGACGACCTCACGGGCCGCGGCCGTACGGACGCATCCGGCATGCGGGTGGTGTTCCGGTTCGTCCACGTCACCGATTTCCAGCTAGCCGACCTGGCCTCTCCGGCGCGGCTGGAGTTCTGCCAGCGCCTCGCCGGCACGCCCGGCTGGGCGCAGATGCTCCCCAGCTACCGCCCCCAGGAGTTCCTCTCCCTGCACGCGATCGAGGCGCTGGCCCGCACCGTACGCGCGCTCACCGCCGAGACGGGCGCCGACCTCGTGGTGACCACCGGCGACAACACCGACAACGCCCAGCGCAACGAGCTCGACGCCTACCTCGCCCTGATGGACGGCGGCGGCACCGTCGACCCCGCCACCGGCGCACCCGACGCCATCCCGTCAGCGGTCACCGGCGGCGACTACTGGAACCCCGAGCCGGCATCAAGCGACGTCTGGAAAACGGACCGCGCCTACCCCACCCACCCCGGCCTCCTAGCCGAAGCGACCCGCCCCTTCCCGACCACCGGTTTCGGCACCCCCTGGCTAGCCTGCTTCGGCAACCACGACTGCCTAGCCCAAGGCCGCGCCCCCATAACCCCAGACCTGCAAACCCTCCTAACCGGCCCCACAAAGCCAACAACCCTCCCCCACCACCCCCCACAGGCCCCTCCCCCCAGCGCAACAACCCCAGCGGAGCCCCCGCAGGACCCGCTCCGCGGCGCGGCTACCCCCGTAGCCCCGATGCAGGACCCTCCCCCCGGCGCAGCAACCCCGGCGGGGTCTCCGCGGAACCCGCTCCGCAGCGCGGCTACCCCCATAGCCCCCGCGCAGGACCCTCCCCCCGGCGCAGCAACCCCGGCAGAGCCCCCGCGGGACGCGCTCACCGGCGCGGCGACCTCCGTGGACCCGCCCCAGAACCTGACCGCGGACCTCGGCGACCGCCGCGTGATCGACGCGTACCGTGACGACCCGATGCTGCTCAGCCGTGGCCCCGGCCGGGCGATCCCGCCGCGCGCGGACCGCCGGATCGTGGACCGCGCGGAGTACGTCCGCGCACACCTGGACAGCGCGGTCGGCCCGCCCGGCCACGGCTTCACCGAGGACAACGCCGCCGGAGGCACCGCCTACTACGCGTACGACCCGGCCCCCGGCGTGCGGTTCGTGGTGCTGGACACCACCAACCCCGGCGGCTACGCCGACGGCAGCGTGGGCGCGCGGCAGCTCGCCTGGCTGGACGAGCGCCTGCGGGAGGCCCCCGACCGCATGGTCGTGATCGCCTCCCACCACGGCCTGTCGACCATGACGAACGACGCACCCCCGCCCGAGCCCGCCACCGCCGACCTCCCACGCCACCTGGCCGAGGACGTCGCGGCCGTCCTGCACCGCCACGCCAACGTGGTCCTCTGGGTCTCCGGCCACACCCACGTCAACCGGGTGGCTCCCCGACCCGGACCGTCCGGCGGCTTCTGGGAGGTGTCGACGTCCTCGGTCGCCGAGTGGCCGGTCCAGGCCCGCCTGGTGGAGCTCGCCCTGGACGCCGACGGCCACCCGGCGATCCGCACCACCTGCATCGACTCCGCCGCCCCCACCGCCCCCGACCAGGCCGACGGCCTCTGGCGCCTAGCCGCCATCCACCGCGAAGCCGCCGCCAACGCCCCCGGCAGTGTAGGCGGCCCAGAAGCCCAAGGCACCCCCACCGACCGCATCGTCACCCTCCTCCGCTTACCACCCCCCGCCTTCCA
>DASXYG010000048.1:0-8130 GCA_036502625.1 Streptosporangiaceae bacterium
CGGCCGTCGGGGGCGGTGGGGGCCGGGGCGGTGGGCGGGCGGCCATCGGGCGTGGTCTTGTCGGTTGGTAGTGGGGCTCGGGCGAGGCGGGTGAGGGATGTGCGCATGAGGGTGTCGTAGAGGATGGTGCGGTCCGTGAAGGCGGTGATCAGGGACTGTTCGTGGGGTGGGCGGGTGGCGTAGGCGCTCTCCGCGTGGATGCGGGCGCGGAGCGTCTCCGGGGCGGCGGTCAGCCAGACCGCGGCGATGTCCGGGCCGGTCAGGCGTACGGCGAGGTCCGGCCAGACGCCCGAGCCCTCCAGTACGAGGCCGCCCTCGGCCGCCGCGACGGTCTCCGCGACGCGCGGCCACATGCCACCCACGGGCGCGTCCGCGACCGGGTCCCAGCCGTAGTGGCGGAGCTGCGCCACCACCAGCTCCTCGGCGCCGAGCGACCGGTAGTGCGCGACCACGTGCTCCGGCAGCGGACCGTCCGTACGCCACGGCCGCCCCGGATGCCGCCCGAGCCGGTCGGTCGTGACGTACGCCCAGCCCAGCCGGTCCGCGATCGCCCGCGCCACGGTGGACTTCCCGGTGTGCGACGTGCCGCCGACCAAGAGGATCCGCATGACCCCCGATTATCGGCGCGATGAGTTCCCGCCGCGCCCGGGGCCCCGCGGCCGCGCACGTCGTCCTCACGCGCGGCTAGGGGCCCCGGCCGAGCGCGTCGCGGCGGCCGGCCAGGTGGGCGCGTTCGGCCTCGTTGCCGGTCGCGGCGATGGCCGCGTCGTACGCCGCAACCGCCTCGCCCGTACGCCCCAGGCGGCGGAGCAGGTCGGCGCGCACGGCGTGGAACACGTGGTACGCACCCAGGTCGAGCGCCTCCACCAGCGGCAGCGCCGCCTCAGCGCCGTGCACCTCCGCGACCGCGACCGCCCGGTTGAGCGCCACCACCGGCGCCGGCGCGACGATCATGAGCTGGTCGTACAGCGCGAGCACCTGCCCCCAGTCGGTGTCCGCCACCGTGGGCGCCGCGCTGTGCACCGCGTTGATCGCGGCCTGGATCTGGTACGGCCCGGGATCGTTGCGCCGCAGGCAGCGGCGTACGAGCGCCTGCCCCTCGGCGATCAGCGCCGGATCCCACCGGGCGCGGTCCTGCTCGGGCAGCGGCACGAGCGCCCCGTCCGGCCCGGTCCGCGCCGCGCGCCGCGACTCGGTGAGCAGCATCAGCGCGAGCAGCCCGGCGACCTCGGGCTCGTCCGGCATCAGCGCGGCCAGCAGGCGGCCGAGCCTGATCGCCTCCGCGCACAGGTCGCCGCGGGTCAGGCTGTCGCCGTACGTCGCCGTGTGGCCCTCGTTGAAGACCAGGTAGACGACGGCGAGCACGGCGCGCAGCCGGTCGGGGAGGTCGGCCTCGTACGGCACGCGGTACGGGATGCCCGCGTCGCGGATCTTCGCCTTCGCGCGCACCAGCCGCTGCGCCATGGTGGGCTCCGGCACGAGGAACGCGCGCGCGATCTCCGGCGTGGTCAGCCCGCCGAGCAGCCGCAGGGTCAGCGCCACCCGCGCGTTCACGGCGAGCGCCGGGTGGCAGCAGGTGAAGATCAGCCGGAGCCGGTCGTCGCGCACGGCACCCTCCTCCGCCGGTTCGTCCGCGGCGTGCAGCAGCGCCGCCTCGGCGTGCCGGTCCGCGCGCGTCGCCTCGCGGCGCAGCCGGTCGATGGCGCGGTTGCGGGCCGTGGTGATGATCCACCCGGCCGGGCTCGGCGGCATCCCGTCCGCCGGCCACTTCCGCAGCGCCTGGACGAACGCCTCCTGGACCGCGTCCTCGGCGACCTCGATCCCGCCGAAGACGCGGACCAGCACGGCGACCGCGCGCCCGTACTCCTCCCGGAACACCCGCCCCACGTCGGCCTGCGACACGGGCGGGCCGGCACCCGGCACGTTCAGCCGGCCTCGCCCTGGAACGGCCACACCTCGATGGGCAGGCCGGTGATCTCGGCCTGGCGCCGCCCGATGCGCATCGCCGCGTCCAGGTCCGGCACCTTCACGATCGTGAAGCCGCCCAGGTACTCCTTGCCCTCGATGTACGGCCCGTCCGCGACGACCAGCTCGCCGTCGCGCACCCGCAGCACGGTGGCCGCGTCCGGACCGTACAGCCCCGCACCGAACACCCAGGACCCGCTCGCCTCCAGCTCCGCCCGCACCTTGCCGAGCTCCTCCATCACCGGCCCCAGCACCTCGGGCGGCGGGATCGGCCCCTTCGGCTGGTACATCGCGATCATGTAGTTCTTCATCACGTCTCCCGTGGGTCCGCGGCCGGGCGCGTCCCGGCCGCTCACCACCTATACGAGCGTCCCACCCCGGATTCGACACGAACCGCGGAGGAATTCCGGCCGTACGACGACGGGCGTCAGGCGGGCGCCGCGGTGCTGGCGCGGAGGACGATCTCGGCGGGGAACCGCTCGATCCTGCTGCGGGCCCGCGGCGGCTGGAGGATCAGCTCCATGGCCCGCTCGCCCATCTCCTCCAGCGGAAGGCGGGCGGTCGTCAGGGCGGGGGTGAGGTCGGCGACGATCGGGATGTCGTCGAAGCCGGCCAGGGACACGTCGGCGGGGACGCGCACGCCGTGGTCGCGGAACGCGGCGAGCGCGCCGATGGCCATGACGTCGGTGACCGCGAACACGCAGGTCGGCCGGGTGCCGCGGCGGAGCATCTCGGCCGCGGCCTGGTAGCCGCCGTCGCGGGTGAACGGCGCCTCGATCACCCGGTCCTCCGGCAGCTCGACGCCGGCGTCGGCCAGGGCCGCGCGGAAGCCGGCCAGCCGGTCGGCGACGGTGGTGAGCGCGCGCGGGCCGGTGAGCACGGCGAACTCGCGGTGGCCGAGATCGGTCAGCGCGCGGGCCAGCGCCGCCGCGCCGGCCCGGTTCTCCGGCAGCACCGCGTCGACGCGCAGGCTGCGATGGCGGCTGACGACCGCGACCCGGCCGCCGGTGCGGACGTACGGGCCGAGCTCGGCGTCCATCGCGCGCTCCCATTCGCGGTCCTCGAAGCCGGAGCCGATCAGCAGGACGGCACGCGCGCGCTGGGCGCGCAGCGCCGCGGCGTACGCGATCTCGCGCGCCGGGTCGCGGAACGTGCTGGCCAGCATGACGAGCTGGTCGTGCTCGGCGGCCACGCGCATGACGCCGCGCGAGATGGCCGCGAAGTACGGGTCGCTGACGTCATGGCAGATCACGCCGACGACCTGGCTGGACGCGCGGGCCAGCGCCTGGGCGTGCGCGTTCGGCGCGTACGCGAGCGCGCCCGCCGCGGCCAGCACCCGTTCGCGCAGGTCGTCGCGGACGCGGGCGGTGCCGTGCAGCACGCGCGACGCGGTGGCGAGCGAGACGTCGGCGGCGCGCGCGACGTCCTGAAGGGTCACGTGCGTGCGCTCGCCCGAATCGTCCACCCGTTCATCCTCAACTCGTGGCGCGCTCGGCGCGTCGCCGGAGACCACCCCTTGACGGCGGCCTGCCGCAAACTTACCGTACGCCTGAAAGCGCTTTCTGAATGCGCTTTCCGGCCCCTTCCGTGGAGGACGCCATGGTGAGCCAGGACGCACCGCACGGCCTCGGCCTGGACGGCCCGACCGCCGGGGTGGCCGTGCGATCGCGGCCCGGCCTGGCCGAGCGGGCCCGCGGGCTGGCCGGGCGTTCGTGGCGGCCGGTCGCGTTCCTGCTCGTGTGCGGCCTCGCCTGGTGGGCGGTCACCGCGTCCGGGCTGGTCGCGCCGTACCTGGTGCCGTCGCCCGGCCTGACCTTCCACACGATGGCCGCCAAGTCCGGCTACCTGATGACGCACACCTGGGTGACGGCGTACGAGACCGTGGCCGGCTTCGCGGTCGCGGTCGCCGTGGGGGTCCTGGCCGCGGTGGTCATGGTCTACTCGTCGTCGGTCGAGAAGACGCTGTACCCGGTGCTGCTGTTCGCCCAGGTCATCCCCAAGATCGCGATCGCGCCGCTGTTCGTCGTGTGGCTCGGCTTCGGCGCCGGGCCGAAGATCGTCGTCGCGGTGCTCGTGGCGTTCTTCCCGGTGGTCATCGCCATGGTGACCGGGCTGAAGGCGGTCGATCCGGAGATGATCGAGCTGTCCGCCACGATGGGCGCGGGCCCGCTGAAGACGTTCGCCAAGATCCGCTTCCCCGCGTCGCTGCCGTACCTGTTCTCCGGCCTGAAGGTGGCCGTCACGCTGGCCGTCACCGGCGCGGTCGTCGGCGAGTTCGTCGGCGCCAACTCCGGCCTCGGCTTCGTGATCCTCCAGGCCAACGGCAACCTCGACACCCCGATGCTGTTCGCCGGGCTGATCATCATGTCGCTGATCGGCGTCGTGCTGTTCGTGCTCGTCGAGCTCGCCGAGCAGCTCCTCCTCCCCTGGCACGCCAGCCGCCGCGGCGCGGCCGTGACCACCACTTACTGATCAAGGATCCCCGATGACACGTCGCATCGCCGCCGTCACCGTCGCCCTCGTCCCGGTCCTCGCGCTGGCAACCGCGTGCGGTGGCGGCGGGGAGAAGACGAAGAGCGCGTCCGGCAAGGAGCTCGACAAGGTCACGCTGACGCTCAACTGGTACCCGTACGGCGAGCACGCGCCGTTCTACTACGGCAAGAAGAAGGGCATCTTCGAGAAGCACGGCATCGCGCTGACGATCAACGCGGGCCAGGGCTCGCAGAAGACCGTGCAGGCCACCGCCGCCGGGCAGACCGACTTCGGCTGGGCGGACACCTCCTCGCTGCTGCCCGCGGTCGAGAAGGGCATGCCGGTCAAGAGCGTCGGCGTGTTCCTCCAGACCACGCCCGCGTCCGTGCAGTCGTTCACGGCGAAGGGCATCAAGACGCCCGCGGACCTGCGCGGCAAGCGGATCGCCGGCACCGCGGGCGACGCGCTCACCGCGTCGTTCCCCGCGCTGCTCAAGCGCAACGGCATCCCCGCGTCCGCGGTGAAGATCCAGAACACCGACCCGGCCGGGAAGATCGCCGCGGTGATCTCCGGACGGGTGGACGCGCTGGTCGGGTTCGCCAACGACCAGGGGCCGACGATGGCCGCGAAGTCCGGCAAGCCCGTGTCGTACCTGCGGTTCGCGAAGTTCGGGCTGAACTACTTCTCCAACGGCCTCATCGCCGGTTCGCGCGAGCTGGCCAACAAGGACCTGGTCACGCGCATGGCGGCGGCGTCGAGTGAGGCGTGGGCGGCGGCCGAGGGCGACCCGTCGGGCGCGGTGGCCGCGATGAACGGCGCGTCCGCGCAGCTCCCACCGCCGAAGGTGCTGGCCGAGCAGTTCCGTACGACGCTCACGCTGCTGCACACCCCGGCGACGAAGGGCAAGGCCCCGGGCGTCGACAGCGACGCCGACTGGAAGCAGACCATCAGGATCTTCCAGCAGACCGGCGTGATCGCGAAGTCCCAGGCGCCGTCGGTGTACTGGGACGCGTCGGTGGCGCCGAAGTGAGCGCCACGGTGAACCCCGAGGTCAGACCGCCGGACACGGAGCCGCGTACGGGCACGATCGAGCTGGCCGACATCGCCGTGCGGTTCCGCGGCCGCAGGCGCGAGGTCACCGCGCTGGACGGCATCGGCATGGACGTGGCGGCCGGCGAGTTCGTGGCCATCGTGGGGCCGTCGGGCTGCGGGAAGTCGACGCTGCTCAAGCTGGTGGCCGGGCTGCTGAAGCCGTCCGCCGGGCGGGTGCTGCTGCACGGCGAGCCGGTCACCGGGCCGCGCCACGACATCGGCTACGTGTTCCAGCGCGACGCCCTCCTGGAGTGGCGGACCGCGCGCCGCAACATCCTGCTCCAGGCGGAGATGCGCCGGATGCCCGCCGAACGCGCCCGCGAGCGTACGGCCGAGCTGGTCGAGATGACCGGGCTGGCCGGGTTCGAGGACGCCTACCCGTACGAGCTGTCCGGCGGCATGCGGCAGCGGGTCGCGCTGTGCCGCGCGCTGCTGCACGAGCCGCCGGTGCTGCTGATGGACGAGCCGTTCGGCGCGCTCGACGCGCTGACCCGCGAGCAGATGAACATCGAGCTGCGCCGCGTGTGGCGGGCGACCCGGACGACCGTGGTGCTGGTCACGCACTCGATCGCGGAGGCGGTGTACCTGGCCGACCGGGTGGTCGTGCTGACGCCGCGGCCGGGCACGGTCGCGGACGTCATCGCGACCGGCCTGCCCGCCGACCGCCCGTACGCCGCGACGGTGGCCCGCCCGGACTTCGGCCGCGCCACCGCCCGCATCCGCGACCTCCTCGGCGCGCGCACCGCCGCCGACTGACCGCACCACGGAAAGGACCGCGCATGGCACGCAGGCCGATCGGGATCGTGTTGAACGGCGTCAGCGGCCGCATGGGGGAGAACCAGCACCTCGTACGGTCGATCCTGGCGATCCGCGCGGACGGCGGGCTGCCGCTCGCCGACGGCACGCTCCTGTGGCCGGAGCCGGTCCTGGTCGGGCGCACGGAGGCGAGGCTGCGCGCGCTGGCCGAGCGGCACGGGCTGACGGAGTGGACCACCGACCTGGACGCCGCGCTGGCCCGTACGGACGTCGAGGTGTACTTCGACACGCAGATCACCGGCGCCCGCGTGCCCGCGATCCGCGCGGCCATCGCGGCCGGGAAGCACGTCTACACGGAGAAGCCGCTGGCCTCGGACCTGGACGGCGCGATCGAGCTGGCCCGGCTCGCGACGGACGCGGGGATCAAGCACGGCGTCGTGCAGGACAAGATCTTCCTGCCGGGCCTGCGGAAGCTGAAGCGGCTGGTGGACGGCGGGTTCTTCGGCCGCATCCTGTCGGTGCGCGGCGAGTTCGGCTACTGGGTGTTCGAGGGCGACTGGCAGGAGGCCAACCGGCCGAGCTGGAACTTCCGCACCGCGGACGGCGGCGGGATCATCGCCGACATGTTCTGCCACTGGCGCTACGTGCTGGACGAGACGATCGCGCCGGTGCGGTCGGTGCAGGCCGTGGGCGCGGTGCACATCCCGGAGCGGGTCGATGAGGTGGGCGCGGCGTACGTCGCGACCGCCGACGACGCCGCGTACGGGATCTTCGAGCTGGACGGCGGGATCATCGCGCAGGTCAACTCCTCGTGGGCGACCCGGGTGTTCCGCGACGAGCTCGTGGAGTTCCAGGTGGACGGCACCGAGGGCAGCGCGGTCGCCGGACTGCGGCGGTGCCGCGTGCAGCACCGCTCGATGACGCCCAAGCCGGTGTGGAACCCCGACCTGCCGGCCGCGCACGACTTCCGTTCGCAGTGGCAGGAGGTGCCGGACAACGCCGACTTCGGCAACGGCTTCCGCGCCGAATGGGAGGCGTTCCTGCGCCACGTCGTGGACGACGAGCCGTTCCGCTGGGACTTCTGGGCCGGCGCCCGCGGCGTCCAGCTCGGCGAACTCGGCCTCCGTTCCTGGCACGAGGGCCGCCGCCTCGACGTACCGGACCTGCCGCGATGAGGCTTGCCCTGCCGTACGCGGACGGGACCGCCGCGGCGTACGAGATGGGCGCGACGCGGGTGTTCCCTGCGTCCCCGGTGCCCGCCGCGTCACGGGTGGCGTACGCGGCGGCGCACGTCGTGGCCGACCCGCTCGGCGACGGCGCGGCGCTGGACTGGGAGGCGACGCTGGCGTTCCGCCGCCACCTCTGGTCCCACGGCCTCGGCGTCGCCGAGGCGATGGACACCGCACAGCGCGGTATGGGCCTCGGCTGGCCGGAGACCCGCGAGCTGATCGCCCGTACGGGGGCGGCGGCGCGCGCGGACGGCGGGCGGCTCGTGTGCGGCGCGGGCACGGACCAGCTCTCGCCTGGCCCCGCGTCACTTGAGGCGATCACCGGCGCGTACGAGGAGCAGCTCGCGGTGGTCGAGGACGCTGGAGCGGCGCCGGTGATCATGGCGAGCCGTCAGCTCGCCGCGTCCGCGTCCGGCCCGGAGGACTACGTACGGGTCTACGGCCGCCTGCTGCGCCAGGTCACCCGCCCCGCGATCCTCCACTGGCTCGGCCCCATGTTCGACCCGGCGCTCACCGGATACTGGGGCGCGGACGACCTGGACCGCGCCGCCGAGACCGTCCTGGCGATCATCGCCGGGCACCCCGCCCAGGTCGACGGCATCAAGGTCTCCCTCCT
>DASXYG010000049.1:0-41305 GCA_036502625.1 Streptosporangiaceae bacterium
CCCCAAACCCTACGGCCCACCCTCATCCCCACCCCGGCCCACCCTGCCCGCGCCCTGCCGCACACTCTGTCTGGCGCCCGTGCGGCCTCACACCCGCCCCGGCCTGTCCGCTCCGCCCGAGCTGCACTGACCCCCTCGCGCCCCAGCGCACCCCTCCCGCCGCCCTGTGACCTCCCAAGGCCCGTCCCCCCGCCCGCCTTGCCCCGCGGCACCCCCGCCCCCGGACGTGCCGCACATTCTCTCCCGCGCCGGGGCAGCTCGCACCGCCCTAATGTGCCCCCGCCCGGAGCGCTGCGCGCCCGGGGGCACGGGGGCACGGGTGCCCGGGGCTTGCGCGGGGTGCGGGGCTTGCGCGGGGTGCGGGGCTGCATCGTGTCGTCCCCCATGTGCCCCCGGAGCGCGTGGCGCTCGGGGCGGGCGGGGGTGAGGACGGGGGGTGTGCGCCGGGGGAGGCGGGATGGGGTGGCCAGGCCGGGGGTGCGGTACGCCAGGGCTTGGGGTCAGGCGCGGAGGTTGTGGAGGGCGGTGAGGGTGGTGGCGCCGCCGCGGTCGCCGGCTGTTGTGGGGACGATGGCTACCTCGTTGACGCCGGCGTCGGCGTATTCGCTGAGGCGTTCGGTGATGGTGGTGCGGTTGCCCACCAGGCCGATCGTGTTGAGGATGTCGAGCGGCAGGGCGCGGACGACCTCCTGGTAGCCGGCGCCGGAGCGGGCCAGCTCGGTGATCTCGGAGTAGCCGGCCTCGGCGAACATGTCGCGGTAGCCGGGCAGGCCGAGGTACGGCACGAGGGCGCGGACGAGCTGCGCCAGCGCCTCGGGCGCGGGGTCGACCGCCGCGGGCAGCCAGGCCGCCAGCCGCGGCGCCGGACGGCCCGCCTCCTTGGCGGCCTGGTCGAGTTCGGCGCGGAGCCGTGCGGCGCTCTCGACGCTGACCATGTCGACCACCATGCGGTCGGCGTGTTCCGCGGCGGCGCGCACCGCGCGCGCCCCGAACGCGGCGACCGTGACCGCGCCGCCCGGCGGGTCGAGCAGCAGCTTGAACCCGGCCTCGCCCGGGGCGCCCGAGCCCTTGCCGCCGCCCTTGCGCGTGCCGGAGCCGTCGGCGCTGGCGTCATGCGCGCCAGAGCCGCCCGCGTTCTCGTTCGCGTCGGGACCGCTGACCGTACGCGTCGGTGTGACGGTCTCGCCCGCGAGTAGTGCGGTTACCGCGCGTGCACTCTCGGACAGGGCTGAGGCGGCGTCCTCGGTGGAGCGCCCGTGCCAGTTTCGGACCAGGCGGGGGGACGAGGTGCCGAGGGCTGCCGTGACCGGGCGGCGGATGAGGGCGGCTACCGAGGCGACGCCCATGGCGATCATGGCGGGGTCGCGGACGCCCACCGCCAGAGGGCCGATCGTCAGGGGCACGCGGTCGGTGGCGAGGCCGATCGCGGTGGCCAGGGAGAAGGCGTCGTACGTCGCGGTCTCGCCGATCCACAGCTCCGGGTAACCGAGCTCGTCGGCGAGGGACGCGGTGTGCAGCGTCTCTTCCGGTGGCCGGTCGGCCCATTGGGCTGCCACGGCACTCAGCACGGGCATCGAAGCGCTCACGGCGTACCTCTCCATCGCGGACGGTCATCGTCAGCATAGGAGTCAGGCCGCCTCGAAGGTGCCCGGCGCGAAGGTGTCGTGGTCGGGGCGGGTCGTACGGCGGGGGCGGCGGGTGATGAGGCCCGCGCGGTAGATGCCCTCCACCACCGCGCGCATCTTGTCGTCATCGCCGGCTTCGTTGGGCACGTGGGTCATCGCCGCTTGGGCGGCCTTCAACGCGGCCGCGAAGCCCGGCGCGTCTTCGCGCAGGGGCGGGGTCGGGGGGTACTGCTCGCCGCTGTGCAGGACGGGGTACGCGTCGGCGGGGGTGATCGGCCCACCGCAGACCCGACACTCGCGACGGCCGTCTTCCTCCCAGGGGATGGCTGCGTGCGCTGCCATTGGTCCTCCTCCCGGCACTGATGTCGAACTCATGAGCGAGAATACGTGCCCGGTGTGACATTTCCAGAGGGCATTGTGTTCCCGCAGGCCAGGCGCGTACGTACCAGACGTACGGGCCCCCGTCGCCCACCCCGCACGGTGATCGGGCAGACTCGGCGGCGAGCCGCGAGGAGCGCGAGGAGACACCGCATGGACGACACGCTGTACGAGCCGCTCGGCCCCGACCGCTTCCGCGCCACCCGCCTCACCCAGGGCCCGTGGCGGACCGACCAGCAGCACGGCGGCCCCGTAGCCGCCCTGCTCGCCCACCGCGCCGCCGCCGCCGTGCCGGACGACTGGGCCATCCCGCAGATCACCGTCGACTACCTCTCGCCCGTCCCCGTCGGCGACCTCACCGTGACGTCCGAGACGCTGAAGAGCGGCCGCCGCACCGCCTGCGTCGTCGCCGAGATGAGCGACGGCCGCCGTACGGTCGCACGGGCGCGCGCCTGGCTCACCGCGCCCGGCACCAGCCCGGGAGGCGTCACCCGGCCGCCGGAGCCGCCCGCGCGGCTGCCTACGGAGTCGTCGTACGGCCGCGCCCGGTTCGCCTTCGGGTTCCAGGAGGCCGTCGAGATGCGGTTCGTCGCGGGCAGCTTCCGCGCCATGGGCCCCGGCACGGCCTGGGCCCACCTGCGGGTGCCGCTGGTCGGCGACGCGCGGGCGCGCCCCGTCGAACGGGTCCTCGCGCTGTGCGACTTCGCCACCGGCATCAGCGCCGAGGTGGAGCGCGACGCCTACACGTACAGCAACCTGGACCTCTCGCTGCACCTCTACCGGCAGCCGGAGACCGAGTGGACCTGCCTGGACGCCGTCACCACGATCGGCCTCGCCGGCGCGGGCGTCTGCGACACGGCGCTGTTCGACGAGCGCGGCGCCATCGGCCGCTCGGCGCAGTCACTGTTCGTCGCCGCGCTCCGCGCCTGACGCGCCCAACGCGGCGAGCGCGCGCGTGAGCACCGCGACGGCCGTGCCGGTGTCGGCCCGCTCCTCCACGAGCAGCTCCAGCGTGAGCCCGTCGGCCAGCGTCGTGATCAGCCGTACGTCCACGTCGTCGAGGTGGTGGCCGCGCTCGGCGAGCAGCTCGGCGACGACCTCCACGCACCCCTCGTTCCAGTCGCGCGCCAGCTCCCGCAGCCGCCCGTCGCCCCGGCCCGCCTGGACGTACAGCTCGTACATCGCGAGCTGGTAGCTGCGCTCCGCCGGATCGCCCGGTACGAGCGCGGCCACCAGCGCGCGTGCCATCGCGCGCGGCCCCGCGGCGCGGCTCGTCTGCGCCAGCAGCGCGCGGAGCCGGGCCAGCTCGTCCCGCATGATCTTCTCCAGGGCGCTCGCGGCCAGGTCGTCGCGCGACGCGAAGTAGTACGTCGTCGCGGCGAGCGGCAGGCCCGCGCGGTCGGCCACGGCACGGTGGCTGACCGCGCCGAACCCGCCCTCGGCGAGCAGCTCGGCGGCGGCGTCGAGCAGCGCGGCACGCCGCCGCCTGCCGCGCCGCTGCACGGGCGGGGTCAATGGGCACCGCCGAGGTTGAGCAGCACCGTGCCCCCGATGATCAGCGCGATGCCCGCCGTCTTCATGGCCGTCACCGGTTCGTGCAGCGCGACCACGCCGATCAGCGCGATCGCCGCCGTGCCCGCGCCCGCCCACACGGCGTACGCCACGCTCACCGGCATCTTCATCTTCAGCGCGATGCCCAGCAGGACGAACGCGCCGCCGTACCCGAGGACCACCGCGATCGACGGGATCAGCCTGCTGAACCCCTCGCTGTACTTCAGCGCCGATGTCGCGACCACTTCGCAGGCGATGGCCGCCGCGAGCACGAGCCAGGTCATGTCTCCCCTTCCGCAAAACTGGTACGCCCGTACCAGTTGAGTGTACGGCCACACCGGGCACGCGAAATCCCCGGCCGCGGCGCGGCCGGGGATCGGGGGAGCGGTGCCGGTCAGTCCTCCGGGAGGGCGGCGAGCGCGCGCTTCAGCGCGGCGTCGTGCTCGCCGACGCGGGCCAGGGCGTCCATCAGCATGTGCAGGACGTCCTGCCGGGTGTAGCCGAGGTCGAGCAGGCGCTGCGCCGTCTCCCACAGCTCGGGCGGCTCGCCGCGCCACAGCAGCGTCGCCAGCTTCAGGTGGCCGTCGACATGGGCGTCGTCCTGCTGGACGTGCTCCATCAGGACCAGCGTGCGCCGGTCGACCGGGTCGGCGGGGTCGAGCGCCGCGAGGTCGACGTCGCCGTGGGTGCCCTGGAGCACCGGGAACGCGAACGCGCGGCGGGCCAGCGCCTCGAGGTCGCCGTCGGGCAGCAGCCGCTCCGTCACCGAGGCGTCCATGCCGAACGACGCGGGATCGCGGTACGCCGCGACGAACCGGGGGATCGCCTCCCACAGCGCGTCGAGGGTGTGCCGCAGCCCCGGCTCCGGGAGGTTCGTACGGGCCGCCGCCCACCGCACCCACGCGACCAGGACGTGCGGCATGGCGTCCTGCTCCTCGGGGCTGAGCATGACCTTGCGGGGCAGCCAGTCGAGCAGGAACGTCTCGGATTTCGTCGGGCTCACCCGAAGAGGGCGCCCGAAATCCTGATCGCAGCCGTAATCAATGATGTGGTCGACACACCGACCCGCCGCGCTGCGGTCCGAGACCGCCTCGGCCTCGTCGGAGGCCAGGAACTCCGCCGCGAGCATCGCCCGGTCGTCCGGACCGTAGGACCCGCCGCCGCCCGGCGGCGGCACCCGGCGCCTGCGGCCCTTCGGCAGCGACCGCACGCGCGAGCGCAGGAAGGCGTGGTAGCCGCCGAAGTTGTCGGTGACCGCGGGGATGGCCGCCTCGTCGGTGAGCCGCAGCGACTCCTCAAGCAGCGGGCGCACCCGCGCGGCCGGCAGCGGCGCGAACGTCACGAGCGGGTCGTCGTCGGCGGCCTGGCGGCAGCGGTCGAGCAGCGTCTCCACCTGGGACGTCACCCAGGCGTCGCGGACCATGCCGCCGAGGTTGTAGTCGATGACGGCGACTAGGGCGTGCGGCTCCTCGTCGTCGTAGGAGAAGCCGCAGACGACCTCGTCGCGGTCGCCGTAGACGTCCTGTGTGACGTACGCGTCGCCGCGCTTGACCTTGCCGACGCGCTCGGCCCACGCCGGACGGGCCACGCCGGAGGCGACCAGCCGCTCGGACGCCTCGGCCGCCTTCGCGCACTGCCCGGTGGTGCCGAGCGAGGCGATGCCGCTGAGCAGGGCCAGCGCGGCGGGGGAGCCCACGCTGTCGGCGTAGCCGACCAGGCCCTCGCCGATGACCTCCTCGACGTCGGCGTCGGGGAGCCGGCGGCCCCACCAGGTGCCGAGCATCTCGCTGACGATGAGCTCCGCGTCGAGCGGGCTCCGGACCGCGAGCAGCTCACGGGCGGCGCGCAGCATCTCGGCGAACAGCTCTGACGGCGGCGGGTCTGAGCGCCGGCCGGAGCTGTCCGTGCCGGGACTCGGGGGGTTGGCTCGACACGAACTCACGGGTCCAGCCTGTCAGATGCGGGCACCCGAGCGGACGGCGACGGGCGTACGAACATTGGCACCTAGTGCAAATGCCGGGCGCCGCGGCCGGACGGCGGCTCGGACCTCACAAGATGCGTCAGGTGCTCGCGGGCGACGCGCTCGACGAGCCACGGCGTGATCTCCAGGCCGAGCTGGCGCACACAGACCCAGGCGTCCTCCACCTGGCGCCGCACGGTGGCCGCGGGGAGGACGGCGAACTCGCCGCCGAGACGGTCGCCGACGGCACGGAGCGCGGACGCGCTGTCGTTCGCGTTGCCGCCCACGTCAGCGGTGGTCTGGATGCCGGCGTCTGCCATTGCGAATCCCATGCGCACTGTCCCCCTAGGCACGCGTTCGGGGTCGACTCATTTCAACCCCCGATCCGCGGGACGGGCAACCCCCCGGCGGCGAACCCGTGGATAACGGTCGTCAACGGATCGTGGCCGTACCGCAAGCCGCCTCATTCGTACCCGGGCGCACCTGCTCACACGCGCGGGGCTGCGGACACCGGCGGCGATGTGTAGCAGGATGGCGCCATGACATCCCGGATGTGCCTCGCGCAGGAGACCGACGCGGACGCCCTGCTGGCGCGCGATCCGTTCGCGCTGCTCACCGGCATGCTGCTGGACCAGCAGATCCCGATGGAGCGCGCCTTCGCCGGCCCGTACACCATCGCGCGCCGGCTTGGCGACGACGGCCTGGACGTGCGGAAGATCGCCGCGTACGACCCGGAGGCGTTCGCCGCGCTGCTGGCCGAGAAGCCGGCCGTGCACCGGTTCCCCGGCTCGATGGCCGGGCGCGTGCAGAAGCTCGCGCAGTTCCTCGTCGAGAACTACGACGGCGACACCGAGGCGCTGTGGAACGACGCGCCGACCGGCAAGGAGCTCCTGAAGCGGCTGTCCGCGCTGCCGGGCTTCGGCCGCCAGAAGGCGCAGATCTTCCTGGCGCTGCTCGGCAAGCAGCGCGGCGTGCGCCCGGAGGGGTGGCGCGAGGCCGCCGGCGCCTACGGTGACGAAGAGGCGCGCCGTTCCGTCGCCGATGTCGTCGACGCGGAGACCCTCGGCGCGGTTCGCGCGTTCAAACAGCAGGTCAAACGCGCCGCGAAAAGTGCCGGGTGACGATCAGTGAATGGTCGTGGTATCCGCGTGACGATGCGCTGTGCCGCAACGCGGCACTGATTTCACGGCGACTTCACATGCACCGGTCACACCGGCGCCGAGCAGCACGTACGATGTTTTCGCGCCCGATCCCGCGGTGATTGTTGCACCGCTTGGCCGGGCGGAAGGTGTCGTGGTGGCGTACCCTGAGGCTGTCGCCAAGACGGATAACGTTGCTTGACTACGTGTTTTCTCAGCGTGAGGCCGCCGCGATGAGGAAGCTCCCCGTTGAGCTATGTTGGTGACCGCGCAGGACGCAAGCGAAAACGGTCGACGGCCAGATCTGCGAAGTCTGATCCCCGTAAGCACAACAGACGCAACGAGTGGTGTCGTGATCGAGTCAGGAACGCTAGCCTGCTCCTGTTCACTCACGGTGACGTATTCCTACCTTGCTGTAGGTGACTGGGAGCGACGGAGGTGGCGCACGTGAGCACCGAGACCTCCGTACCCCCTCCGCGGGCCGAGGGCCTCGACGCCTCTGACGCAGCGCTGCTCGACACCCTGCTGCGCGAGGCCCCCATCGGATTCGCGTTCTTCGACACGTCGCTGCGTTTCCGGCGGATCAACCAGACCCTCGCCGACCTGCACGGCGTCGGCGCCGCGGCGCACATCGGGCGGCGGCCGTCCGAGGTGTGGTCGGCGGAGATCGCCGAACCCGTCGAGGCCGTCCTCGGCGAGGTGCTCGACACCGACCGCGCCCTGCTCGACGCCGACCAGCGCGTCGCGCCCGCCGACGACGGCGAGGGCGACGGCCGCCATTGGGCGTTCTCCTCGTTCCCGGCGCACAGTGCCGACGGCAAGATCAACGGCATCGCCCTGATCGCGGTGGACGTCAACGACCGGCAGCTCGCCGAGGAAGAGGTCCGCCGCAGCGAGGAGCGCTACCGCTCCCTGGTGCAGGCGAGCTCCGCGCTCGTGTGGGTGGCCAGGCCCGACGGCCGCATCTACGAGGACTCCTCGGAGTGGCGCGCGATCACCGGCCAGACGCTCGACGAATACCTCGGCGACGGCTGGCTCGACGCCCTGCACGACGACGACCGCGAGAAGACCGAGGCGGCGTGGCGCAAGGCCGTCACCGAGCGCTCGGTGTTCCAGATGACCTTCCGGGTGCGCACCCGCAGCGGCGGCTTCCGCACCATGGACTCCCGCGCCGTGCCGATCGTCCGCCACGACGAGACCGTCGAGTGGGTCGGCACGCATACCGACATCTCCTCGCAGCGCGAGGCCGACGAGATGCGCCACCGGCTCACTGAGCAGCTCTCGGCGGCGGCGCTGCGCACCGCCCGGCTCCAGCAGGCGACGTCCATGCTGGCCGAGGCGCTGACCGTCGAGCAGGTCGTCCAGGTGATCATGGAGGTCGGCCGGTCCGCGATCGGCGCCGACCGTTCCGAGGTCGCGCTGCTCGACGGCGACCGCCGCGAGCTGCGCCTGGTCAACGCCGGTGAGCCGGGCACGGCCTCGCGCGGCGACCTCGTGTCGCTGGAGAAGCCGAGCGTGCTCTCCCTGGCCGTGCGCGAGCGCAAGCCCTTCCTCGCCGAGACGCCCGACATGCTGCGCATCCAGCTCCGCACGCCGGATATCGACGTCTTCCTCGACGACACCGACGAGCGCGCGTGGGTGGGCCTGCCGCTGCTCGCCGCCGGCAACACGATCGGCGCGCTGCGGTTCGCCTTCACCCGCCACCGGCAGATCACCGAAGAGGAGAAGGTCTTCCTCGAGGCGCTGGCCGGCCAGTGCGCGCTCGCCGTGGAGCGCGCCACCCTCTTCGAGCGCGAGCACACCACGGCCGAGGTGCTGCAGCGCAGCCTGCTCCCCGAGCGGCTGCCCGAGGTCCCCGGCATCGCGCTGCACGCCCAGTACCTCCCCGGCACCAAGAACGTCCAGGTCGGCGGCGACTGGTACGACGGCATCCCGCTGGCGGACGGCCGGTTCGGCGTGGTCGTCGGCGACGTCGTGGGCAAGGGCCTGACCGCCGCGGCCGGCATGAGCCGCGTGCGCAACGGGTTGCGCGCGCTCGCGCTGACCGACCCGCGCCCGAAGGCCGTGCTCGACGGCCTCGACCGGCTGTTCTCGGTCACCGAGGCCGACGAGCAGGTCACGACCTTGGCGTATCTCGTCATCGATCCGGTAACGGGCAACGGTGTGCTCGGCAACGCCGGCCACCTGCCGCCCCTGCTGATCGGTCCCGGCGTCGAGCCGAAGCTCGTCTACACCGAGCCGGGCACGCCTCTCGGCTGGCCCACTCCGCGATCGCAGCATCCTTTTAACGTGCCGCCCGGTAACACCGCGGTGCTCTACTCCGATGGACTTGTCGAGAACCATCGGCGGAAGCTGAGCGACGGCCTTGACGATCTTCTGGCGGCCGCCGCAGAGGCACCGGACGATGTGATCGCGAGTCCGGAGAGGATCTTGGATTATCTCGTCGAGAACATGTTGGCGGGTTATGAACAGGACGACGACGTCACGGTTCTCGCCATCCGTGTCGTGCCCCGCGAGCCCTGATATGACCCGGCAGTGTGGTGATATCCCCCTGTCATCCGTACGGAGGACCTGTTTAGTCGTCCTAAGGTGGTAGCAAGGAAACCGGCGGGACGCGCCCGTTGGGAATTCGCAGCCGTGCGGCAATGCTCGACCAAAGTACGGCTCGACTCGTCTGGCGCGCCGTGGCAGCCGCCTCAACGGCGGCCGAGGATCGCAACGAGAGGTGTTTGTGTCGCCCGCTAGTTCGACCCGCTCAAAGCAGTCCGAGCTGCACGAGCCCATGATCCAGCAGCTCATCGAGCGTGGGCGGTCCCAGGGCTACCTCGAGCCCGAAGACGTGCGAAGGGCGTTCGAAGAGGCCGATATCCCCCTGTCGCGGGCCGCAGGAATCCTGCGAAGTCTCAGCAAGGAGGGTGTCACCGTCCGGCTGAGCGCCGCCGATTCCGCCGCACCCAAGCGCGCGCGTGCGAACGGATCCCGGCGAAAGGCGGCTCCCCTGAAGACCGCCGCGGCCAAGGAGCAGACCGAGGCCGTCACCGCCGTCGTTGACGGTGACGTCAAGGTTGACGAGTCCGAGGACAAGATGCCGGTGGGGAAGAAGACGGCCAACAAGCCAGCGGCCAAGAAGACCACAGCGAAGAAGACGACCGCCGCCGCGCGGCAGTCGAACTCGGTCGCGGTCGACCCGGCGGAGGAGTCCGCCGCCACGACCGCGACGGCGACCAAGACCGCCAAGAAGGCCAAGTCCGCGAAGACCACCGCGGCGCCGACGGCGGGCAAGAACGGCACCAAGCCGGATGCCGACGCGGCCGAGACGCCGAAGGGCGCCGCGGCCGACTCCGACGACATCGAGCTCACCGACGCCGACGGCGAGGGCGAGGGCGAAGAGGTCGTCGACCTGGAGATCGAAGAGGTCGAGCTCGAGGTCATCGAGGAGACCGACGACACCGAAGAGGCCCCTCCGGTCAAGGCGAAAGAGGCCGAGGGCCCGGCGACGCGGAAGTCCGACAGCGAGGACGAGGCGTTCATCGTCACCGAGGACGACGATGACGCACCGGCCGCGCAGGTCGCCGCCGCCGGCGCGACGGCCGACCCGGTCAAGGACTACCTCAAGCAGATCGGCAAGGTCCCCCTGCTCAACGCCGAGCAGGAGGTCGAGCTGGCGAAGCGCATCGAGGCGGGCCTGTTCGCCGAGGAGAAGCTCGCCGAGGACGTCCTGCCCGTGGAGGCCCGCGGCGATCTGGAGTGGATCGCCGAGGACGGCCGCCGGGCGAAGAACCACCTCCTCGAGGCGAACCTCCGCCTCGTCGTCTCCCTCGCCAAGCGCTACACCGGGCGCGGCATGCTCTTCCTGGACCTCATCCAGGAGGGCAACCTGGGCCTGATCCGTGCGGTCGAGAAGTTCGACTACACCAAGGGCTACAAGTTCTCCACGTACGCCACGTGGTGGATCCGCCAGGCGATCACCCGCGCCATGGCCGACCAGGCGCGGACCATCCGCATCCCGGTCCACATGGTCGAGGTGATCAACAAGCTGGCCCGCGTGCAGCGCCAGATGCTCCAGGACCTCGGCCGCGAGCCGACCCCGGAGGAGCTCGCCAAGGAGCTCGACATGACGCCCGAGAAGGTCGTCGAGGTGCAGAAGTACGGCCGCGAGCCCATCTCGCTGCACACACCCCTCGGCGAGGACGGCGACAGCGAGTTCGGCGACCTCATCGAGGACTCCGAGGCCATCCAGCCGGGTGAGGCGGTCAGCTTCACCCTGCTCCAGGAGCAGCTCCACTCCGTGCTGGACACCCTGTCCGAGCGCGAGGCGGGCGTGGTCTCCATGCGCTTCGGCCTGACCGACGGCCAGCCGAAGACCCTCGACGAGATCGGCAAGGTCTACGGCGTGACGCGCGAGCGCATCCGCCAGATAGAGTCCAAGACCATGTCGAAGCTGCGCCACCCGTCCCGTTCGCAGGTGCTGCGCGACTACCTCGACTGATCCCACCGACCACGACCCAGCGGAGGACCACCATGGCCAAGCGCGCCCGCAAGCGCCGCCAGCGCAAGAAGAAGGCCGCGAACCACGGCAAGCGCCCTAACGCGTGACACATGGTGAAGGCCCCGGAAGCCCAGCGCTTCCGGGGCCTTCGCCATGGCCGGGCGCTAGTCGGTGACGATGACGTCCAGCACGGCCGACGCGCCGGGCCGGGGCGGCTCGGTCAGCTCCGCGCGGTAGCCGAGGTCGTTGACGGCCTCGGCGAGGTCCTTCGGGGTGCCCGGCGCCGCGCCCGTGCGCAGCAGCGCGCCGGCGACCGCGCCGCGCGTCGCCTTCGCCATGTGGCTGACCACCGACCGCGTCACCTTGCGGCGCACCCGCCGCTCCCGCAGCACGCGCACGGCCACGTGCCGTTCACGCGCGGCCGCCTCGGGCCGCCAGGCCGCGGCGTACGGCGCGGACCGCATGTCCACCAGCAGGCGGCCCCCGCTCGGCTCCGCGAGCGCGGCGCGCAGGGCGGGCCGCCAGAACCCGGCGAGCGGCCCCAGCGGCGGCAGCTTCACCCCCATCGCGAGGCGGTACGGCGGCACCGGGTCGTCCACGCGGAGCACGCCCCACAGGCCGGAGAAGATCACCACGGCGGCGCGCGTACGGTCCGCCGTCGCCGGGTCGGCCAGCAGCCCGCCGAGGCCGAGCGCGTCGTACAGCACGCCGGTGTACAGCTCCGCGGCGGGCAGGGCGGGGGACGCGGCCAGCGCGCGGTCGCGGGCCAGCTCGCCCACCTGGCCCGCGGTCAGCCCCAGCACGGCGAGCGCCGTGTCGTCGGGCCCCGCGCACAGCGCCGTCAGCGCCTCCACCGCCTCGGCACGCGCGGGCGTGAGCTCCGGGAAGCTCAGCGCGCCGAGATCCAGCGGCGGCCGGTCGCCCGCGGCGGGGTCGGCCTTGCCCTCGGACGGCGGAAGCAGGATGAGCACGGAGGTCCCTTCGTACGCGGATCGTTACGCGAACGCCAAGCGTACGGCCCGCACGGTACTGCATGAATATTATGATTAACGCATGATGATGCGATCGGACGGGTTCGGCGGGCTCGTGCACCGGCACTGGCCCGCGCACACCGTGGAGGAGTCGGACGGCTGGCTGCTCAGGTACGCGGACGGTGTGACGAAGCGCGCCAACTCCGTGCTCCCCGCCGGGCGGCCGGCCGACCTCGCCGCGGCGATCGCCGCGGCCGAGCGCTTCTACCGGGACCGCGGCCTCCCGCCGGTCTTCTCGCTGGACGAGGGGGCGCCGGGCGCGGCGGAGCTGGACGCCGAGCTGGCCGCGCGCGGCTACTCCTCCGTCGACCCGACGCTGATCATGACCCGGCCGCTCGACGGCGCCTGGGATCCGCCCGCGCATCCCGTACGGCTGGACGATTCACCGTCCGGCGAATGGATGGCGCGGTGGTGGGAGGTCGATGGGCGGGGAGGGCCCGAGGATCTGGCCGTGGGGGAGCGGATTCTGCGCGGTGTGCCGTCGACGTACGCGCACATCGGCGACGGCATTCCGGACGCCGTCGGGCGTATCACCGTGACCGGCGGCTGGGCCGGCATCTACTGCATGGCGGTGAATTCCGCGCGGCGCCGCGCGGGCCTCGCCCGCGCGATCGTGGCGGCGCTGCTCGACGCGGCGCGCGGCGCGGGCGCCCACGACGCGTATCTCACGGTCGTGGCGGCCAACACGCCCGCTCGGGCGCTGTACGCCGGGTGCGGGTTCGCCGTCGCCGGCGGCTATCACTACCGGGTCGGGTAACGGCATAAGCGAAGTGGCGGCCATCGAATGTGATGGCCGCCACTTTCGCTTATGTCAATCCGCGCTATTTGGATCGGGCGCTCTTATTCGGGGTGTCCGCATACGCTCACCGGTTACCGTTCCTCGGCCGGGGCGCTCGCAGTTGTCGTCTCGTTAAGTCGTTCGGTCTCGTCGTGGATTTCCGCGGCCACCTTGCGCAGTTCTTCGCCGTACCGCCTCATGTGGTGGGCGCAGAACAAAAGCTCACCGCCGTTGGTGAGGGTGACGCGAACGTACGCCTGTGCGCCGCAGCGGTCGCAACGATCGACGGCCGTCAGGGGCTTGGCGGGGGTAATAGTTCCAGTCACGTCGCCTTCCTCAGGTACTCGGCGCTGTCACCTTGCACAACATCTAACCCGACGGATCCGTTCCCAACCAGGCCCCGGGTACGCCCAGAGCGGAATTGCCCTCGTTGTGACGCACGTCACCGGCTTTTCGGTCGGAATGCATACCAGGCGTAGCCGGTTCCGCGCAATAGCTTTCTGTCGTGACGTGCACATCCCGTAGCCGATCATGAGGCCGCGGCCGGGCGCCGAGATCGTCGCGCGGAACTGCGGGGAGTGGCGGTCCGGGCGTGTTGGCCGGGGTACTGTCATACGTCGCGGCTAGTGTGCCGTAGAACATCCTTTCGTCTTCGAGGCACGGGAGCACCGCAGTGACCGCCGCCAGTACCGCGTTCGCCGACGATGCCGAGTCCGGCGGCTACTCAGCGCGCCATCTGTCCGTCCTCGAAGGGCTCGACGCGGTCCGCAAGCGCCCCGGCATGTACATCGGGTCGACCGACAGCCGCGGCCTCATGCACTGCCTCTGGGAGATCGTCGACAACGCGGTCGACGAGGCGCTCGGCGGCTACTGCGACCGCGTCGAGGTCACGCTGCACTCCGACGGCTCGCTCGAGGTGCGCGACAACGGGCGCGGCATCCCGGTCGACACCGAGCCCAAGACGGGGCTGTCCGGCGTCGAGCTGGTGATGACGAAGCTGCACGCGGGCGGCAAGTTCGGCGGCGGTTCGTACGCCACGTCCGGCGGGCTGCACGGCGTGGGCGCGTCCGTGGTCAACGCCCTGTCGTCCCGGCTCGACGTCGAGGTCGACCGCGGCGGCCACACCCACGCGATGAGCTTCCGCCGCGGCATCCCCGGCGTGTTCGACGGCCCCGGGCCCGACGCGAAGTTCAAGCGCGGCTCCGGGATGCGCGAGGTGAAGCGCGTCGCCAAGCGGGTCACCGGCGCGCGCGTCCGCTTCTGGCCGGACCTCCAGATCTTCCTGCCCGACGCCTCGGTGCTCATGGAGAAGGTCGTCGACCGCGTGCGGCAGACCGCCTTCCTCGTGCCGGGGCTGACGCTGGTGCTGCGCGACGAGCGCCCCCACGAGGGCGGCGACGGGCCGTACGAAGAGGAGTTCCGCTTCGACGGCGGCATCAGCGAGTTCTGCACCTACCTCGCGCCCGACACGGCCATCGGCGACATCCTGCGGATGGAGGGCACCGGCCACTTCACCGAGACCGTCCCGGTGCTCGACGACGAGGGCCACCTGACCTCCACCGAGATCGAGCGCGAGCTCGCGGTCGACATCGCGCTGCGCTGGGGCACCGGCTACGACACGGTCGTCCGCTCGTTCGTGAACGTGGTGGCCACCCCCAAGGGCGGCACGCACATCTCCGGGTTCGAGCGGTCCCTGGTGCGCACGCTCAACGAGCAGTTGCGCGCGGCGAAGCTGCTGAAGAACGGCGACGACGCGATCACCAAGGAGGACGCCCAGGAGGGGCTGACCGCCGTGGTGGCCGTGCGCGTACCGGAGCCGCAGTTCGAGGGGCAGACCAAGGAGGTGCTCGGCACCTCGGCCGCGTCGCGGATCGTCGCGAAGGTCGTGAGCCGCGGCCTCGCCGACTACTTCGAGAAGCCGCCGCGCGGGCAGAAGCAGCAGGCCAGGTCGGCACTGGAGAAGATCGCGGCGGCCGCCAAGGCGCGGGTCGCGGCCCGGGAGCACCGGGAGAACCAGCGGCGCAAGTCCGCGCTGGAGAGCTCGGCGCTGCCGGCGAAGCTGGTCGACTGCCGCAGCGAGGGGCTGGAGCGCTCGGAGCTGTTCATCGTCGAGGGCGACTCGGCGCTCGGCACGGCGAAGCTGGCGCGGAACTCGGAGTTCCAGGCGCTGCTGCCGATCCGCGGCAAGATCCTCAACGTCCAGAAGGCCTCGCTGGCCGACATGTTGAAGAACGCCGAGTGCGCGGCGATCATCCAGGTGCTCGGCGCCGGGTCGGGGCGTTCGTTCGACCTCGACACGACGCGCTACCAGCGGGTCATCCTCATGGCCGACGCCGACGTCGACGGCGCGCACATCCGCACCCTCCTGCTCACGCTCTTCTACCAGTACATGCGGCCCATGCTGCAGGCCGGCCGGGTGTTCGCCGCGGTGCCGCCGCTGCACCGCATCGAGCTGACGAAGCCGCGCAAGGGCCAGGAGAAGTACATCTACACGTACAGCGACGCCGAGCTGGGGCGGCGGCTGGCGGAGCTGGAGCGCAAGGGCCAGCGGTGGAAGGAACCGGTCCAGCGCTACAAGGGCCTCGGCGAGATGGACGCCGACCAGCTCGCGGAGACGACCATGGACCCCCGCCACCGCATGCTCCGCCGCATCCGCATCGAGGACGCCGAGGAGGCCGCCTCGGTGTTCGACCTCCTGATGGGCAACGTGGTGCCGCCGCGCCGGGAGTTCATCATCAACGGCGCCGCCATCCTCGACCCCGACCGCATCGACGTCTGAGACGACGGAACCCCCGGAGATCTCCGGGGGTTCGCACGTATCGGCCGGTCAGTCGAGGCTTCCGCCGCTCATCGCGGCGTGCAGCCTCCGGTACGGCGCGGCTTCGTCGTGGCGGCTCTGGCGTTCCAGGGTGCGTGCCAGCGCGATGTGCGCCCACGCGTCGCAGGGGTCGAGCTCGATCAGGGTGCGGAAGGCGCGTTCAGCCCGGTGCAACTGGGCCGAGTGGAAATACGCCCGTCCGATGAGCTCCAGTACGGTCTTGTTGCGGGGTTCGGCCTCGGCCAGCGGAGTCAGGACGTTAGCGGCCTCGATCGGGTCGCCCATCTTGAGATAGAGCTCACCGCTTTGCAGGACCGCCAGCGGGTTGTCGACCATCCGTCCTCCTTTCCAGGGGCGCAACACCGGGGGCATGCTCCGGCATTCCCCGCGTACCCAGGTTGAGGAGCGTCCGAAGCACCGGCGACGACGGGCCTTCCGCGGTGCCGTTCAGGGCCCGTACGGCGAAGGCGTACGTGTGCCCGTCGAGCAGGCCGTCGAAGGGGCAGCGCGGCTCGGTGACCGGCCACGGGAGCCGCGCCCACGGGACGCCGCCGGTGACGTCGCGGACGAGCACGTGGTAGCGGTCGGCGCCGGCCACCGGCGGCCAGCCCAGCATCGCCGAGGCGGCCCCGGTGCGGGTGAGGGCGGGCGTGCCGGGCGCGGGAAGGGCGCTGCGGGTCCGGGGGATCGGGCCGTACGGCGCGCCGATGCCGAGGCCGGTGTGCAGCGTCCCGGCGAACGCGGCGGCGATCTTGTGCTCGCCGCGCTCGCTGGGGTGGGTGCCGTCGTACGTGTCGGCCAGCAGGTCCCAGCCGGGCAGCGGCCCGGTGAGCAGGACCGGCGCGGCGGGGGTGGAGAGGCCGGCCGCGGCGCGCGCCTGGCGGGCGTTGAAGTCGGCGCGCTGCGCGGCGAACAGCGGGTCGGACTGCCCGCGGTCGTTCAGCGGCACCGGCGCCAGCACGATCCGTGCCGCTGGGTTCCCCGTACGCACGGCCGCGACGAACGCGCGCAGGTTCGCCTCGGTGGCGTCGGCGAGGGTGTAGAAGCCCAGGTCGATGAGGCCCATCAGGACGAGCAGGGTGTCCGGACGGTGGCGGCGCACGTCGGCGGTGATCCGCTCGTTGAGCGCGCCGATCGGGCGGCCCCACGCGGCGTGGTGCGCCGTCGGGAAGCGCGGATCGCGGTAGCCGTCGCACGCTTCGCCGGTCGCGTGGTCGTACACCCCGGTGTACGGGCCGGTGAAGGCGGCGTCGACGCCGGCGGAGCGCAGGTGGCGCCACAGCCGGTAGCGCCAGGTGTAGTCGCCGCGGGAGCCGATCGTCATCGAGTCGCCGACGATCATGAACCGGTGGGTCACCGGGTCACCGTACCGGCTGGTAGCCCGTCCACCCCCGGTCCACCCCCGGGTGGACGGCGCGAACCGACCCGTACGCCGATCCGGCTCCCACCGTCCGCCCCGTAATTTCCTTGGTTATGCAGAACTATTTGCCGGCGGTCCTGGTCAGCCTCGTGGTCATCGCGATCGTGATCCGGAACCAGCTCAGGACGATCCCGGTCACCCCCGTCCGCACGTACCTCATGCCGCTGATCTTCTGCCTGTACGGCATCGGGCTGGTCATCTTCCAGGACCACGGCAGGTTCATCGATCCGGCGCACGCCGTCGTGAGCGCGGCGCTGCTGGTCGTGGAGCTCGCCGTGGCGGTGGCGCTCGGTTACGGCCGAGCCGTTACGGTGATCGTCTGGAGGGACGCGAAGGGCGCGCTCATGCGGCGCGGCACCGGATGGACGGCGGCCGCGTGGATCGGGTCGATCCTGGTCCGGCTCGGGTTCGCCGGCGGCGCGTACCTGATGGGCATCCACTCGGCGATCGGGCTGGTCATGGTGTTCCTCGCGGTCACGCTCCTGGCGCAGAACATGTTCATCGTGCGGCGCGGGCGCAGTGCGGCGATCGCCGCTACCGTCCAGGCATAGGCACGACGGCGGAGGCGAGAGCGATCTTCGACAGGATGCGGCACGGTCCGTTCGGGCCGGTCCGGCCCGACCCGGCCGGCCCGGCCTCGTCGTACCTGTTCAGGAACCCCTGGTTCCGGGTGTGGTTCCCCGTGGCCATCGCCCTCGGGGTGGTCACGTCCGATCCCAAGCCGGGCCTGCGGGGCGTCCACCTGACCGTGCTGGTGGGCCTCATCTGCTGCCTGATCAGCGTCTACCTGCTGTTCTGGCTCCGCGACCGGCCCACGCGATGGCTGTGGGCGCCCGCGTACGCGATGGTGGTCTCGTCGATCGTGCTGTTCGGCGTGAGCCCGCACGGTTCGGCGCTCGGCTTCGCGTACGGCGCGATCTGGCTAAGCACCTGGACGCTCGCGCTGTGGCAGGCCGCCGGGCTCGCGCTGACGGGCGTCTGCGGCGTCGCGGTGCTGGCGTGGCTCGGCCTGATCGGCGACAGCCCGGCGATCGGCCTGGGCATCGGGTTCGTGGCCACGATCACCGCGTCGTACGCCGTCCGCGAGCGGCGGATCGCGCGCGCCGAGGCGGAGACCGCGCGTGCGGCGCAGGAGGGCGAGGCGGCGCTGGCCGAGCGTGCGCGCATCGCCAGGGAGATCCACGACATCCTGGCGCACTCGCTGTCCGCGCAGATCGTCCACCTGGAGGGCGCGCGGCTGCTGCTGCAGCGCGGCGACGAGAGCGGCGCGGCACTGGACCGGGTGGAGCGCGCGCAGCGGCTGGCGCGTACGGGCCTGGAGGAGACGAAGCGCGCGCTGTCGGCGCTGCGCGGCGACGCGCCGCCGGTCGGCGAGGTGCTGCGCGGCCTGGCCGATGAGTTCCAGGCGGTCAGCGAGAGCCGGTGCGACGTCACGGTCCAGGGCGCGGAGGTGCGGCTTCCCGCGGGCACGTCCCTGGCCGTGGTCCGTACGGCGCAGGAGGCGCTGACCAACGCGCGCCGCCACGCGCCCGGCGCGGACGTCGCCGTCGACCTGCGGTTCGGCACGGACGGCTGGTGCGAGCTGCGGGTGGTCAACAAGCTCACCGAGGACCCCGAGCCGGGCACGCCCGGCAGCGGCGGCGGGGGGTACGGTTTGGTCGGCATGCGGGAGCGTGCCGAGCTGCTCGGCGGGAGCCTTTCCGCCGTAGCCGAGGATGGGGAGTTCCGGGTGCTGCTCAGGGTGCCGGTATGACCGGGGGCGCGGCCGCGCGCGTGGTGGTGGCCGACGACCAGACGGTCGTCCGCGACGGGCTGGTGCTGCTGCTCGGGCTGCTGCCGGACATCGAGGTGGTCGGCTCCGCGCGCGACGGCGAGGAGGCGATCGCGCTGGTCGCCGCGCAGGCGCCCGACGTCGTGCTGATGGACCTCCGCATGCCGCGCGTCGACGGCGTGGAGGCGACCCGCCGCATCCGCGCGGAGCATCCCGCCACGCAGGTCGTGGTGCTGACGACGTACTCCGACGACGACTCCGTGTTCGCGGCGCTGCAGGCGGGCGCGCGCGGCTTCCTGACGAAGGACGCGGGCGCCGAGGAGATCGCCGCCGCCATCGAGCGCGTGCGCACCGGCGACGCGCAGCTCGACCCGTCCGTGCAGCGGCGGCTGGTGGAGGCGCTGGCCGACCGGTCCGCGAGCCGCGAACCCGAGCTGCCCGACGGCCTCACCCCGCGCGAGGCCGAGGTGCTGCGGCTGATCGCGGGCGGCCGGTCCAACGCGGAGATCGCCCGCGAGCTGTACATCTCGACGGCCACCGTCAAGACGCACATCAACAACCTGTTCACCAAGGCCGGGCTGCGCGACCGCGCGCAGGCCGTGACGTACGCCTACCGGCACGGCCTCGCGGCGCCGCAGTAGCCGCGCCTACAGGGCGCGCAGCGCGTCGAACACCTCCTGGTGCGCGGCGGTCGCCTGGTCGAGCCGCCCCGGCATGCCGAAGAACCCGTGGTACATGCCCGGATAGCAGCGCGCGGTGACCGGCACACCGGCGGCGCGCAGCCGTTCGGCGTACGCGTTGCCCTCGTCGCGCAGGAGGTCGCACTCGGCGGTGAGCACCGTCGCGGACGGCAGGCCGCCGAGGTTGATCGCGCGCATCGGCGAGGCGTACGGGCCGCGGCCGTCGCCGGCCGGGCCCAGATAGCACTGCCAGAACCACCGCATGTGGTCGGACGTGAGGAAGAAGCCGGCGCCGTTCTCGCGGTACGACGGGGTGTCCTGGCCGACGTCGGTGACCGGGTAGACCAGGATCTGGTGCGCCAGCGGCGGGCCGCCGGAGTCGCGGGCGCGCAGCGCCGTCACGGCGGCCAGGTTGCCGCCCGCGCTGTCGCCGGCCACGACCAGGCGCGCGCGGTCGCCGCCGAGCTCGTCCGCGTGCTCGCTCGCCCACATGGCGGCGGCGTACGCGTCGTTGGCGGCGGCCGGATAGTGGTGCTCGGGCGCGCGCCGGTAGTCGACGGACATCGTGACGACGCCGGCCCCCGCGGTCAGCGACCGGCCGATTCCGTCGTGGCTTTCAAGGTCGCCGATGACCCAGCCGCCGCCGTGGTAGTAGACGACGATCGGCGGGCGTGCGCCCGCGGCCTGCTCGGCAGTGGGCCGATAGATGCGTACGGGGATCTCGCCCGCGGGGCCGGGGATCGTGCGGTCGGTGACGGAGCCGACGGCCGGCGGTTCCGGGCGGACGATCGGCTGCTCGGCGAGGATCCGGCGCGCCTTCTCCGCGTCCGCCGGCGTGGTGCCGGCCAGGCCGGTGCCGAGGGGCGGGTACGCGCTGGTGAGCAGGTCGACGAAGGGCTGAGCCGCGGGGTCGAGGGTAGCCACGTGACCTCCTTGGGGCGATACACCGATCAAACACCGCGTACGGCGCGGGGTGAAGAGGCGCGGCGAACCGGTCATCGGGCCGGTAACGTCACCGGACGTGCCGAACGATGCAGGAACCGACCGCGTCCACGCCGCCGTACGCGGTGCGCATGTGTCCGTCGCCGCCCGTGACCTGCGGACCGGTGCGGTGCTGTCGTACGGGCCGGGGGAGCGCTACCTCGCGGCGAGCGTCGCCAAGATCGCGATCCTCGCGGTGCTGCTCGTCCAGGCCCGCGCGGAGGGGCGGCCGCTGACGGGGCGGGAGCGCGACCTGGCGGCCCGGATGATCCGCGTCAGCGACAACGACGCGGCCCACGAGCTGTGGAACCGTACGGGCCGCGACGCCGCGATGGACGGCGTCCTGCGGGCGTTCGGGCTCACCGAGACGCGGACGACGCCCGAGTCGTGGGGGCTGACCCGGACGAGCGCGGCCGACCAGGTGCGGCTGGTGGCGGCGCTGGCCGGGGACGCCTCGGACGTGCTCGACCAGGAGCGGCGCGCGTACGTGCTCGACCTGATGGCCGGCGTGGCGGCCGACCAGCGGTGGGGGATCGAGGCGGTGGCGCGGCCCGGCGAGCGGCTCGAGGTGAAGGACGGCTGGCTCGACTACAGCGGCCACGACGGGCGCTGGACGGTGAACAGCGTGGGCCGGATCAGCGGGGACGGCCGCGACCTGGTGCTCGCCGTGCTGTCCGACGACCACGCGACGCTGGACGACGGGCTCGCGGTGGTGGAGCGCGCCGCGGTGGCCGCCGCCGGTGTCGTACGGGATGGCTAAGGTGAGCGCGTGACACGACGGACGGAGTACCTCAGCGACGACCTGCACGCCTACGTCGCCGCGCACAGCATGGCGCCCGGCCCCGTGCTGACCGAGCTCGCCGACGAGACCGCCCGCCTCTACCCGGCCGACATGGGGCTGCAGATCGGCCCCGAGCAGGGCGCGTTCATGACGCTGCTCGCCCGCTCCATCGGCGCGCGCGACGCCCTGGAGATCGGCACGTTCACCGGCTACTCCTCGATCTGCATCGCGTCCGGCCTCGCCCCGGGCGGCCGGCTGCTGTGCTGCGACGTCAGCGAGGAGTGGACGTCCGTCGCGCGGAGGTACTGGCGGCGCGCCGGGGTCGCCGACCGCGTGGAGCTCCGGCTCGGCCCGGCTCTCGAGACGCTGCGCGCCCTGCCGCGAGAGCCGGCGTACGACCTGGTGTTCATCGACGCCGAGAAGACCGAGTACCCCGCGTACTGGGAGGAGGCCGTGCCGCGCGTGCGGCCGGGCGGTGTGCTGCTGGTCGACAACACGCTGTCCCACGGCCGGGTCGTCACCGGCGACGACAGCGCCCGCGTGCAAGTCGTCCGCGCGTTCAACGACCAGGTCGTCGGCGACGACCGCGTCGAGGCGGTGCTGCTCCCGGTCGGCGACGGCCTGACGTTCGCCCGCCGCGTGGGCTGACCCCCGCCGAGGTGGCGTTACCGGCCGTACGACGGCGCGTGTTCCTCGGCGGGCAGGCGGTGTCCCTGTTCGGCGACGGGCTCGCCGTGCTCGCGGTGCCGCTGCTCGTGCTCCAGCTCACCCGCAGCCCGGTGGCCGCGACGCTGGCCGCCGCGCCGCGCACCGTCGGCTACCTCCTGGTCGGGCTGGTCGCCGGCCCCGTGGTGGACCGGGTCGACCCGTGGCCGCTGATGATCGCGATGGACGCGCTGCGGCTGGTGTCCTTCACGGCGATGTTCGCGCTGGCGGAGGCGGGCGCGTTACCCGTGTGGGCGGTGCTGGTGCTGGCGTTCGCGGCCGGCGGCGCCGGGGTGTTCTTCGAGTCGGCGCTGATGGTCGCGGTCAAGGACGTCTTCGCGGCCGGGGCGCTGGTCCGGGTGAACGCGCTGCTCGAACTGGCCGGACAGGTCGCGCGGGTCGCCGGGCCGGCCGCGGTGGGGCTGCTCGCGGTGACGGTCGGCGTGCCGTCGGCCCTCCTCGCCAACGCGGCGACGTTCGGGGTCTCGCTGGTCACGCTGCTCGCGGTGCGCCGTACGCGGGCGGTCGGTACGCGGGTGGTCGGTACGCGGGCGGCGGCCGGGCGTACGGACGGCGCGGTCGCCGCGCGGTTCGCGGCCGGGGCGCGGCGGATGGCCGGCGAGCTGCGCGACGGGCTGCGGTACATCCGCGCCACGCGGGTGCTGCTGGCGATCACGCTGGTGCAGGTCGTGTGCAACTTCGTGCTTGGCGCGGAGAAGCTGGTGGTGTTCTTCCTGCGCGACACGCTCGCGCTCGGCCCGGCCGCGGTCAGCGCGGTCGTCGTCGCGGGCGGGCTCGGCGGGGTGCTCGGCGCGCTCGTGGCGCCGCGGCTGGCCGCGTGGCTGGGCGAGATGCGGGTGATCGTGGGCGGCATCGCGGTGCTCGGCGTGGCGTTCGCGCTGGTCGGAGTGGCCGGGGAGCTGCCGGCGGTCGGGGTCACGGTGGGCGTGTCGTACGGCGTGATGCTGTGCGCGCAGACGGCCGCGGGCGTGGTGAACCGGTCGATGCGGCTGCGCATCGTCCCGCGCGAGCTGACCGGACGGGTGTTCAGCATGACCCGCCTGGCCTTCGGCGGCGTGGACCCGGCCGGCGCCGCGGTGGCCGGGGTGCTGACCGGCGCCCTCGGCGGCGACCCGCGCGCGGTGTTCGTCGCCGCGGGCGTGATCGTGACGGCCACCGCCGTGACCGCGCGCGCCACGGCCCTGCGGCCGCGCGCGTAGTTCGACCATTTGTCACGGGTCCCCGAGGGCGCCCGCCGATACGACTGGTCCGTACGGCGGCGACCCGACCGGAGGGACCTGAGGACATGGTGGACAACGGTGTGGCACGACGGCCGGCGCCGACGGCGCGGGCCGGCCCCGGACGGCGCGGAGCCCGGTGGGGCTGGGCCTGGGTGGCGCTGTCCGCCCTGGCCATCGCGGTGTACGCGCCGGTCCCGTACCTGACGGGCCCGCTCGCGGAGTCCGGCGGCTCGCTGGCCTCCGCGTACGCGGGGCAGCCGGCGTTCGTACGGGTGGCGTTCTACCTGCACATCGTCTGCGGCGGGCTGGCGCTGCTGCTCGGTCCGTGGCAGTTCGCCCGCCGGCTGCGCGAGCGCCACCCGGCCGTGCACCGCGCGACCGGATGGGCGACCACGGTGTGCGTCCTGGCCGCGTCGGCGGCCGCGCTCGTGCTGGCGCCGGTCAACACGGCGGGCATGGTGGGCTTCTTCGGCTTCGGCACGCTGGCCGTGCTGTGGCCGCTCGCCACGCTGCGCGCCGTCCGCGCCGCGCGCGCCCGCGACTTCGCGGGCCACCAGGCGTGGATGATGCGGTCGTTCGCGCTGACGTACGCGGCCGTCACGCTGCGGGTGTCGCTGATCGTGCTCATCTTCGCGCAGCTCCCGTTCCTGTCCGGCGCCGACGCCGGGCAGGCCGCGCAGCAGAACGCGTACGCCGCGGTGCCGTTCCTGTGCTGGCTGCCCAACATCGTGGTCGCCGAGTGGCTGATCCGCCGCCGCGGCCTGCCGTCATTCCGCGTCCAGCGACAAGAGGAGGCCGCGCATGCGCGGTAAGGGGATCAACTACGACACCGGGACGCACCCGGCCGTCCACGCGACGCGGGTGGCGTTCGAGCCCGATGTCGTACGGCGGGAGATCGGGATCATCGCCGATGACCTGCACTGCACGGCCGTACGGATCACCGGGGACGACCCGGGGCGGATCGCGCTCGCGGGGAGGTGCGCCGCGGAGGCCGGGCTCGAGGTGTGGGTCTCGCCGTTCCTGTGCGACATGACCGCGGACGAGATGCGGCCGGTGCTCGGCGAATGCGCGCGGCTGGCGGAGGGGCTGCGGCGCGGCGGGGCCGAGGTGGTGCTGGTCACCGGCGCGGAGCTGAGCGTCTTCGCGCGCGGGTTCCTGCCCGGCGGCGACCTGTTCACGCGGGTCGGGCTGCTCACGTCCGGGCGTGCGGACCTGCGGGACCTGCTCGGCGCGGTGCCGGCGCGGCTCAACGCGTTCCTCGGCGAGGTGACCGCCGACGCGCGGGCGGTGTTCGGCGGGCGGATCACGTACGCGTCGCTGGCGTTCGAACGGGTCGACTGGACGGCCTTCGACATCGTCGGGGTGGACGCGTACCGCGCGAAGCGCAACAGGGACACGTACCGCGACGAGCTGCGGTCGTACCGCGCGCACGGCCTGCCGGTGGCCGTCACGGAGTTCGGCTGCTGCACCTACCGCGGCGCCGCCGACCAGGGCGGGCGCGGCTGGATGATCGTCGAGCGCGGCGACGACGGCCCCCGCCGCCTGGACGGCGACTACGTGCGCGACGAGGCCGGGCAGGCCGGGCACCTCACCGACATGCTCGGCGTGCTCGACGAGGAGGGCGTCGACAGCGCCTTCTGGTTCACCTTCGCGGGCTACCCGTTCCCGAGCGCCGAGGGCCGCAAGGACCTCGACCTCGCGTCGTACGGCGTGCTCAAGGTGACCGGGCGGCCCGGCGGCGCGTATCCGGGCCTGAACCTGGAGCCCAAGGAGTCGTTCCACGCGCTCGCGAAGGTCTACGGCGGCTGACCGGCCGCTACAGCAGGGTCTCCTGGTCGTCGGGGTCGTCCGGATCGTCGTCGGGCGCGGCCGGGGAGTCGTCGGGTACGGCGGCGCCGCCCACCGCGGCGACCGGGCGGGACAGCGGCTCGCCCGAGCCGTCGCGCCGGCCGAGCTCGCTCGGCATGCGCAGGGCGTTGCCGTCGGCGTCGGCCGCGCGGGACGGCGACGGGCCGGCCCAGCCGAGGAGCAGGGTGTCCTCCCCCTTGAGGAAGCGCTGGCAGCGGACGCCGCCGGTGGCGCGGCCCTTCGGCGGATACGCGTCGAACATGGTGATCTTGACGGAGCCGGCCTGGGCGCCGGGCAGCGCCGTGGACGTACCCGCGATGGTGACGACCACGGACGTTCCGGTGTCGGCCACCGCGCCGAACCAGACGACACGGGCGCCGTCGGCGAGGCGGACGCCCGCGACGCCGCCGGCCGCGCGGCCCTGCGGGCGGACGTTCTCGGCGCCGAACTTCAGCAGGTGGGCGTCGGAGGTGATGAACACGAGGTCCTCGTCGCCGGTGGCGAGCTGCACGGCGCCGACCACGCGGTCGCCGTCTTTGAGGCCGATCACCTCGAAGTCGTCCTTGTTCTGCGGGAACTCCGGCTGCACGCGCTTCACGATGCCCTGCTCGGTGCCGAGCGCGAGGCCGCCGTCGTCGTCGGACAGCGAGCCGAGGCCCACGACCGCCTCGTCGGCCTCGAGCGCGGCGTACTCACCGACCGGGCCGCCGCCGGCGAGGCTGGGCGGCTGCGCGCTCGGCGGCAGCGACGGCAGCTCGAGTACGTCCACCCTGAGCATCCGGCCATGGTTGGTGACCAGGCCGATCGTGCCGCGCACGGTGGACCGGACGACCGATCTCAGGACGTCGTGGCGGGAGCGCTCGCCGTCGGCGGGCAGCGCGCCGGCGTCGGCCGTGCGGGCGATGAGGCCGGTGGAGGACAGCAGGACGTAGCACGGGTCGTCGGCGACCTGGAGCGGCACCGCGGCCGTCAGCGCCTGGCCCGAGCTCTCCAGCAGGACCGTGCGCCGGGGCGTGCCGTACTCGCGGGCCACCTCGGCGAGCTCGTCGCTGACGACCTCGCGCAGCCGGGCGTCGGAGGAGAGGATCTCGGTCAGCTCGGCGATCTCCCTGCGGAGCTGCTCGCGCTCGTTCTCCAGCTCCATGCGGTCGTACTTCGTGAGCCGGCGCAGCGGGGTGTCGAGAATGTACGTCGCCTGGATGTCGGACAGGTCGAAGATCGTCATCAGCCGCTGCTTGGCGCGCGCGGCGTCATCGGACTCGCGGATGACCTGGATGACCTCGTCGATGTTCAGCAGGGCGACGATCAGGCCGTCGACGAGGTGGAGGCGGTCTTCGCGCTTGCGGCGGCGGAACAGCGTACGGCGGCGGACGACGTCGAGCCGGTGGTCGATGTAGACCGACAGCAGCTCGCGCAGCCCGAGCGTGCGCGGCTGGCCGTCGACGAGGGTGACGTTGTTGACGCCGAAGGTGTCCTCCATCGGCGTGAGGCGGTAGAGCTCGGCGAGCACGGCCTCCGGGTTGAAGCCGTTCTTGACCTCGATGACCAGGCGCAGCCCGTGCGCCCGGTCGGTGAGGTCTTTCAGGTCGGCGACGCCCTGGAGCTTCTTCGCCTGGACGAGCTCCTTGATCCGCGAGGCGACCTTCTCCGGGCCGACGCCGGGCGGCAGCTCCGTGACGACCAGGCCCGTACGCCGGGCGGAGACCTTCTCGACCGCGACCGTGGCGCGGACCTTGAACGTTCCGCGGCCGGTGGCGTAGGCGTCGCGGACGCCCTCGAGGCCGACGATCTTGCCGCCGGTGGCGAGGTCGGGGCCGGGCACGAAGCGCATCAGTTCGTCGAGCCCGGCCTCGGGGTCGGCGATCAGGTGGCGCGCCGCCGCGATGACCTCGCCGAGGTTGTGCGGCGCCATGTTGGTGGCCATGCCGACGGCGATGCCCGACGCGCCGTTGACCAGGAGGTTCGGGAAGGCGGCCGGCAGGACCTCCGGCTCGGTCTCCTGCCCGTCGTAGTTGGGGCCGAAATCGACGACGTCCTCGTCGATGGAGGCGGTCATCAGCATGGCCGCGGGGGCCAGGCGCGCCTCGGTGTACCTCATCGCGGCGGGGGAGTCGTCGCCGCCGAGGGAGCCGAAGTTGCCGTGGCCGTCGATCAGCGGCAGGCGCAGGGAGTACGGCTGCGCCATGCGGACCATCGTGTCGTAGATCGCGGAGTCGCCGTGCGGGTGGAGCTTGCCCATCACCTCGCCGACGACGCGCGCGCACTTCACGTGGCCGCGGTCGGGACGCAGGCCCATCTCGTTCATCTGGTAGAGGATGCGGCGCTGAACGGGCTTCAGGCCGTCGCGCGCGTCGGGCAGCGCGCGGGAGTAGATCACCGAGTAGGCGTACTCGAGGTAGCTGCCGCGCATCTCCTCGGAGACGTCGACATCGATGATCGTTTCCTCGAAGTCCTCTGGGGGCGGCGGGGTGGGCGTACGTCGGGCCATGAAGCCATTCTGGCGTGTCCCACCGACAACCCGGACCAGACCGGCCGGTTGTCCACAACCCGTCAGGCGATCAGCACCGCGACCAGCCCGATCGTGGCGAGCCCGCCGCCGATGAGCAGCCCGTACGCGCGGAGCGTGGATCCCGAGCCGGCGCCGGCCACTCGCGCGGGCCACGGCGGGCGCGGTGTGAAGCGGACCGGCACGGGCGCGCCCACCGCGTACGGACCCGTGCTGTCGTCGCCGAACTCGACGTCCTCCCCGGTCGGCGTGGTGAACCGGACGCGGAGCCGGTACGTGGGGCGGGCCGACTCGATGCCGGGGCGGCGCTCGCAGGCGGTGACCGTGCCGGTGGCCCGGAGCGCGCCGGCGTCGAAGCGGCGTCGCCGTACCAGGTCCGCCGCGCCGCTGACGAGCAGGAACGGACCCATGATCACGAGCGCCGCGATCAGTACCGTGTGGCCCACGGGATGTTCATTCCCGTCCGGCCCCGGTGGGGCGGCGGACCGCGCCGATCAGGCTTCCGGCGGCCGCCACGACCAGGGCCAGCACCGTCGCGAACCACGCCGCGCGGGTGGACATCGCGGCGAGCACGATCGTGATCACACAGGGCGCGGCCATCATGGCGGCCACGCGGGCGACGGTCGGCCGCGTGGCCGCCCACCCGGCGATCCGCGTGCCGAACATCCCGGCCAGCCACGCGCCGATGTACAGCGGTACGGCCTGGACGAGCGCGACCGTCCACTGGAACCAGCTCGTCAGCGCGACGGTGGGCACGGTGCCGACGATGACGGCCAGCAGCAGCGCCGCGACCAGGTACGCGGCCACCATGATCCCGGCGGTGGCCAGCAGGGCGAGCGCGATGCGGGCCGCCGAGGCGCGTCCCGAGAAGTAGCCGGTCGTCATGGGGCGGTCCCGCCTCCGTTCGTGCCGGTCATCGGCAGTTCGTCCAGGTCTTCCACGACGCGGTGGAGGGGTCCCAGTACTGCGCGCCGGCGAGGTGGTCCTGTTCGTCCTCGCCGCTGAGCTCGAGCCCGATCAGGCCCTTCACGCCGTACGAGCGGCCCGCGATCTTGCCCGTCTTGACGTCGTTGTCGTAGTGGAGACGGGTCTTGGTGCCGTGGTCGTTGATGGCGTTGTCGAGGTTCGCGTCGCTGGGCGGGGTGACGGCGTTGGTGACGCTCTGCACCGCGATGTTGGCGAGCGCGTTCTCCGCGATCGAGCGGTCCTCGGGCGTCTTGACGTTCAGCGTGTCGGTCTCGGTGGTGCGCGAGGACGCGATGCTGATCAGGCCCTCGGCGCCCGGGTCGTCCGCGCCGATCGAGGGGCCCTTGATGCTGGCCTGCGCGTACCAGGTGAGGATCGAGTCGTCGACCTTGTCCACCCGTGTCAGGTTGCCGTCCTTGTCGTAGGTCACCAGGTACTGGGTGTTCGGTTTCCATTTCAGCGACAGGCCGGCGTTCCCGTTCTTCAGCACCCATTCGGCGACGTTGGCCGGTATGCCGATCGACCGGCCGGTCTGGGCGAGCACCACCTTCGAGATGGCGGCCTGGAGGTCCTTGCCGGTCAGGCCCTTCCAGGCGGACGCGAACCCGGCGAGGTTGATCGTGACGCTGGGCACGAGCTGGTTGTTCTGCCTCAGGTAGTACGTCGTGTCGCCGGTCGAGTGGTCCTCGCTCCTGCCGTACAGCCGCCAGAAGCGGCCCTTGCCGCCCACGGCGATCTTGTTGCCGCCGCCGAGCGGGATGTCGGCCCCGAGCTCCGCGCCGGCCGTGGGGCCGACCTCGTGGTACTCCTGCTGGGGTTTCGGCGGGCTGCCCTCCGCCCAGTTCTTGACGTGGCCGCCGGTCAGCGAGTCGACGACACCGAGCACCGTGCCCACCGGCCCGGCCAGGGTCTTCGTCGCGTCGTACGCGGTGCCGCCGATGAAGTAGTGGGGGACCTGTTTCTGGAAGTCGTCCGCCTCCTGCTTCGTGTTGAAGGCGAACGTCTTGCCCTCGGTGGCGTTCAGGCCGATGTACGCCAAGGCGTCGATCGGCAGGTTGTCGCCGCCCTCGATGCCCGCCTCGACGGCACCCTCCTTCCAGGTCTGGAGGGTGACCTCGTACGTGTCGGGCTTGCCGGGGCCGTGGGAGATGGTGCGGGTGGTGGTCGTCCAGCGCATGTCGCCGCGCCCGCCGACGATCCGCGGGCGCACGTAGCCGAGCGCCTCCACGTAGGAGATCCCCTGGTCGCGGACGCACCGCGCCTGGCTGGTGGTGGGCTGCTGCGGCCCGGCCACCGGCGGCGGCTTCTCGGCGGGACACGACCCGGCCTTGCCGTCCAGCCCGATGTGGACGATCTCGCAGACGACGCGCTCGGCGCCGCGCTCGATCTGCGGACCGACCAATGCCGCGAGCGCCCCGACGATGAGCGCGGCGAGCACGCCGAGGCCCAAGTACTCGAGATAGGAGCTCCCGCGGTCCCTGCGGGCCGGGGGCGTATGGGGGGCACGGGGCCGGGGGGTGGGCGGTGACACGAGGCAATCGTCATTTGCCCTGATGGCGGTGGGAACGGCGATTAGCGACTGTTCCGGCGTCGTTCACCCGGTTTTCCCATGTGGTCACGTATGCGACCGCCGTTGTTCGCGCATTCGCCGAGTTATCCACAGAACGCGGTTCGGTGGGGGCGGGGCGCGGGCCGGGGGCCGTACGGTTGGGCGCATGGTCGGCGAACCCCATGCACACATCGACGAACCCGCGCTGCGCGAGAGCGCGGAAGAACGGCTGCGCGCCCTCGCGGGCGACCACGCCCGTTTGCGCGACGACCAATGGCGCGCGATCCACGCCCTGGTCGCCGACCACGCCCGAGCGCTCGTCGTGCAGCGTACGGGGTGGGGCAAGTCCGCGGTCTACTTCGTGGCCACGGCGCTGCTCCGCGAGCGCGGCGCGGGTCCCACGGTGATCGTGTCGCCGCTGCTCGCGCTGATGCGCAACCAGATCGCGGCCGCCGAGCGCGCCGGAATCCGCGCCACCACGGTCAACTCGGCGAACACCGCCGACTGGGAGAGCGTCTACGACGACGTCACGGCCGGCCGGGTCGACGTCCTGCTGGTCAGCCCGGAGCGGCTGAACAACCCCGAGTTCCGCGACCGGGTGCTGCCGAAGCTGGCGGCCGGCGCGGGGCTTGTGGTGATCGACGAGGCCCACTGCGTGTCCGACTGGGGGCACGACTTCCGGCCCGACTACCGGCGCCTGCGCAGCCTGCTCGACGACCTGCCGCCCGGCGTCCCCGTCCTGGCCACCACGGCGACGGCCAACGAGCGCGTCACCGCCGATGTGGCCGAGCAGTTGTCCGGCGGCGGCGCGCGCACACTCGTGCTCCGCGGCCCCCTGGAGCGCGACAGCCTGCGCCTGTCGGTGCTCGACCTCCCCGGCGGCGCCGACCGCGCCGCCTGGCTCGCCGCCCATCTCGACGATCTCCCGGGCTCGGGGATCGTCTACACACTGACCGTCGCGGCCGCGCAGGAGACCGCCGCGTTCCTGCGCGAGGCGGGCCATTCCGTCGCCGCCTACTCCGGCCAGACCGAGCAGGCCGAGCGCACCCGCTGCGAAGACGACCTCCTCGCCGGCAGGCTGAAGGCGCTGATCGCGACGAGCGCGCTCGGCATGGGCTTCGACAAGCCCGATCTCGGGTTCGTTGTCCATCTCGGCGCCCCGCAGTCCCCGGTGGCCTACTACCAGCAGGTCGGCCGCGCCGGCCGCGCGCTCGACCACGCCGAGGTCGTGCTGATGCCCTCGCGGGAGGACCGCGCCATCTGGGCCTACTTCGCGAGCCTCGCGTTCCCGCCGGAGAACCAGGTGCGCGCCGCGCTGGCCACGCTCGCCGAGGCCGGGGGCCCGATGAGCACCGCCGCCCTGGAGACCCGGGTCGACCTCTCGCGCAACCGCCTGGAGATGATGCTCAAGGTGCTCGACGTCGACGGCGCGGTCCACCGCGTGCGCGGCGGCTGGCTGGCCACCGGCCGCCCGTGGGCGTACGACACGGAGCGCTACGCCCGGGTCGCGCAGGCCCGCGAGCGCGAGCAGCAGGCCATGCTCGACTACATCTCCACCGGCGAGTGCCGCATGGAGTTCCTGCGCCGCCAGCTCGACGACCCCGCCGCCGAGCCCTGCGGCCGGTGCGACAACTGCACCGGCCACCACTGGGACCCCGAGGTGCCGGACGACGTCCGCGCCGCGGCGCGCACCCACGCCCGGCGCCCCGGCGTGGAGATCGCGCCGCGCCGCCAGTGGCCGTCGGGCATGGCGGCGCTCGGCGTCCCGGTGTCGGGGCGCATCGGCGCGGAGGCGCTCGCCGGGCCGGGCCGCGCCCTCGGCCGCCTCACCGACGTCGGCTGGGGCACCCGCCTGCGGCGCATGCTCGCCGAGGGCGCGCCCGACGAACCCGTTGACGACGACGTGTTCGCCGCCGTCGTCCAGGTGCTGTCCGGGTGGGGCTGGGAGACCCGCCCGGTGGCCGTGGCGGCCCTGCCGTCGCGCACCCGCCCGGCCCTGATCAAGAGCCTCGCCGCGAAGCTCGCCGAGGTCGGGCGGCTCGCCCCGCTCGGCTCCCTGGAGTACTCCGGGCCGGGCCCCGCCCGCCACCACAACAGCGCGCAGCGGCTGGCCGCCGTGTGGGGCGCGTTCACCGTGCCGGACGACCTCCGGGAGCGGCTGCGCGGCCTGGGCGGCCCGGTGCTCCTGGTCGACGACCAGGTCGACTCCGGCTGGACCCTCACGGTCGCCGCGAAGCTGCTCCGAGACGAGGGAGCCCCCGAGGTGCTGCCCCTCGTCCTGGCGAGGCCGAGTTGACCGGCGGCAGGCCCGGCGTCAGGAGGCGCTCTTGGGCGTGTGCCGGGTGAGGCCCGCGTTCCGCATCTTCCTGACGGCCACCAGGGCCAGGGCGAAGATCGCGACCTGGAGCAGCATCGCGATGATCACCATCGACGGGCCGGGGATGAAGAAGGAGGCGAGGAGCAGCCCGAAGGAGCCGGCGGACAGGCCGGTGACGGCGCTGACGAGACCAGACATGAGGTCGCCTTTCACAAGAAGGGGATCGCTCCGAACGGAGCACGCCAATTCTCGTGACGAAGCGGGTGCCGGGGTGTCAACCGTTCGGCTGAATCCCTTGCTCCACCGAACGATCAGCGCCCGGCGGGCCTCAGTTCTCGCCGAGGTCGGGGCGCGCGCCGATGTTGGCGTACGCCCGGGAGGCGAGCTGCGAGCCGGTCGTGAGCGCCTCTGCGGGCGACTTCCCGGCCAGCCAGGTCGGCAGGAACCCGGCCACGAACGCGTCACCCGCGCCGGTGCCGTCCACGTTGCGCTCGATCGGCGCGGACGGCACGCTGATCGGGTCGCCGCGCCCGTTGGCGCACCACAGCGCGCCCTCAATGCCGACCTTCACCACGACCTGCGGATACCACGCCGTGAGCACCTTCGCGGCGGGGCCCGGCTCCTCGCGGCCGGTCAGCACCTCGGCCTCGTCGTTGTCGACGAACAGGAGCTGCGCGCCCTGCGACCACTCGAGGAACGACTCCGCGCCGGCCCGCTTCAGCGGCGACGCCGACGCCCCGTCGACCGAGATCGACATTCCGGCGCGGCGCGCCAGGTCGATCGCGGCCATGGCGGCGTCCCTGGAGCCCTCGTTCAGCAGGGTGTAGCCCGAGACGTGCAGGTGGGCGTCCGGCGTGAAGAGGTCGGTCGGGATGTCCTCGGGGGAGAACGCGGCGTTGGCCGCCGGGTCGGTCAGCATCGTGCGCTGGCCCTTGTGCGTGACCATCACCACGCACGTACCGGTCGGGCGGTCCTGGTCCATGACCATGCGGGCGTCGATGCCGTAGCCCATGAGCTCCATCTCACGGGTGCGGCCGTTGATATCGGAGCCGCGGCGGCCGATCAGCGCGACGTCCACCTCGCACACGCCGAGCCAGGAGGCGATGTTCGCCCCGGAACCGCCGCCGTAGGTGTGCACACGCGCGGGCGTGGCACTACCGCGCGCCAGCGCGAGCTCGGCTCGTGCGACGACGTCGGTCATCAGATCGCCGATGACGACCACACGCGTCATGTTGTCTTCACCTCGGGAGGAGTCACGCTGTCGCGAGAGGGCGGTGTGGAAAGTTAACGGTGCCCGGGAAAAGCTAACAGGATCCGGCTCTCGGCGTGTGGCAGGCGCCCCGAGTTTCCGGGTGCGCAACCACACCTCCGCCACCGGCGATTAGCCTACTGAACGTGGCGCAACCGTACCCGGACCATTGGGAAGCCGACGTCGTCCTCTCCGACGGCGGCACCGCACACCTGCGCCCCATCACCCCGGCCGATGCCGAACTGTTGCAAGAGTTCCACGGGCGGCTGTCGCCGGAGACGATCTATTTCCGGTTCTTCGCGCCGTACCCCCGCCTGTCGGCACGCGACATCGCGCGGTTCACCACCGTCGACTACGACAACCGGGTGGCGCTGATCGCGACCATCGGCGGCGAGATGATCGCGGTCGTCCGCTACGACCGCATCACGCCGGACGAGGCCGAGGTCGCGTTCCTCGTCGAGGACGCCCACCAGGGCCGCGGCCTGGCGTCCATCATGCTCGAACACCTCGCGGCCGCCGCCCAGGAGCGCGGCGTCAAGCGGTTCATCGCCGACACGCTTCCGGAGAACCGGCGCATGATCAACGTGTTCCGCGAGGTCGGCTACACCGCGCAGCAGCGGTTCGACGAGGGCGTGATCAGGCTCACCCTCGACCTCGCCCCGACCGACACCTTCACCGAGGTCCTCCAGGCGCGCGAGCACCGCGCCGAGTCGCGGTCCATCGCGCGCCTGCTCACCCCGGCGTCCATCGCGGTCATCGGCGCGGGCCGCGACCGCGGCTCCGCGGGCCACACCGTGCTGCGCCACCTCCTGAAGAGCGGTTTCACCGGCCCCGTCCACCCCGTGAACCCGGCGCACAGGTCCGTCGCGGGCGTCCGCGCGTACCCAACGGTCGCCGACGTACCGGACGACGTCGACCTCGCCGTGATCACCGTCCCGGCCGACACGGTGGCCACGGTCGTCGAGCAGTGCGCCGCCAAGGGCGTCCATGCCCTGATCGTCGTCTCCGCCGGGTTCGGCGAGGCCGGACCTGAGGGCCGCGAACGGCAGGACGCCCTGGTCCGTACGGCACGGGCCGGCGGCATGCGCGTCGTCGGGCCCAACTGCCTCGGCATCGCCAACACCGACCCCGACGTGGCGATGAACGCGACGCTGGCCCCGGCCGCGCCGCCGCGCGGCCCCGTCGGCTTCTTCTCCCAGTCGGGCGCGCTCGGCATCGCGCTGATGCAGCACGTCACCGAGCGCGGGCTCGGCCTGTCGTCGTTCGTGTCGGCGGGCAACCGCGCCGACGTCTCGGGCAACGACCTCCTCCAATACTGGGAGGAGGACGCGGCTACCGAGGTCGTGCTGCTGTACCTGGAGTCGCTGGGCAACCCGCGCAAGTTCACCCGGCTGTGCCGCCGCATCTCCCGCAGCAAGCCGATCGTCGCGGTCAAGTCCGGCGGCACGATGCAGGGCGTGCCGCTCGGCCACGCCGCGCAGGCGCTGACCCTGCCCGACCACGCCGTCAGCGAGCTGTTCGCGCAGGCTGGGGTCGTCCGGGTGGACGACATCAGCCAGATGTTCGACGTCGCGCAGCTCCTCGCGTACCAACCGCTGCCCGGCGGCGCGCGGGTGGCCATCGTCGGCAACTCCGACGCCCTGGGCGTCCTCGCCGAGGACGCCTGCCTGCGCGCCGGCCTCGAACCGCACCGCCCGGTCGACCTCGGCCCCGGCGCGACCGCGGGCGAGCTGGCCGCGGCGCTGTCCGGCCTGGCCGCCGACGACACGGTCGACGCCGTGGTCGCGGGGTTCATCCCGGCCGTGGGCGCCGAGATCGCGCCGGGGCACGACGGCCACGCCGGCCGCATCGCCGGCTCCGACGACGTCGCCGCGGCCGTGCGCCGGTCCGCCGCGGAGCTGGCCCGCGCCGGGAAGCCCCTGGTCACCACCTACCTCGGCCTCCGCGGCCTGCCCGAGGAGCTGCGCGTCACCGATGGCGGCGCCGATCCGCGGCGCGGCTCCGTCCCGTCGTACCCCACGCCCGAGGAGGCCGTACGCGCGCTGTCCCACGCCGCCGCGTACGCCGCCTACCGCCGCAACCCCGCGGGCCGCCCCGCCGCGCTGCCGGGCATCGACACCGAGGCGGCGCGCGCCCTGATCGCCGGCGCGGACGTCTCCGCGGGCGCCCTCCTCGGCCCGGACGACACCGACCGCCTGCTCGCCTGCTACGGCGTCGGCGTGTGGCCGGTGATCGCCGTCGACTCCGCCGACGCGGCCGAGGCCGCCGCCGAGCGCCTCGGCTACCCGGTGGTCCTGAAGACCGTCGCGCCCCATCTGCGCCACCGCGCCGACGTCTTCGGCGTGCGCCCCGACCTCGCGCACGCCGCCGAGGTGCGCCGCGCGTACGACCTGATGGTGGCCGAGCTCGGCCCGGACGCCGCGCCCGTGGTGCAGCGGATGGCCCGCCGCGGCGTGCCGACGTCCGTCACCGCGGGGGAGTACCGCACGTTCGGCGCCGTCGTGTCGTTCGGCATCGCCTACCCCACGACGGAATTGCTCGGCGACCGCGCGTACCGCCTCGCGCCGCTGACCGACGTCGACGCCGCGCACATGGTCCGCTCGGTACGGGCCGCGCCGCTGCTGTTCGGCCACCGGGGCACCGAGGCGGTGGCCGTCTCCGGGCTGGAGGACCTGCTGCTGCGGGTGTCCCGGCTGGTGGACGACCTTCCCGAGGTGGCGCGGCTGGAGCTGGACCCGGTGGTCGCCGGTCCCGACTCGGTGGCCGTGCTCGACGCGTCCGTACGCCTGGCCAGGCCGGACGGCCCGCGTCCCGACGCCGGGCCGCGTCGGCTGAGCGCCTGACAGGGTCCGCGTACGACGGACGCCCTCCCGTACGAGAGGGCGTCCGCCGCGCCGCCATTCAGGCGGGTGCGGGTTCGGTGGGCGGCGGTTCCGGGTCGAGCGGTCCGGGCGGCCGCGAGGGGATGGGCCCCGGCTCGACGGGCGGGTACGGCTGTGGGTCGGGCGCCGGATGCGGCGGCCGTGGCGGCATCGGCGCAGGGCCCGGCGGCTCCGGCTCCGGCATGGGGCTCGGGTCCGGAATCGGCGGTGCCGTCGCCATTGCGCCTCGGTCGCGTGTACATGTCATGTGGGCCCACGTACCCGGGCGGCGGGGGTTATCCACAACCGCGCTTTCCACGGGTGCGAGCACCCCGGCGGAGGATGCAGGATGGGGCGCATGAGAGAAACCCGAGCGACCGCCGAGGGCCTGCGCGGCGCCATCGAGCGCAGCGGCTACTACCCGGACCTCGTCTTCGACGCGGTCACGTGGTCGCTGGGCGCCGAAACCGCGCAGTCCTACGTCGTCCACCACGAGGCCACGTTCGACCCCGCCATGGAGGTGCGCCGCCACCTCACGGTCCTCGTGCTGACGCCAACGCGCCTGCTGGTCTGCCACACCGACGAGCACCCGCCCGGCGAGACCATCCCGCACCCCCACGCCTCCACGAGCACGGAATCCGTGCCGATCGGCGGCGTCCACTCGGTGAACCTCACCCGCGTGGTGGCCGACCCGGAGAAGTACGTCCCCGGAATGGCGCCCGCCGAGGTGGTGCTCACGCTCGGCTGGGGCGCGGTGTCCCACGTCGATCTCGAACCCGCCTCCTGCGGCGACGAGTCCTGCGAGGCCGACCACGGCTTCACCGGCGTCGTCTCCGGTGACGACATCGCGCTGCGCGTCAGCGCCGCCGCCGACGGCCAGGCCACGGTCGACGACGTGGTCGCGTTCACGCGGGCGATCTCCATGGCCACCGCGTCCGCGGGCGGCGGCCGCCGGTGACGTCCGCGGCCGGGCGCCTGCCGGGTGGCGTAGCGCCGGGCGCCCCCGCGCCCCCGGCGTACGGCACGGGGTCGCTGGCCGACCTCTCCGGCTCGGTGCTGGCCGCCCTCGACGTGCCCGGCGAGGCCAACGTCCTCGGGCTGGCCGAGCTGCCGCGCGCCTGCGTCCTGCTGATCGACGGCCTCGGCTGGGAGCTGTTGCGGGCCAACCGCGACGTCGCGCCGTACCTCTCGGCGCTGCTGCCGTCCGGCCGCTCGCTGACCGCCGGTTTCCCGTCCACCACGGCCACCAGCCTCACCAGCCTCGGCACCGGCCGTCCCCCGGGGGGCCACGGCATGCTCGGCTACCAGATCGCCATCCCGGGTGCCGGGCGCCTCCTCAACTGCCTGAAGTGGGACGACGCCGTCGATCCGTACACCTGGCAGCCCCGGTCGACGGCCTTCGAGCGCGCCGAGCGCGCCGGGGTCGCCACCACCCACGTCGCGCCGCGGGCGTTCCGCGAGACCGGGCTCACCCTCGCGGGCCTGCGCGGCAGCGGCTCCTACCCCGGGGGGAACAGCCTCGGCGAGGTCGCCGCGCACACCGCCGCGGCGCTGGCGGCCACGCCCCGTGCGTACGTCTTCGCCTACCACGCCGACCTCGACTCCACCGGCCACCGCGTGGGCTGCGCCTCGGAGGCGTGGCGGCTGCAGCTCGGCCAGGTCGACCGCCTGGTGGAGCAGATCGCCGCGCGGCTGCCCGCCGACGCCGCGCTCTACGTCACCGCCGACCACGGCATGGTCGACGCCACCGACCGGGTCGACGTCGAGGAGACGCCCGAGCTGCTCGACGGCGTGGAGCTGCTCGGCGGCGAACCCCGCGCCCGCCAGCTCTACACCCGCGCCGGCGCCGCGGCCGACGTCGCGGCGGCGTGGCGCGGCCTGCTGGGCGACCGGGCGTGGATCCTGACCCGCGAGGAGGCCATCGCGGCCGGCTGGTTCGGCCCGGTCGCCGACGGCACCGACGGGTCCGGCGGGTTCGACGTCACGGCCCGCATCGGCGACGTCCTCGCCGTGCCGTACGGCCCGACCGGCTTCTTCGCCACGCGCTCCGAGCCCGGCGAGTCGCGCCTCATCGGCATGCACGGCTCCCTCGAGCCGTCCGACCTGCTCGTTCCCCTGCTGACCGCCCGCCGCTGACCGTCCGCCGCGCGCCCGCGAAATGCCCTCGTCTCGGCCCGCGGTCGTCGCGTACGCTGCTGCGAAGGCTGGTCACGAGGGGGAAGTATGCGCTGCACGGCCGAGCAGATCCGGCGCGCGCCGAAGGTTCTGCTGCATGATCACCTCGACGGCGGCGTCCGCGCCGCGACCGTCGCCGACCTCGCCGCCGAGACCGGCTACACCGGCCTCCCGTCCGCCGACGCCGCCGGCCTGACCCGCTGGTTCGCCGACGCGGCGCGCGCGGGCTCGCTGGAGAGCTACCTCGCGCGGATGGACCCCATCGTCGCGGTGCTGCAGACGGAGGCCGGGCTGCGCCGGGTGGCCGCCGAGTGCGTGGCCGACCTCGCCGCCGACGGCGTGGTCTACGCCGAGGTGAAGATCGCCCCCGAGCAGCACACCGACGGCGGGCTCGGCCTCGACCAGGTGGTGGCCGCCGTGGTCGGCGGCCTGCGCGAGGGGGAGGCCGCGGCCGCCGCGCGCGGCCGGCGCATCCGGGTGCGGCTGCTGGTCACCGCGCTGCGCCAGGCCGCCAGGTCCATGGAGATCGCCGAGCTGGCCGTACGCCACCGCGAGCGCGGCGTCATCGGGTTCGACATCGCGGGCCCCGAGGCCGGCTACCCGCCGACCCGCCACCTGGCCGCCTGCGAGGAGATCAAGCGCGCGAACTTCCACCTGACGATCCACGCGGGCGAGGGCTTCGGGCTCACGTCCATCTGGGAGGCGGTGCAGTGGTGCGGCGCCGAGCGGCTCGGCCACGGCCTGCGCATCATCGACGACGTCGGGGTCGCCGACGACGGCTCCGCGAAGCTCGGCCAGCTCGCGGCGTACGTCCGCGACCGGCGCATCCCGCTGGAGATGTGCCCGCTGTCCAACGTCCACACCGGCGCCGTGCGCTCGATCATCGAGCACCCCATCGCCACGCTGCGCCGCCTCAGGTTCCGCGTCACCGTCAACACCGACAACCGCCTGCTGTCCACGACATCCCTGACCCGCGAGTTCACCGAGCTGGTCGACGCGTTCGGCTACGGCATCGACGACCTCCAGTGGTTCACGGTCAACGCCGTGAAGTCCGCGTTCCTCCCGCACGACGAGCGCCTGGCCCTGATCTCCGACGTCATCAAGCCCGCCTACGCCGCGATCCGCAACGAGCCCCTGACCGCCCCGGTCCGCCGCGGCGAGGACAACTGGTGACACCCGCACGGTGACACGCCGCTCGCGCCGTACGGTGCCGCGCCGGTCGAGCCGTACCGCGACGCGCCGGTCGCGCGAGCCGGACACGTACGGCGCCGGACTCCGAGCGGGGGCATGCCGTACGGGAGACTGGTGCGCATGCCGAACCGTTCCCCGCTGATCCAGGCAGACGAGCTGGCGGAGGCGCTGGCCTCCGACGCGCCCCCGGTCGTCCTCGACGTCCGCTGGACACTGTCCGACGGCCCCGCCACCGAGGCGTACGCCGCGGGCCACATCCCCGGCGCCGTCTTCGTCGACCTCGACCGCGACCTCTCCGCCCCGCCCGGCCCCGAGGGCCGCCACCCCCTGCCCGACCCCGCCGCCTTCCAGGCCGCCATGCGCGCCGCCGGCGTCTCGGCCGACCGCCCGGTGGTGACGTACGACCTCGGCGACGCCATGCCCGCCGCCCGAGCCTGGTGGACCCTCCGCTACTTCGGCCACCCGGACGTCCGCGTCCTGGACGGCGGCTTCCCCGCCTGGACCGCAGCCGATTCCCCGCCCGGGACGGCCTCCGGCGCCCCCCTGGACCCGGCCGCCGGCCGCCCGCTCGGTACGGCAGCCGCCCGCCCCCTCGACACGACGGTCCCCACCCCCGCCGCGGGCGACTTCATCGCGACCCCGGGCGCCATGCCGTACCTGGACGCCGACGGCGCAGCCGAGGTAGCCCGTACGGGCCTCCTCCTGGACGCCCGCGCCCCCGAGCGCTACCGCGGCGAGTCCGAACCCGTCGACCCGGTAGCCGGCCACATCCCCGGCGCCAAGAACGCCCCCACCTCGGACGACCTGGCCCCCAACGGCCGCTTCCACACCCCCGCCACCCTCTCCGCCCACTACACCGCCCTAGGCGCCTCCGAGGACATCCCCGTAGCCACCTACTGCGGCTCCGGCGTAAGCGCCGCCCGAGAACTCCTGGCCCTGACGATCGCCGGCATCCCCGCCGCCCTGTACGTAGGCTCCTGGTCCAACTGGCTAGCCACCCCCCACCCCGTCGCCACCGGCCCGGAACCCGGGTAACCGCGGGCTGGGGTTCGACAAGTACGAGTGGTCGTTGACCTGGCGCTGGAGATCGATCTGCTGGGGGAGGGGGCGCTCGGGCCAAGGCGGCGACGTCGCCGAAGGCGCTGGTGGGGGTGCTGATGTCGGATGTGGTCGTTGACGCCGTGCGGAAGGAGCTGCGGCGGCGTACCGGATACAACAGCGACCCGGCTGAGCTGCTTCACGTGCTGCGGGAGGGTGTGGTGCGGGGGGAGGTGGGGTGAGGCTACGGCTCGGGG
>DASXYG010000050.1:0-29198 GCA_036502625.1 Streptosporangiaceae bacterium
AGCCCAGCCCTTCACCCCAGCCCAGCCCTTCATCCCAGCCCAGCCCTTCACCCCAGCTCGGCACCCAGCCCCGGCTCCGTACTCACCTCAGGCCCCACCCCAGCCCCCACATCAGCCTTCACCTCGGGCTCCACCTCAGGCCCTCACCCAGCCCCCGCGTCAGGCCCCACCCCGGCCTCGCGTCCAAGCCCCACCTCATGCCCACCCCAGGCCGCGGCCCCGGGCTAGGGGGCGGTGCTGCCTTCGCCTCGAACCCGGCGCGGGGGCGGTGCTGCTCCTCACCCCCAACCCCTGGCCCGGACGCAGCGCTCCGCGCAAGGCCCCGCGTCCTGGCAGCAGCCCCCGCGCCGCGGGTCTCTCGCTCGTGCGTGGCTGGGGGTGGGGTGGGGGCGCCCTCGTGACAAAGGCCGCGCTGCCGCGCGACAGATTTCCCGCGACCTTGGCTGGGGCGTTCTCAGAGCTGGGCCGCGGGGGCTTCGCCCTTAGAACGGCGGGCGCGGGGTTTCTCTGGGGTGAGCGGGTTCGGGGGCGTCCGGGATCGTGACAAAGGCCGCGCTGTCGCGCGACTGATTTCCCGCGACCTCGGCCGGGCGTTCTCGGGGTTGGGCCGCGGGGCTTCGCCCTTGGCCAGGCGTGCTCGGGGTTTCTCTGGGTGAGCGGGTTCGGGGTGGGGCGCCGGGTCGCGAGAAAGGCCGCGCTGTCGCGCGACTGATTTCCGCGTCCTTGGCTGGGCGTTCTTGGGGTTGGGCCGCGGGGCTTCGCCCTTGGCCGGGCGGACGCGGGGTTTCTCTGGGTGTGCGGGTTCGGGGGTGTGGGGGCGTCCGGGGTCGAGACAAAGGCCGCGCTGCCGCGCGACAGATTTCCCGCGTCCTTGGCTGGGGCGTTCTCAGAGCTGGGCCGCGGGGGCTTCGCCCTTAGAACGGCGGGCGCGGGGTTTCTCTGGGGTGAGCGGGTTCCTGGGGTGGGGTTGCCCTCGTGACAAAGGCCGCGCTGTCGCGCGACTGTTTTCCCGCGTCCTTGGGTGGGCGTTTTCGGGGTTGGGCCGTGGGGCTTCGCCCTTGGCCGGGCGGGCGCGGGGTTTCCCTGGGTGTGCGGGTTCGGGGGCGCCTTGTACAAAGGCCGCGCTGTCGCGCGACTGTTTTCCGCGACCTTGGCCGGGCGTTCTCGGGGCTGGGCCAAGGTCGCTGCCGCTCGTGTTCGGGCGTCCGGGGTGGTCTGGGGTGGGGCGCTCCCGTGTGCGAGAAAGGCCGCGCTTCCGCGCGACTGTTCTCCCGCGTCCGTGGCCGGGCGTTCTCCGGGGTTGGGCCGCGGAGGCTGCGCCCTTGGCAGGCGTTCTCGGGGTTGGGCCGCGGGGCTGGCGCTCGTGGCCAGGCGCGGCAAGGCGTGTGCGGTGGGTCGCTTACGCCGTGGGCAGCGGCTCGTCGGGGTAGAGGTCGTGCCACAGGCGGGCGAGGAACTTCGCGGCGGAACCGTCGTCGTACTGGGCCGCCCGGTCGATGGCCCCGGGCGGAACGCTGCCGGGATCCTGGATCGCCTGACGCAGTTCGTTCTTGAAGCGGTCGAAGATCGGGTCGTGGGCGGGGAGCGCGACGGCGGCCTGGAAGTCCTCGTACGCCTCGTCGTACGCCTCGGGATGGCAGTAGGTCTCGATGAGGCTCAGCATGGTCGCGAAGGGCGCATCCGGTTCGTGCTGCCAAAAGCGCTCGGCCATCATGGCTCCCTCTTCACCGGGTCAACGTACATCGTGGCGACCTCCCAGGCGCTCCGGCTCTGGTTCGGGCGGAACGCGAACACGACCTTGGCGTTGCGGAAATCCTCCTTCTCCAGTCGTGTCGCGGTTGGTTCGGGGGCATCTGGGGCGCGGTCATTGCGTATGGCGTCCACCCAGGCGGCCCGGCAGTCACGGGCGGCCGCCGAACTGCCGCCGACCGGATCGAGGCGATGCCCGTCGCAGTACGCGTAGCCCTGTGGTCCGAGCAGGTCGGAGAGCGGGATCTCGATGGGCCTCGCGGGCGGACCACCGATGCGGCACGGCCGATCGAGCTCTTGCCGGACGGCCGGATGCTCGATCCCTCGGACGAAGCAGGCGGCGAAGGCGTGCGGATCGGTGATGCGCGTCGCGTTGTCCCCGCAGGCATGGGTTCCGGACTTGTACGCGTCTCGCCCCGGCGTCCGGCCCGTGTCCAGGTGGACCGCGGGATCCTCGAGGCGCGTGACGCGGGCGGCGGTGCGTTCGGGGGTGACCGTGCTGCCATGGCGTTCGAGGGCATGGCCGCCGCCTCTGTCGAGGGCGGCGAGGACACGGCGGGTGTCAGGGCCGACGTAACGGGCGTGGTCGAGCCAGGGGCGGTCGCCGCCAGAGGCTGTGACGTGCTGCTCGGCGGCATCGGCGCTCAGCGGCCCGAGCCCGGCGCGTTCGGGGTCGAATCCGCGAACCGCGTGTCGTGGTGTGTCGCCACCAGGGGTGTCCGGGCGATCCAGCCGCCGTTGGTACGGCTCTTGGACACGGCCGAGCACAGCGTCCGCGATCGGAGCGGCATTCGAATCGCGGTGGCGCTCGGGCCGGTCGGGCGTGTCCGGCCGGCCTGGTGCCCCGGGTATGTCGTGCGGCATGGCATCACCTGGATCCGTCACACCATCGCAGGCTCGCCCGGCCGACGATAACGCGCGGCGCCGCTGAGACCTCTGCGGCGCTCAGTCGAAGGTGATGACTGAGCGCTTGCCAGAGGTGGCACGCCGTACGGGGCTTCGCGGGGGTGTCCTGGGGTGCTTCTGCCGTGGGCGGAACGGGCGGGGGTGGGGGAGGGGGGCGGCTTACGATGAGGCATGGCCGAGATCGTCCGATCGCTTGAGCCCGTGACCGGTGTGGGGCCGTACCAGGCGCCTGCGCGTGCTGGGGAGCCGCTGTGGCGCGAGGTGCTCGGCGACCGCCTGCGGTGGCTGCGCCGTGAACGCGGTGAGATCCTCACGGAGACCGCGCGCCGTGCGGGGGTCTCGCCGCAGTACCTCTCCGAGATGGAACGCGGCATCAAGGAGCCGTCGAGCGAGATGATCGCCGCGGTCGCCGGTGCGCTGGACGTGACCCTCGGCGACCTCACGCTCGGCGTCGCCGAGAGCCTCGGGGCCGCCCAGAGCGCCGCCCCGGCCGGTCCGACCTGCATGGCCGCGTACGCCCTGGCGGCGTAACCGGAGGCACCGCGCCGTCAGAGGCCCGCAGGCCCCCGAAAGACGCCGAAATCTCCAGGACCCCGCAGGACACGTAGGACGCCGCGCCCGCAGGACGCGCCAGCCCCGCAGGCCCCCGAAAGACGCCGTAACCCGCAGGGCACGCGGGAGGCCACAACCCCGCAGCCCGGAGCGCCGCAAGCCCGCGGCCCCGCGGCGCCGCAAGCCCGCAGGGCCGCACGGGCCCGAGGCGGAGCGGGCCCGCAGGGTGGAACGGACCCCCGCGGGCGGGACCGTTACGCGGGTATCGGCTGGCGTTCCTCGATCACCTGGTCGATGAGGCCGTAGGCCATGGCCGTGGCGGCGGTGAAGACGCGGTCGCGGTCGGTGTCGGCGCGGAGGGTTTCCGTGGTCTGGGCGGTGTGGCGGGAGAGGATCTGCTCGATTTCCGCGCGGACTCGGACTACCTCGTCGGCCTGGAGGATGAGGTCGGGGATGGGGCCGCGGCCTTGGCCTACCGGCTGGTGGAGGACGACCCGGGTGTGGGGGAGGGCGGCGCGCTTGCCGGGGGCGCCTGCGGCGAGGAGGACCGCGCCGACGGCGACCGCTTCCCCGACGCAGGTCGTCGCCACCTGCGGGCGGATGTACCTGAGCGTGTCGTACACGGCGAGCATCGCGCTCGGGTCGCCGCCCTCGCAGTTGATGTACAACTGGATGTCGCGGTCGGCGTTGTCGGCCTCCAGGTACAGCAACTGGGCGACCAGCGCGTTCGCGACGCCCGCGTCGATGGCCGTGCCGAGGTAGATGATCCGTTCGGTGAGCAGGTGCGAGTAGACGTCGAGGATCCGCTCGCCGCTGGGGTTCCGCGCGATGACGTTCGGGATCGTGTACGCGCTCATCGGGCGGCTCCTTCGGTGAGTGCGCCGAGCCCGATGGGGCGGCGCGTGCGGGGGACGACCTCGTCGAACGTCTGCACGATCGCGTCGATGAACCCGTACTCGACCGCCTCCTCGGCGGTGTACCAGCGGTCGTGCAGCGAGTCCTCGAAGATCCGCTCGCGGGGCCGGCCGGTGTCCTCGGCGATGAGCCCGAGCACCGTGTCGCGGGTGTGCCGCAGGTCGCCGGCCTGCAGCTCGATGTCGACGGCGGCGCCGGCGATCCCGGCGGAGCCCTGGTGCATCAGCACGCGGGCGTGCGGCATGGCGCGCCGCTTGCCCCGCGTGCCGGACGACAGCAGGAACTGCCCGGCGCTGTACGCGATGCCGAGCGCCACGGTGGACACGTCGCACGGGATGAGCCGCATGACGTCGCGGATCGCCAGCATCGACGGCACCGAACCGCCCGGGGAGTGGATCCACAGCGTGATGTCCGTCGACGCGTCCTCGGTCGCCAGCGCGATCAACTGCGTCGCCAGCAGGGTGCCGTTGTCGTCGTCGAGCGCGCCGTCGAGCACGAGCACGCGCTGCTGGTACAGCTCGCGCCGCACCCGGTCGTTGAACAGCGGAAGTCTCTGATCTTCGCTCATGCCCCCACTCTGCGGCGGCCCCGGCACCGCGCCCAGCCGTATCCGCCGTGGGCGGATCCGCCCACGGCAGACGCGTTACCGCAGGCCGGGCTACAGGAGCTCGCGCGCGGCCTTGAGGAAGAGGTCGTTCTCCCCGGGGGTGCCGACGGTCACGCGGACGCCCATGCCGGGGTAGGCGCGGAGGATGACGCCCGCGGACTCGCAGTCGGCGGCGAAGGAGGCGGACGCCTCGGCCAGCGGGAGCCAGACGAAGTTGGCCTGGGACTCGGGGACGTCCGCGCCCAGCTCGCGGAGGGCCGCCGTGACGCGGTCGCGTTCGGTGACCACCGCGGCCACCCGCGCGCGCAGTTCGCCTTCGGCCTCGGGGGTCAGCGACGCGACGGCGGCGGCCTGGGCGGGGGCGGACACCGAGAACGGCATGATCACCTTGCGCAGCGCGGTCGCCACCTCGGGGGCGGCCACGCAGAAGCCGGCGCGCAGGCCGGCCAGGCCGTACGCCTTGCTGAACGTGCGCAGCACCGCCACGTTGTCGTGCGCGCGGGCCAGCTCCAGGCCGTCCGGCACCCGCTCGTCGGTGACGAAGTGCAGGTACGCCTCGTCCAGCACGATCAGCACGTCCGACGGCACCCGCGCGATCAGCCGCTCCAGCTCCTCGCGGGTGGAGACGGTGCCGGTCGGGTTGTTCGGGTTGCACACCACGACGACGCGGGTCTCCGCGGTGACCGCGTCCGCGAGCGCGTCCACGTCGAGGCGGTGGTCCACCATGGGCACCGTGATCGCGCCGCCGCCGGCGATCACCGCGGCGCTGCCGTACACGTCGAACGTCGGCCACCCGTACGCCACCCGCTGGCCCGGGTCCACCATGATCTCCACGAGGTGGCGGCACAGCGCCACCGAGCCGCAGCCCACCGCGACGCGGTCCGGCTCGACGTCGAACCGGCGCGCCAGCGCGGCCGTCAGCTCGGTGCTGCGCATGTCCGGGTAGCGGTTGGCGCCGGCCACCGCCGCCTGCACGGCGTCGACCACGCTCGGCAGCGGGCCGAACGCCATCTCGTTGGACGCCAGCTTCACGGCCTGGCGCACGCCGAGCTCGCGGGCGAGCTCGTCCGGGCGGCGCCCCGGCTTGTACGCGGGCAGCGCGTCCAGCGCGGTTCGGGTGGCGACGGGCATGGATCTCCTCCGGTTCGTACGGGTCGGGGACGCGCGGCTCAGTCGGCCGCGCCGCCCAGGTACTTGCGCAGCTTCGCGGTGCCCGGGTCCCACAGCTTGTCCATCGCCGTGGGGTCGGGCACCTTCAGCACGTTCAGGGACTTCATCGGCGGCAACTGCCGACCGGTGGGCGCGCCCGGCATCAGCGGGTACACGCCGAGGCCCGCGTACGCGCGCTGCGCCTCGCTGGTGAACAGCCAGTCGAGGAACAGCCGGGCGGCCGCGGGATGCGGCGCGCCGCGCGCGACCCCGTAGTAGTTGGGCTCGATGACGACGCCGTCCTTGGGGTAGACGAACCGCAGCGGCGCGCCCTTCGCCCGGTCGGCGGCGTAGAAGTTGAAGATGTTCACCAGCGAGATGCCGTACTCGCCGCGCGCCACGGACGAGTTCGCCAGCTCCAGCTCCTGCTCGATGCCGGGCTTGTCCGCGGCCAGCCTCCGCAGCCACGTGTCGTCGATGACGCCGGCGGCCTGGAGCTTGATCAGGGCGTCGGAGGTGGCGCTCGGCTGGCCGGGGTCGCCGGTGGCGGCCTCGCCCTTGAAGCGCGGCGCGACCAGGTCGGACCACCGGGCAGGCGCGTCCGCCGGCTTGATCTTCTGCGTGTTGTACGAGAACCCGAACAGCGTGCCGGACGGGCCCCAGAGCTGGCCCGTGTCGTCGCGGAACGCCGCGCCGAGCCGGGCGGCGGTGGCCGGGGTGAACGGCTGGTTGTAGCCGAGGTTCCGGTACGTGTACGAGGTGTCCTCGAGCACGTCGGCGACGTGCTTGCCGCTGGAGTGCTCCACGGCGAGCCGCGATTCGAGCTGCGCGCCGGTGTACGGCTCGCCGATCACCTTGATGCCGGGGAACCGCTTGCCGAACGCGGCGTTCACCGGCCCGTAGTTCGTCTCGTTCGGCCCGTACACGATGACCATGGTCTCGCCGCCGTCGACGGCCTTCTTGTACAGGCCCCGCATCTCGGCCTGCGCGGACGCGGCGGCGCCGAGCCCGCCGAGCGCCAGCTTCGCCGGGCTGACCGGCCGCGCGTCGCCGATCGCGCAGCCGGACGCGCCGGCCGCCACCGCCAGCGCCGCGACGGCCGCGGCCGCCCGCCGGGTACGTACGCGCATCACGCCGTCTCCTTCCGCCGCGCGGCCGCTCGTACGAGCACCGCGCGCACCACGCCGAGCACCGCGGCGACCACCGCGATGGCCGTGAGCATCACCGCGAAAACGGCCGCCGCCTGCGGCACGTCGCCGCCCTGGTACAGCTTCAGCACCTCCACCGACACCGTGTTCGACAGCGGGGAGGCGAGCAGTACGGGAACGGCCAGGTTGGAGGCGATCAGGATGCCGGCGAGCAGCCAGCCGGACAGGAAGCTGGGCGCGATCAGCGGCAGCACCATCCGTACGAACGCCCGGCCGCGTGACGCGCCGCTGATCCGGGCGGCGTCCTCCAGGTCGCCGGGGATCTGCGCGAGCGCGCCCTCCGCCGACCGCATCGCGACGGGGATGGCCGCCACGAACAGCCCGATCAGCAGGATCCACGGCGTCGCGTACAGCTTGTTCAGGCCGGGCACCGACAGGTAGGACCACATGATGCCGAGGCCGAGCACGATGCCGGGCAGCGCCATCGGCATCCACGCCGACGCCGAGATGAACCGGGTCACCGGCCCGCGCGACGACCGCGCCACCCGGGCGAGCGCCACCGCGATGACCATGGCGACGAGGCCGCCGAGCACGGCCAGCATCGCGGTGTCGCGGATGGCCCCGATGATCTCCGGGTCGCCGAGTACCGTGCGGTAGTTGGCCAGCGTCGGGTGCGCGAAGATCCCGTAGAACGTCTGGAACGAGCCGATGTAGAGCTGGATCAGCGGCAGCACCAGGGCGAGGAGCACGTACGCGGCGATCGCGGCCGCGCAGAGCCAGCCGGTGCGGCCGAGCCGCCAGCGCTCGGTGCGGTACGTCTTGCCGCTGACGGTGGTGAACTGCCGCCGCCCCAGCACCCGCGCCTGCACCGCGATCAGCGCCACGACCATCACGATCAGCAGAAGTGACAGGGAACTGGCCTGCGCGTACTGGCCGCCGGACGTCGCGTTGATGTAGCTGTACACCTCGGTGGGCAGCACGTGGATGCCCGCCGGGAGGCCGATGACCTGCGGAACGTCGAAGGCCTCGAGGAAGGAGATCATCGTGAGCAGCGCGGCGCCGCTGATGGCCGGCATGAGCATCGGGATGTGGATGCCGAAGAACGTCCTGGCCTTACCGGCGCCGGACAGCAGCGACGCCTCCTCCATCGACCGGTCCATCGACATGAACGGGCCGAGGATGAGGAAGTAGCTGAACGACGCGGCCTTCAGGCTGCTCACGAAGATCAGCCCGGCCCACGACTCGATGTTCACCGGCCCGCTGCCGGCGCCGGTCACCGCGGTGAACGCCTGGTTGAGCAGGCCGACGCGCGCGTTGCCCAGCATGTCCCACGAGACTGCGAAGAACAGCGGCGGCGTGGCGAGGACCAGCACCATCGTGGGCGTGACCAGGCGGCGCAGGGGCGAGTCCGTCCGCGCGACGACCCAGGCGAAGAACACCGCGAGCAGCGTGGACGCGGCGGTGACCGAGACCGCGAGCACGACGGTCTGGCCGAGCACGGAGTACGTGTTCGCGCTGGTGAACACGTCGGCGAGGCCGCCGAGTGACCAGCCGCTCTCGGCCGTGCCGGGCAGGCCCGTGCGGAACACGCCGATGACGACCATGGCCACCGGCCACAGGAAGAAGAAGGCGCACGCCAGGGCCAGTACGCCGCGGCCGATCCCGGGTGGCCTGCGCCGCTGGCGGACGCGGGCCGTACGGATGCCGGTGGGGGCGCTCGTCGCCGCCATCGGGACCTCCTCAGGGGGGTGCGCGGCGTCGCCAAGGGAGGGGCGGCCGCGGAGAATGGGGGGAGGGAAGGGCAAACCCTTCTAACGTAGAATGTTTTACCTTCGTGTCCGTGTCAATGATCGGCCGGTAACGATCCCCTGATCGCACGGGTTGCGGCCGATTCTCCCGGATGACATACCGGGTGGTCTGGTGTCGAACGTCAATCTGTCATACAGTTATACCGTTCACGGGATCCGGGCCAATGGAGGCACGAGGCGACATGGAGATGACCGGCGGAGAAGCCCTGGCGCGGCAGTTGGTCCGCGAGGGCGTCGACCAGCTCTTCGGGGTTCCCGGGGTGCAGCTCGACCACGCGGTCGACGGCCTGGCGAAGGTCGCCGACCGGCTCGCGTTCCGCAACACCCGGCACGAGCAGGCCGCGTCGTACATGGCGGACGGATACGCCCGCACCACCGGCGACATCGGCGTCTGCATGGTCGTCCCGGGCCCCGGCATGCTGAACGCGATGGCCGGCCTGTCCACGGCGTACGCGTGCAGCTCGCCGGTGCTCTGCGTCGCCGGGCAGATCCCGTCCACCGCGATCGGCCGCGGCCTCGGCGTGCTGCACGAGGTCGAGGGCCAGTCGGCGACGCTGGCCACGGTCACCAAGTGGAGCGGCGCGGCGCACAGTGCCGCCGAGGTGCCGGCGCTCGTACGCGAGGCGTTCCGGCAGTTGCGCACGGGCCGCCCGCGCCCGGTCGGCATCGAGCTCCCGCCGGACGTCCTCGAGGCGCGCGGCGACGTCACGCTGCTCGATCCCGGCGACGACGCCGCGCCGGCCGTGCCCGACCCCGGCCTGCTGCGCCGCGCCGCCGAGCTGCTGCGCGGCGCCGAACGGCCGGTCCTGTACGCGGGCGGCGGCGTGCTCGCCGGCGCGGCATGGGTGGAGCTGCGGCAGCTCGCCGAGATCCTCCAGGCGCCCGTCGTGATGAGCGAGCACGGCCGCGGCGCGCTGTCCGACCGGCACCCCCTGGCCCTGACCAGCCTGGGCGGCCGCGAGGTGCTGCCCGACGCCGACGTGGTGCTCGCCGTCGGCACCCGCTTCCTCACCGGCATCGGCAAGCCCGTCACCACGGGCGGCCGGGTCGTCCTGCTCAACGCCGACGCCGCCGACCTGGGCGACCCCCGTACGCCCGAGGTCGCGGTCCACGGCGACGCGCGGCTCGGCCTCGCCGGGCTGCGCGACCTGCTCGACGGGCACACCGCGCCGCCCGCCCACTGGGACCTCGGCGCCGTCCGCGAGCTGTGCGCGAAGCAGATCGCCGAGATCGAGCCGCAGGCGTCCTACGTACGGGCGCTGCGCGCGGCCATCCCCGACGACGGCATCCTGGTCAGCGAGCTGACCCAGGTCGGCTACCTGTCGCAGCTCGCCTATCCGGTCTACGAGCCGCGCACCTACCTCACCCCCGGCTACCAGGGCACCCTCGGCTACGGGTTCGCCACCGCGCTCGGCGCCAAGGCCGCGCACCCGGACCGCGCGGTCGTGTCGATCAACGGCGACGGCGGCTTCGGCTGGAACCTCCAGGAGCTGTCCACCGCCCGCAAGTTCGGCATCGGCCTGGTCGGCGTGGTCTTCGACGACGGCGCGTTCGGCAACGTACGGCGCACCCAGAAGACCAGGTTCGAGGGCCGCGTCAACGGCACCGACCTCTGCAACCCCGACTTCGTGAAGCTGGCCGAGGCGTTCGGCGTGCGCGGCGTGCGGGCCGAGGGGCCGGACGCGCTGGCCGGCGCGATCCGCGACGGCGTCACCGCGAACGAGCCCGTGCTGATCCACACGCCAGTCGGCGAGATGCCGAGCGCCTGGCACCTGATCCACGACTTCCTGGCCAAGCCGCGCGGCGGTGCCGCGTGACCGACCGTACGCACCTGTACATCGGCGGCGCGTGGGCCGAGCCGTACGGGCCCGGCCGCATCGACGTGGTGAACCCGGCCAACGACCAGGTCATCGGGTCCGTGCCGGAGGGCTTGGCCGCCGACGTGGACCGCGCCGTGGCCGCCGCGCGCGCCGCGTTCCCGTCCTGGGCGGCCGCCCCGGTCGCCGAGCGCGTGGCGCTGCTCGACCGGGTCCGCGCCGCGCTGCTCGACCGTACGGAAGAGATCGCCGCGCTGGTCAGCGCCGAGATGGGCGCGCCGCTCGCGTTCGCGCGCGCCGCCCAGATCGGCATGCCGGCCAAGGACATCGACGTCGCGGCGCGCGCCATGGAGGAGATCGCCGCCGAGGACGAGCCCGCGGTGGGCGCGTCCCTCGTCGTACGGGAACCGGTCGGCGTGGTGGGCGCGATCACGCCGTGGAACTTCCCGCTGCACCAGATCGCCGCCAAGATCGCCCCGGCGCTGGCGGCCGGGTGCACGGTGGTGCTGAAGCCCAGCGAGATCGCCCCGCTGAACGCGTACGCGCTGACGGAGATCATCCACGCGGCGGGCGCGCCGCCCGGCGTGTTCAACCTGGTCACCGGCTATGGCGACGCGGTCGGCGAGGCGATCTCCGGCCACCCGGGCATCGACATGATCAGCTTCACCGGCTCCACCCGGGCCGGCCGCCGGGTCGCCGAGCGCGCCGCGGCCACGCTGAAGAGGACCGCGCTGGAGCTCGGCGGCAAGTCGGCGAACATCATCTGCGCCGACGCCGACCTCGACGCGATCATCGGCGCGGTCGTGCACCAGTGCTACGCCAACTCCGGGCAGGCGTGCGCCGCGCTGTCCCGGCTGCTGGTGCCGCGCGCGCTGCTGCCCGAGGTCGAGAAGCGGGTGGTCGCCGCGGCCGACGCCGAGGTCGTGGGCGACCCGGCCGCCGACGGCACCACGATGGGCCCGGTCGCGTCGCGCGCCCAGCAGGAGCGGGTGCTCGCGTACATCCGGGGCGCCGTCGAGGCGGGCGCGCGCCTGCTCACCGGCGGCCCGGTCCCGCCGCGCACCGACGGCGCGTACGTCACGCCCACGGTGTTCGGCGGCGTCACGCCGGAGATGTCCATCGCCCAGGAGGAGGTCTTCGGGCCGGTCCTGGCGGTCATGGCGTACGACACCGAGGACGAGGCCGTGGCCATCGCCAACGGCACGGCGTACGGGCTGGCCGGCGGCGTGTGGTCCGCCGACCGCGACCGCGCCGTACGGCTGGCCCGCCGGATGCGCACCGGCCAGGTCGTGGTCAACGGCGCGCCGCTGAACCTGCGTGCGCCGTTCGGCGGCTACCGGCAGTCCGGCATCGGCCGGGAGTACGGCCGCGCCGGGCTGGAGGAGTTCTTCGAGACCAAGTCGATCCAGGGCGCCGTCGCGTCCTGACCGGCCGATGACCAGTACAGATCGTAGAGAGGACGTTGAGCGCATGTCCCAGCAAGCCGCGCCCGTACGCGTACCGGCCGGGCGGGCCTCGGAGTTCGCCGACGGCGACCGCCGGATCATCACCGCGGGCGGGCGCGTCGTCGGCGTGTTCCGGGTGGACGGCGGGTTCCGCGCGTACGAGAACACCTGCCTGCACCAGGGCGGGCCGGTCTGCGAGGGCCGCTACTTCCCGAAGATGACGGCCGTCGTCGCCGGCGACGGGCGGATGCTCGGCGAGCGTTACGACAGGTCCGAGCCGCATCTGGTGTGCCCGTGGCACGGCTGGGAGTTCGACCTGCGGACGGGCGAGTTCTGCGGCGACCGCACCAGGCGGCTGCGCGACTTCCCGGTGGAGATCGAGGGGGATGAGGTCTATGTCGTCGTCTGACACCGCCGCCGCGACGGCCGCGGACGACCTGGTGGCACAAGTCGCCGCGCTCGACCCGGGGGAGCTCGCGCCGGAGTCGGTGCAGCGGCTGATGGCCGCCGCCGTCACCGCGTACGGGCGGATGCTCGACGCCGGCGTCGGCGCCCCCGCGTTCGGCTCCGCCACCGACGTGACCGCGACCGACGCCGTCCGCGCGGCCAGCGCCGTGCTCAAGGGCGTGAACCTGGAGACCTTCGAGCTGGCCCTCTGGGAGACCTGGGGCGGCGCGCCGTGGACCGCGCCGGCCCGTACCGAGAAAGCGGATGAGGCATGACCGAGCTGTACGACCGCGGCCAGATCCAGATCGAGAACCTGCTGGCCAACGCGCGCCGCCAGGCCGACGCGCGGGGCTTCGAGCGGTTCCCGATCATCGACGTCGACTCCCACCATTACGAGGACCGCCGGTGGGACGAGATCATCCCCTACATCGAGGACGACGGGATCCGCGACTGGGCCAACGCGATGATCCAGCGCAGCGGCAAGGCGGCGGCCACCACGATCACCACGGCGCAGGTCGGCAACCAGGAGGTGTCCGGGCGGATCCTGCGCGCCGGGCGCAACCAGCTCTCCGGCCAGAGCGACCTGTCCGCCGCGGACCGCATGCACGACGACGTGCGGCGGATGCTGTGGGCGATGGACATGATGAGCATCGACCAGACGATCATGTTCCCCACGCCGATGCTGCACCTCAGCCTGCATCCGGCGCCGGAGGTCGAGGTCGCGCTGGCCCGCGCGTACAGCAAGTGGCTCACCCAGGAGCTGCTGCCGCAGAACGACCGCATCAAGACGCTCGTCTACCTGCCGTTCAACGACCCGGCCGCGAGCCTGCGGATGGTCGAGGAGTTCGCGGACGTCCCCGGCGTGGTGGGCTTCATGGTGACGAGCATCCGCTACCGGCCGGTGCACGCGAACGAGTACGCGCCCGTCTACGCGGCGCTGGAGAAGCGCGGGCTGCCGCTGGCGTTCCACGCGGCGTACAACTGGCACGAGCAGGCGATGACGCAGCTCAACAAGTTCATCTCCGCGCACGCGCTCGGCTTCTCGTTCTGCAACATCATCCACATGACGAACATGATCGTGAACGGGATCCCCGAGCGGTTCCCGGGGCTGAAGCTGCTGTGGGTGGAAAGCGGCCTGGCCTGGATCCCGTTCCTCATGCAGCGGCTGGACAACGAGTACCTCATGCGCACCTCGGAGTGCCCGCTGCTGACCAAGCGGCCGAGTGAGTACATGCGCGAGATGTACTACTCGACGCAGCCGATGGAGCGCACCGCGCCGGACGCGATGATGCGCGCGTCATTCGACATGATCAACGCCGAGAAGACGCTGCTGTACTCCTCGGACTACCCGCACTGGGACTTCGACGTCCCGTCGGTGCTCCATGACCTGCCGTTCCTGTCCGAGGACGTGAAGCGGCGCATCCTCGGCGGCAACGCCTGCGACCTGTTCGGCCTGTCCACCGAGAAGCGCGCGCCGGTGTCGGCCGCCGCGGCCGGGCTCGACGGGCCGATGCGCGGCGACGCGGTGGCGTCCGCGTCGCTGATGTCCTGACGCCCTTGTCGCGCGGTCCGGCCGGGGTTACGGTCGCGGGTGTCGAACATACGGACATCATGTCCGTTATTTGGAAACGGGAGGTGTGATGCCGCCGCGAGCGCCCCTGGACCAGGACCGGTCGATCGCGCAGACGCTCAGCCGGGGCCTGCGGATCGTCGAGCTCCTCGCCGGCACCGACGCGCCGATGACCGCGCAGGCCCTCGCGGACGAGCTCGGCACGAGCCGGTCGATCGTGTACCGGCTGCTCACCACCCTCGGCCACCACGGCCTGCTCGATCCGGGCGTGCCGGACGGGCGCTTCGCCCTGGGGCTCGGCATGCTCACGCTGTCCCGCCGCGTCGTACGCGACCTGCGGGAGGCCGCGGTGCCCGAGCTGCACGCGCTCACTCGGGCGTACTCCGCGACGTCGTTCGCCGGCGTCCGCGAGGGCGGCGACCTGGTGTGCGTGGTCTCCGCCGAGCCGGACCCCCACGTGCTGGCCATCCGCCACCGCGAGGGGCTGCGCCTGCCGCTGGACGGCGCGTCCGGCCTGGCGATCCGCGCCGCGGACGCCCCGGCGCCGGACGATCCCCGCGAGCTGCGGCGGATCCGCGAACGCGGCTACGCCGTCTCGCGCGCCCGGCTCGTCCCGGGCGCGCTCGGCGTGTCCGCGCCGGTGCGCGCGGGCGAGGGTCCGGCCCGCGCCAGCATCACGCTGATCTTCACGAACCCCGACGGCGTGGACGTCGAGCGCACGGGCGCGGACGTCCGCGCCGCCGCCGAGCGCGTCGCGCGCACCGTCACCATGTAGCCCGCGCCGCCGCACCTCCGCCGTACGCCGCGCCCCGGCCGTACGCGGTGCGCCGCCGCACCCCGATCCCGCCCACCTGGAGGACCACCATGCCGCCGAGCCTCGACGCGGACGTCATCATCATCGGCGCGGGGCCGGTCGGCCTCACCGCCGCCATGGACCTCGACGCGCGCGGCGTGTCCGCGATCGTCGTCGAGCGGCGGCGGTTCCTCGAACCGCCGAGCGTCAAGTGCAACCACGTCTCGTCGCGCACGATGGAGCGGTTCCGCGCGCTCGGCGTGGCCCCGCTGATCCGCGGCGCCGGGCTGCCCGCGGGCCACCCGCACGACGTCTCCTTCCGTACGACCCTGACCGGCCGGGAGATCAGCCGGATCCCGATCCCGGCACGCCGCGACCGGTACACCTCGGCCACCGGACCGGACACCCGCTGGGCCACCCCCGAGCCGCCGCACCGGATCAACCAGACCTACCTGGAACCCCTCCTGGCCCGCCACGCCGCCGGGCTCCCGCGCGTGACGCTGCTCAACGAGACCCGCCACCACCGCTTCGCGCAGACCGCCGACGCCGTCGAGGTCACCGTCAGCGACCTCGACGGCGCGCACGAACGCGTCCTGCGCGGCCGGTTCCTGATCGGCGCCGACGGCGGGCGCTCGGCGGTGCGCAGGCAGATCGGCGCGACGCTCACCGGCGACCCCGTCATCCAGCACGTCCAGTCGACGTGCATCCGCGCCGCCGGGCTGTACGACCTGATGCCCGGCGAACGGGCCTGGGGCTACTACGCGCTCAACCCGCGCCGCAACGGCCACGTCTACTCCATCGACGGCGCCGAGGTCTTCCTGGTGCACAACCACCTCTCGGCGGCGGAGGCCGAGGACGGGTCGGTGGACCGCGACGCCGCGATCCGCACGATCCTCGGCGTCGGCGCCGACTTCCCGTACGAGGTCCTCAGCGAGGAGGACTGGGTGGCGCGGCGGCTCGTGGCCGACCGCTTCCGCGACGGCCGCGTCTTCATCGCCGGCGACGCCGCCCACCTGTGGGTGCCGTACGCCGGCTACGGCATGAACGCCGGCATCGCCGACGCGCTGAACCTCACCGCCGCGCTCGGCGCGTACCTCGGCGGCTGGGCCGGGCCGCGGATGCTGGACGCGTACGAGGCGGAGCGGCTGCCGATCACCGCGCAGGTGTCGCGGTTCGCGATGAGCCACGCGGCGAAGGTCGTCGCGGCGCGCCGCGCGGTGCCCGCGGACATCGAGGACGGCGGCGAGGCGGGGCGGCGCGCGCGTGAGGAATTCGGCCGCGAGGTGTACGACCTGAACGTGCAACAGTTCGCGGCCGAGGGGCTGAACTACGGCTACGTGTACGACGCGTCGCCGGTGATCTCCTACGACGGCGAGACGGCCCCCGCGTACACGATGGGCGCCTTCACGCCGTCCACGGTGCCGGGCTGCCGCGCCCCGCACCTGTGGCTCGCGCCGGGCGTCTCGCTGTACGACCGGCTCGGCCCCGGCTACACCCTGCTGCGGTTCGACCCGGCGGCGGACATCGCCGCGCTCACCGGCGCCGCGGCCGCGGCCGGGATGCCGCTCGAGGTCGTCGACGTACCGCCGGGCACCGCGCCGCCGGAGTACCGGCACGCGCTGCTCGTCTGCCGCGCGGACCAGCACGTCGCGTGGCGCGGCGACCGGGTGCCGGACGACCCGGCCGCGCTGGTGGACCTGCTGCGCGGCGCCGCGACCGGCCAGGCCGTACCGGACCGGCCCGGCAAGATCATCGCGGTGCACCTGAACTACCCGAGCCGGATCGCGCAGCGCGGCCGCACGCCCGCGCACCCCTCGTACTTCCTGAAGCCGTCCACCTCCGCGGCACCGTCCGGCGGCACCGTCGAGCGGCCCGCCGGCACCGAGCTGCTGGCCTTCGAGGGCGAGGTCGCGCTGGTCATCGGCGCCACCGCGCGGAACGTCACCCCGGAGGACGCCTGGTCCTACGTACGCGGCGTGACGGCCGCCAACGACCTCGGCGTCTACGACCTGCGCCACGCCGACAAGGGGTCCAACCTGCGGTCCAAGGGCGGCGACGGGTTCACGCCGCTCGGCCCGGAGCTGATCGACGCGGGCGCGGTCGACCCGGCGGGCCTGCGCGTACGCACGTGGGTCGACGGGCGGCTCGTCCAGGACGACACGACCGCGCGCCTGGCGTTCCCGTTCGCCCAGCTCATCGCCGACCTGTCGCAGCTCAGCACGCTGGAGCCCGGCGACGTCGTCCTGACCGGGACGCCGGCCGGGTCCAGCGTCGTCGGCCCGGGGCAGCGGGTCGAGGTGGAGGTGGACGCGCCGGGGGCGCCGGGCGCGCCGAGCAGCGGCCGGCTGGTCACGTTCGTGGCCGAGGGCACGGTCGCGCCCGGCCGCTACGGCGCGGGCCCGAAGGTCGACGACCACCAGCGGGCGGAGGCCTGGGGGAGCGCCGAGGCCGCCGGGCTCGAACCGGAGTGGGAGCTGACCGAGGAGCTGCGCGCGCGGCTCGCGTCGGTGGCCACCGCCACGCTGAGCTCGCAGCTTCGCAAGCGGGGCCTCGACAACGTCTCCATCGACGGCGTACACCCCACCCAGCCGGGCGCCAAGCTGGTCGGCCGGGCCCGTACGCTGCGGTTCATCCCGAACCGCGAGGACCTCTTCGCCGCGCACGGCGGCGGCTTCAACGCCCAGAAGCAGGCGTTCGACACACTGCGCCCCGGCGACGTCCTGGTGGTCGAGGCGCGCGGCGAACGCGGCACCGGCACGGTCGGCGACATCCTCGCGCTGCGCGCCAAGACGCTCGGCGCGGCCGGCATCGTCACCGACGGCGGCATCCGCGACCTCGCCGCCGTGACCGAGCTCGGCCTCCCGGCGTACGCGGCGGGCGGGCACCCGGCCGTGCTCGGCCGCCGCCACGTGCCCTGGGACACCGGCCTGACCATCGCCTGCGGCGGCGCGGCCGTCCAGCCCGGCGACGTGATCGTCGGCGACGACGACGGGGTGCTCGTCATACCGCCGCGGCTGGTCGAGGAGGTCGCGGCCGCGGCGGTCGAGCAGGAGCGCGAGGAGGGGTACATCAGCGCGCGGGTCGCCGGCGGCGCGTCGGTCGACGGGCTGTACCCGATGAACGCGGAATGGCGGAAGCGGTACGAGGCGGAGCGCTGACCCCCGCCCGTCCCGTACGACACCCCAGCGAAGAGGAGACGGCATGACCTTCAAGACCGATCCGCGCACGATCCGCGGCTCGATCGCGCCGCTGATGACCCCGTTCACCCCCGACGGCGAGGTCGACCACGACAGCCTCGCCAACCTGGTGAACTGGCAGCTCGCGAACGGCACCCACGGCATCTCGATCGGCGGCTCCACCGGCGAGCCGAGCGCGCTGTCACCGAGGGAGCGGCTCGACGCGCTCGCCACGGTGATCGCCGCCGTCGACGGCCGTGCGCCGGTCGTGCCGGGCACCGGCTCGGCGAAGCTGGACGAGACCATCGCGCTGACCGGCGCCGCCCGCGACGCCGGGGTGGACGCCGCCCTCGTCATCACGCCGTACTACGCCAAGCCCACGCAGGAGGCGCTGTACGTCTGGTACAAGACGGTCGCGGACGAGTATCCGGACCTGCCGATCCTCGCGTACAACGTGCCGACCCGCACCGCCGTGGACATCGCGCCCGAGACGGTGGCGCGCCTGTACCGCGACGTGGAGAACTTCGTCGGGGTGAAGGAGACGACGAAGGACTTCGAGCACTTCTCCCGGGTGCTGCGGCTCTGCGGCCCGGACGTCGTCGTCTGGTCCGGCATCGAGCTGCTGTGCCTGCCGCTGCTGGCGCTCGGCGGCGCCGGGTTCCTCAGCGCCACCGCGAACATCGCCCCGGCCGCGCACGCCCGCATGTTCGAGCTCTGGGAGGCCGGCGACATCGCCGGCGCCCGGGAGATCCACTACGGCCTGCACCCGCTGGTCGACCTGCTGTTCGTGGAGACCAACCCGGCGCCCGGCAAGTCCGTCCTCGCGCAACGGGGACTGATCCGCTCCGGGTACGTACGCCCGCCGCTGATCACCCCCACCGAGCCCGGCCGCGCCCGCATCGACGCGTACCTGGCCGAGGGCGCCGCCTACCTGACGCCCGCCGGCGACTTCGCGATCGGGGGCGAGTGACGTGCACCGGATCCCGGAGGACCTGCCCGCCGCCATCCGGCACCACATCGACGGCCGGCCCGCGGACAGCGTGTCGGGGGAGACGTTCGACGTCCTCGACCCGGTGACCAACGAGCCGTACGTCACCGCGGCCGCCGGGCGGAAGGAGGACGTGGACCTCGCGGTCGCCGCCGCGCGCCGCGCCTTCGACACGGGCCCGTGGCCGCACCTGCTGCCGCGCGCCCGCGCCCGGGTGCTCAACGCGATCGCCGACATCGTGGAGTCGCGCGACGCGCGCCTCGCCGAGCTGGAGACCTTCGACTCGGGGCTGCCGATCACGCAGGCGCTCGGCCAGGCGCAGCGCGCCGCGGAGAACTTCCGGTTCTTCGCCGACCTGATCGTCGCGCAGAGCGACGACACCTACCGGGTGCCCGGACGGCAGGTCAACTACGTCAACCGCAAGCCGAAGGGCGTCGCGGGGCTGATCACCCCGTGGAACACGCCGTTCATGCTGGAGAGCTGGAAGCTGGCCCCCGCGCTGGCCGCCGGGTGCACGGTGGTGCTCAAGCCGGCGGAGTTCACCCCGCTGTCGGCGGGCCTGTGGGCGGACATATTCCGCGAGGCGGGCGTGCCGGACGGCGTGTTCAACCTGGTCAACGGGCTCGGCGAGCAGGCCGGCGACGCGCTCGTACGGCACCCCGACGTCCAGCTCATCTCCTTCACCGGGGAGAGCGCGACCGGGCGGGTGATCTTCGCCAACTGCGCGGCCACGCTCAAGGGCATGTCGATGGAGCTCGGCGGCAAGTCACCGGCGGTGGTGTTCGCCGACGCGGACCTCGACGCCGCCGTCGACTCCACCCTGTTCGGCGTGTTCTCCCTGAACGGCGAGCGCTGCACGGCCGGGAGCCGCATCCTCGTCGAGCGCCCGGTGTACGACGCGTTCGTCGAGCGCTACGCGGCGCGCGCGGCGAACATCGTCGTCGGCGAGCCGCAGGACCCGGCGACCGAGGTCGGCGCGCTCGTCCACCCCGAGCATTTCGAGAAGGTCATGGGGTACGTCGAGCTCGGCAAGGCCGAGGGCCGCCTCGTCGCCGGCGGCGGCCGTCCCGACGGGCTGCCCGGCGGCAACTTCGTCGCCCCCACCGTGTTCGCCGACGTCCCGCCGGACGCGCGGATCTTCCAGGAGGAGATCTTCGGCCCGGTCGTCGCCATCACGCCGTTCGACACCGAGGACGAGGCGCTGCGGCTGGCCAACGACGTGAAGTACGGCCTCGCCGCGTACGTCTGGACGTCGGACCTGAAGCGCGGCCACACCTTCGCGCACGGCATCGACGCCGGCATGGTCTGGCTCAACTCGCACAACGTCCGCGACCTGCGCACCCCGTTCGGCGGCGTGAAGGCGTCCGGCCTCGGCCACGAGGGCGGCTACCGCTCGCTGGACTTCTACTCCGACCAGCAGGCCGTGCACATCTCCCTCGGCGACGTGCACACCGCGCGCTTCGGCGCGCACTGACCCCGCGGCCCACGCAGGAGGACACCCCCATGACGAACCCCGTCCCGACCCCCGCCGCCGCACCCCCGGACATCGTCCGCTGCGCGTACGCCGACCTCGTGGTGACCGACCTCGCGGCGTCCCGCGCCTTCTACGTCGACGTCCTCGGCCTGGTCGTCACCGAGGAGGACGGCGACACGGTCCACCTGCGCGCGATGGAGGAGTTCATCCACCACAACCTCGTGCTGCGCCAGGGCCCGGTCGCGGCCGTCGCCGCGCTGGCGTTCCGGGTGCGCGCCCCCGAGGACGTCGACCGGGCCGAGCGCTACTACACCGAGCTGGGCTGCCGTACCGAGCGGCGCCCCGGCGGCTTCACCCGGGGTGTGGGCGACGCCGTACGGGTGGTCGACCCCATCGGCTTCCCGTACGAGTTCTTCCACGACGTGCGGCACGTCGAGCGGCTGGCCTGGAACTACGAGCTCCGCCGCGGCGGCACGATCGTCCGGCTCGACCACTTCAACCAGATGACCCCCGATGTGCCGCGCGGCCGCGCGTACCTGGAGGACCTGGGCTTCCGGGTGACCGAGGACATCAAGGACGACGCGGGCACGACGTACGCGGCGTGGCTGCGCCGCAAGGACACCGTGCACGACACCGCGCTCACCGGGGGCGACGGCCCGCGCCTGCACCACGTCGCCTTCGCCACGCACGAGAAGCACGACATCATCGACATCTGCGACCGGCTCGGCGCGCTGCGCCGCTCGGACTGCATCGAGCGCGGCCCCGGCAGGCATGGCGTCTCCAACGCCTTCTACCTCTACCTGCGCGACCCCGACGGCCACCGCGTCGAGATCTACACGCAGGACTACTACACCGGCGACCCCGACAACCCGGTCGTCACCTGGGACGTCCACGACAACCAGCGCCGCGACTGGTGGGGCAACCCGGTGGTGCCGAGCTGGTACGAGGAGGCGTCCGCCGTCCTCGACCTGGACGGCGCGGCCCAGCCGGTGCTGGCCCGTACGGACGCCCGCGAGCTGGACGTCACGGTCGGCGCCGACGGCTTCTCCTACACCCGCAAGCCCGGCGACGACGGCCGACAGGGCTTCAAACTGGGCACCCAGCTATGACGGGTGCTCGGCCGGGCGCCCGGCGGCGGCGCCGACATTTAACGAGCCCGCGGTAAGTGTCGTGACCTGGGGGTTCTGACTCCGGCACGATGCGGTCATTCCACTCGATGCAGGTGTAGGGGGTGACCGTGGCCGCGTCCGCAGAGGCCGGTGACGTGCTCGCCGGGCTGCCGGTACGCCGGCGGGTCCGCGTATGGGCGTGGGCGCCGCATGTGGTGCTGGTCGTGCTCGCTGCGATGGGCGTCTCGGCGCTGGTGACCAACCGGCGGTTCGAATGGGGTGTGGTCGGCCGCTATCTGCTGTCGGTCGACGTGGTCAAGGGCATCGGCGTGACGCTGGGCATGACGGCCGCGGTGATGGTCCTGTCGATGGTCCTCGGCACGGTCGTCGCGCTCATGCGGTTGTCCGGCGGCCGGCTGCTCTCCTGGTCCGCCGGGCTGTTCGTGTGGGTCTTCCGCAGCGTGCCGATGCTCGTCCAGTTGCTGTTCTGGTACAACCTGGCCGCGCTGTTCCCGCAGCTCTCCCTCGGCGTGCCGTGGGGGCCGCGGCTGGTCACCTGGGACACCAACGTGCTGATCAGCCCGCTGATGGCGGCGGTCATCGGCCTGACGCTGCACGAGTCGGCGTTCCTCGCCGAGGTGGTGCGGTCCGGGATCGGCTCGGTGGACCGCGGGCAGCGCGACGCCGCCATGGCCCTGGGCCTGCCGCCGGCCACCGCATTCCGCCGGATCATCCTCCCCCAGGCCATGCGGGTGATCGTGCCGCCGCTGGGCAACCAGCTCATCCAGTTGCTCAAGGCGACGTCCCTGGTCAGCGTGATCGCGCTGAACGACCTGCTGTACTCGGTGCAGCTCATCTACGCGCGCAACTTCGAGACCGTCCCGCTGCTGATCGTCGCGGTGCTCTGGTACCTGGTGATCACGGTCGTACTGACGGCCGGGCAGCGCTACGTCGAGCGCCACTTCGGCCGCGGCCACGCCACGGCGGACACGCGTACGGTGCCGCCGCGCGCCGCGAACGGGGGAGAGGCATGAGCGCGCCGGTGATCGTCGCCCGCGGGGTGCGCAAGGGCTACGGCGGCACGGCCGTCCTGAACGGCATCGACCTGAGCGTGGCCGAGGGCGAGGTGGTGTGCGTCATCGGGCCGTCCGGCTCCGGCAAGTCCACGCTGCTGCGCTGCCTGAACAACCTGGAGGACGCCGATTCCGGGGTGATCACGGTCGGCGGCGCGCCGATGGGGTTCGAGCGCCGCGCCGACCACCTCGTACGGCTGGGCCCGCGCGCGGCCGCCCGCCAGCGCACCCGCATCGGCATGGTGTTCCAGAACTTCAACCTGTTCCCGCACCTGACCGTGCTGGACAACCTCACCGAGGCGCCGTGCCGCGCGCTCGGCGTGCCACGCGCCGAGGCCGTACGGCGGGGCCGTGAGCTGCTGGAACGGGTCGGCCTCGGCGACCGGGGCGACGCCTACCCGCGCCTGCTGTCCGGCGGGCAGCAGCAGCGCGTGGCGATCGCCCGCGCGCTGGCCATGCGCCCGGCGGTCATGCTCTTCGACGAGCCGACGTCCGCGCTGGACCCCGAGCTGGTGGACGAGGTGCTGAAGGTCATGCGCGACCTCGCGCGCGAGGGGATGACCATGGTCGTGGTCACCCACGAGATCCGGTTCGCCGCCGAGGTCGCCGACCGGGTGATCTTCATGGACGGCGGCGCGATCGTCGAGCAGGGACCGGCCAAGACGGTCATCGAGTCGCCCGCGCAACCGCGTACGCGGGCCTTCCTCACCCGGGTGGTGGCATGACGGACGAGACACGCGGCGGCTACACCGCGTACGCGTACCTGCCGGAGCAGGAGTACCGGCCGCTGCCGATGGCCGCGCAGGTCGGCCGCGTGCCGGAGGCCGCGCGCGCCTGGCCGGAGCCGGTCGAGGCGCGGGCGGCGGCGCTGCGCGAGGCCGCGCCGGTCATCTCCGTGCACGACCACCTGTCCGCGCGGCCGCTGCGCCCGGCGGACTTCGCGGCGTACCGGCGGTCCGGCCGCGAGGTCACCCCGTACGAGGGGCTGGCCGGCTGCGGCGTCGACGTGTTCTTCGACGGCGGGCCCGCGGCGGTCAGCATGATCCGCTCGCATGCGCCGTTCGACTGGGACGACACCCTCAGCGACCTGGGCATGCGCCTGGCCGACTGGGCCCACCAGGACCTCGTGTCGCCCGTCCTGCGCGCCGGCGACGTCGCGCGCGTACGGGAGGACGGCCAGGTCGGCGTGGTGCTGACACTGGAGTCGTGCAGCCCGGTCGGCAACGACCTCGACCGGCTGGACATCCTGTTCGGCCTGGGCGTACGGCTGATGGGCCTGGTGTACAGCGAGAGCAACCTGCTCGGCAGCGGGCTCGCCGACGTCACGGACGCGGGCCTGACCCGGCTGGGCCGCCGCGCGGTGCGCCGGATGAACGACCTCGGCATGATCGTCGACGTCTCCCACGCCGCCGACGCCACCTGCCTGGACGCCGCCCGTACGTCCGCGGCCCCGGTCGTCGTCACCCATGCGGGCGCGCGCGCCCTGTGGCCGACGCCGCGGATGAAGCCGGACGACGTCATCCGCGCCTGCGCCGACAGCGGCGGCTACGTCGGCATCGAGGCGGCGCCGCACACGACGATCACCGCCGACCATCCCCGGCACGACCTGGAGTCGGTGATGCGGCACGTCGAGTACTGCGTCGACCTGGTCGGCGCGGACCACGTAGCGCTCGGCCCGGACACCAACTTCGGCGACCACACCGCCTGGCACCGGGAGTTCGCGGCGATGTTCGGCAAGGACGACGGCGGACCGCGCACGCCGCCGCACGAGCCGGTGGAGTACGTCGCGGGGTGTGAGAACCCGCGCGAGGCGACCGGCAACATGCTCCGCTGGCTGCTCGACCACGGCTACGGGTCCGAGGACGTCGCCAAGATCGCGGGCGGCAACGCGCTGCGCGTCATGCGCCAGGTCTGGCCGCGATGACGCGGGCCCGCTCAGTGCACGATGCCGGACAGGTAGTCCAGGCCGAGCCGCATGATGACGTCGTCGGCGAGCCGGTGGTACACCATCCGTCCGCGCCGCTCCGAGCGGACGAGCCGCACCTCCCGCATGCGCGCGAGATGCCGGGAGACCTGCTGCTCGCGCAGGCCCATCCGGTTGGCGAGGTCGGAGGTGCTGATCGGCTCGCCGGCCAGGTGGCGGCACAGGTCGAGCCGGTTGACGTCGGCCAGGACGGCGAACCGCTCACGGGTCAGCGTCAGCGAGACGCCGTCCTCGCGCTGCCACTCCTGCACCGGGAACTGGATCACCGCGGGGTACTCCGGGTCGTGCTTGACGGTGAGGTGCGGCGCGGTGCGCAGGCTCGGCAGCAGCAGGCACGGCTGGGCGCGCAGGTCGATCCGCGCGTTCATCAGCTTGCCGAACACCACCTGCCGCGACGCCTCCACCCAGGTCGCGGCCGGGTCGAGGCGCGTCAGGACGTCCTCCGCCGGCTGCCCGGCGAGCTGGTAGCGGACCTGTTCGGACACCCACGCCAGCGGGCGCCCGAGCCGTGCCCACTGGGTGGCGAAGTACTGCTCGCCGAACGCGCGCAGCGCCGCGACCAGCCGGGCGCGGAACGCCTCCGGCCCGGCGACCAGCGACCGGGCCAGCTCACCGCGGGCGGCCGAGCGGCGCGCCGCCGCGGCGAGGAACGCCGCGCGCTCGACCGGGTCGGCCAGCACACCGGTCATGCCGGTGACGGTGACGCCGCGGATCGCGCGCGCCGCCAGCGTGCAGAACCGCTCGAGCGGCAGGGCCTGGACCACCGCGAGCTCCGCATCGAGCGGCTGGTCCAGCGGCGCGGCCAGCGGGAACAGCAAACGGCACCGGTAGCGGCTCCACAGCGGGGCGAGCGCGTCAAGCTCCGCGCGCAGCGGCGGGCGCAGCGACCGGTCCATCTCCTGGATCCACCTGCCCTGCGGCACGTGGTGCTCCGGCACGGCCCGGGCGTGCAGGAACGTCATGAGCTCCGCCAGCGGCGACGTGCCGGTCGTCAGCGCGCGGCCGCCTTCGGGCGGCACGCGGATCGACACGGCCACCCGACGACTATAACCGCGCACCGACTTGAGACCGGAGTTCACCGATGACGGGGATCGACCCGCGGATAGCGGAGGAGTTCGACGCGCTGCTGCCGCGCATGCGCGCGACGTCGCGGCGGCTGCACGCCCATCCCGAGACGGCATGGGAGGAGCACGCCGCGGCGGATCTGCTGACCGGATGGCTGGCCGAGGAGGGTTTCGCCGTCGAGCGGCCGTACGCGGGCGTGGAGACCGGCTTCCGCGCCCGGCGGCCGGGCCACGAGCGCGCGCCGGCGACGATCGCCGTGCTGCTGGAGTACGACGCGCTGCCGGGCATCGGCCACGCGTGCGGCCACAACCTCATCGCCGCGGGCGGCGCCGCCGCGGCCATCGCCGCCGCCCGTGCGCTCGGTGACGCGGGCGCCGCCGTGACCGTCATCGGCACGCCCGCCGAGGAGGGCGGCGGCGGCAAGATCGTGCTGCTGGACCGCGGCGCGTTCGACGATGTCGACGCCGCGCTGATGTTCCACCCGGCCGACCGTACGCTGACCGCGCGGCACGGCCTGGCCGCCATCCACTTCCACGCCGAGTTCCGCGGCGTGGCCTCCCACGCGGCGAAGCACCCCGAGGACGGCAAGAGCGCGTTCAACGGCGCGCGGCTGTTCTTCGACGCGATCGACATGCTGCGGCAGTTCCTGCCGGCCAAGGCGCGCATCCACGGCATCATCCGCGCGGCCGGCGACGCGCCCAACGTGGTGCCCGACCACGCGCTCGTGGAGGGGATCGTACGGGCGCGGACACTCGCCGAGGCGCGCGACCTGTTCGCCCGGGTGCGGCGGATCGCCGAGGGCGCGGCGATGGGCAGCGAGACCACCGCGGAGGTGCGCGAGCCGTCGCCGGCGTACGCCGAGAGGCGCAACAACCCGGCGATGGTCGCGGCCGTGGACCGCTACCTGCGCGCCCAGGCCGTCGACATCACGCCCACGTCGCCGGACAACCCGGCCGGGTCCTCCGACATCGGCAACGTCTCACTGGTCGTCCCGGCGATCCATCCGTACATCCAGATCGCCGAGCGCGGCACGCCCAGCCACGCGCCGGTGTTCGCCGAGGCGGCGGGCACCGACTACGCCTTCGACCAGGCGGCGAAGATGGCGCGCGCGATCGCCTGCACGGTCGCCGACCTGGCCGCCGACCCGGACCTGCGGGCGGCGGTACGCGAGTCGTTCGAGGCGGACGACCATGCGGCGTGACCGCGGGCGGACGGCCCGGCCGGCGCTCGCCGCGCTGGCACTGGCCGGCACGGCGGCGGCGGCGACCGGTTGCGCGGTGGACGAGGCGCCGCTCCCGCGCCCGGCGTCCGTACAGGTGCGGCCGGCGGCGGACCTGGCCGCGCGGGTCCCGGCGGAGTACCGGGCGAAGGGCGCGCTGGTGTTCGCGCTCCCGCAGGATCCGCCGTACACGATCCAGGACGCCTCGGGCCGGCTGCACGGTGTCCTGCCCGACCTCACCCGGGCCCTGGGCACGCTGCTGCGGCTGCGGATTCGGACGATCTCCACCCGTACGGACGCGGTCGTGCCGGGCATCCAGTCCGGGCGGTTCGACCTGGGCGCGCCGATGGGCGACTTCGTCGAGCGGCAGCGCGGCGCCGACTTCGCGGACTTCGCGCAGAGCCGGGTGACCGTGCTGGTCAAGGCCGACGGCACGTTCCACCCGCGGCGCGGGCTCGACCTGTGCGGCCGTACGGCCGGGGTGGAGAACGGCGCGAACACGCAGCTCGTCCTCAAGGCGCTCAGCGCCCGCTGCGCGCGGGCGGGCCGTCCGGTGGTGGCCACCAAGACCTTCACCGAGCTGTCCCAGGCGGATCTGGCGCTGCACAGCGCGCGGCTGGACACCGTCGTCGCGCCGACCGCGCCGAACAGCTACGCGGAGTCCGAGGGCGCGGGGAAGTTCGCGAACATCCTGCTCCCGGACGTCACCGAGCTGCCGTCGGCCACCGCGACGTACGGGATCATCGCCAAGAAGCACTCCGGCCTGGCCGCGGCCGTGGCCGCCGCGCTGGTGCGGCTGGACCGCGACGGTACGTACGCCGAACTGTTCGCCCACTGGAACCTGCGCGGCTCCCGGATCGCGGCGCGCTCCCTGGTGGTGAACGGCTCCACCCAGCACCAGTGACCGGGGGCACGGCCGCGCCGGTGGGTCAGGTCTTCGCGCCGACGCCGCCCCACATGAAGATGTCGTCGCCGGGTGGGGTGCCCGGTTCCGGGCGCCAGTGGGGGATCTGCACGATGCCGGGGTCGAGGAGGCTCAAGCCGTCGAAGAACCGGGTCACCTCGGTGTGGGTGCGCGGGGTGGCGGGTTCGGCGGCGCGCTGGTTGTAGCGCTGCATCGACTCGGCGACCTCGCTGGCCTGGATGTCGCTGGCGGGGTGGGAGACCACCAGGTGGCTGCCGGGGGCGAGGCCGTCGAGCAGCCGGGCCACGATGGCGTACGGATCGTCGGCGTCGGGGATGTACTGCAGGATCGCGGCCATGATCAGCCCGACCGGGCGGTCGAAGTCGAGCGTCGCGGCCGCGGCTTCGCGGATCTCGTCGACGTTGCGCAGGTCGGCGTCGATGTAGGCGGCGGCGCCCTCGGGGGTGCTGGTCAGCAGGGCCCGGGAGTAGGCGAGGACCACCGGGTCGTTGTCGACGTACGCCACGCGGGACGACGGGGCGGCGCGCTGGGCGACCTCGTGCGTGTTGTTCGCGGTCGGGACGCCGGTGCCGATGTCGAGGAACTGGCGGATGCCCGCGCGGGCGGCGAGGTGGCCGACGGTGCGGGCCAGGAACGCGCGGTTGGCGCGCACCGCATCGAGGATGCCGGGGTTGGCGGCGACCGCCTGCTCCGCCGCCTCCCGGTCGGCGGCGAAGTTGTCCTTGCCGCCGAGGAAGAAGTCATACATCCGCGCGACGCTGGGCGTGTCCGGGTCGACCTTCGCACCCGTGTGCTGGGCGACGGTCTCGGCCGAAGTCCTCGTTGAAGGCGCTGCCGGCCGAGGAGAACCACGGAAGCGTCCAGCCCATGCGATCCCGGAACGCCTCGATCTCCGCGAGCGGTGCGCGCGAGACCAGCGCGAACGACGTGTCGCGCGCGTGGAGATGGGCGAGGTGACCGACGTTGTCGGCGGTGAACGAGCAGTGCGGGCACCCTTCGCCCGTACGGGACAGCCACATGAAGTGGTAGACGATGAGCTGGCGTCGCCCGTCGAACAGATCGAGGAGGCGCGCCTTCCCGTCCGGGCCCTCGAACACGTACTCCGCGTCGACGCGGACCATCGGCAGCCGCCGGCGTTCGGCGCTCAGCCCCTCACGTACGCGGGCGGCCTCCTGCTCGCGGGCCAGCAACGCGTCGCGGGCGGTACGCCACTCGTCCCGTGACACGACCTCGGGCAGATCCATGGTGTTCTCCTTCGCTTCGGTGTCTCTGCCGGTAC
>DASXYG010000051.1:0-7862 GCA_036502625.1 Streptosporangiaceae bacterium
GGCTCCAGACGGGGCGGCTCCAGACGGGGCGGCTCCAGACGGGGCGGCTCCAGGCGGGGCGGCTCCAGACGGGGCGGCTCCAGACGGGGCGGCTCCAGACGGGGCGGCTCCAGACGGGGCGGCTCCAGGCGGGGCGGCTCCAGGCGGGGCGGCTCCAGACGGGGCGGCTCCAGACGGGGCGGCTCCAGACGGGGCGGCTCCAGACGGGGCGGCTCCAGACGGGGCGGCTCCAGGCGGGGCTGCGGCCCCAGCCCCCGCGCCCGCGTCGGCGACCGTAGCCGCCGTGTTCCCCTCGGCCGGGTCGGCCGGACCCCAAGCCGCCCCCCGTACGCCCCCGGCCGCACCGGGACCAGGCCGCGCCGGCGGCCCCCACCCGGCACTCCGGGACCCGGACGCACCCCCGGTCCGCGGCCCCGTCGTACGCGCCCCCGACCCCGGTACGGGCGGCGGGTGCGCGCCCCCGGACACCGGGAGCTCCGTCACCGGGAACCCCAGATCCGCCTGGATCTGCCGCAGGCTGTTGGCGAAGGCGATGGCGGTCGGGAAGCGGTCGTCCGGGTCCTTTGCCATGGCCTGGCGGACCGCGTCGAACACGGGGGCGGGCAGGTCGGGGCGGGGGATGGCGGGCGGCGGCTCGGACACGATGCGCAGGATCAGCGGCGCCAGCCCCACCCCGGGCTCCGTGTGGAACGCGGGCCCGCCCGCCAGGAGCTGGTACATCGTGGAGCCGAGCGCGTAGACGTCGGACGTGGGCCGCAGTGTGCGCCCGTTCAGCACCTCGGGCGCGGCGTGCTGCGGGGTGAACGCGGTCGTGTGCGTGGCGTCGAGCGACTCGGTCAGCAGCGCGATGCCGAAGTCGGTCAGCGCGGGCTCGCCGTAGCGCGACACCAGGACGTTCTGCGGCTTCACGTCGCGGTGCAGCACGTCGGCCTCGTGCACGGCGGCGAGCGCGGACGCGATCTTGACCCCGACGCGCAGGACGTCGGCCACCGGGAGCGGCCCCTCGTGGTCGAGCCGGTCGGTCAGCGAGCCGTGCTCGAAGTACTCCATGGCGATGAACGGCGTGCCCGCCCGGGTCATCCCGGTGTCGAGCACGGTCACGACGTGCGGATGCCCGGTGAGGCGCCCGGTGATGCGGCACTCGCGGGTGAACCGGCGCATCGCCGCGTCGTCCACCGTGCCGACGTTGAGCACCTTCAGCGCGACGACGCGGTCCAGCCGCTCCTGGTGGGCGCGGTAGACGGCACTGAACCCACCCTGGCCGACCTGCTCAAGCACGCGGTAGCCAGGCACGTCCTCGGGCATGGAATCCCTTCTCCGGCCGGTGAACCTTAAGACAGGGTCAAGGCGATCCTAGAGTCCACCGCCCTCGCCCGACCCCCGAACTAGGACGAACGCCGCGCTCACCCGGTTGCCGCCGATTCCGTACGGACCCGGCATCCCCCCGTACGGCGGTAATTGGGATGCGCACCCCCCGGGAGGCGCACGTATCCTGGGGGGTCGTATGGGAACGCCGGATACGCGATCTTCGCTGAACGAGCTCGGTGCCCGTCTCCCCGACCTGACCCTGCGCGACGAACGGCGCCTGCGGCGCCGGCTCGACCGCGCCAGGGGGGCCAAGGGGGCCGAGGCGAAGCGGGAGATCGCCGCGCAGCTCGCCGCCGAGATCGACGCGGCCGAGCTTCGCGTATCCCGGCGCAGGTCGGCCGCCCCGGCCGTCACCTATCCCGCCGCCCTCCCGGTCAGCCAGAAGAAGGACGACCTCCTCGCGGCCATCCGCGACCACCAGGTGGTCATCGTCGCGGGCGAGACCGGCTCGGGGAAGACCACCCAGCTCCCGAAGATCTGCCTTGAGCTGGGCCGCGGCGTCCGCGGCATGATCGGCCACACGCAGCCGCGCCGCCTCGCCGCGCGTACGGTCGCCGAGCGCATCGCCGACGAGCTCGGCACCCCCCTCGGCCAGGCGGTCGGCTACCAGGTGCGCTTCACCGACCACGCGGGCGACGACACCCTCGTGAAGCTGATGACCGACGGCATCCTGCTCAACGAGCTCGCCCACGACCGCGACCTGCTGCGCTACGACACCCTGATCATCGACGAGGCCCACGAGCGCAGCCTCAACATCGACTTCATCCTCGGCTACCTCAAGCGCCTGCTGCCCCGCCGCCCCGACCTCAAGGTGATCATCACCTCCGCGACCATCGACCCCGAGCGGTTCGCCGCGCACTACGACGCCCCCATCGTCGAGGTGTCCGGCCGTACGTACCCGGTCGAGGTGCGCTACCGCCCGCTGACGGCCGAGGCCGCGGAGACCGACGACCCCGACGACGACCCGCCCTCCCGTCACCCAACCGCCGCCCTAGCCGTGCCGCTTCGCGGCGCAGTACCTCCTAATGAGGACCGCGACCAGGCGCAGGGCATCTCCGACGCGGTCGACGAGCTTTCCGCCGAGGGCCCGGGCGACATCCTGGTGTTCCTGTCCGGCGAGCGCGAGATCCGCGACACCGCCGACGCCCTGGCCAAACGCGAGCTGCGCGACACCGAGATCGTCCCGCTCTACGCCCGGCTGTCCTCGGCGGAGCAGCACCGCGTGTTCACCGCCCACCGCGGCCGCCGCGTCGTCCTGGCCACGAACGTCGCCGAGACGTCCCTGACGGTCCCCGGCATCACGTACGTCATCGACCCCGGCACCGCCCGCATCTCCCGCTACAGCCACCGTACGAAGGTGCAGCGGCTGCCCATCGAGGCCGTCTCGCAGGCGTCGGCGAACCAGCGCAAGGGCCGCTGCGGCCGTACGTCCGACGGCGTCTGCGTCCGCCTCTACTCCGAGGACGACTTCGCCGCGCGCCCGGAGTTCACCGACCCGGAGATCCTGCGGACGAACCTCGCGTCGGTGATCCTCCAGATGACCGACCTGGGCCTGGGCGACGTCGCGGAGTTCCCGTTCATCGACCCCCCGGACCGCCGCCAGGTCAAGGACGGCGTGGCGCTGCTGCACGAGCTCGGCGCGATCGACCCCGAGCAGAGCGACCCGCGCAAGCGGCTCACGAGCCTCGGCCGCAAGCTGGCGAAGCTGCCCACCGACCCGCGGCTCGCCCGCATGATCCTCGAGGCCGGCCGCAACGGCTGCGCCAAGGAGGTCATGATCATCGCGGCGGCGCTGTCCATCCAGGACCCCCGCGAGCGCCCGGTCGACAAACAGCAGGCGGCCGGCGAGATGCACGCCCGGTTCACCGAGCCCGGTTCGGACTTCCTGACGCTGCTGAACCTCTGGCGCCACCTCCGCGAGCGCCGCGCCGAGCTGTCGTCGAACCAGTTCCGCCGCCTGTGCCGTGCGGAGTTCCTCAACTTCCTGCGCGTACGCGAATGGCAGGACGTCTACGCCCAGCTCAGGCAGCTCGCCAAGCCGCTGGGCATCACGCTCAACAGCGCCCCGGCCGAGCCCGACACCATCCACCAGTCGCTGCTGGCCGGCCTCCTGTCGCACATCGGGCTGAAGGACGGCGAGAAGCAGGAGTACCTCGGCGCGCGCGGCGGCCGGTTCGCGATCTTCCCGGGGTCGGGGCTGTTCCGTAAGTCGCCGCGCTGGGTGATGTCCGGCGAGCTGGTCGAGACGTCCCGGCTGTACGCCAGGGTCAACGCGAAGATCGAGCCCGAGTGGGCGGAGAAGCTCGCCCCGCACCTGGTCAAGCGCGCCTACAGCGAGCCCCACTGGGAGAAGAAGCAGGGCGCGGTGATGGCGTACGAACGGGTCACGCTGTACGGCGTGCCGATCGTGGCGTCCCGCAAGGTCAACTACGGCGGCGTCGACCCCGAGGAGTCGCGCGACCTGTTCATCAGGAACGCCCTGGTCGAGGGCGACTGGGAGACCCACCACCGGTTCTTCGCGGCCAACCGCGCGCTGCTCGACGAGGTCGAGGAGCTGGAGAACCGCGCCCGCCGGCGCGACATCCTGGTCGACGACGAGAGCCTGTTCGCCTTCTACGACGCCCGCGTCCCCGCCGGCGTCGTCTCGGGCCGCCATTTCGACAGTTGGTGGAAGAAGGCCAGGCGCGCCGACCCCGACCTCCTGAACTTCGAGAAGTCCATGCTGATGAACGACCGCTCGTCGGACATCAGCGAGCGCGACTACCCCGACGTCTGGCGGCAGGGCGGGCTGACGCTCCCGCTGACGTACCAGTTCGAGCCCGGCACCGACGCCGACGGCGTGACCGTCCACATCCCGGTCGCGCAGCTCAACCAGGTGTCGCCGGACGGCTTCGAGTGGCAGATCCCGGGGCTGCGCGAGGAGCTCGTCGCCGCGCTGATCAAGACGCTGCCGAAGCCGCTGCGCCGCAACTTCGTCCCCGCGCCCGACTACGCGCGCCGCGTGCTCGCCAGGTCGGCGCCGCGCGAGGAGCCGCTGCTCGACGCGGTCGAACGCGAGCTGCGGCAGGCCTCCGGCATCGTCGTGCCGCGCGACGCCTGGCAGCTCGACCGCCTGCCGGACCACCTGAGGATGACGTTCCGGGTGACCGACCCGCGCGGCCGCGTCCTCGGCGAGTCCACCGACCTGGAGGCGCTGAAGCGGAAGCTGGCGCCGAAGATGCGCGCGGCCGTGACCGCGGCGGTGACCCGTACGAACGGCCCCGGCGCCGCCCCGGTCGCCGACATCTCCCACGAGGGCGCCCGCACCTGGGAGTTCGGCGCCGTCCCCGAGGTCGTCGAGCGGCGCGACGGCGCCCAGACCGTCAAGGGCTACCCGGCGCTGGCCGACGAGGGCGACAGCGTGGCCGTGCGCGTCTACGCCTCCCCCGACCAGCAGCGCCACGCCATGCGGGCCGGCGCGCGGCGGCTGCTCCTGCTCACGGTCCCGTCCCCGGCGAAGCAGTTGGCCGCTGGGCTGGACAACCGGTCGAAGCTCGCGCTGAGCCACAATCCGGACGGCTCCGTGGCCGCCCTGCTCGACGACTGCGTGGCCGCCGCGGTGGACCACCTGATGGCCGCGCACGGCGGCCCCCCGCGCGACGAGCCCGCGTTCGCGAAGCTGCGCGACGCCGTACGCCAGGACCTCTCCACCACGGCCGAGCAGGGCCTGGCGTACGTCATCCGCGTCCTCAGCGCGGTGCACGAGATCGAGCGCACGCTCAAGGACGCCCGGAGCATGACCGTCCTGGCCTCGCTGACCGACATACGCGCGCAGATGTCGCGGCTGATCAAGCCCGGTTTCGTGACGTTCACGGGCCTGCGCCGCCTGCCCGACCTCCTGCGCTATGTCCAGGCGGTGCGCCGCCGCCTGGAGCGGCTGGGCGCCGACCCCAACGGCGACGCCGAGCGCACCCGCCGCATGGAGATCGTCCAGCAGGCGTACGCCAAGGCACGCGACGGCCTGCGCCCGGCGCGCCGCGCGGACGACGACGTCGAGGCGATCCGCTGGATGATCGAGGAGCTGCGCGTCAGCCTGTTCGCGCAGACGCTCGGCACGCCGTACCCCGTATCGGAGAAGCGCGTCCTCAAGGCCATCGCCGACCTGCCGCGCTGAGCGCGGCCGTCCGGCTACGCCGAGGCCGTCGCGGAGGCGCGCTCGGCGAGCCCGGTGAGGCAGCGCCCGATGAAGCGCGAGAGGTAGTTCCGGTAGATCCAGCCGGTGCCGGGCCGCCCGGGGCGGAACGACGAGTGCCAGTGGATGAGCGTGCCGGTGTCGTCGGGCTCGAGGTCGACGTACGCCCGGTAGTCGCGCAGCGGCGGACCGGCCAGGAGCTCGTACGCGTACCGCCGGTTCGGCACCAGCTCCACGATCCGCTCGCGGGTGACATGCCGCCCCGTACGGAACACGTGGACCTCGCCGAGCCGCTCGGCGTCGCCCTCCTCGACGATCTCGAACGAGTCGAACGGCGCCCACTCCGTCCAGGTCGAGCCGTCCCTGAGCAGCTCGTACACGGCCTCGGCCGGGGCGTTCGCGTGGCCCTTCACGCTGATGCGCTTCATGATCCGCCTCCTTGTACCACGTGGTACATGTACCATACGGTACATGCCTGCGGCCTCGACAGACGACCCGACCGACGGCGCGAGGGCCCGGCTCCTCACGGCGGCCATGGCCTACGCCGCCGAGCACGGGGTGTCCGGCCTGACGCTGCGCGGGCTCGCCCACGCCCTCGGCACCAGCCACCGGATGCTCATCTACCACTTCGGCTCGAAGAACGGCCTGCTCACGGCGATCGTCCAGGAGGTCGAGGCGGAACAGCGCGCCCTGCTCACCGGCCTGGTGACCGACGACGCCGAACCCGCCGAGGTCGCCCGGCGGTTCTGGCGTCATTTGGCCGCCCCCGCGATGTGGCCGCGCGAACGCCTGTTCTTCGAGCTCTACGCCCAGGCCCTGCGCGGCGCCCCCGGCACCGAGCCGCTGCTCGACGGCCTGGTCGAGGCCTGGCTCACACCCATGACGGCCTGGCTCGAACGCCTCGGCCTCCCGCCGAATACGGCCCACGCCCGCGCCCGCCTCGGTGTGGCCATCGCCCGCGGCCTCCTGCTCGACGTCCTGGCCACCGGCGACCGCACGTCCGTCAACGCCGCGATGGACGAGTTCATCGCGATCTTCACGGCTGCCCTCCCCGTAGCCGAAACGGCCCGGTGACCGAAGCGCCCGTCCCGCGCCCCGGCCACCGGAGTCTCCCCGGCGGTCAGCCGAAGTCGACGTCCGCGCAGGAGTAGAAGGCGTTGCCGGTGTCCGCGATGTCCCAGACACCGAGGATGAGGTGCCGCCCGTGCAGCCCGGTCGGCATCGTGCCCTGCTGCGACCAGTCACCGGACGGCCGCTGCCCGCCGAGCTCGTCATCGAGGAACGGCGTGAGGTTCAGCGCCGCGCGCGTGAGCGGCTTCGTGGGGTCGTAGCCGCTGTTCGTCACGAAGAACCGGAACGAGGTCGTGGCGTGAATGGCCGTGAAGTGCCAGGCGAAGGTGTACCCCTGCCCGCCGGTGACCTTCTCCGCAGGCCACCCGCCTCCACGCGGATCGTCCAGCGGCGCCCAGTTGCTGTTCCCGGCGGCGCAGATCTGCCCATCCGCGGGCCCTGCCTGCGGAAACCCCTTGGGCCCCTCGACGCTCTGCGGCTCGTACTGGATCGCCCCGCACCCGGTCACCTCACCGGTGGAACACCGGTAGCTCCGGCTGGGCGGATTGGTCGTGTACCCGTGCCCGTACGCGGCGCCGCTGACAACAAGCGACCCCGCAACCGCAACCACCCCGCCAAGAATCAAGGTCGTCCGTCGACGCATGCCACTCTCCTCTCCAAAGCCCCCAGCACCGCCCCCAGCCCGAGTTTCACCCTTTCTTATAGGAAACTTTCCTAACCATCCGAGAACGTAACCACCCAACCCCCCTCCGTCAACCCCTGCCCCCCGACCCCCACGTGCCTGTACGTTGGGCGAATCCGGTGGCCGCCCCGCGCGACCTGCGGCAGCGGCGCTAGCCTGGATTCCCGCGTTGCGGCGGACCGGCCGTCGTCCCGCATGGGAGGGGCAATGTCCGACCTGACTCCGCGTGTGCTCGAGGAGGTCGCCCAGGAACGCGCCTGGCGCAAGACCCGCTGGGCCAACCAGGCGTTCCCGGACGGCACCGGCACCCCCGCGGCCCGCGAATCCGCCGAGGAAGCCCGCCGCTGGCGCCAAACCGCCTCCCGCACCGGCAACCTCAGATGGCGCGACATGCTGACGGAAGAGGTCTACGGCGCCTTCGCCGAATCCGACCCCGCCCGCCTCCGCGCCCGCCTAACCCACGTAGCCGCCGTAGCGGTGGCGTGGATCGAAGACATCGAATCCCGCGAGTAACCCCCCCCCGTCCCTCCCCCGGACGAGCACCCCCCGCAACCACCCCCATCCGCCCCC
>DASXYG010000052.1:0-30629 GCA_036502625.1 Streptosporangiaceae bacterium
CGACCGGCGCGACCCGAAACTTCATCAGGGGGTGCACATGACCACAGCGGCTACGGGCCCGGTCCTCATCGCATTCGACGGCTCGCCCGACTCACGGGCCGCGATCGACTACGCCGGTTCGCTGTTCCCCGGCCGCAAGGCCGTCGTGCTGAGCGTCTGGGAGCCGCTCCTCCTCCAGTCGAGCGTGCTCGCCGCGTCCGGCATGGTGGTCGACCCGGAGACGATCTCCCAGGACGACAACGAGGAAGAGGCGGCCACCCAGACCCTGGCCCGCGAGGGCGCCGAGCTGGCCCGCAAGGCCGGCCTCGACCCGGAACCCCGCTGGCAGCGCGGCACCGGCGCCATCTGGCTCACGATCGTCGACGTCGCCACCGAACTCGACGCCGCCTTGATCGTCACCGGCAGCCGCGGCCTGGGCGCGGTCAAGTCCTTCCTGGTAGGAAGCGTCTCCGACCGCGTCATGCACCAGGCCCGCCGCCCCGTCCTCATCGTCCCGCACTCCAGCACCTGAGCCGCACGCCCGCGGCGGTCGCGCGTCAGCGCGGCGTCGCGGGCCGCAGGGCCCACACGGTCAACCAGATGACCAGGCCGAACATCGCCATACCGAGCGGCACGTGCACGGACGTGACGCCCGAGCCGCCGGTGATCGACTGCAGGATCCCGGCGAGCAGCAGCACCAGGCTCAGCAGCGCCGGGAACCCCGACCCCCGCCACGGCCGCCAGTAGAGCACCGCCACCACGAGCTGCACCAGCCCGAGGACGAGCACCACGAACGCCCCGGTGCCGTGCACATCCTTCATCGCCGAGTCACCGCCGATGAACATCCCGGCGAAGAGGGCCTGCGCGAGAATCGCCAGCCCGTTCAAAATGATGAGGACCCGCAGAGCCGTAAGCCCCCGGCCCCCCGCGGATCGCGTCACGGCCGCTCCGGCCGCCGCACGTGCATCTGTCATGCCCCCAACCCTGGCCGCGGTCCACCAGCCACGTCGTCCTCCCCCAGACGACACCCCGCCTACGCTCCCCGTCGTACGCCCACCCACCCCCGCGGTATCCCGCGCCACCCCCACCCCCCGCCTCACCACGACCCGGTCAGGCCTCGCAGGGAGGGCCGGTCCTGGGTTCGGGGCGCGGCGGTCCCGGGCTCCTGGCCCGTACGCGCACACCAAAGGCCGCGCTACGCGCGACTGCCTTCCCGCGCCCCCAGTGCCACGAATTCTCAGCGGCCCTGCGGGGCTGCCGCCCTAAACCAGCCCGGCTCCGCCCCGCTCCGCCCCGGCGCGGCTCCGCGGGCGCCGCTAGCCCGTACCTCCAACCCGACCGGGCAAGAGCGCAGCCCTGCGCCCCAACCCCGAGCACGCCCAACCAAGGACGCGGAAACACAGTCGCGCGCAGCGCGGCCTTGTTCTCCGGGGCCGCGCATCCCCAAATCCCGCCGCGGACCCGCGCCACGGCGCCGCCCCCCGGGCTCACCTCCCTGACCTCCGCGAACTCCGCCCGGGTGCAGGGCGCGGCGGTCCCGGGCTCCTGGCCCGCACGCGCACACCAAAGGCCGCGCTACGCGCGACAGACTTCCCGCGCCCTCACTGCCACGAGTTCTCAGCGGGCCCGCGAAGCTGCCGCCCTAAACCAGCCCGGCTCCGCCCCGGCGCGGCTCCAATCCCCGGCCCGCGCATCCCCAGATCCCGCCCCCGGACCCGCGCCACGGCGCCGCCCCCGGGCTCACCTCCCCGGCCTCCGCGAACTCCGCCCGGGTGCGGGGCGCGGCGGTCCCGGGCTCCTGGCCCGCACGCGCACACCAAAGGCCGCGCTACGCGCGACAGACTTCCCGCGCCCTCACTGCCACGAGTTCTCAGCGGGCCCGCGAAGCTAACGCCCTTAACCAGCCCGACCCCGGCCAGACAGGCTCCACGAAAGCCACACCCAACCGGGCGGGGGCAAGAGCGCAGCCCCGCGGCCCAACCCCGAGCACGCCCAACCAAGGTCGCGAAAACACATTCGCGCGCAGCGCGGCCTTGTTCTCCGGGGCCCGCGCATCCCCTGATCCCGCCCGAACCCGCATCCCGAGCGCCGCGCCGCCCTCCGGGCTCGCCCCCGGCCTCCGTGAGTCGCGCTCGGTCGCGGGCCTCGCAGGGAGGGGCATCCCGGGTTCTGGGGGGACCTGGCCCGCACGCCAAAGGCCGCGCTACGCGCGACAGACCCCCCGCGCCCCAGCGCCACAAGTTCTCAGCGGGCCCGCGAAGCTAACGCCCTTAACCAGCCCGACCCCGGGTGAACCCACTCCACGAAAGCCGCCCCCAACCGGGCGGGGGCAAGAGCGACAGCCCCGCGCCCCAACCCCGAGCACGCCCAACCAAGAACGCGGAAACACAGTCGCGCGCAGCGCGGCCTTTCTCTCCCGGTCCGCACTCACCTCCCGGGCCCCCCGAACCCTGCTCGTGAGCGGCCTCGCGGCGAGCGGCAGCCAGGAGCCCTGGCCCGCCACCGAGCCCGGCTTAGCTGAGTGAGGTGTAGCTGTCGCGGGCGAGGTCGAGGACGGCGGCCTCGGCGGTCTGCCGGGCGACTGGCTTCACGGTCGTACCGCGGCTCACCGTGCCTTCGTATGTGGCCACTATCTCCGCGTTTCCCCAGTACGTGACCAGCTCGGCTTTGGCGGTGAACCCGTCTGGGGTGACGCCGTACGAGATGTACGCCGCGTCGCCGAGGCCGCGGACTTGATGCGCGTCCTTCCGGGTGCTCGACCGGAGGTCTTTCCAGATCTGGCCGCGGTCGGCGCCGTATACGCGCTTCGCCGTGGCGAGACCTTGAGTTCGGAACCGAGCCTCACCAGGAGGCCGTGGGGCTCCTTTTTGGGGGCCGACCACTCTGCACCCGTGGTCACGTAACCGGGCCGGGCGTTGACGGGCGGGTCCGCATTGCACGTCGCGATCGGCGCGTACTTCGCTATCGTCGCCGATTTGACCATGTCGCACGCTGGCGGCGCATGGCGGAATGTTCGGGAAGGTGCCGCCGCATGGCGCTCCCCCGCCGAGCCACCGAACCCGCCAACGGCGAATGCGATGCCCCCTAACAGGAGAATGGCGACCACTCCCGCGATCAGCCACATCCGCCGGGACCGCCAGTTGCGCGGCAGCGGCTCCTCGTCCTGCGGCAGTCCCGTGGCCATCGGTCCAGCCCTTCTCGCCGCCGCCGGTAATGGCGGCGCGATCCGTTCTACACCTCCGAGCCAACGGCTACAGACGAAGACCGCGGAAACACCGTCGCGCACCCCGCCCTAGCCCACCGCCGCCGCATCGTGCTCCGCCCGCGCCGCCAGCGCCAGGTCCGTGACCAGACGCCCCACCGACCCGTCATGGCGGAAGTCGATCAAGTGGAGACCTCGTACGCCGGGCTGGGCCAGTGCGTGGCGGGCCTGTTCCAGCGCCAGCTCGTACGTCGCCGCCCGCGGGTCCGCGGCCCGCTCCACCCGCTCGATCACCGCGTCCGGCACCGAGATGCCCGGCACGTTCGCGTCCATGAACCGCAGCGCGCGGGCGCCCCGTACGAGGCAGATCGTCGGCAGGAGCGCCGCCTTACGGGGCAGCCCGGAGCGTGCGGCCAGGGTGGCGAACTCGGCCAGCAACGCGGGGTCGTAGCAGATCTGGAGCTGGAGGAACCGCGCACCGGCCGCGGCCTTCGCCAGGGCGCGGCGGACCCGGTACGGGAACGGCGGGGCGCCCGGGTTCTCCACCGCGCCGATCAGCAGCGGCGGCGCCGGGCTGATCGCCCGCCCGGACAGGTAGTGCCCGCGCGCCAGCCCGGCGGCCACCCGGACGAGCTGGGGGCCGTCGAGGTCGAAGACGCGGCGCGCCTCGGGCTCGTCACCGGCGCTGACGTCGTCGCCGGTGAGGCAGGAGATGTTGGTGATGCCGTGCAGCGCGGCCCCGGCGATGTCGGCCTGCGCGGCCAGGCGGTTCTTGTCGCGGCACACCACCTGCATGATCGGCTCGACGCCGAACTGGCGCAGCGCGATCGCGATGGCGAGGTTGGAGGCGTGCGCGTGCGCGGCCGTGTTGTCGGTCGCGTTGACCGCGTCCACCCAGGGTGCGAGCGGTTCGGCGAGCCGCCGCACGGTGTCGAGGTCGCCGCCGTCGACCACCGGCAGCTCCGCGGTGACGATCCTACGATCGGGGTCCGCGAGCAGCCGCGCCAGCCGCGACGGCGCGGCGTCGGTCACCGCGACCAGCCTTCCGGCGTACGCCGGTCGCGGCCGGTCAGCAGGTTGAGCCACGACGACGTGTCGCGCAACCTGTTGTCGACCGGGGGACGGAGCCGGTCGAACCCGTGCCGCAGCGGCCGCGGCAGCAGGCGGGACCGCTCGTACGCCTTGAACCAGACGCACCGCATCTCCGGGTTCACTTCACAGCGCCCGTCCGGCCGCACCCCGCCGCACGGGCCGTTGCGGAGCGTCTTCGGACAGGTCATCGGGCAGGTGTAGCCGGTGGCGTGCAGAACGCACTGGCCGCACATGCGGCAGTCCCAGATCGATTGCTTGAGGGCGTGCTCGACCGTGACCAGAGGTGTGCCCACCAGTCCCCCTCGGCGCGAGATTGGGCGCGGATTCGCGTCCGTCGCCGTCAGGGTAGGTCGGGCGTTTTTGTTGCGTCAATAGCTTGTAGTTGCACTATCAGAGACAAATCTCTTGACAGTGGTTCCCGACGCGGGGGACGCTCGGACGGCCAGCGAGCGAAGCCGCGAAACGGGAGGCTGGGGCATGTCCGTCGTCGAGGACCCGCGGGTCCTGCTCTACACGAGGATCCGCAAATCGCCGTACTACTACGCGTCCCGCCGCCACGGCGTCGCGATGTACAGCGTCTACAACCACAACTACCACCCGCGTCACTACGGCGACCCGGTAGCGGAGTACTGGCACCTGCTCAACGGCGTCACGCTGTGGGACGTCGGCGGGGCCGAGCGGCAGGTCGAGATCACCGGCCCGGACGCGTTCACGTTCACGAACATGCTGGTGCCGCGCGACCTGAACAAGTGCAAGGTCGGGCAGTGCAAGTACGTGTTCGTCACCGCGCCCGACGGCGGCATCATCAACGACCCGGTGCTGCTCCGGCTCGGCGAGAACCACTTCTGGCTCTCGCTCGCCGACAGCGACGTGCTCCTGTGGGCGAAGGGGCTGGCGTACCACAGCGGGCTGAACGTGACGATCAGCGAACCCGACGTCGGGCCGCTCCAGGTGCAGGGGCCGCGCTCGAAGGAGGTCATGACCGACCTGTTCGGGCCGTCCGTGCTGGACATCCCGTACTACTACATGGCCCAGTACGACCTCGACGGCCTCGACGTGGTGGTGTCGCGTACGGGCTACACCTCCGAGCTGGGCTTCGAGATCTACCTCCGCAACGCCAGCCGCGACGGGGTGAAGCTGTGGGACAAGGTGATCGCGGCCGGTGAGCCGTACGACATCCGGCCGATCGGCCCGTGCCACATCCGCCGCATCGAGGGCGGCATCCTGGCCTGGGGCTCGGACATCGGCCTGGACACCAACCCGTTCGAGGTCGGCTACGGCTACGAGGCCACCTGGATGGTCGACCTCGCTCAGGAGGCCGACTTCGTCGGCAAGGAGGCGCTGACCCGCATCCGCGACGAGGGCATCGACCGCAAGCTGGTCGGCCTGGACATCGGCGGCTCGCCCCTCGGCTCGTACAACGACGGCTCGATGCCCGACTTCTTCCCGGTCTTCGACGAACGCGGCGCGACCGCCATAGGGAAGGTCACGTCCGCCTGCTACTCACCCCGGATGGAACGCAACATCGGCTTCGCGATGGTCCCGATCGAGTCCACCGCCCTGGGCACCCGCCTCCGCGTCGAACGCCCCGGCGAGTCCGTAGACGCCACGGTCGTGGAAAAGCCCTTCGTCGACCCCGAAAAGGTCACCCCCAAGCAGGAACTCCGCGAACTCCCGGTGGGCTGACCCCCAGGTCTCAACCCCGGTGGGCCCCGTCCGCCCACCGGGGTTGAGGCGCGTTCTGCGGGGGGCGCCTGTGAACCGGCCACGCCGCGTATGGATGGCCATTCCCTGGTGAAAACGCCGCCCTGCGCGGCCCATCGCGGGCACGTCATCCCCGGGTGAAAGGCCGCCCTGCGCGGCCCATCCCGGGGAGCGCCATCCCCGGTGAAAAGACCGCGCTGCGCGGCCCATCCCGGGGAGCGCCATCCCCGGGTGAAAAGGCCGCGCTGCGCGCGACTGATTCCCGCGTCCTTCGCAAACGGACTCTCACGTGAGCCGCGAGGGCTCCGCCTCCGGTGCGTGCGGACATGACGAAGCCCCGGCGATTCCAATACCCGCCGGGGCTGACCGGCCGGATACGCGCCGGGGGGCGGGCCGGCGGCCCGCAAGCCAGGACCCCGGAGGGCGCGGGCCCGGCCTTCCCCAGACCTCCAGCCCTGCGCCGAGAGTGACGGACTCACGCGGGCGTGGATGACGCGGCGCCAGGGCGCGGTGTTGAGGTTGCGGGAGGCGAGGACCCGCCAGGTGCACACCGAGGGCGGAGCCCCGCGGCCCGACCACGAACACGCTCACCCAAGGTCGCGGGAAAACAGTCGCGCGCAGCGCGGCCTTTCTGCGCGCAGCGCGGCCTTCCCTGGAGCCCCGCATCCCCCGAGTCCCGGCCTCACCCGCAGCGCGACCGCGCCCGGAACCGGGCCTAGCTTGCGCGCAGCACGGCCCTCGCCCACAGCCCGGCGTCATCTCACGCACTCCGCCCACCCGAACGCCCCACGCTCCACCGAGCCCAGGACCAGCCAGGTGCACACCGAGGGCGGAGCCCCCGCGGCCCAACCACGAACACGCTCACCCAAGGTCGCGGGAAAACAGGCGCGCGCAGCGCGGCCTTTCTGCGCGCAGCGCGGCCTCCCACCAGCAGAGGCCCGCCTCCCCCACGAAGCACGGGGGGCGGGGTGCGGGGCTGCGAGGCCCGCGGGGGAGGCCACGTGACGTAAAGGTTACGAGGGCGCGTGGGGATCAGCGGAAGATTACGGTGCGGGATCCGTTGAGGAGGATTCGGTGTTCGGTGTGCCAGGCGACGGCTCGGGCTAGGACTTGGGCTTCTACGTCGCGGCCTACCTCGGCGAAGGCGGCGGCGTCGGAGGCGTGGTCGACCCGGGCTACGTCCTGTTCGATGATCGGGCCCTCGTCCAGGTCGGCGGTTACGTAGTGGGCGGTGGCGCCGACCAGTTTGACGCCGCGTTCGTACGCCTGCTCGTACGGCCTGGCGCCCTTGAAGCTCGGCAGGAACGAGTGGTGGATGTTGATCAGCTGGCCGTCCAGGCGCTTGCAGGTGTCCTCGGACAGGATGCGCATGTAGCGGGCCAGGACGACCAGCTCGACGCCGAGCGTGTCGACCAGCTCCAGCAACCGCGCCTCGGCCTCCTCGCGCGACTCCCCGGGCCCGGACCCGACCGGGATGTGGTGGAACGGGACGCCGCGCGCGGCGGCGAGGCCGGCGAAGTCCGGATGGTTGGACACGATCGCCGCGACGTCCACCGGCAGCGCCCCGGCCTGGGCGCGGAACAGCAGGTCGTTCAGGCAGTGGCCCTGCCGGGAGACCATGATCAGCGTGCGGGTGCGCGCCGCCGCGGGGGTGATCCGCCAGGACATCCCGTACGCCTCGGCGACCCGCGCGAAGCCGCCCTCCAGGTCGCCAAGGCATACGCCGCCGTCTCCGTGCGGGTCGCCAGCTTGCAGGTCGGAGAGCGAGTCTCCGACCCCCCGCGGTGCCACCGCGCGCCGGGGGTCCGGGGAGGCTCGGCCCCCCGGGTCAACACCCAGCACCTCGAACTGGACGCGCATGAAGAACCGCCCGGTGCCGCGGTCGTCGTACTGCTGGCTGCGCACGATGTCGGCGGCGTGCTCGACCAGGAAGCTCGACACGGCGTGGACGATGCCCGGCCGCTCGGGGCAGGCGACGGTGAGCACGTACTCCCGCTGGGACGGCAGCGTCATCGCGACCTCCGTACGATTGGTTGCGTATTAAGCAACTACATCTCTATGCGAGACAGCGTGACCCCAGGGCCGCGGACGGGTCAAGAGGCCGGGGGCGCGCCCGCCGCCGCCGGACCACCGGCCGGCATGAAGAGCCCCGTCACGCGGGCGACGATCCGCGACCCCACGCTGAACGCGGCAACCCCGGACGCGAGCCGCCGCCCGACCCGCGTGGGCGTGATCGCGACGTCGACCCACTCGCCGTCGTGCGCCGTGCCGAGCAGGTCGCAGGACAGGTTGATGGTGAGCAGCCGGGTCGGCGGATCGGTCCGCGTGGCGAGCGCGTGCCCGATGGCGACGTCGCCCACGGTGGCGATCACGCCGGCGTGCAGGAACCCGCGGGCGTTCAGCTTCGGCCCGTCGACGGCGAACCCGGCGCGCAGCGGGTCGCTCGCGTGCCGGGAGAAGCCGTCGATGGCGGTGAGCAGCGGACTCGGCCGGTCCCAGGGGACGAACTCGGCAGTGTGCGGCATTTCCTGGCTCCTCGGTACGGGGCGTCGGTACGGGCTCAGGGCTGCGGCGACGCCGCCGCGAAGCCCCGCAGCGCCGCGATGACGGTGTGCCGGAACCGGCGGTCGGCGGACGCGGGCCCCGAGCCGAGCAGCCCGGCCGCCTCCAGCCCGACGAGCCCCTGGACCGTGGCGAACAGGCCGATCGCGGCGTCCTTCGCCGCCCCCTTCGGACGGTCGGCGCCCAGCACGGCGGCGACCCGCCCGACGACGATCGCGTAGATGGCGTCGGCGGCGCGCGCGTCGGCGGCCCCGGGACGGAACTCGGCGAACGGGCGGGCGAACATGACCTCGTACAGATGCGGCTCGCGGCGGGCGAAGGACCGCATGGCGAGCGCAAGATCCAGGACGCCCGCCTCCGGATCCGCGGCCGGCGGCAGCTCGGCGAGCTCGGCGGCGAGCCGGGCGAACCCCGCCGCGAAGACCGCACGGACGAGGCCCGCCTTGCCGCCGAACAGCTCGTGCACCGCGGCGATCGACGAGCCCGCCTCGGACGCGACCGCGCGGGTCGTCACCGCGGCGCTGCCCCCGGCGGCGAGCAGCCCCACCGCGGCCGTGGCAAGCTCGCCGCGCAGCTCCTGCGTACGGACCTTCCGTCGTCCCACATCATCAGCCTAACCCGATTTCGTATCAGCGATACGAAATGCGTGGAAATTGGCCGGGAACTGGGCCTACCGTTCACCCGGCTGTTGTGCGTACCGTTCCCCCATGGGCAACCGCTTGCGCGCGGGGGTCGCCACTCCCCCGTTGCAGTCGGTCGACCGAGCGGCGAAGGTCCTCGAGATCCTCGCCCGCGAGGGGGAAGCCGGGGTCAGCGAGCTGGCCACCGAGCTTGAGGTACACGCATCCACCGCGTTCCGTCTGGTCAGCGCGTTGGAGAGCCGCGAGATGGTGGAGCAGAACACCTGGCGCGGCAAGTACCGGCTCGGCGTGGGCATCCTCCGCCTCGCGGGCGCCACCGCCACACGGCTCGCCCTGGTACGCCAGGCGCGACCGGTGTGCGACCGCCTGACCGGCCTGATCGACGAGACCGTCAACATCGCCGTGCTGATCAACGGCGACGTCCTCTACGTGGACCAGAGCGCCGGATCCTCCGCCCTGCAAACGGGCAACTGGATCGGCCAGCGCGTCCCCGTCCACGCCACGTCCAACGGCAAGGTGCTCCTGGCATACCTGCCGGACACGGCGCTGACGGGCGTGCTCCATCCGCCGCTGGAAGCCTTCACCCAGGCCACCGTCACCGGCATCGGACGGCTGCGCGCCGAGCTCGCGGACATCCGCGCCAATGGGTGCGCCGTGACGGTGGACGAGCTGGAGATCGGCATGACCGCGATCGCCGCCCCCATCCGCGACGCCGAGGGCCAGGTGGTCGCCTCGCTCGGCGCCTCGGGTCCCGGCTTCCGGTTCACCGGCGAACGCTTCGACCTGGTACGCGAGGCCGTCCGCACATCCGCCCAGGAGATCTCGCAGGCCCTCGGCTGCCCCGCCTGACCCGCCGTACGGCCGCGATCCCATCCCGCGCCACGCCGCGTTCCGCCATGCCCTGACGCATGCCGGGACCGCGGCGCACGGCGCGGGATTGAGGGTTGACACCCCAGGAATCAGCGGGGGACGCTCGGGTTGCGAATAACGCCGCTAGTTGCAACATAGGCAACAGATCCGGTAGGTGGCTGATGGCGACTCCGCGTGTAGTGATCATCGGTGCGGGCATCGTGGGCTGCGCGCTGGCCGACGAGCTGTCCGTACGGGGCTGGACGGATGTGACGGTCGTCGACCAGGGGCCGCTGTTCGCCACCGGCGGGTCGAGCTCGCACGCGCCCGGCCTGGTGTTCCAGACGAACGCGGCGAAGGTGATGACGGAGTTCGCCGCGTACACGGTGGCCAAGTACCAGGGGCTGCGCGACGGGTCGCGGGCCTGCTTCACCCCCGTCGGCGGCCTCGAGCTCGCCGTCACCGAGGAGCGGCTGGCCGAGCTGCACCGGCGGCACGGCTGGGCGCGCGCCTGGGGGCTGAGCGGCGCGCGCGTACTGGAACCCGAGCAGTGCGCGAAGCTGCACCCGCTGGTCCGGCTCGACGCCCCCGGCGATCCGGACGAGGCCGCCCGGATCCTCGGCGGCCTGTACATACCGGACGACGGGCTGGCGGACGCGCTCGGCGCCTGCCGCGCGCAGGCCGCCGCGGCGCAGCGGCGCGGCGTGGTGTTCCGCGGCGGCGAGGAGGTGCTCGACGTCCGCGTCGCCGGCGACCGGGTGGCCGGTGTGGTCACCGGCGAGGGCGAGATCCCGGCGGACGTCGTCGTCTGCTGCGCGGGCATCTGGGGCCCGCGGATCGCCCGTATGGTGGGCATGGGCCTGCCGCTGACCCCGCTCGGCCACCAGCTCGCCTGGACCGATCCCGTACCGGGCCTGGCGGGCGCGGCGACGGAGGCGGCGCACCCGATCCTGCGGCACCAGGGCGCCGACCTGTACTACCGGGAGCGGTTCGACCGCCTCGGCATCGGCTACTACGGGCACCGCGCGATGCCGGTCGACCCCGACGCGATCGCGTCCGTCGCGGACGCCGACGTGATGCCGTCGACGATGGCCTTCACCCCGGACGACTTCGCCCCGGCGCTGAAGGAGACGCGGGCGCTGCTGCCCGGCACCCGCGACGTGGAGCTGGAGACCGGCTTCAACGGGCTGTTCTCGTTCACCACCGACAACATGCCGCTGCTCGGCCCGTCGCCGGACGTCCACGGGTTCTGGACCGCCGAGGCCGTCTGGATCACGCACTCCGCCGGGGTCGCGCGCGCCATGGCGGAGTGGCTCGTCGACGGGGTGCCGTCGTACGACCTGCACGGCTGCGACGTCAACCGGTTCACCGCGCACCAGCTCGGTCCTGAGTACGTCGAGATGCGCGACTGCCAGAACTTCGTCGAGGTGTACGACATCATCCATCCGCTCCAGCCGATGGCCGAGCCGCGCCCCCTGCGCACCAGCCCGTTCCACCCGCGCGAACAGGAGCTCGGCGCGGTGTTCCTGGAGGCGCAGGGCTGGGAGAGGCCGCAGTGGTACGAGGCGAACGCGGACCTCGTCGCCGCGTACGACATCCCGGAGCCCGACCCGTGGGCGGCGCGGTACTGGTCGCCGATCGTGGGCGCGGAGGCGCGGGCCACGCGGGAGCGCGCGGCGCTGTACGACATGTCCTCGCTGACCCGCGTCGAGGTCGACGGGCCCGGCGCTCTGGCCTACCTCGGCCGGATGACCACCGGGAAGATGGACAAGTCGACGGGCGCGGTGACGTACTGCCTGCTGCTCGACGAGCGGGGCCGCATCCGCTCCGACATCACCGTCACGCGGCTCGGCGCGGACCGGTTCCAGGTGGGCGCGAACGGCCACCTGGACGTCGACCGGCTGGCGCGGTGCGCGCCGCCCGACGTGTCCGTACGCGACGTCACCTCAGGGACCTGCTGCGTCGGGCTGTGGGGGCCGCTCGCGCGGGACATCATGCGGCCGCTGACCCGGCTCGACCTCGACGCGCTGCGCTACTTCCGCGGCGCACGCACGTACGTGGGCACGGTGCCGGTCACCGCGCTGCGCGTCTCGTACGTCGGGGAGCTCGGCTGGGAGCTGTACACCGGCGCCGACATGGGGCTGAAGCTGTGGGACACGCTGTGGGCCGCGGGCGCGCCGTACGGGCTGATCGCCGCCGGGCGCGGCGCGTTCAACAGCCTCAGGCTGGAGAAGGGCTACCGCGCGTACGGCACGGACATGACGGCCGAGCACGACCCGTACGAGGCGGGCGTCGGGTTCGCGGTGAAGATGGCGTCGGGCCCGTTCGTGGGCCGCGCCGCGCTCGCCGGCCGCGCCGGCCCCCCGGAGCGGCGGCTCACCTGCCTGGACACCGGCGACGCCGTGGTGATGGGCAGCGAGCCGGTGTACGACGGTGCGGCGTGCGCCGGATACGTCACGTCGGCCGCGTACGGCTACACCGTGGGCCACGGCGTCGCGTACGCCTGGCTGCCCGCGCGGCTCGCCGACCCCGGCACGACCGTGGAGATCGGCTACTTCGACCGGCGGATCGCCGCCACCGTCCGATCGGAGCCCCTGTTCGACCCCGACATGACGCGACTGAGGGCCTGAGGAGGCCAGATGCGGCTTTGGCGCGACCGCGAGCCGAAAGCGGCGTACGAGGTGGTGGTCGTCGGGGGCGGCGGCCACGGCCTGGCCACCGCGTACCACCTGGCCCGCGACCACGGGATCACCGACGTCGCGGTGGTCGAGCGCGGGTGGCTGGCCGGGGGCAACATGGCCCGCAACACCACGATCATCAGGTCCAACTACCTGGAGGACGCCAGCGCGGCGATCTACGAGCACGCGCTGACCCGGTGGGAGGGGCTGGCCGACGAGCTGTCGTACGACATCGCGCTGCGCCAGATGGGCGTGCTGAACCTGGCGCACGACCTGCACGACGTACGGGAGGGCGTGCGGCGGGTGAACGCCAACCGGGTCAACGGGGTGGACGCGGAGTGGCTGACGCCCGAGGAGGTCAAGAAGCTGGCGCCGGTGCTGGACACCTCGGGGGCGCCGCGCCACCCGGTGCTCGGGGCGACGTTCCAGCCGCGCGCGGGCACCGCCGACCACGACCTGGTGGCCTGGGGGTACGCGCGCGCCGCCGACCGGCTCGGCGTGCACATCATCGAGAACTGCGAGGTCACCGGGTTCGTACGGGACGGCAACGCGGTGACCGGGGTGGAGACCACGCGCGGGACGATCATGGCCGGGCGGGTCGGGCTGTGCGCGGCCGGGCACACGTCCGTACTGGCCGACCGGCTGGGCGTACGGCTGCCCGTGCAGGCGCATCCGCTGCAGGCGCTGGTGTCGGAGCTGTTCGAGCCGGTGCTGGACGTGGTGGTGATGTCCAACGCCGTGCACGTGTACGTCAGCCAGGCGCCGAAGGGGGAGCTGGTGCTCGGCGCGGGCATCGACGCGTACAACGGCTACGGGCAGCGGGGGTCGTTCCGGACGATCACCGAGCAGCTCGTGGCCGCCGTGGCGCTGTTCCCGGTGTTCGGGCGGGCGCATGTGCTGCGGACCTGGGCGGGGATCGTGGACGTCACGCCGGACGCCTCGCCGATCATCGGGGCGCTGCCGGTGGACAACGCGTTCGTGAACTGCGGCTGGGGCACCGGCGGGTTCAAGGCGACGCCCGGGGTGGGGCACGTGTTCGCGGACACGCTCGCGTACGGGCACCCGCATCCCCTGGCCGAGCCGTACGCCCTGGAGCGGTTCACGACCGGGGCGCTGATCGACGAGCACGGCGCCGCCGCCGTGGCCCACTGAGCCGGGGGTCCGCGATGCTCCTCATCCCATGCCCGTGGTGCGGGCCGCGCGACGAGTCCGAGTTCCGGTACGGCGGCCAGGCCGGGGTGGCGTACCCGGCGGACCCGTGGACGCTGACCGATGCCGAGTGGGCCGCGTACCTGTTCGTCCGCGACAACCCGAAGGGCCGCTTCACCGAGCGCTGGGCCCACACGTCCGGGTGCCGCCGCTGGTTCGCCCTCACCCGCGACACGACCACGTACGAGTTCGAGGAGTCCACGTGAGGGAGCCTGAGGTGGAGTTCCATTTCGCGGGCCGGGCGTACCGCGCCCCGGCCGGAATGACGCTGGCCGCCGCGCTCCTGGCCAACGGCGTCCAGGTGGTGGCCCACGCCGGCCGCACCGGCCGCCCCCGCGGCGTGTACGGGCTGGGCCTAGCGGAACCGAACGCGTACGTGAGGGTCGAGGGCGCCGAGCCCCTGGCCTGCGCAACCCGCTTGCCGATCTACCCCGGCCTACGCGCCTGGCCCCTCTCCGCCCGAGCCGTCCTGGACGCCGACCCCGACGAGTCCCGCTACGACCACGCGTACGCCCACTGCGACATCCTGGTGATAGGCGCAGGCCCAGCCGGTTTGGCCGCCGCCCAAGCCGCGGAGTCCTCCGGCGCCCGAGTAATCCTCGCCTCCGCCTGCACCTCCCCCACCGCCCCTCCCCCCGCCACACCCCACCCGAGCGGCACCCATCCCAGCGCGCCCCTCGCCGGAGGCACCCCCCTCAATCCACCGAAGGCCACCCCCACCCCACACCCCCCAGGAGGCACCGCCCCCAGCCCGCCCCCCACAGGAGGCACCCCCCTCAGCTCATCGCGGGCAGGGGAAGCGATCCCCCTCCACCCGGACGAGGTGCCGGAGGCAAACCCCCATGCCCCCCGCCCGGCTGCGGTCACCCCCGTCCCCCACGGCCTGAGCAGGTCAGGGGAGGCCACCCCCCTCCACCCCAGCCCGGGCCAAGCGGGGGAAGCGATCTCCCATGTCCTGCGGGGGGCTGGGGTGGGGGAAGGAACCCCCGCCCCCCACGGCCCGGGCTGGGAGGGGGACGCCGCCCCTCTCTACGCCAGCGTGAGCCAGGTGGGGGAGGCAAACGCCCGGGGCCCCCGCCCGGCTGGGGTGAGGGAGGGAACCCCCGTCCCCCACAGCCCGGGCCAGGCAGGGGAGGTCACCCCCCTCCTCCCCGGCGCGAGCCAGGTGGGGGAAGCGATCCCCCATGCCCCCCGCCCCGCTGGGGAAGGGGAAGGAACTCCCCTCCAGCCCGGCCCGGGCCAGGTAGGGGAGGCGATCCCCTATGCCCCGCGCCCCGCTGGGGTGGGGGAAGGAACCCCCGTCCCCCACAGTCCGGGCCTGGAGGGGGACGCCGCACCCCTCCACGCCAGCGTGAGCTGGGCAGGGGAGGCAAACGCCCAGGGCCCCCGCCCGGCTGGGGTGGGCCCCGTCCCGCACGGCCTGGGCAAGGTAGGGGAGGTCGCCCCCCTCCTCCCCGGCTCGGGCCAGGTGGGGGAAGCGATCCCCCGCCCCGCTGGGGTGGGGGAAGGAACGCCCGTCCCCCACGGCCCGGACCAGGCAGGGGAGGCCACCCCCCTCCCCGGCGCGGGCCGGGTGGGGGAAGCGATCCCCTGTGGGGTGGGGGAAGCCGCCCCCCTCTACCTCAGCCCGGGTCGGGTGGGGGAAGCGATTCCCCATGCACCCCGCCCGGCTGGGGTGGTGGGGGGAGGTGCCCCCGTCCCCCACCCCGGCTCCGGGATCCCGGGGACCGGGGCGGGGGTCGTCGGGAGGGGGCTCTCGGGATCCGGGGTGCGGCTGGATGGGCGGGATGCGGGCCTTTGGGCGGCGCGGGTCGTTCGGGGGTTGCGGGACTCGGGGGTGCGGGTGCTTGAGCGGGCTACCGTTACCGGGGCTTATGGCCATGGGCTTTACGTCGCGGTGCAGCGGCTTGTGGATGACCCGGCCGCGCCTGCGCATTTGACGCGGGAGCGGTTGTGGGAGATTCGGGCGCGGCGGGTGGTGCTGGCTACCGGGGCGTACGAGCGGCCCATCGTGTTCCCCGGGAACGACCGTCCGGGGGTGATGGCGGCCGGGGCCGCGGCCGCGTACGCGCGGGCCGGGGCGCTCGCGGGGCGGCGCGCGGTGGTGTTCGGCACGAATGATGACGCCCTCGGCTCCGCCCTCGGGCTGCTGGACGCGGGGGTCGAGGTCGCCGCCGTGGTCGACGTGCGCCGCGCGGGGACCGGGGGCGCGGCCCGTGCGGCCGGTGTCCGTACGGAGGAGCTGGCGCGGCGCGGGGTTGCCGTGTGGGCGGGGTGCGCCGTGGTCGGGACCGAGGCGGACGGGGACGGGGGGCTCGCCGCCGTACGGATCGCGGAGGTCGCGCCGGACGGGCGCGTGGCCGGGGGCGCCGTACGGGTGGAGTGCGACCTCCTCGGCGTCTCCGGCGGCCACGACCCGGCAGTGGAGCTGTTCACGCAGGCGGGCGGGCGTACGACCTGGTCGCCCGAGGCCGCGGCGCTCGTCCCGGACATGGCCGGGAGCGAGGCCGGACGCCCAACGGCAGGACACGGCGTGCCCGGCACGGCGGCGGGCGGCGCCCCCCGGAGCATCGCCGTCGTGGGGGCGGCTCGGGGGACGCGGGATCTTTCGGATGCGCTGGCCGAGGGGGCCGAGGCGGGGATTGAAGCCGCGGCACAGTGCGGGTTCGCCTCCTGCGCGTACGTGCCGCCCGCTACGGACTCCGTGGCGCGTACGGCGGCGCCGGCCGCGTTCTGGTTCGTGGACTTCGGGCGGACGGGCACGGCCGCGACCGATCCGGACACCGAGGCGTTCGTGGACCTCAACCGGGACGCCACGCTCGCGGACGTGCGCCGGGCCCTCGCGGACGGGATGCGGCACGTGGAGCACGTCAAGCGGTACACCACCATCGGGACCGGCGCGGACCAGGGCCGTACGTCCGCCGTGCTGCTCGCCGGCGTCCTGGCCCGGCTGACCGGAACGGACATGGGGGCACGGACGACCGCACGCCCGCCCGTGGCGCCGATCCGGTTCGCGCTCGTCGCCGGCCGGGACCGCGGCGCGCTCTCCGACCCCGCGCGGCGCACCCCCATGCACGACTGGCACGCGGCGCACGGCGCGGAGTTCGAGAACGTCGGCCAGTGGAAGCGCGCCTGGTACTACCCCCGCGACGGCGAGGACATGGCCGCCGCCGTACGCCGCGAGTGCCGCGCCGCCCGCGAGTCCGTGGCCGTCCTCGATTACTCCACCCTCGGCAAGATCGACGTCCAGGGCGCCGACACCCCCGCCTTCCTCGACCGCGTCTACGCGAACCGGTTCGCCACGCTGAAGCCGGGCCGCTGCCGGTACGGCGTCATGTGCGGCGCGGACGGCATGGTGGCCGACGACGGCGTCACCGCGCGCCTCGCCGAGGACCGCTTCCACATGACCACGACCACCGGGAACGCGGCGGGCGTCCTGGACGCGATCGAGGAGTGGCTGTTCACCGAGTGGCCGGACCTGGACGTCCGCGCCACCTCCGTGACCGAGCAGTGGGCGGTGATCTCCCTGGTCGGGCCGCGCGCCCGGGACGTCATGCGCACGCTCTCCCCCGGCGCGGACCTGGACGGGTTCGGCTTCATGACCGTGCGCGAGATGCCCGTAGCCGGGGTGCCCGCGCGGGTGTTCCGGGTCAGCTTCACCGGGGAGCTGACGTATGAGATCAACGTCCCGTGGTGGTACGGCGCGGCCGTGTGGCGCGCGGTCATGGCGGCGGGCGCGGCGTACGGGATCACGCCGTACGGCACGGAGACCATGCACGTGCTGCGCGCCGAGAAGGGCCTCATCGTGGCCGGCCAGGAGACGGACGGCACGGTCACGCCGGAGGACGTGGGCCTCGGGTGGGCGGTGTCGAAGGTGAAGGACTTCGTGGGGAAGCGCTCCCTGGCCCGTCCCGACACGGCGCGCGCGGACCGGCCGCGCCTGGTGGGCCTCCTGCCGCACGACCCGGGCCGCCGCCTCAGCGAGGGCGCGCAGCTCGTGGCCGGGCCGGACGCCGTGCCGCCGCTGCTCGGGCACGTGACGTCCGCGTACGACAGCGCCGCGCTCGGCCGCACCTTCGCCCTCGCCCTGCTGTCCGGCGGCGCGGACCGCCAGGGCGCGACGGTGTACGCGGTGGACGGCGACGCGGTGATCCCGGCCGCGGTGACGGACCCGGTGTTCTACGACAGGGACAACACCCGCCGCGACGGCGGGGTACGGGAGGGGCGGACGTGACGACCGACCTGCGGGAGAGCCCGGCCGGGCACCTGCGCGAGGCGTGCGCGGCGGCGAGCGTACCGGGCGTGGTGACGCTCAGGGAGATCCCGTTCCTGCCGCAGACCGAGGTACGGGCCCGGGACGAGGCGGCGGCCGCGCGGCTCCTCGGCGGCCTGCCGGGCCCGGGGCGGGCGGACCGGCACGGGGAGCGGACCGTCCTGTGGTGCGGGCCCGGCTGGTACCTGGTGGTCGGCCCGCCCCCGGGGACCGCCGCCGGTGACGGCGTGGCCGTGGTGGACACCTCGGCCGCGCGCACCACGCTGGAGCTGCGCGGGCCGTGCGCGCGCGACGTCCTCGGCCACGGATGCCGGCTGGACCTGCATCCGCGGGTGTTCGGGCCGGGCTCCGCCGCGCGCACGAACCTGGCGCGGGCGACCGTGGTCCTGCACCAGGTGGACGCGGAGCCCGGCTACCTGCTGTACGTCGGCGGCTCGTACGCGGACTACCTCGTCACGTGGCTGCTCGACGCGATGACCCCGTACGTGCGGGGCTGACTCGGGCCGCGCACGGCTACCCGCGCGGCTCCGTGAGGAAGTCGCCGATGGCCGCGCCGAGGTCGCGCTGGACGACGGCGCTCATGTGGTCGCCGGGCACCTCGACGAACCGGCCGTTCGGCAGGGCGTCGGCCAGCGGGCGCGCACCGGCGATCGCGTCGTCGTCCGCGCCCATCACGACCAGCGTGGGCGTGGCGATCCCGGCGAGGTCGGCGGTCGTGGTCTCGGCCGTGTCGCCGAGGATGTGGATCAGCGCCTCGGGGTCGCCGTGCATCGCCTTCAGGAACCGCTCGGACTTCCACTCCGGTGTGCCGCGCTCGAACGTGCCGAGGTTGCCCAGCACCCGGCGGAACGTGCCGTTGCGGTCGGCGCCGTGAATGATGCCGTCGAGCCCCATCCCGGCCACCACCGCACGCCCCGGCGCGGCACCGCGCAGCAGCGCGCGCACGACGGTGCGCCCGCCGAGGGAGTAGCCGCCGAGGTCGTAGGCGTCCAGCCCGAGGTGCTCGATCAGCGCGAGCGCGTCGTCGGCGAGGACGTCGGGCGGGTACGCGCCGGGGTCGTGCGGCTTGCCGCTGTCGCCGTGCGCCCGGAGGTCCGGCATGATCACCCGGAACCCGCGCGCCGCGAGGGCCGCCGCGGTCCCCGGCCGGATCCAGTTCACCGTGGCCGAGGAGAACAGCCCGTGGATGAGCACCAGGGCCCGTCCCGTACCGGTCTCCCGATAGGCCAGCTCGACGCCGTCGAGCCCGCGGAACACCTGTACGGCAAGATCGCTCACGCCCCGCAGCCTACCGGCCCCGGCCGCGCAGGCCCTTACGCGGGGAACCGGTCCGCGATCAGCTCCGCGATCCGGGCGAGCACGGAGGCGTCCGCGGTGAACGCGACCAGTTTCTGCTCGGGGTCGTCGGCGGACTGGAGGACGGTGTGGCGGAGCTCCACGGCGCCGAGCCCGGGGTGGCGCAGGAGCTTGGCGCCCGAGCCGAGCGGGGCGATCTCGTGGCGGGACCACCACTCGCGGGCCTCGGGACTGGCCGCACGCAGGGCGTCCGCGAGTTCGGCGAAGCGCGGGTCGCCCGGATGGCGCGCGGCCGCGGCGCGGAACCGTCCGAGCTGGGCGGACGCCTCCTTCTCCCACTCCGCGAACACCGCGCGCGCGGCCGGATTCGTGATCATCCACCACAGCAGGTTCCGCTCCCCGGGCGGCAGCGCGGGCCAGTCGGTCCACAGCACGCGGGCGGCCCGGTTCGCGGCGAGCACGTCCCAGTAGCGGCCGGTGACGTACGCGGGACCGGGGTCGAGCCGGTCCACCAGCTCCGCGAGTCCCGGCGCCGCGGCCTCGGCGGCACGCGAGGCGGACGGCACCGGTCCCTCGGCCAGTTCGTACAGGTGGCCGCGCTCGGTCGCGTCCAGCCGCAGCGCCCCGGCCAGCGCGTCCAGCACCTGGCGCGACGGGCGCACCTCGCGGCCCTGCTCGAGGAACGTGTAGTACGTCGCGGAGATGGCCGCGAGCTGGGCGACCTCCTCGCGGCGCAGCCCGGGTGTGCGGCGGCGCGGCGCCTCGGGGAGCCCGACGTCGGCCGGGCGCAGGCGGGCGCGGCGCGTACGGAGGAAGTCGGCGAGCTCGTGCGCCCGCGCCGTCTCCGGTCGGTCGTCCATCAACCCCGTGATCCTGACACCGCTCTTACCAGTAACAGCGTGCTGTGGCGGCCAGTGTAGGGCGCGGCTAGCGTCGGGCCGCATGAGAGCCCTGTCGGAGATCCTCACCGAGTCCGCGACCATCGCCGTGGACGACGGCACCACGATGAGCGCGTACGCCGCCCGGCCGGACGGGGACGGCCCGCATCCCGCGATCGTCGTGGCCGCGGAGCTGTTCGGCGTGACCGCGCACGCCCGCGACATCTGCGAGCGGCTGGCCCGCGAGGGCCACCTCGCCATCGCGCCCGACCTGTACCACCGCACCGCGCCCCACACCGAGCTGCCGCACGACCCGGCCGGCCGCGAGCGCGGCTTCGACCTGCTGCACCGCATGACCAGGCCGGAGGTCGTCGCCGACGTCCGCGCCGCGGTCGGCTACGTACGGGCGGGCGGCGCGCCGCGCGTCGGCATGTTCGGCGTGAGCGTCGGCGGCCACGTCGCGTACCTCGCGGCCACCGAGCTGGACCTGGACGCCGTGGCGGTCGCGTACGGCGGCTGGCTCCCCGGCACCGGCATCCCGATCGGCCGCCCGGAGCCCACCCTCGCGGGCACGCCGCGCATCACCGCACGCGTGCTGGCCCTGTACGGCGAGGACGACCACGCCATCCCGGAGGCCGACCGCACGGCCGTCGCGGCGGCGCTCGCCGACGCGGGGATACGCCACGAGTTCGTCACGTACCCGGGCGTCGCGCACGGCTTCCTCTGCGACCGCCGCGACACGTACGACAAGGCGGCGGCCGAGGACGCGTGGCGGCGCGTCCTCGGCCTGTTCACCGCCGAGCTGATCCCGGCGGCCACCGCGTCAGGCGGGTGACCGTACGTACGGCCGCGCGGCCGACGTGCCGATGCCGCCGGGGACGAAGCGGTGCGCGAGCGCGGCGCGCTCCGAGCGCGTACGGATCAGCTCGTGCTCCTGGTAGCGGGCGCATTTCCGATGCCACTCCAGGATCCCGGCCATCCAGTCGGCCATCTCCCCCGCGCGCCGGCTCAGCGCGGCCCGTACGGGCGGCGCCAGGTCGAGCTCGTCGCACATCGCGGGCAGGTCCACCGAGGCGAGCCGCTCGAACTGCTCCATCCGGGCCCGCATGAGGTCGGCCACCACCTGCGCGGCCTGCCACCGGTCCATGCCGAGGAACCGCTGCACGACCAGCACCATGTTGTGCAGCTCGCCCTCGAACTCGATCTCCTTCTGGTACGAGAACAGGTCGTTGGTGAAGCAGGCGTAGTCCTGCGCGGCCGTCTCCATCTCGTGCAGGACCCGGTGGCCGTACAGCTCCTCGGGGATGACGTCGGCGTACGCGATCCGCGCGAGGCCCATCGTCATGTCCGACCCGAACGTCCGGCGGCGCATCTCGACGTAGTCGACCGGGTCGGGCACGCGGCGCTGCGCCTCGTTGGCCAGCTCCCACAGCCAGCTCTCCGTCATGTCGCGCACGGCCTTGTGGAACGTGCGCCGTCCCGCGGGCGCCATCGGCCCGGCGGTGCGCCGCCACAGGTCGGCGAGGCCGCGCTCCAGCGCGTCCCGCGGCTCGGGCGTGTCTCCGGCGTCCAGCGGCATGAACAGCGCCAGCCGGTCGTGCGCCAGTTTCGCCGCCGCCAGGCCGCCGGACCTGCCGTACACCAGCGGGAAGTAGTCGTCGCCGTACGTGCCCCAGGCCAGCCAGTCCGCGGACAGGTTCAGCTCGTCCGGGTCGGCGTCCGCGTGGATCATCGACGCGCAGTGGGCGACGTCGTAGCCGCGCATGCGCCGCTCGGTCCACACGCCGCCGTGCTCGACGCCGGGCACCGCGTCGAACATGCCCACGCCCCGCGCCCACGCCACGTTGTGCTCGCGCGCGGCGGCCAGGTGCGGGCTCGTACGGTGCGCGAACGGCGCGTAGACGTCCGGCACGGGCAGGTGGCCGACCGGGCGGTACGGCGGCTTCTCGCGCTGCCGCACCCGGGTCGGCAGGCCGAGCCTGGCGGCCGCGGTGCCGAGCCCGACCGGCCCGCGCGGCATCCCCTGCTCCGCCTGCCCGTTCATGTAGCGGCTGGACTTCGTGTGCCACTCGTGGCCGCCGGACTGCCAGTCCTGGAGGCCCTTCACGTACGCGGCGACGGCGGCCTGCTCCGGCGGCGCCGCGCCGCGGTCGGCGAGCAGCGCGGGCACCTCGGTCAGCGCGGTCGTCTCGAACTGCTGGAGCCGCGACGTCAGCACGTCGTTGACCAGGTCGGCGGCGCGCTGCGTGGGCAGGTCGAAGAACCGCTCGAACACCAGCACGGCGTTGGAGTTCTCCCCCTCCTGCCGTACCTCGCGCTCGTAGGAGAACAGGTCGTTGCGCAGGTGGACGGCGTCGGCGAAGGCGTCGCCGAGCACCCGCAGCGGACGGGTCGCGGCGAAGCGGTCGGGGATCTCCGCGCCCACCGCGTACTCGACGAGGTTCGCCGACCAGGGCGCGCCGCCCACGCGGCGGCGCATCTGGACGTACTCGATCGGGTTGGCCACCCGCCCGGCGTCGATGTTGTCCAGCTCCCACATCGACTCGACCATCAGGTTGTGGGTGCTGGTGACGAACCGGCGCCGCCAGTCGGGCGACATGTGCGGCACCGTGCGCGCCCAGAGGTCGCGCAGCCCCGCCTCGGACGCGTTGTCCGGCTCGGGCGGCTCGGCGCCGTCCTGGTCCGGGCCGGTCATGAAGCGTTCGAGCCCGTCGATGTACGCGCGGGCGGCCGGGAGGTCGCGGCCGTACTTGAACTTCTCGAGGAAGTCGTCGTCGAAGAAGAAGACCCAGGTGTACCAGTCGGTGATCAGGTCCAGGGCGGGGCCGTCGCAGTCGGGGTGGGTGTACGCGCACATCAGCGCGTAGTCCATCTTCGCCAGCGCGGCCTCGTCCCAGACGAGCCCGCCGCCGGGTTTCGCGGTGTCCAGCATCCCCATCCGGCGGGCCCAGGCCATGCTGTGCTCCCGGGTCCGTTCGAGGTGGGGGTTGATGCGGGCCGGGTGCGGCACGTAGAAGTCAGGCAGGACGAAAGGCTGCATGACCGCCGCCGTACCCGGCGCCCGTGATCGATAAAGCACGGAGAGTCACCAGATGGCGAGGACGCAGTAGACGCCGAATCCGGTGGCCAGCGCCAGCGCGAGCGCCTTCCCGGGGCGCGGCATCCAGGTCCACGGCGCGTCGAACCGCCGGGCCAGCACGACCAGCCCGCCGAGCACCACCGCGTGCACCGCCAGCCAGCCCAGCCGCCAGCCGACCCAGGCCAGGTCGGCGGGCACGTCGTGCAGGCCGGGCAGCCCGTACGGCGCGATCGCCAGCGTCACGCCGGACAGCAGCATCAGCGCGATCTGGTGCCAGCAGAAGATGCTCATCGCCGACAGGTTGACCATGGCCACGCCCGTCCACACGGCGGGACGGCGGCGCAGCCACGCGTCGAGCCGGTCGCGGGCCAGGATCGCCACGCCCGACTGGGCCGCCGCCAGGGCGAGGACCAGCAGCGACGGCGGGTGGGAGTTCACCCGGCCCGCGCCGGGCACCCCCACCATGCTCACCGGGTAGCCCATCCGCAGCACGAGCAGCAGCGCCAGCGCCAGCCCGCCGCCGGCCAGCACCGCCGCGGCCCGCCTGCCGATCCGGCCGTGCGCCCAGGAGACGCCGAGGATGTACGCGAACGCCCAGCCCGGCAGGATGTTGATCATGGCGACCCAGCCCGGCACCGCGTCGTGCCACGGCCCGTACCGCAGCAGGTCCACGGCCGCGACGATCACCAGCGACGGCGCCGCCGCCCAGAGCCCGAGCCGCCGGTCCATGGCCACCACGACCGGCGTCAGCGCGGTGATCACCAGGTAGACGCCGATGAACCACAGCGGCTGCACGACGAGGACGGCGGTCGTCCGCAGCGTCCCGGCCGGCACGCCGGCGACGTACAGCAGCGGCAGCGCGGCGCCGAGGATCGCGGTGGACGCCACGACGGGCCGGCCGAGCCGCGCCAGCCGCGTGCCCACCCACGTCCGGTACGGGACGCCACGTTCCTGCGCCCGGTCCCAGCTCCGCGCCGTCGCGTAGCCGCCGACCAGGAAGAACAGGCCGAGCATCTGGAGGACCCAGCTCACCGGGGCCAGCCCCGGCAGGTGGATCAGCGGGCTGGTCACGTGCAGCGCGCCGTCACCGCGGACGGTGAGCGCCATGACCATGAAGTGGCCGACGACGACGCCCAGGATGGCCAGCGCCCGCAGGCCGTCGATGGCCCGGTCGCGGCCCGCCGGGGTGGCGGCCTCGGTGCGCGCGACCAGCCCGGTGCGCGGGGTGTCAGGACGCGTCAGCACGGCGGGTCACCTCCGCCCGGTGACCGTCCGCGATGCGGGCCACGTTCTCCAGGGACTCCGTACCGGGGCGGAAGTAGTGGCTGTGGCCGGTCGCCGACCCGGTGCGCATGACGACCGCGCCGAACCGCGCCGACACCGGGTCGGTGCCGTGCCCGAAGCCGCCGACCCGGACGAACGGCGTGAACCTGATGGGGTCGTCGTTGGCGCGCGCCGTCCAGACCCGCGCGGTCGTACGGAGCCCGGCCGCCGTACGGACGTCCATGCCCGGTGCGGCCAGCGCGACGAGGTCGCCCACCTGGTGCGGAAGGCGGGACGCGGCGCGCCCGCAGACGACCGCGCCGTAGCTGTGGCACACCAGCGTCAGCCGCGCACGTCCGGGCAGCCCCCGCAGGAAACTGAGCAGCCGGTTCGCGCCGGCGGCCGCCCGCGTCGACCGCATGACGTCGACGTCGATGCCGGTCGGCGGGTGGTAGCCGAGCCACATGACCACCGCGGTCGGCAGGCCCGGCGCGTCGTGGCGCATCCGGTCCGCCAGCGCCACGGCGCCCATCACCGGGCCGTCCGGGTTGGTGTTCCGCTCCTTCAGCACCCGGCCGGCGTTCCAGCCCATGCCCGGCACGATCACCGCGATCCGGCGCGCCGTGGCCAGGTTCCCCATGACCTCGACGATCCGCCCGGCGCCGTGCCGGTCGTACGCGAGCAGGCGGCCGACCGGCCGCGGGTCGCCGTTGGCGACGCGCGCCCGGTCGTTGGCCGTGTAGCGCGCCGCGATGGGCGCGCCGTCGTGGTTGCCGAGCGCCGACTCCGACATGGCCGCCGGGTGCGTGGCGCCGGCCGCGAGTACGGGCGACGCCGCCCCGGTGATGGCGCCGGCCGCCAGCCCGCCGATGGCGAGGCTCGCGATCATCCGCCGCGCCGCACTGTGTCCCATGCCGGGCCTCCTCGAAGGTTCGATCGATACGGATCAACCTTCGGCCGGACGGCCGGGGACATCACGGGTCCTAAAACCCGAAGCGCTCGGGAGGAACCCGCCGGTGCGGGTAGGGGAAAGCCCACCCCGATCGATGGGGGATCGCCGGGCGCGGCCGACGCCCCGCAGGTCAGGGCCGCGGGCTCAGGCGCTCAGTAAGTGCCGGTCGTACAGGTGAACGGCGGGGGGTGGCATCGTCAGCTCATTCCTCGCCGACGTAGCCCATGCGCTCGGAGATCTCCCGGCCCGCCTTCATGACGGACTCGCCCGCATCGGGGATCGCGTCCTCGGCGAGCCGGTACGAGGGGCCCGAGACGCTGACGGTGGCGACGACGTCGCCGTTCATCGAGTAGATCGGCGCGGCGACCGCGTTGAGCCCGATCTCCAGTTCCTCGATGGCCGTGCCGTAGCCGATCTCCCGGATCTCCCTGAGCTGCGCGCGCAGCGCCTTGGGCTCGGTGACGGTGTTGGGGGTGAAACGCTCCAGCCCGTCCTGCAGGAGCTGGTTCAACTCGATGAACGGCATGTACGCGAGCAGGACCTTGCCGTTGGAGGTGGCGTGCATAGGGGTGCGCCGGCCGACCCAGTTCTGCGTGACGACCGCGGACGATCCGCGGACCTGCTGGATGTTGACCACCACGCCGTCGCCGGACACCGCGACGTTGACCGTTTCGCCGAGCTCGGCCGCGAGCTGTTCGCAGACGGGCTGGCTCTGCTGGGTCAGGTCGAGGCGGCTGGTCATCGCCCCGGCGAGCCGGACCACGCCGAACCCCAGGCGGTACTTTCCGCGTACGCCAGGTTGCTCCACGAGGCCCCGGTTCTCCAGGGCGCCCAGCAGCCGGAAGGCCGTGGACTTGTGCACGCCGAGAAGGTCGGCGATCTCGGTCACCCCGATCTCGCCATGACGCGCGAGCAGCTCCAGAACCGACACCGCCCGGTCGACAGACTGGACGAGCGCGGCGCCGCCCGATCCCCGCTTGCCTCCTTTCGTCTCCTCCGACGGCGACGACGTCTCACCCCGATTGGACGTACGCTCTTCGTCGTTGTTCATGGCGCAACAATATTGGGCGATGCGGCACCAGGGAAAAATCGGTCCCTGCGAAATCGCTTGGAGATGACCGAGAACGCCTACATGACCTGCGCGGACATCGATTCCACTACGATGCGGAAACGTCGCCCCGGCAAATCTTGACGGAGATTCGCACGGACCGGTACCGGCCACACTCGGCGGCGCGGAAGCCCCAAAATATGATTTGTGGAGGACCGATCGCGCGATGCCTACACCGCGTATGCGATATCCGCGATCGTTGCGTCCGTCACCTTCGCGAGGCGCTCCGCGGCGATCGGGAAGACCGCGTGCGGCGTGCCCGCCGCCGCCCACACCGTGTCGTACGCCAGGAGGTCGCGGTCGACGATCGTGCGCGGCTGTTCGGCGTAGCCGAGGGGCGGCACACCGCCGACGCTGAACCCCGTCAGCGCCTTGACGGCCTTCGCGTCCGGCCGGGTGACCTCGCCGCCGACGAGCCCGCCCACCTTGGCGAGGTCCACCTGGTTCGTGCCGGACGCGATCACCAGGACGACCTCCTCGCCGCGGGTGAACACCAGGCTCTTGGCGATCTGCGCGACGGTCGTGCCGATCGCGTCGGCGGCCTCGGCGGCCGACCGCGTGCTGTCGGGGAGCTCGCGTACCTCGCCGGGTTCGCCCAGCTCCGTGAGGTGCCGCTGGACCAGGACCGCCTTCGCGTGCATGTCGTCTCCGTCTCGTCTGTGCCGATGCCACGGGCCGGGCACGGGGTGCCGGGGGTGCGTGCGACCATGGGGGCGCGATGCGGGCGGCCCCTGGATTCCGACTGACGCGCGCGGCGGTCTTCGCCGTGGCGTGCGTCGGTGTGTCCGCCGCCGGCCACGCGCTGACCGGGCACGCATCGCCGACCGTACCCGCCATGGCGGCCGGGGTCGTCCTGGCGTTCGCGCTCGGCTGCCTGCTCGCCGGGCGCGAGCGGTCGCTGCCGGTCATCCTGGCGGCCGTGCTCGCCGCCGAGGCCGGCCTGCACCTCGTGTTCAGCGCGCTCGGCCCGGCCGCGGCGCCCCAGCTCACCGCGATGCCCGGCCATCCGATGACCGCCGACCACGGCCTCGCCATGGTCATCGCGCACGCCTGGGCCGGGCTGCTCGCGTCCTGGTGGCTGCACCGCGGCGAGCGCGCCGCGTGGGCGCTGCTGCGCAGGCTCGGCGCGCGGCTGCCCCGCCTGCTGGTCGCCGCGGGGCCGCCCGCCCTTCCGCGCGTACGCGCCGCCGTCGCGCGCGTGGCGCCGCCGCGCGCCCGGCTCATCCGCTACTGCCTGGTGGAACGTGGTCCGCCGCTGGTCAGCGCGTAATTCGCCGACCATCACCGACCCTTTCCTTCCATCAGGAGCCATCCCGATGTTCGTTTCGCATGCCCTGCGCCGCGCCGGCACCGTCGCCGGACTCGCCGCCGCGGGGACGCTCGCGTTCGCCGCGGCCGCCTCGGCCCACGTGACGGTCACCGCCGAGAAGGCGACCCCGGGCGCGTTCACCAAGCTCGCCTTCAGCGTCCCGAACGAGGAGCCGAAGGCCGACACCACGAAGCTCGTCGTCGACATCCCCACCGACCACCCGCTCGCGTTCGCCAGCGTGCGGCCGGTGCCCGGCTGGACCGCCAAGGTCACCACGACCAAGCTGCCGAAGACCGTCGACGGCATCGACGAGGCGGTCTCCCGCATCACCTGGTCCGGCGGCCGGATCAAGCCGGGCGAGTTCCAGCTCTTCGAGGTCAGCGGCGGCCCGCTGCCGACGAACGCGGCGACGCTCGCGTTCAAGGCGACCCAGACCTACTCCGACGGCAAGGTCGTGAAGTGGGCCGACCCGCCCAAGGCGAACGGCCAGGAGCCCGAGCACCCGGCGCCGACGATCACGCTCGCGCCCGCGCCGTCCGCCACGCGCGCCGTGTCCAACACGACCACCGGCGGGTCGGACTCCACGGCGCGGCTCCTCGGCGGCGCCGCCCTGGTCGTCGCGGTGCTCGCGGCCGTGGTCGCGTTCGTACGCCGGCGGCCGGGCGGCGCGTCGTGACCACCGCGCGCGTACGCCGGGCCGGCGCGGCGCTCGTCGCGCTGGCCGTGGCCGCCGTCCTCACCGCCGGGTTCCCGGGCGCGGCGTCCGCGCACACCACGCTGATCGCGCAGTCGCCCAAGGCGAACGCCACGGTGGCGGCGCCGCGCGCGGTGACGCTGACGTTCGCCGACCGGGTGATCCAGCCCGGCGTGGTGGTCCGTACGGACGCAGGCCGCCGCGTCGACAAGGGCGACACCAGCGCCGACGGCCCGAAGGTGACGACGAGCCTGCCGCGCCTCGCGCCCGGCCGCTACCAGGTGGGCTGGCGCGTGGTGGCCCCCGATGGCCACGTGCAGACCGGCGAGTTCCGCTTCGGCGTCCCCGACCGTACGGGCGCCGTGCCCGCCTCCACCGCGGCGGGCGCGAAGGGCGGCTCGTCCGGGCCGCCCGTCTGGCTGTGGATCGCGCTGGCCGGGGTGGTCGTGCTCGTCGGCGGCGGGCTCGTCGCCGTACGCCGCGCGCTGCGCTGACGCCGTCCGGATCAACATGCCGGCGGCTCCGGCGGGTGCGGGCATCCGCCGGAGCCGCCGATTGCCGCGCGCGGGATTGCCGTACGGGGGTACGCTCCGGCTCATCGCGACCCGAGGGCGAAGGCGATGGCCGTCATGCGCGCATTCGAGAGAGTGTCCCGCGAGTTGCTGTTGTGGATCCACGACCAGGCGGGCGCCGACACCCGGAAGACCGTCGACCCCGGCGCGTTCCCCGGCCGCGACGAACGGGTGGGCCTCGACGCCGCCGTGGAGTACCTGGTGCGCCAGGGCCTCGTCGAGCCGCGCCGCCGCCGGTCCGCGTCCGGGCCCGTCACGCTCACGCCGTACGGCCTGGACATCGCCGTACGCGAGAAGTCCCGGCCGCACCGGCGCCGCCGGGCGCGCGCCAACCTGCTCCGCTGGGCCTACGACCAGCCGGCCGCGCGGCACGCGCCCGGCGCCGACGCCACGCTGCTCGCCCGCGACCCGCGTTCGGTGATCGACGGCGAGATGATGACGATCGAGGAGCTGAACGCCGCTGCGCGCGACCTGCGCGACGCCGGGCTGGCCACGATCAGCGGCCAGGACATGAACGGCGGCTTCGCCATCGGCCTCACCGAGGCGGGCATCGCCCAGGTCGAGCGGCACGGCCGCGAGATGCCGCTCGCCGCCCCCGTGCCGGACCGGGCGGGCGGTGCGCTGCTCGGCTACGCGCAGGCCGTACGCCAGGCCGTCCCCGCGCTGCACCTCGGCGCGGCCACCGCGGGCGCCGTCGCCGACGCGGCCGAGACGATCGAGACGGAGCTCGGCCGGCTCACACCGGATGCCGACGCCGTGCACGCCGCCGCCACGACGATCCGCACCGCGCTGCGCGGCACGACCGACAACGCGCTGGCCGCCCTGCTCCTGCGGGCGTGCCCGCCGTGACGCGCTAGCGGGCGTACGGGTAGGTGAACGGGCCCTGCGGGGAGTCGTCGGGGCCGGTGGTGCGCGGGCGCTGCTGCGGGCCGTACCTCATACGCTCGCGCTGCCGCGCGCGCCACTGCTGGTAGAGCCGGATCATCTCGTCGCGGAAGTCGTCACGGGTGGAGTGGCGGCTGCGGAGGTGGCGTTTCGGACTGGTGTCGGCGCCCGGCGCGGACGTCGGCCGGGCGTGCGCCGGGACCGTACGCGGGTGGGCCAGTGGGCGCGCCGCGTGGGCCGGGCCGCGGGTGCGCGACGGGACCACGCGGACGGGCGGTGACGGGGGCGGCGGCGCGGCCACGGAATGCGACGCGGCCGGCGCCGGGAGGGTCTCGATGCCGGACGGGCGGCTCCGCGCGGTGATGAACCCGCCGACCACGAACACCGAGCACGCGATGGCCGCC
>DASXYG010000053.1:0-11858 GCA_036502625.1 Streptosporangiaceae bacterium
GGGGTGGCGGTGTGTGCGCCGCGCCGTGGCGGGGTGCTCGACGGGGAGGTCCCAGTCGAGGGTCAGGATGCCGCCGGGTGCCACGGCCTTCCAGCGCACGGACAGGTCGGTCAGCAGGGCGCAGGCGCGCGTCATGTCGGCGGCGCCGTACGGGCACGGGTCGGTGTGGATGGACGCCCAGTGGCGGGCCAGGCGCCGGGTCGCCGCGCCGGCGCCGAGGCCGTCGGCGAACGCCTCGTGGACGGTGCTCGCGAGCGCCTCGGCGTTGCCGATCCGCTCGGCGTTGGCGCGGATGACGGCCCGCGAGCGCTCCGCCGCGTGCGGCCTGCGCCGCCCGGCCACCACCTCCATGCCGCCGAACATCGCACCGGCGGCCACGCTGCCCCAGAAGCCGCGCGCCTCGCCGAAGCCGTACTCCGCGGCGAAGTGCGCCAGGTCGTGCGGCACCTCGTGTTTGCGGTCGAAGCCCGGAACGCGAACCGTCACCCCGTCGTCGCGCACCGCCTGAGAGCGGTAGCCGGCGGGAAGCCGGTGGAAATCGATGTTCATGCGGGGAGTCTCGCCCCGCGGGTACGCGCGCACAACCGAATATCGGGCGTACGTGCCTGCAAAGGGACAGAGGTGATCTTCGCCGGTGGGCGCGGGTGGGCGCGGGCGGCCCTAGTGGGCGCCGCTGTACGCGCTCAGCGCCGGCTGGCCGCCGAGGTGCGCGTACAGCACGGTCGAGCCGCGGCCGATCTCGCCCCGCCCGACCAGGTCGATCAGCCCGGCCATGGACTTCCCCTCGTACACGGGGTCGGTGAGCATGGCCTCGGTACGGGCGGCCGTCCGGATGGCGTCCATGGTGGCGGTGTCCGGGATGCCGTAGGTGCCCGCGTGGTAGCGCTCGTCCAGCTCCACGTCCGGGATCTCGGCCACGCCGAGCAGGTCGGCGGTGGCGCGGGCGATGCGGCCGACCTGCGCGCGCGTCTCCGCGGGCTTCGCCGACGCGTCGATGCCCAGCACCCGGCGCGGGCGCGCACCGGACGCGAACCCGGCGATCATGCCGGCCTGCGTACTGCCCGTGACCGAGCACACCACGATCGTGTCGAAGAACACCCCGAGCTCGCGCTCCTGCGCCTCGACCTCGCGCGCCCACCCGGCGAACCCGAGCCCGCCCAGCGGATGGTCCGAGGCGCCGGCCGGGATCGCGTACGGGCGCCCGCCGGCCGCGCGCACGCCCTCGACCGCGTCCGCCCAGCTCGGCTTGACCTCGATGCCGAACCCGGAGTCGACGAGCCGGACGTCCGCGCCGAGCAGCCGGCTGAGCTGGATGTTGCCGACCTTGTCGTAGACGGAGTCCGGCCACTCCACCCAGCTCTCCTGCACCAGCACGCACTTCAGCCCGGCGTACGCCGCCGCCGCGGCCACCTGCCGCGTGTGGTTGGACTGCACGCCGCCGATCGACACGAGCGTGTCGCAGCCGGTGTCGACCGCGTCGGCCAGCAGGTACTCCAGCTTGCGTGTCTTGTTGCCGCCGAACGCCAGCCCGGAGTTGAGGTCCTCGCGCTTGGCCCAGACCGCCGCGCCGCCGAGGTGCGCGGTCAGCCGGTCGAGGCGGTGCACCGGGGACGGCCCGAGCAGCAGCGGGTAGCGGCGGTGGGCGTCCAGCGACATGGAACCTCCAGTGATCGGGCGAACGGTGTCCGCGAACGGCTCGCGGAGATCCTTCCACCCGGCGCCGCGGCGACGTAATCTGCCCGCGGATCATCATGACAACGGAGGTGGGCGATGCCCGCACGGCGCGCGACAGTACGGCTGACGGCGGCGGGCGGTGCCGCACTGCTCCTGACCGGCCTGGTCACCGCCCCCGCGCGGGCGGCGCCGCCCGCGCCGCGCGGGCTGGTCGTCCGCCACGGCATGACCCAGCCGGTGTTCGCCGCCGGCGCCGACATCAAGGAGCGCGTCTGGGTGCAGACGCCGGTCGACAGCGACCACGACGGCAGACTCGACCGCGTCGCCGCCGACGTCACCCGCCCGGCCGCGACCGCCGACGGCCTGAAGGTCGCCTCGATCGTGGAGGCCACGCCGTACGCCGGGGGCCTCAACGACATCCCGGACCACGGCGTGGACGTCGACCGCCTCCCGCAGGACCACGGGCGCACGTCCTTCGGCCTGCGCGCCGCCGGCGGCGACTCCCGCGCCGACTCCGCGCGGAACGCGCTGCGCGCCGCCCAGGCGCCGTACACCGCGGCCGGATACGCCACGATCACCGCGCAGACCGTGGGCAGCGCCGACTCCCAGGGCTGCCCGACGTCCGGCGACATGAGCGAGACCCGCAGCGCCGAGGCCACCATCCAGTGGCTGCACGGCGACGCGACGGCCTACACCGCCGCGACCGGCGGCACCCCCGTCAAGGCGACCTGGAGCACGGGGAACTCCGCGCTGATGGGCGTGTCGTACGACGGGACGCTCCCGGAGATGGTCGCCACCACCGGTGTGCCGGGCCTGAAGACCATCGTGCCGATCTCCGCGATCAGTAGCTGGTACGACTACTACCGCGCGAACGGCCTGGTCGTGGCGCCGGGCGGCTACCAGGGCGAGGACACCGACATCCTGGCCGAGGCCGTCGCCGGCAAGGGCCCGCTCACCTCCTGCGCGGCGTGGTTCGCGAAGATGGAGCGCGACCAGGACCGCACGACCGGCGACTACACCCGCTACTGGGCGGCCCGCGACTACACCGGCAAGGTCAAGAACGTCCGCGCGTCGGTGTTCCTCGTGCACGGCATCAACGACTGGAACGTCAAGACGCAGAACTTCTCGCAGTTCTGGGCCGCGCTCGCCCGCTACCACGTGCCCCGCAAGATCTGGCTGCACCAGGGCGGCCACGGCGGCCCCGGCGGCGACACGTCGTACACCCTGCCCGACGGCACCGCGACGAACTACACCGACACCGTGCACCGCTGGATGGACCACTGGCTGTACGGCATCGACAACGGCGTCATGAGCGAGCCGACCGCGGTGATCCAGCGCGAGGACAAGACGTACCACACGTACGCGAACTGGCCCGACCCCGCGACGCGGCCCGTGCGGATGCGGCTCGGCGCGGACGGCACGCTCGGCGGCCGGGGCGGCGGGCCCGCCCAGGGCTTCACCGACGACGGCCGCGACCGCACCGCCGAGCAGCTCGCCGCGGCGCCCGGTACGGCCGACCCGAACCGCCTCGCCTACACCACGGCCGCGCTGCCCCAGGCGACCCGGCTGTCCGGAACGCCGACGGTGGACCTCCGGATGTCGGTGGACAACCGGAACGACGCGAACGTGACGGCGCTGCTCGTCGACTACGCACCGGACGGCACCGCCAAGGTCGTCACGCGCGGCTGGATCGACCCGCAGAACCGCGTGTCCGCGGCGCACAGCCTGCCCGTACGGCAGGGCGCGAAGTACGCGCTGCGCTTCGGCCTCCAGCCCAAGGACTACGTGTTCCCCGCGGGCCACCGGGCCGGCGTCGTGGTGATCTCCACCGACCACGACTACACGCTCCGCCCGTCGCCGGGCACCCATCTCACCCTCGACCCGTCCCGCAGCTCGGCGACGCTGCCCCTGGTCAGGTAGCCGTCGTCGTCACTGCGTGCCGACGATCACGAGTATGCCGCCGACGACGAGCACCGCCATGACGACGCCGCAGAAGAGGCCGACCACGATGATGGTGTTCGGGCGGCCGGGCGGGCGGCTCGCCGCGGGGATCGCCTGGGTGTTGATCTCGGCGGTCGCCGGGGCGGCCGGGTCGTAGTCGACCCAGAGCCGCACGCCGGGCCGAACAGGCGGCAGGCCGGGGCCCAGGCGCGGCGCGACGCCGATGTTGTACAGGCGGACCTCGGTGGTCACCGGCATGCCGGTCTCGGCGGTGAAGGAGACGCGGGCGAAATACGACGGGCGGCCCGCGCTGAACACCGTCTGCCTGATGCCGGTGACCACGGCGGGCACGGTGCGCGCCCGCGCGAGGAAGCTCCGGCGGCGGCGGACGTAGACCGTCGCCACGACCGCGGCGGCGGCGAGCACGACCAGCGTCGCGGCGGTGATGACGATCAGTGCGGCTCCGTTCATCCGGGCAAATGTACGCGGTCCGCCCGCGCGCTACGCGACCGTCACCGACTTCGCGAGGTTGCGCGGGCGGTCGATGTCGCGGCCGAGGTGCAGGGCCCAGTGGTACGCGAGGAGCTGGAGCGGGATCGTCAGGACGATCGCGTCGAGCTCGGGCTCGGTGCGCGGCACGGTGATCGTGTCGGCGGCGCCGTCCACGGGGTCGTGGGCGACCGCGATGACCGGGCCGCGGCGGGCGCGGATCTCCTCCAGCGTGGCCAGGTTCAGGTCGGTCAGGTCGTCGCCGGGCAGGATCGCCACCGTCGGCGTCTCCGGGCCGATCAGCGCGAGCGGGCCGTGCTTCAGCTCCGCCGAGGGGTACGCCTCGGCGTGCACGTAGGAGATCTCCTTCAGCTTCTGCGCGCCCTCGCGGGCGACCGGCCAGCCGCGCACCCGGCCGACGAACATGACACTCCCGCTGTCGGCGTGGCGCTTGGCGACCGCCGCGATCTCCTCCTCGGCGTCCAGCACGGCGCCGATCGCCTCGGGCAGCGCGCGCAGCCCGGCGATCAGCCGCTTGCCGTCGGCCGGCGAGAGGTCGCGGACCCGGCCGAGGTGCAGGGCGATGACCGCGAACGCGACCATCATGTTCGTGACGACCTTCGTGGAGGCCACCGACACCTCGGGCCCGGCGTGCAGGTACATCCCGCCCTCGCACTCCCGCGCGATGGCGCTGCCCACGACGTTCACGACGCCGATCACCCGGCCGCCCTTGCGCTTCAGCTCCTGCACGGCGGTGAGCGTGTCGTACGTCTCGCCGGACTGGCTGACCGCGACGTACAGGGTGTCCGCCTCGACGACCGGGTTGCGGTGGCGGAACTCCGAGGCCGGCTCGGCGTCGGCGGGGATGCGCGCCAGCTCCTCGATGAGCTGCGCGCCCGCCTGGCCCGCGTAGTACGCCGACCCGCAGCCGATGATCTTCACGCGGCGGAACGCCCGCGACTCGCGCGGCGTGAGGTTGAGGCCGCCGAGGTGCGCGGTGCCGAACCGGTCGTCCAGCCGGCCGCGCAGCACCTGCTCCACGGCGTCCGGCTGGTCGCCGATCTCCTTGCGCATGAAGTGCTCGTAGCCGCCGGTGTCGTAGTCGCCGCTGGTCACGTCCACGGTGGTGGGGGCGCGGGTGGTGGACCTGGCGTCCAGCGTGGACGTCTCGAACGCCTTCGCCGTCAGCGTCGCGATCTCGCCGTCCTCCAGGTGGACGACCTGCTGGGTGTGGCGTACGAGGGCGGCCAGGTCGGAGGCGACGTACATCTCGCGCTCGCCGATGCCGAGGATCACCGGGCTGCCGTTGCGCGCGGCCACCACCCGGTCCGGCCGCTCGGCGTCCAGCACGGCGATGCCGTACGTGCCGACCACCTGGCCGAGGGCCAGCCGCACCGCCTCGGCGAGGTCGTCGGTCGTCGCCGCGATGGCCGCGATCAGGTGGGCGAGGACCTCGGAGTCGGTCTCCGAGGCGAACGCCACGCCGTCGGCGGCCAGCTTGCCGCGCAGCTCCTTGGCGTTCTCGATGATGCCGTTGTGCACGACCGCGATGCGTCCGTTGGCGTCGGTGTGCGGGTGGGCGTTGGTGTCGCTGGGCTCGCCGTGGGTCGCCCACCGGGTGTGCCCGATGCCGGTGCGGCCGGTGAACCGGGCGGGCAGTGTTGCCGCGAGCCCGTCGACGCGCCCCTTCGCCTTGTGCGTACGCAGGCCGCCGCGCCCCGCGACGGTCACCCCCGCCGAGTCGTACCCGCGGTACTCCAGGCGGCCGAGCCCCTCGAGCAGCGTCGGGACGGCGTCCCGCGCCCCGACGTAGCCGACGATCCCGCACATGCGCGTCTCCTCTTCAGCCGTAGACGATGCGGCGGAGCTGGCGCAGCGACAGGTCAGGTGCCGCGACGCGCCGATGCCGGAGCTCGGCGGCGACGCGGCGGAAGATCTCGTCGTTGACCAGGCCCGCCGACCGCAGTTCGGTGTGCCGCCGCCGGACGAAGTCGTCCGCGGTCTCGTCGAAGTACGCGAGCACGTCGGCGACCACCCGCGCGCACTCCCCGGGCGGCAGGCCCGTGGTGCGCGACAGGTGGACGACCAGCTCGTCGTGGCCCCCGGTTCCCGGCACGAGACGCGATCCTGCCGGAGCCGCCCCCGCGAACGCAAGAATCCTGCCCGAATCCGGGCACGGATCGGACCGGAATTCGATCGGGACGAAAGCCGTACGAAAATCTATACTAGATCAGTAGGAAATAGATCTTGGCGACGAGACGGGGAGATCCGCATGTCGGTGACCGATCAGCTCCTGGACAACGCGCGGCGCTACGCGGCGGCCTTCGACAAGGGGCACCTGCCGCTCCCGCCGGCGTCCGGCGTCGCCGTCGTGGCCTGCATGGACGCGCGGCTCAACCCGTACGGCGTGCTCGGCCTGACCGAGGGCGACGCGCACGTGATCCGCAACGCCGGCGGCGCGGTCACCCCCGACGTGATCCGCTCGCTGGCGATCAGCCAGCGGCTGCTCGGCACCCGGGAGATCGTGCTGATCCACCACACCGACTGCGGCATGCTCACCTTCGCCGACGACGAGTTCCGCGCCCAGGTGCAGGCCGACACGGGCATCAGGCCCGAGTGGGCCGCCGAGGCGTTCGCCGACCTCGACACCGACGTGCGCCAGTCGATCGCGCGTGTCCAGGCCAGCCCGTTCGTGCCGGAGAAGGGCGCGGTGCGCGGCTTCGTCTACGACGTCACGACCGGCGACCTGCGGGAGGTCTCCTGACCGGGGCGGTCAGTGGGCCGTGGAGACGATGCCGTACTTGCTGATCTTGCGGTAGATGGTGGCGCGCGACATGCCGAGGAGCTGGGCGGCGCGGCCCTTGTCGCCGTCGGCGTCCTCGAGGCCCTGGACGATCGCGTCGCGCTCGACGGCCTCCAGGCGGTTCAGCGAGCGGCGCGGCGCCGAGCGGAAGGCCTCGGGGAGGTCGGCGGGGCGGATCGTCCCGGCGTGCCTGCGGCGCCGGGTGACCTCCTTGAGGACCTGGTAGAGCTGCGCCGTGTTGCCCGGCCACGGCGCCCGCATCAGCAGGTGCAGGGCGGCCGGCGAGCAGCTCAGCCCCTGGCCGCGGCGCAGCCGCTCCAGGAACAGCGGCACCAGCTCGTTGATGTCGTCGGCGTGGCGGCGCAGCGGCGGCACCGGCACCGTACGGGCGAAGCACGCGGCCAGCTCGCCGAGGCCGTGGTCGATGGCGGAGTCGTCCGTCAGCGTCGCCACGACCCACGTACGGGGCGGGCCCGGCCGCTCGCGCACCGCGCGCAGCAGCGCGGCGAGCTCGCCGGCCCCGGCCGCGTCCATCTGGTCGACGTGGCGGACCACCAGGGTGTCCACCGGGTCCTCGACGAGGTCGCGGCGCAGGTCCTCGCGCCAGCGCGGCGGCGGCTCCGCGGCGTCGACGGTGTGCAGCCGGCCGGTCGGGTTACGCCGCTGGTGCATGGCGCGCGCCACGGTGTGCTTGCCGGTGCCCGGCTCGCCGGACAGCATCAGCCATTCGCGGTTGTCGTAGCCGGCCTCGACGGCGTGGCAGCAGCGCAGCCACAGCGGCGCCGTGCCGACCGCGCCGGGCAGGAACATCGGCACCTGGTACGGCGAGGCGTCGGCGTAGCCGTCGTCGGCCTCGACGAACTGGACGGACAGCACCCCGCCGGCGATCTCGGTGTCGCCGCGGCCGGTGACGCGGCGGCAGGCCATCTCCACCTTGCTGCCCGTGGGCAGCGCGACCACGGCGGAGGCCCGGCCCCGCTCGTTCAGCACCTGCGTGGCGTGGCCGATCAGCGCGGACTGGTCGGCCGGGTCGAGCAGCCGCCGCGCGCGGTCGTTCATCATCGTGACCCGCTCGTTGAACGCGACCACGATGCCGGTGGTGCGCCGGCACGTCTGGAGGTACGCGCGGAACAGCGCGAGCTCGCAGGCGTCGCCCTGGGTGAGCAGCGCCTGGCGCACCTGCTCGGCGGTGCTCTTCGCCAGCGCCATCAGCAGGCCGCCGGCGTCGCGCCGCCAGCACGTGAGGTCGACCGCGCCGACCACCCGGCCGGAGATCGGGTGGTGGATGGGCACGCCGGCGCAGGCGAGGTCCTCCAGGTGCTCGGCGTAGTGCTCGTGGCCGAACACGTGCATGGGGCGGCCGTCCTGCAGCGCCGTGCCGATGCCGTTGGTGCCGACGAACCGCTCGCCGTAGCTGAACCCCGGCGCCAGCGCCACGCCCTCGAGGTGGCGGTGCAGGTCGCGGTCGCCGGTGCGCTGCATCATCACCACGCCCGACTGGTCGGTGAGGATCAGGCTGATCGGCTGGCCGTCCAGCTCCTCGCCGAGCCGCCGCAGCACCGGGTCGGCGCCGCGGATCAGCGGGGTGTCGAGGTCCTGGTCGCCGATGTACGGCAGGTCGATGCGGTCGGCCGGCACGTCGAACTCGCGCGAGCGCATCCAGGAGGCCAGCACGGGCTCGCGTACCTCGTGCCGGGCGATCGGCTCGGCGGTGAGGAACCTCAGCCGTACGCCGGCCAGGCCCTCGCCGTCGGCCGGAACGGGGGGCCGCGCGGTCTTGCGGGGAACGCGCGAGATGTCGTCCACGCTTCCCTCCCTGCGTGGATGGACGTCCGGGGGGCTCACCGTCGCCCTGCGACAGCGGTGGGTTATGTGTCCTGGGTCACAGCGTAGCCACGAATGCGGCACCCGTCGCGTCTCAAATTGAGACCCGTGGCGCTCGGTGACCGGCTTGTAATCACTTCTGACGGACGGTGTTCGCAGAAGGAGGGTCCATGAGCCGCCAGAGCGTGGCGAAAGCCCACCAGAAGATCCAGGAGTTGTCCTGGGAACCGGCGTACCACACGCCGGTGTCGCACTACGGGACGGACTACACGTTCCGCAAGGCGAAGAAGAAGGATCCGCTGAAGCAGGTCCTGCGGTCGTACTTCCCGATGCAGGAGGAGAAGGACCACCGCGTCTACGGCGCCGAGGACGGCGCCATCCGCGGCAACATGTTCCGGCAGGTACAGGAGCGCTGGCTGGAGTGGCAGAAGCTCTTCCTCAGCATCATCCCGCTGCCGGAGATCTCCGCGGCGCGCGCGATGCCGCTGCTGTTCCGTACGGTGCCCAACCCGGAGCTGCACAACGGCCAGGCGATCCAGATGATCGACGAGGTACGGCACTCGACGATCCAGCAGAACCTCAAGCGCCTGTACATGAACAACTACATCGACCCCGCGGGCTTCAACTCCAGCCTGCGCAACTTCCAGAACGACTACTGCGGCACCATCGGCCGCCAGTTCGCCGAGGGGTTCATCACCGGCGACGCCATCACCGCGGCGAGCATCTACCTGACGATCGTCGCCGAGACCGCGTTCACCAACACGCTGTTCGTCGCGATGCCGGCCGAGGCCGCCGCCAACGGCGACTACCTGCTGCCCACGGTGTTCCACTCCGTGCAGTCCGACGAGTCGCGGCACATCAGCAACGGGTACGCCACGCTGCTCATGGCGCTGTCCGACGAGAACAACCACCAGCTCCTCGAACGCGACCTGCGCTACGCCTGGTGGAACAACCACTGCGTGGTGGACGCCGCGATCGGCACGTTCATCGAGTACGGCACCAAGGACCGCCGCAAGGACCGCGAGAGCTACGCGGAGATGTGGCGCCGGTGGATCTACGACGACTACTACCGCAGCTATCTCGTGCCGCTGGAGAAGTACGGCCTGACGATCCCGCACGACCTCATCGAGGAGGCGTGGAACCGGATCTGGAACAAGGGCTACGTGCACGAGGTCGCGCAGTTCTTCGCCACCGGGTGGCTGGCCAACTACTGGCGCATCGACCCGATGACGGACAAGGACTTCGAGTGGTTCGAGTACAAGTACCCGGGCTGGTACGACAAGTACGGCAAGTGGTGGGAGAACTACAACCGCCTCAGCCGGCCCAACGGCCACCACCCGATCGTCGCCGAGGACGTCGACTACGTGTACCCGCACCGGTGCTGGACCTGCATGGTCCCGTGCCTGGTCCGCGAGGACATGGTCATGGACAAGGTGGACGGCCAGTGGCGCACGTACTGCTCGGAGACCTGCGCGTGGACCGACAAGGAGGCGTTCCGGCCGACGTACCAGGGCCGTAACACGCCCAACATGGGCAAGCTCGTCGGCGCCCGCGAGTGGGAGACGCTCTACCACGGCTGGAACTGGGCCGACGTGGTCAAGGACATGGGCTTCGTGCGCGACGACGGCAACACGATGGTCGCGCAGCCGCACCTCGACCTCGACCCGAAGAAGATGTGGACGCTGGACCACCTGCGCCGCATGCCGGAGGTCCAGTCGCCGAACGTGGTCCTCAACGAGATGACCGACGAGCAGCGCGCGGCGTTCGCCGCCGACTACAACCGGCAGGGCCCGGCAGGCCGCCCGGCCCCGTCCGACGGCTGAGCCCGTGGGGGACAAGCACGTCGTCCGCTTCGAGCCGGTGCGCGTGGAGATCGAGGCCGACGAGGACCAGACGATCCTGCGCGCCGCGGCCGAGCAGGGGATCATGCTCATGCACGGCTGCAAGGAGGGGCAGTGCGCCTCCTGCAAGTCGTTCATCCTCGACGGCGACGACGTCGAGCTCGACCGGTACTCCACGTTCGCGCTGCCCGAGTTCGAGAAGGAGGAGGGCTACACCCTCCTGTGCCGGGCGCACGCGTACGAGGACCTCACCATCGAGCTGCTCAACTACGACGAGGAGATGATCCACTCGGGGCTGCCCATCCAGGAGGCGGTCGCCGAGGTCGTGGCCAACGATCCCGTGACCCACGACATGCGGCATCTCGTCGTCAAGCTGGTCGATCCCCCCGCGCTGCGGTACTTCCCCGGGCAGTACGTCGACATCGCGGTGCCGGGGACCGCGGAGACCCGGTCGTTCTCGATGGCGAACACCTCGGCCCGCGAGGGCGGGCGGCTCGAATTCGTCATCAAGGTCTATCCGGACGGCCTGTTCTCGCAGTTCCTGGACACGAAGCTGGCGGTCGGCGACCGGCTGGACGTCACCGGGCCGTTCGGGGTGTTCACCCTGCGGGACGCGCCAGGTACCGATCTGGTGTTCGTCGGCGGTGGTGCCGGGATGGCGCCGATCCTGTCGCTGCTGCGGTCCATGGCCGAGCGGGGTATCGAACGGAAGGCGACCTTCTACTACGGCGCACGGACCCGGCAGGACCTCTGCTTCGAGGAGGAACTACGGGCGCTGGAAGAGAAACTGCCTGATTTCCACTACGTGCCGGCACTGTCCGAATCGGACGGTTCTGCTTGGGACGGTGAGGTCGGGTTGATCACCGACGTACTCCGTCGCCGCGAGCAGAACCTTACCGGTGCCGACGCGTATGTCTGCGGGCCACCGCCGATGGTGGAAGCGGCCCTGGAACTGCTGCCCGCGCTGGGCGTGGCGGACAAACGCATCTTCTACGACAAGTTCACGACAACGGGCGAAGGGTAAACCGATGACCACCGCGCAAGAACGTAGCGTTCCCAAGCCCGTCTTCACCGACGCCGAGGCCGGCGCCAAGGAGTTCCCGGACTCGAACGCGCGCCGGTACAACTACTTCACCCCGGCCAAGCGCCGTCAGTCCCACTACGAGGACGTCACGGTCGAGGTCCAGCCGGACCCGCGGCACTACCTGTCCCAGGGCTGGCTGTACGGCTTCGCCGACGGCACGGGTGGCTACCCGCTGGAGTGGACCAAGCTCAAGGCCTGGGGT
>DASXYG010000054.1:0-60271 GCA_036502625.1 Streptosporangiaceae bacterium
GGTGCCGGCGAAGGTGTACACGGACATCTTCCGCGGTCTGCCCGCGATCCTGACGATCCTGCTCATCGGGCAGGGGCTGTCGCCGATCGGCCGGCAGATCTTCGGGCCGTCGCCGTACCCGCTCGGCATCCTGGCGCTCGCGCTGATCGCCGCCGCGTACATCGGCGAGATCTTCAGGTCCGGGATCCAGAGCGTGGAGAAGGGGCAGCTCGAGGGCAGCCGGGCGCTGGGGATGAGCTACGGCAAGGCGATGCGCCTGGTCGTGGTGCCGCAGGGCGTACGGCGTGTGCTGCCCGCGCTGGTGAACCAGTTCATCGCGGTGGTCAAGGACTCCAGCCTCGTGTACTTCCTCGGGCTGATCACGGTGCAGCGCGAGCTGTTCCGCATCGGCCAGGACGAGGCGGTGACCAGCGGGAACCTGTCGCCGCTCGTCGCCGCGGGGCTGTGCTACCTGGTGATCACGGTGCCGCTGACGTACCTGGTCAACTACATCGACCGGCGGCTGCGCACGGGCCGCCGGGTGCGGGCCGCGGCGGTGCCGGACGACCCGGACGGGACGCCGGAGACCGCCACGGCGGGGATCGGAGGCGCGGCATGAGCGCGGCGGCGGAGCCGAAGTTCGAGTCCGCGAGCGTCGAGGTGCGCGACCTGCGCATGGCGTTCGGCACGCTCGAGGTGCTGCGCGGCGCCAGCCTGCGGGTCGAGCAGGGGCGCGCGGTGTGCGTCATCGGGCCGTCGGGGTCGGGGAAGTCGACGCTGCTGCGGTGCGTGAACCGGCTGGAGGAGCCGACCGGCGGCGACGTGCTGCTGGCCGGCGAGTCCGTACTGCGGGCGGACCCGGACCGGTTGCGGCAGCGCATCGGAATGGTGTTCCAGCACTTCAACCTGTTCCCGCACCGGACCGTGCTGGACAACATCACGCTGCCGCTGCGCAAGGTGCGCGGGCTGGAGACCGAGCGGGCGCGGGAGATCGCGAAGGCGCGGCTTGACGACGTGGGGCTGGCGGACAAGGCGCCGTACCGGCCGGGGCACCTGTCCGGCGGGCAGCAGCAGCGGGTGGCCATCGCGCGTGCGCTGGCCATGGAGCCCGAGGTGATGCTGTTCGACGAGGCCACGAGCGCGCTGGACCCGGAGCTGGTCAAGGGGGTGCTCGCGCTGATGGCCGACCTCGCGGCGGGCGGCATGACCATGATCGTGGTGACCCACGAGATGGGCTTCGCGCGGCAGGTCGCCGACAACGTGGTGTTCATGGACGCCGGGAAGGTCGTGGAGGCGGGCGACCCGGAGCAGATCTTCACCGCGCCGAAGAGCACCCGGCTCAAGCGCTTCCTGAACCAGGTGCTGTGAGCATGGCGGAGCCGGGATCGCGTACGGCACGGCGGCTGACCGTGCTGGCCGACGACCTCACCGGGGCCGGGGACGCGGCCGGGCCGTTCGCGGCGCGCGGGCTGCGCACGGCGGTGGTGCTGGCGGCGGGGGACGCCGCGAGCGCCGGCGCCGAGGTGGTGGCGGTGGACCTGGACTGCCGGGACGCCGAGGTGCCGCCGCTGCCCGCGCTGCCGGACGGACCGGTGCTGGTCAAGGTGGACTCGCTCGGGCGCGGTCGCCCGGGGCGGCTGCTCGCGGCGGTGGCCGCGGCGCGGGGCGTCCCGGTGCTGCTGTGCCCGGCGTGGCCCGCGGCCGGGCGCCCCGTACGGGACGGGTGGACCGTGGACGGGGGGTTCTCCCGGGTGGACTGGCCTTCCGTGCTGGACGGGGTCCCGGTGCGCACGGCCCCCACGGCGGGCGTCGCGGAGCGGTTGCTCGCGGACGCCGCGCCGGGGACGGTCGTCCTCGCGGACGCCGAGGACGAGGAGGACCTGCGGGAACTGGCCTCGGTCGCGGGGGCGGCGGTGCTGGCCGGGGCGGCGGGGCTGGCGTCCGGGGTGGCGGCCGAGCTCGCGGACGACGTCGCGGGCGGCGTGCTCGGGGCCGCGGGCGGCGCGCTGAGGGTCGCGGACGATGGGCCGGGGGCCGCTGGTGGCGTGCGGGGGCCGGTGCTCGTGGTGGCCGGGAGCCGGGATGCGGCTAGTCGGGGGCAGGCCGCCGTGGTGCGGGGGCTCGGCGGGGTGCGGCACCTCGGGCTTGACTCCGTGAGCGGGGGCGACGAGGTGGTGGCGATGGCGCGGGCCGCCGCGGACGCGCTGCGCGGCGGTACGGACGTGCTGGTGACCGCGCCGGGTGCGGACGCGGACACGGGGGTGGTGGACGCCTGGTTCGCGGCGTTCGCGCCGTGCCTGCCGCTGGCCGGGCTCGCGGCGCTGACCGGCGGCGCGACCGCGCGTGCGCTGCTCGACGCGGCGGGCGTGCGCGAGCTGCGCGACCCGGTGACGCTGGCGCCCGGCGTCACGGCGTACCACGGGCCCGCGACGACGATCGTCACGAAGCCCGGCTCCCTCGGCCCCCCGGAGACCTTGGCGGACCTGGTCCGTACGGCCCGTGCGGCGCCGGGCCCCGTACGGGTGCCGGACGCGGACGGGCCGGAGGAGCGTGCCCCGGTTTCGCCGGATGCGGGCCGAAACGAGGCGGACGGGGTGTATGTGGATGGACGGGACAAAGAGCGTGGGATCGGGGAAGGGTGCGGCGAGGATGATCGGTGACGGGCACGGGGGACGGCCCACCATTGCGGTGACGATGGGGGATCCCGCCGGGATCGGGCCCGAGGTGATCGTCAAGGCGGCGCGGCGGTGGGACCCGGCGGTGGCGCGGCTCGTGGTCATCGGGGACGCCGGACGGCTGCGGGACGCGGCGGCGCGGTGCGGGGTGGAGCAGCCCATCGAGGTGGTCGCCGCGCCGGAGGACGAGGCGGCGGACGGGGCGCTGGCCTGCCTGCAGACCGACGCCGTGCCCGCGGATCTTCCGTACGGCGCGGTCGCCGAGGCGGCCGGTCGGGTGGCGTACGCGTACATCGCGCGCGCCGCCGAGCTGGCCTCCGCGCGCCGGGTGGACGCGATCTGCACCGGGCCGATCAACAAGGAGGCGCTGCACCTCGCCGGGCACGTCTTCCCCGGCCACACCGAGCTGCTCGCGCACCTGACAGGCACGCCCGAGGTGTCCATGATGCTCACCTCGCGCGGCCTGCGGGTGATCCACGTGACCACGCACATCGGGCTCGTGGACGCGGTCGCCCGCATCGACGACGGCCTGGTGGAGCGCACGGTGCGGCGCGGCCACGCCGCGATGCGCGCCGCCGGGATCGCCCGGCCGCGCGTCGCCGTCTGCGGCATCAACCCGCACGCGGGGGAGAACGGGCTGTTCGGCCACGGCGAGGAGGAGACGAAGATCGCCCCGGCCGTGGCGCGGCTGCGGGCGGAGGGGCTGGACGTCCAGGGGCCGCTGCCCGCCGACGCGGTGTTCTTCCGCGCCGTACGGGACGACTTCGACCTGGTCGTCGCCATGTACCACGACCAGGGCCACGCGCCGATCAAGGTGATGGGCATTTCGGACGGGGTGAACATCACCGTGGGCCTTCCGGTGATCCGGACTTCCGTGGATCATGGGACGGCATTCGACATAGCGGGGACGGGCGTGGCGGACGAGGACAGCTTCATAGCGGCACTGGACGCCGCCGCCGAACTGGCGGGCCGGGGCGCGGCATGACCGCGGGGGCACGCCGGAAGACGATCGCCGACATGGTGCGCGGCGGCGAGATGAGCGTCGCCGACCTCGCCGCGGCGTTCGGCGTCACCGCCTCGACGATCCGGCGTGACCTCGCGCTACTGGCCGCCGAGGGCAAGGTGGTCCGTACGTTCTCCGGCGCCACCTCGCTCGGCGGCCCGTCCGGCGCCGAGCCCACAACCGACCAGCGGGCGCGTACGTCCCGGCGGGTGAAGCACCGCATCGCGGCCCGGGCGCGGGAGCTGGTGGAGCCGGACACCTGGGTGTACCTCGATGCGGGCACGACGTGCGCGGGGCTGGCGCACCGGCTGGTGGACGCCGCCGGGGTGACGGTCGTGACGCCGAGCCTGCTGGCCATCCGCGCGCTCGGCCCGGCCGACGACGTCACCGTGCTGGGCACGGGCGGGCGGCTGCGGCGGGTGTCCGAGGCGTTCGTGGGGCGGGAGTCCGAGCGGCTGCTGCGGCACGTGTCGATCGACGTGGCGTTCCTGTCCGCCGACGCGGTGCATCCGCGGCGCGGGCTGCTCGAGGTCGAGCCGGACCAGATCGCGCTGAAGGAGGCGGCGGTCGCGGCGTCCCGGCAGGTGGTGGTGCTCGCGGACGCCACGAAGTTCACCGACGAGGCGCCGACGGGCTACTGGCTTCCGTGGCCGCAGGGCGCCGTGCTGATCACCGACGCCGACGCGGCCGCGCTGCCGTCGATGCCGCCGCACGTGACGGTGACGCCCGCGGGCTGACCGGGGCCGTACGGTGCCGCCACGAGGCGATGACCCGGGGAGGGTTTCGCTCGGCGGAGGGGTAGCGGGGGGCTTACATCCGGGCTTGGCCGAGGGGGGTGAGGGCGGGCGTGAGGATCTCGGTGAGGAGGCGGGCGTGGTGGGCTTCCGGGTCGAGGTCGGGGTCGAAGACGGTCACCTGGGCGCCGGTCGCGCGGGGGGCGAGGGCGGTCAAGAGGGTGGTGAGGTCGGACGGGGACAGGCCGCCGGGGTCGGGGCTGTCGACCGCGGGCATGACGGCGGGGTCGAGGATGTCGACGTCGAGGTGGAGCCAGTAGCCGTCGAGGCCGGGGCGGTCGACGACCTCCAGAATGCGGCGGGCGGTCTGCTCCGGGCCGTGGTGGCGGATCTGTGCCGCGGGGATGACCGCGGCTAGGAGAGCCCGGGTCTCCTCCAGGGCCGCGTCGTCGTCTCGGCAGCCGGCGTGGACGGTGTCGGCCGGGTCGAAGTACGGGCCGTGGCCGTCGATGGCGGCGATCGCGGGCCAGTGGCGGCCCACCGCGGCGGCGAGGTCCTCCCCGGCGAGGCTCGCGCACCGGTCGCTGGTGCCGGGGTTGCGGAAGTCCGTGTGGCCGTCGAGGTGGACCAGAGCGTAGCGGCCGGGGGCGCGGCTCAGCGCGAGGCCGGCGGCCATCAGGATGCCGCAGTCTCCGCCGAGGACCAGCGGGGCCAGCCCCTCTTCGCGCAGGTGGTCGATGCGGGCGGCCAGGCGGCGGGTGTGGTCGATGATGGCGGCCTGGTTGCGCAGCGAGCCGGGCTTCGGGTCGTCGGAGTAGCGGCCCGGGAGCACGACGCCGCGCTCCACCGCGCCGCGCTGCGCGAGGCGGTGGTGCAGGCCCGCCTCGCGCAGCGCCTCGGGCGCCTTGGCGCACCCGGGGACGCTGGACGGCGCGGGCGGGCGCAGCCCCAGGTTGCTCGGCGCGGAGACCAGCCCGATCGTCATGCGGGTTCCGCGCCGGTAGCACCGCCGCCGGAGCCGCCGCCGGAGCCGGTGGCGGAGGCCGAGGCAGGGTCGGAGGCCGAGCCGGGGCCGGGGCCGGTGGCGGAGTCGGGGCCGGTGGCGGAGTCGGGGTCGGTGGCGGTGGTGCCGTTGGCGGGGAGGGGGATGCGGGCCTGGAAGCGGGTGTCGCCTGGGGTGGAGATCACCCGGAGGTCGCCCTTGTGCTTCTTGACCATGATGCGCCAGGAGATGTCGAGGCCGAGGCCGGTGCCCTTGCCGACCTCCTTCGTGGAGAAGAACGGCTCGAAGATGCGGTCCTGGATCTCCGGTGGGACGCCGCTGCCCGTGTCGCCGATCTCGACCATGAGGTAGTCGCCGTCGCGGGCGGTGCGGATGGTGAGCTTGCCGTTGTGGTCCATGGCGTCGAGCGCGTTGACGATCAGGTTGGTCCAGACCTGGTTCAGCTCCGCGCCGTAGACCTCGACCGGGGGCAGGGACCGGTCGTAGTCGGTGACGACCTCGACGTTGGGGCCGAACTTGTGCTTCAGGATCGTGAGCGTGGCGTCGAGCAGCTCGTGGACGTCGGCGCGCTGGTTGGGCGCGCGGTCCATCTGGGTGTACTGCCGGGCGGAGTCGAGGATGGTGCTGACGCGGTTGACCGAGTCGGTGATCTCGTCGAGCAGGCTCTCGGTCTCCAGAATGTCGGCCAGCCAGACGAGGGCGGCGGGCAGCGCCTCGGCGCCGACCGTGTCGGCCACCCGCTCCAGCCATTCGGCGTCGAGCCCGGCGGCGACGAGCGGCGCGCTCAACTCGGTGGAGTTCGGTACGTCGTGGTCGTCGAGCCAGTCGATCAGCTCGTCCTCGGCGTCGCTGACCTCCAGCGGGCCGCGCTTGGCGGCCGTGCACATCTGGGCGGCGTCATTGCGGACCTTCAGCAGCTCGGTGAGCTGGCCCGGGGTGAGCCCGGCCGCGGACAGCTCGCCGAGCTGGTCGCGCAGCCCGGCTATGCCGCCGCGCAGGCCGTCGGCGGCGCGGACGGCCGCGGCGACCGGGTTGTTCAGCTCGTGGGTGAGCCCCGCGGTCAGCGAGCCGAGGGCGATCAGCCGCTCGCGCTCGCTGACCTTGCGCTGCGACTCGGTGACCCCGGTGAACACCCCGTTGAGGAGGTGGGCGGCCATGGGGAACCACTCGCGGAACTTCGGGCCCAGGTCGTCGATCGGGATCTGGAAGGTGCGGCAGCGGGTCACCGCGCGCAGCGAGTTGGTGTACGCCTGCGGGGTGTTCTCCAGCATGGCCTGGATGGCGCCGCCGTAGGTGCCGGGGCGGTTGGAGCGGTTGACCTCGATCTCGCCGCCGCGCACCCGCCGCGACATGGCCATCTTGCCGTCGAGCAGGACGACGAAGCAGGTGGCGGGGTCGCCCTCGGAGTAGATCGGCTCGTTGGCCTCGTTGACGACCTCCTCGCCGGTCGCGGCGAGCCAGGCCAGCGGCTCCGGCGCGAGGTCCTCGAAGAGGAACAGGCCGGCGAGCTCGGCGGTGGAAACGCGCGTGGTCATGACGACTCCAGGTAGCGGTGGGCGAGGGCGACGGCCATGGCGCCCTCGCCGACGGCCGAGGCGACCCGCTTGATCGACGCGGAGCGGACGTCTCCGGCGACGAACACGCCGGGCACGCTGGCCTCCAGGTGGTAGGGCTGGCGTTCGAGCTCCCAGCCCGGTGGCCGGAGGCCGTCGGTGGTGAGGTCGGGGCCGGTGGGGACGAAGCCGTGTTCGTCGCGCGTGACGCTGCCGTCGAGCCATTCGGTGCACGGGGCCGCGCCGATGAAGACGAAGAGGTGCTGCGTGGCCACGACGCGGGTCTGGCCGGACGCGGTGTCGCGCAGGGTGAGGCGTTCGAGGTGGCCGTCGCCCTCGGCGGCGGTGACCTCGGTGCAGGGCCGCACCTCGATGTTGTCGATTCCGGCGATCTGCTCGATGAGGTAGTGGGACATGGACGACCGCAGGGACGCGCCGCGCACCAGCATGTGCACCCGTTTGGCGTGGCGGGCGAAGTGGACGGCGGCCTGGCCGGCGGAGTTGGCGCCGCCGATGATGTAGACCTCCTCGCCGGCGCAGTTGGGCGCCTCGGTGGTGGCGGCGCCGTAGTAGACGCCGCGGCCGACGAGGTCGTCGAGGCCGGGGGCGGCGAGCCTGCGGTAGGACACGCCGGTGGCGAGGATGACGGTATGCGCGGCGATCTCCTGGCCGTCGGCGAAGACGATCACGCGGGCGGCGCCGCGCGCCTCCATGCTCGCGACCTCGCGCGCGGTCAGCAGCTCGGCGCCGAACTTGACGGCCTGGCGGCGCGCGCGCTCGGCGAGCTGGCCGCCGGACACGCCGTCGGGGAAGCCGAGGTAGTTCTCGATGCGCGAGCTCTGCCCGGCCTGGCCGCCGGTGACCTGCCGCTCGACCAGGACGGTGCGCAGCCCCTCGGACGCGCCGTAGACCGCGGCGCCGAGGCCGGCCGGGCCGCCGCCGATGACGATCAGGTCGTAGAAGTCGGCCGAGGGGGTGGTGGTCAGGCCGACGGCGCGGGCGAGCTCGGCGTCGTCGGGCGCGGTGAGGACGGTGCCGTCGTCGGTGATGACCAGGGGCAGGTTGTCGACATCGCCTCCGGAGGCGGCGGCGAGCTCGGCGCCCTCGGCGGTCTCGACGTTGAACCAGCGGTAGGAGCGCTGGTTGCGGGCCAGGAAGTCGCGCACTTCGTAGGACCGGGCGGACCAGCGGTGGCCGACCACCCGCAGCGCGGTGACCTCGTGGCGGTCGGTGCGGGCCCAGGCGTCGAGCTGGGCGTCGACCACGGGGTAGAGCTTCTCCTCCGGTGGGTCCCACGGCTTCAGCAGGTAGTGGTCGAGGTCGACCACGTTGATCGCCTCGATGGCGGCGTCGGTATCCGCGTACGCCGTGAGCAGGACGCGCCGGGCGTACGGATAGACGTCCATCGCCTGCTCAAGGAACTCGGTGCCGCTCATCTCGGGCATGCGCTGGTCGGCGAGGAACACGGCGACGTCGTCACCCCGGAGCCGCATTTCGCGGACGGCTTCGAGCGCGTCCTGCCCGGAGGTGGCGCGCACGATGCGGTGCGCGTCGCCGTATTTGCGCCGGAGGTCGCGCGCGATCGCGCGCGACACACCCGGATCGTCATCAACCGTCACGATCGCCGGTCTGGCCATGCTCTGCCCCTCATCCCCGTACATCGGCGAGATACCAGTCTCCGGCCAGCGCACACGGAGGGCAAATGGGAAACCGCGACCCTGTGGAAAACGGGCCGTCGCAGGTCAGCCCACGACCTGCCGGGGCCGGTAGATGGCGATGTGGCGCGCCCACATCGCCGGGCCGTCGTCGCACAGCGCGACCACGTCGAGCTCGACGAACTGGTGGCCCTTGTGGTCGTAGCGGCTCGCCACGCGCGCCCGGGTGCGGACGGTCTGGCCGATCATGACCGGGCGCAGGAAGCGCGCGCGGCTCTCGACGTGGATCCACGGGCCGAGCACGACGTTGGCCACGAGGACCTCGTTGGCGCCGCGCAGCAGCCAGCCGGGATGGGCGAAGCCGGCCGTACGGAACAGCCACAGCCGGTCGTCGATCTGGTCGAGGTAGGCGTCGGCTACCGTGCGCGTGTGGCGGTGCTCGACGGCGCCGAGCACGGTGCCGGGCGCGAGGGTGTCGGCGTCGGCGGACGGGCGGTGGATCGGCGGCGCGACGTCCGGGATGTCCGGCGTGGCGTCCGCGGGCGCGGTGGCGCCGGGCAGTGCGGCGCTGCCCGTCACGCAGACGTGGCCGGTCGCGTCGGTGAGGGCCAGCGCGCCGTTGTCGGACAGTGTCGAGGTCACGGCCGTGCCGTCGTAGACCGGCGAGACGAACCGGGCGTCCATGCGGCCGCCGCGCAGCCACCGCTCGCCCCACGACTCGGCGACCGGCCGCGCGAGGTAGGCGTACAGCGCCACGCCCGGCACGAGTCCGCCGGCGAAGCCGAACCGGCGTGCGACCGTGTCGTCGTGGATCTTGTTCTCGGACTGCGTGGACCAGTTGCGGGCGACGACCTCATGGCTCGCGTTGCTGGACATCGGCGCTGTGTCCTCCAGATCAGGGGACTTCATGTTCGCATGGCCGACATTTCGCCTCCCATGCGCGACCGCCGGATCCGCGGTGGCCAGCCTCGGCCGCATTGAATTGAACGTACGATGAATTTATGCTCCCGGGAACGGAAAGCGGAGGTGGGAGATGAGCGAGACGGTGCTGCCGCTGGCCGCCCTCGACGCCGGCGCGCTCGGCTTGGCCGGGGGCAAGGCGCTGAACCTGGGCGTCCTGGCGCGGGCGGGGTTCCGCGTGCCGCCCGGCTTCTGCGTCACGACGGCGGCGTACGACCTGGCCACCGCCGATCCGGGCGTGCGCGCCGCCGTTGCGGCGCTGACCGGCGCCGCCGACGGCGATGCCGACCATACGGCGCACGCCGCGCGCGTCCGCGACGCGCTGACCTCCGCCCCGATGCCGGCCGAGGTCGCGGCGGCGGTCACCGAGGCGTACGACGGCCTGGGCGGGGGCGCGGTCGCCGTCCGGTCGTCGGCCACCGCGGAGGACCTCCCGTACGCCAGCTTCGCCGGGCAGCAGGACACCTACCTCGGCGTCACCGGCGCCGACGCGGTGCTCGACGCGGTGCGCCGCTGCTGGGCGTCGCTGTGGACGGACCGCGCGGTCGCCTACCGCACCGCCAACGGCATCGACCACCGCTCGGTGCGGCTGGCCGTCGTCGTGCAGGAGATGGTGGCCGCCGAGGTCGCGGGCGTGCTGTTCACCGCCGACCCGCTCACCGGCCGCCGCGGCCGCGCGGTGGTCGATGCGAGCCCGGGGCTCGGCGAGGCGGTGGTGTCCGGCATGGTCAACCCGGACCACTTCGCCGTCGACGCGCGTACGGGCGAGGTGCTCGAACGGGTGCCCGGCGACAAGCGGGTCCGCGTACGGCAGCTCGCCTCCGGCGGCACCGAGCGGGTCGAGGTCCCGCCGGACGACGCCGTCTGCGTGACGGACGCCCGTCTCGCCGAGCTCGCCCGTACGGGACGCGCGGTCGAGGAGCACTACGGCGCGCCGCAGGACATCGAGTGGGCCGTGGACGCCGGCGGCCTGCTGTGGCTCACCCAGGCGCGGCCGATCACCACGCTCTACCCGCTGCCGGACGATGCGCCGCCGCCGGACGACCCGGCGCCGCGCGTCTACTGGTCGGCGAACGTCGCCCAGGGCGTCATGGGGCCGCTGACGCCGATGGGGCAGGCGGTGTTCCGGCTGATCGGGTCGACGGCGGCGGAGATGCTCGGGCGCGCTCCGGCCGATCCGTACGACGGGCCGCCGGTGCTGAAGATCGCGGCGGGACGGCTGTTCCTCGACGCGACGACGGCGGTCCGCAGCCGCATCGGGCGGCAGGTGGTGCCGGAGGTGTTCCAGGCCATGGAGGCGCGGTCGGCGCCGATCGTGCGCGCGCTGTTCGCCGACCCGCGGCTGAGCGTCCGCTACCGCTCGGCGCTGCCGTTCCTGCGGAGCGTCGCGCCGGTGCTGCTGCGGCTGCGGGCGCCCCTGCGCATCGCGGCCACGGTGCGCCGCCCGGCGTCGGCGCGCGCGCTGATGGAGGCCGTGGAGCGGGACAACCGGGCGGCGACCGAGGTCCCGGCGGGCGCCACGGCCGAGGAGCGGCTGGCGGTGGCCGAGCGCGCCGTGACGTCGCGCTTCGTCGCGACGCTCCCGGGTGCGCTCGTCGGGGTGATGGTGCCGTACATCGCGTTGCAGGGCGCGGCCCGGCGGCTGCTGCGCGGCGTGGCGACGGCCGAGGAGATCCAGACGGCGCTGCGCGGCCTGCCGTACAACCCGACCACCGAGATGGACCTGGAACTGTGGCGCATCGCCGATGACCTGGGCCGCGACCCGGAGGTGCGGCGGCTGTTCGCGGAGACGTCCGCCGGCGAGCTGTCCCGGCGCTACACCGGCGGCGGGCTGCCGGCGGCCGTACGGTCGGCGATGGACGGCTTCCTGGCGGCGTACGGGCACCGCGGCGTCGCCGAGATCGACCTGGGCGTGCCGCGGTGGTCCGACGACCCGGCGCACATCTTCAACGTCCTGGCCGGCTACCTGCGGCTCGACGATCCGGCGCTGGCGCCCGACGCGGTCTTCGCGCGGGCCGCCGCGGCGGCGGAGGCCATGGTCGCCACGCTGGCCGCCCGCGCCGCCGCGCGCCGCGGCCGCCTGCGCGGCCGTGCGGTGGGCTTCTGCCTGGGCCGCATACGCCAGGTCGCGGGGCTGCGGGAGCGCCCGAAGTTCAACGTGATCGTGCTGCTCGCCGGGGTGCGCGCGCAGTTGCGCCTGGTGGGGGAGGAGCTGGCGCGCCGCGGGCTGCTCGCCGAGGCCGACGACGTCTTCTTCGTCGGCCTCCGCGAGGTGCGCGCCGGGCTGGGCGGCCGCGACCTGCGGGAGGTCGTACGCGAGCGGCGCGAGTGGTACGCCGAGGAGTCGCGCCGCCGCCACGTGCCCCGCGTGCTGCTGTCCGACGGCACCGAGCCGGAGATGGCGGCCGCCCCGGTTGTGTCCGAGGACGGGGTGCTCACCGGCAGCCCCGCGTCGGCCGGCTCGGTGACGGCCACCGTACGGGTGGTCCTCGATCCGGCGGACGCGCGGCTGGAGCCCGGCGAGATCCTGGTCGCGCCGTCCACCGACCCCGGATGGACGCCGCTGTTCCTCACCGCGGGCGGCCTGGTCATGGAGATGGGCGGGGCCATGTCGCACGGCGCGGTGGTCGCCAGGGAGTACGGCATCCCCGCCGTCGTCGGGGTTCCGGACGCCACCACCCGGCTGACCACGGGCACCCGCGTCACGGTCGACGGCGCCGCGGGAACGGTCACCCCGGAGCCGCCCGCGAACTAGCCCCGATCTATTGACGCGTTGTCCAATAGTCGCTATTTTCGGGGGAAACGACAGCGCGCGGAAGGGGACCGGCATGGCCGGCACCACCAAGGTCGTCACGCGTGAGGAAGGCGCCCAGCGGCTGCTGAACGGCTCCGTCCGGCGCTCGTACGAACCCGCCATCGACGTCGACTGGGACGCACCGCTGGAGCCCGGCAGGTACTTCCTGCCGCCGAAGCTGATCACGCTGTACGACACGCCCCTGTGGCGCGGCATGTCGCAGGAGCAGCGGATCGAGCTGTCGCGGCAGGAGCTCGCGAACGTCATGAGCGTCGGCATCTGGTTCGAGAACGTGCTGAACCAGATGCTGCTGCGGATGGCGTACGACGCCGACCCCACCTCGAAGTACGTGCACTACGCGCTCACCGAGATGGGCGACGAGTGCCGCCACATGATCATGTTCGGCCGGCTCATCGACCGCGTCGGCGGGCGCGCGTACCGCCGCGGCTCGTGGTGGCACAACGTCGGCCGGGTGTTCCCGCTGGCGCTGCGCGGCAGCGGCGTGTGGGTGGCCGCGCTGATGGGCGAGGAGATCTTCGACTCCCTGCAGCGCGCGACGATGCGCGACCCCGAGCTGCAGCCGCTGGTCCACCAGGTCATGCGCATCCACGTCGCCGAGGAGGCGCGGCACATCAAGTACGCGCGCGAGGACCTCGTCCGGTCGTTGCGCTCGGCGGGCCGCTTCGAGAAGGAGGCCACGCGGATCGTGGCCGCGCAGGCCGGCATGATCCTCACGACCTCGCTGACCAACGCGGCCGTCTACCAGCGCGCGGGCCTGAACCCCGTCGAGGCGCGCCGCCAGGCGCGGGCCAACCCGCACGCCCGCGCGGTCGCGTACGACGGCTTCGAGAAGCTGCGCACGTTCCTGTACGACAACGACCTCATCGGCGGCCCCAGCGTCGCGATCTGGCGCCGGTGCGGGCTCGTCAAGTGACCCGCGGCAGGACGTGGGCCCTGGCCGCGGGCGCCGGGATCGCGGCCGCCATGGGGGCGGCGGCCACGCGCCGGAAGCGGGGACGTGGGCCGGACCGGCACCACTACCGGCCCGCGCCGGTGCTCGGCGGCGCCTGGGACGACGACTACTACCTGGGCGAGGCCACGCTGATCGCCGACGGCGCCGAGCACCCGGTACGGATCCACCTCGGCGGCAACATCCAGCCGATCGACGGCAGCTACCGCTGGTACGGCCGCGTCACCCGCGACGAGGCCGTGACGGAGCTGCACCGTACGGGCGTACGCGACGTCGTGATCCGGGTGCCGGGCGGCGCGGACACCGCGGGCCGCCTCGCCGAGCTGGACCCGCACGGCAACGCGCGCGTCACCGGCACCGGCCTGCCGCCGCACCCCCTCGACGACCCCATTGCGGAAGAGGAATCCGGGGACGCCGGGCGATGACCATGATCGGCGCCGACCCCTTCGCGCCCGGCGTCGTCGCCGACCCGTACCCCTGGTACCGCTCGCTGCTCGCCGACGAGGGCCCGCGCTACCTGCCGGAACGCGACCTCTGGGTGGTCAGCCGCTACGACCAGGTGCGCGACGCCGCGCGCGACCACCGCACGCTGGCGTCCGGGCAGGGCGTGACGTACGTGCGCATCCCGCTGCCGATGATGCTGACCTCCGACCCGCCGGACCACACGCGGCTGCGGCGGATCGTCTCGCGGGTCTTCACGCCGCGGGCCATCGACGAATGGCGGGGCATGATCGACCGGCAGGCCGTACGCCTGGTCGCCGAGCTGCGCGCCGCCGACGAGCCTGACCTCGTGACCGGCCTCGCCGCGCCGCTGCCGGTGATGGTGATCGCGGAGATCCTCGGCATCCCGGCCGCCGACCGCGCCCTGTTCCGTACGTGGGCCGACCGCGTCGTGGAGGGCTTCAACCTGCTCGACGACGTCTACACCGCCGACGACCTGGACACCCGCATCCTCGACGCGGTCCAGGAGCTGGACGGCTACTTCGCGGCGATCATCGCCGACCGCCGCGCGCACCCCGGCGACGACCTGGTCACCCGGCTCGTCCAGGCGGAGGAGCGGCTGGACCCGAAGGAGCTGTTCTGGTTCTGCTTCCTGCTGCTGGTCGCCGGCACGGAGACGACGACGAACCTGATCGGCACGCTCGGCCACCTGCTGGCCACCGGCCCTGACCTGCGGCGCGCGCTCGCCGCCGATCCCGGCCGTACGCCGGACGCCGTCGAGGAGGCGCTGCGGTGGGGGTCGCCCATCCAGGGGTTCTTCCGCGACGCGCTTGACGGCTGCGCGGTGGGCGGCACCGCGATCCCGGCGGGCGCGCGGGTGCTGCTGCTGTACGCCGCGGCCAACCGCGACCCGCGGCACTTCGCCGACCCCGACGCGTACGACCTGGACCGGCGGTCGACGGACCACCTGGCGTTCGGCACCGGCATCCACTTCTGCCTGGGCGCCCACCTGGCGCGCACCGAGGCGGCCGCCGCGATCGGCCATCTGCTGGCCGCGGCGGACGGCTTCGCGCCGCGCGGCGAGCCCGTGCGCACCGCCAACCCCACGCTGCGCGGGTTCACGTCCCTCCCGGTGCGCTGGGCGGGCGCAACGGCCTGATACGTCGGCGGCGTTTCGGGAAGACCCCCGTGGATGACCGAGAAGCGGGGGAGAGACGCGATGACACTCACGCAGGCCGGCGACACCACCGTGGGCGGAGAGCCGCTTTCGCTTGAGGAGGCGCGGCTGATCGACGCGTACTGGCGCGCGGCCAACTACCTCTCCGTCGGGCAGATCTACCTGCTGGACAACCCGCTGCTGCGCGAGCCGCTCGCGCCGGAGCACATCAAGCCGCGGCTGCTCGGCCACTGGGGCACCACGCCCGGCCTCAACTTCTGCTACGCCCACCTCAACCGGGCCATCCGCACCCGCGACCTCGACATGATCTACATCATGGGCCCCGGCCACGGCGGCCCGGCGGCGGTCGCGAACGCCTGGCTTGAGGGGACGTACAGCGAGGTCTATCCGCACATCTCGCGGGACGGACCGGGCATGCGGCGGCTGTTCCGGCAGTTCTCCTTCCCCGGCGGCATCCCCAGCCACGTCGCGCCGGAGACGCCCGGGTCCATCCACGAGGGCGGCGAGCTCGGCTACTCCCTCGCGCACGCGTTCGGCGCGGTCGCCGACAACCCCGGCATGACCGTGGCGTGCATCGTGGGCGACGGCGAGGCGGAGACCGGGCCGCTGGCCGCGAGCTGGCACGCCAACAAGTTCTGCGATCCCGTACGCGACGGCGCGGTGCTGCCGATCCTGCACCTCAACGGCTACAAGATCGCCAACCCGACGGTGCTCGCGCGCATCGGCGAGGACGAGCTGCTGTCGCTGCTGCGCGGCTACGGCTACCGCCCGTACGTCGTGGCCGGCGACGACCCGGCGACGATGCACCAGAAGATGGCCGCGACGCTGGACCGCGCGCTCGGCGACATCGCGGCCATCCAGTACGACGCGCGCGACGGCGGCGTGCGCGAGCGCCCGGCCTGGCCGATGATCGTGCTCCGCTCCCCGAAGGGCTGGACGGGCCCGCGCGAGGTCGACGGCGTGCCGGTGGAGAACACGTGGCGGGCCCACCAGGTGCCGCTGCCCGGCGTACGCGAGAACGCCGCGCACCGGGAGCAGTTGGAGCGCTGGATGCGGTCGTACGCGCCGGAGGAGCTGTTCGGCGCCGACGGCGCGCCCGTCGGGGAGCTGCTCGCCCAGCCGCCGTCCGGGCCGCGGCGCATGAGCGCGAACCCGCACGCCAACGGCGGCCTGCTGCTGAACCCGCTCACCCTGCCGGACTTCCGCGACTACGCGGTCGACACGCCCACGCCCGGCGGCGCCACCGCGGAGGCCACCCGCGTCCTCGGGAGGCTGCTGCGCGACGTCGTGGCCGCCAACCGGGACCGGTTCCGGATCATGGGCCCGGACGAGACCGCCTCGAACCGCCTCGACGACGTCTACGCGGAGACGTCCAAGACGTGGCAGGCGCAGACGCTGCCGACGGACGAGAACCTCGGGCGGCACGGCCAGGTCATGGAGGTGCTGAGCGAGCACCTCTGCCAGGGCTGGCTGGAGGGCTACCTGCTGACCGGCAGGCACGGGCTGTTCAACTGCTACGAGGCGTTCATCCACATCGTGGACTCGATGTTCAACCAGCACGCCAAGTGGCTGAACGTCACCCGCGAGCTGCCCTGGCGGCGGCCGATCGCGTCGCTGAACATCCTGCTCAGCTCGCACGTCTGGCGGCAGGACCACAACGGCTTCACCCACCAGGACCCCGGCTTCCTCGACGTCGTCATCAACAAGAAGCCCGAGGTCGTCCGGGTGTACCTGCCGCCGGACGCGAACACGCTGCTGTCCGTCGCCGACCACTGCCTCCGGTCGCGCAGCTACGTCAACGTGATCGTCGCGGGAAAGCAGCCGGCGCCGAGCTGGCTGACCATGGACGAGGCCGTGCCGCACTGCACGCGCGGCATCGGCATCTGGGACTGGGCCGGCACGGACGGCGGCGACGACCCCGACGTCGTGCTCGCCTGCGCCGGCGACGTGCCCACGCTGGAGACGCTGGCCGCCGCCGACCTGCTGCGGCGGTACCTGCCCGACGTACGGGTGCGGGTGGTCAACGTGGTCGACCTGATGCGGCTGATGCCGGACAGCGAGCACCCGCACGGGCTGCCGGACCGCGAGTACGACGCGCTGTTCACGCCGGACAAGCCGGTGATCTTCGCGTTCCACGGCTACCCGTACCTCGTGCACCGGATGACGTACCGCCGCACCGGCCACGACAACCTGCACGTGCGCGGCTACAAGGAGGAGGGCACCACGACCACGCCCTTCGACATGGTGATGCTCAACGACCTGGACCGCTTCCACCTCGTCATGGACGTCATCGACCGGCTGCCGCGGCTCGGCGGGCGCGCCGGGCGGCTGCGGCAGAAGATGGCCGACGAGCGGCTGTCCGCCCGCGCGTACACCCGCGAGCACGGCGAGGACCGGCCGGACATCGCGAACTGGACCTGGCCGTACGGGCGCGGGGAGCGGTGACGGGGTGCGGGTCCTGGTCGTCAACACCGGGTCGAGCAGCGTGAAGCTGTCCGTCGTGGCCGACGACGACACGGTGGCCGACCGCGCGGAGCTGCCCGTCGAGGGCGGCGTGCTCGACCGCGACGGGCTGCGCGACGCGCTGCGCGGCATGCCCGCCCCGGACGCGGTCGGCCACCGGGTGGTGCACGGCGGCGCCGCGTTCACCGCGCCCGTACGGCTCGACGCGGACGCGCGGCGGCGCATCGCCGACCTGGCGGACCTGGCGCCGCTGCACCAGCCGTCGTCGCTGGCCGGGATCGCCGCCATCGACGACGCGCTGCCCGGTGTGCCGGCCGTGGCCTGCTTCGACACGGCGTTCCACGCGTCGCTGCCCGAGGAGGCCGCGACGTACCCGATCCCGGAGGCGTGGCGGCGCACGTACGGCATCCGCAGGTACGGGTTCCACGGCCTGTCGCACGCGTACGCGTCGCGGCGCGCGGCCGGGCTGCTCGGCCGGGACCGGGCGCGGCGCGTGGTGACCGCGCACCTCGGGGCGGGCGCGTCGCTGGCCGCCGTCCTCGACGGGCGGTCGGTGGACACCACGATGGGGTTCACGCCGCTCGAAGGGCTGGCGATGGCCACCAGGTCGGGCAGCGTCGACCCGGGCCTGGTGCTGTGGCTGACCGGGCACGCCGGGCTGAGCGGCGACGACGTGTCGGACGCGCTGGAGCACGGCTCGGGGCTGGTGGGCCTCGCCGGTACGGGGGACATGCGGGAGGTGCTGGCGCGCGACGACCGCGGCGACGCCGACGCGGCGCTCGCGCTCGGCGTCTACCTGCACCGGCTGCGCGCCGGGATCGCGGGGATGGCCGCGGCGCTCGACGGGCTCGACGCCCTGGTGTTCACCGGCGGCGTCGGGGAGAACGCGCCGCGCGTCCGCGCCGCGTGCGCCGCGGGCCTGGGGTTCCTCGGCGTCGCCGTGGACCGTGCGGCCAACGACGCGGTCACGGAGGACGCCGACGTGAGCGCCGCGGGTGCCGCGGTGGCCACGCTGGTGGTCGCGGCGCGCGAGGATCTGGAGATCGCGGCCGGCGTTCGTACGGTGCTCGCGTCCGCCCATACCTAAATCGCCGCGTATCGGCCGCGAGCCGCGCCGTGCGTGTCACATGACATAGACGGCCGCACCCGCACCGGAGGCAGACTGCCTTAGTCGGCAGTCGGAGGTGGGGGCGGTGGCGGAAGGCGACCTTCAGCCGGTCGAGGACCTGGTCTCCGGCATGGCGTGCGACCTCGACGGCTTCTTCCAGGTGGCCGCGCAGGTCAGGGCGTTCTACGCGATGGACATGCTGCTCGTCGTGCACGGGGCGCGGCGGGACCGCGACGCCGAGGAGCGGCGGCTCGAACTGCTGACGGTCATCGACCGCTACATGACCGACCGGCCCGGCCTGCTCTCCCGCGCCCCCACGCACCTGATCGCGGTGTTCGGCGGCGCGGCGCCGGGCTCGATCATCGACCAGGTGGCCGCGCACGCACGGGACCTCAACCCCGGCACGTGGGTCGTGATCACCTGACGGGTGCGGCGGTCCCGTCCCGTGCGCCCAGGCGGCCGGTGCGGCCGGCCCACCACTCGAACGGCCACGTGGCCAGCGGCACCACGCTGGCGGCGAGGCCGACCAGGCCGGCCAGCGGGTGCCAGCGCTGCGCGCGCCACGTCGCGAGGGTGAGCACGACGTACGCGATGAACGCCACGCCGTGCAGCCGCCCGAACAGCCAGACGACCTCGTCGACGCCCGCCGCCGACCGGACCACGATGCCGCTGATCAGGCCGATCCAGGTGATGCCCTCGGTGATCGCGGCGAAGCGGAACCAGCCGGACAGCGTCTCCGGCAGGGGCACGGGGATGCGGCCGCGGCCGGGCGCGGTGTGCCGCAGCCACAGCAGGCCGATGACCGGGAGGATCAGCGGGATGAAGACGTAGCCCTGCCCGAAGCCCGACCACACGGTGTCGTCGGGGAACGCGGCCGGGTCGACCAGCGTGAACGTGCCGACGGCCAGCACGCCGCACAGCTCGGTGGTGCAGGCGATGGTGGCGATCCGCCGGGAGCCGCGGCCGCCGAGCGCGAGCGTCACGGTGGCGACGTCGTAGACGACGGCGGCGAACGCCGACAGGGCGTACGCCAGCGGCGCCTCGTGGAACTGGATCGCGATCTGCACGGCCGCGCGCGAGGTCGCCCCGATGGCGAAGACGCCGTAGACCGCGACGAGCAGGCGGCCGGGTCCCGAACCGGTGGCGACCTCCTCAGCCACCGGTGCCCTGCCAGATCTGCAGCATCCGGAGGAACATGAACGCGACGGCCACGCACGCGACGATGATCACCGCGGGGCCCCACCGGGTCCGCTCGACCAGGCCCCATCCGGTGGCGATCGGCGGGATGAGCACGACGCCGACGAGGTAGGCGATGAACGTGACCAGCCCGCCGTGCGGCGGCCCGCCGTGCGTGAGCCGCACGATCGCGTAGCCGACGCCGACGAGGACGACGAGCTCGACCACCGCGAGGCCGATGACGTGCGGCACGGTCATCGGCCGGTCGCGGATCACCGTGACGAGCGCCCACACGCCCATGACCAGCGTGACGGCGGCGACGACGCCGACCATGGTCCCGTTCATCCGACGCCCTCCGTGCTCACGCCAGCACCCTACTACCGGCCGTAGTTCACCCGGGTTCCCGGCCACGTACGGTGTCGTTCCGTACGTCGATAGTCACGGAGCGTGGCATAGTGTCCGGATGCCTCTTCGTACGATCATCGGCGGCGCGCTGGGCGCCGCAGCGGTCGCGTCCGCTCTGGTCGCGGTCTCCGGCTCCGGCCAGGCGGCGGTCAGCGGCGCGGACGCGCGGCGGCCCGTCTCGCTGACCATCGCGCACGCGCGGATCAGCAGGACGACCGGGCAGGAGACGCTGCAGGCGTACCTGACCGACGGCGCGGGGCGGCACCCGGTGGGGCGGCGCATCGCGTTCACCTCGCGGCACGGCTACCCGCTGTGCGCGGCCGCCACCGACGGCACGGGCGTGGCCGAGTGCCGCGTCGACCCGTCCGCCACCCGGGCCGACCCCGACGAGATGCTGGCGGGCGTGCGGGCCACCTTCGCCGGCGACCGTACGTACCGCCCGGCCACCGGCACCGCGCCGACCGATGTGATCTTCCCCTGACGCCGTGCGCCGGACGGCCCGCCGGGCGGCGCCTATGCTGCGGGACATGGACGAACGGGCGCCGGTGCGCGACAAGGAGCGGCTGCGCGCCGACGTCCGGGAGCGGCGCCGTGCGGTGCTGCTGGTCAACGCGCGCTCGCGGCAGGGTGCGCGGAACTACCGGCGGACCGTCCGGCTGCTCCGGCTCGCCGGGTTCACGCTGACGTCCGCGCACGCCGTCGTGCGCCCCGGCGGGCTGGCCGCCCGGCTGCGCGCGATCCTGCGCGACGCGCCCGACCTGGTCGTGGTGGGCGGCGGCGACGGCACCATCGCCACCGCCGCGGGGCTGCTCGCCCACCGCGACACCGCGCTCGGCGTGCTGCCGCTCGGCACGACCAACAACTTCGCGCGCAGCCTCGGCCTGCCGATGGACCTCGTCGGCGCGGTCAAGGTGCTGCGCGACGGCATGGTCGCCGACGTCGACCTCGGCGAGGCGGGCGGCCACATGTTCGCGAACATGCTCAGCATGGGCCTGTCGGTGCAGGTCGCGGAGAAGGTGCCGGCCCGGCTCAAGCGCGTCGTGGGCCGTCCCGCGTACCCGATCGCCGCGCTGCTCGCCCTGCCGTCGCACGAACCGTTCCACGCCAGGATCACCATCGACGGCGAGACCCTCGAGGTGGACACCCACCAGCTCAACGTGGCCAACGGGGCGTACCACCACGGCCGCCGCATCGCCCGCGACGCCACCGTGGACGACCGGCTGCTCACCGTCTACCGCCTCGGCGACGCCGGCCGCCTCCGCGTCACCGCCGCGTCCGTACGCCACACCCTGCGCGGGCCGCGGCTTTCGCAGTACGCCGAGCCGTTCCTCACGACCGGCCGGCTGCGCGTGGAGACCGACCCGCCGATGCCCGTGTCGATCGACGGCGAGGTGCGCACGCGCACGCCGCTCGACATCAACATCGCGCCGAACGCCCTGTACGCCATGGTGCCCGAGGGGTTCCCGGACGACTGAGCGGCGCGCGATGTCGGTGCCGCGGGGCACAATCGAGGCATGGTGATGCAGGACGTACCGCTCGTGGCGCATCTGCGGCGCGCCCGCGACCTCATCGACCGGTGGTACTCCGAGCCCCTCGACCTCGACGCGATGGCCCGCGCCGCCGGATACTCGCGCTTCCACTTCGCCCGCGCCTTCCGCGCCGCGTACGGCGAGACGCCGCGCGCCTACCTCACGCACCGTCGCATCGAGCGCGCCAAGGACCTCCTGCGCTCGGCCAACCTCACCGTCACCGAGATCTGCCACCTCACCGGGTTCACCAGCCTCGGGTCGTTCAGCGCCCGGTTCACCGAGCTCGTCGGGGTGCCGCCCACGGAGTACCGCCGGGCGCACGTGGCGATGGGCGGGCAGCCGCCGATCCCCGGATGCTTCCTCATGGCGTGGGGCCGGCCGGGGGCGGGCACCGCAAGCGGGGAGAAGCCCGGGGCCGTTGACGGGGCCTAGCGTTCGAGGCACGCAACCGAAGGAGCGCACGATGATCGACCACTTGTCGCACACCACGGTCCTGGTGCTCGACCAGGACCGCGCGAAGGAGTTCTACACCGAGAAGCTGGGCTGCGAGGTCGGCAACGACATCCGCATGGGCGAGGAGTTCGAGGGCGCGGGCCAGGGGTTCCGCTGGCTCACCGTCATCCCGCCCGGGCGCCCGGAGGACCGCATCATCCTGGCCGACCCGTCGATGGGCCACGACGAGGAGACCGCGAAGCAGTTGCGCGAGCTCATCGCCAAGGGCGCGCTCGGGCCCGGCGTGATGACCACCGACGACTGCCGCAAGACGTATGAGGAGCTGTCCGCGAAGGGCGTGCAGTTCCTGTCCGAGCCCGCGGAGCGGCCGTACGGCGTGGAGGCGGTCTTCCGCGACGACTCCGGCAACTGGTTCAGCCTCACCCAGCAGTTCGGCGGCTGACCTCCACAGCCGTACGGCTCAGGCGATCGGCACCTCGATGAGGTGCGGGCCGTCGGTGGCGAAGGCGTTCTCCAGGGCGGCGCGTACACCCTCGGCGGTCGCGGCGTGCACGGCCGGCACGCCGTAACCCGTGGCCAGCGCCACGTGGTCGATGCCGCCGAGGTCGAGGCCGGGCACGTCCTTGACATCCTCGCGCTGCCCGAACCACTTGAGGATCTTGTACTCCGCGTTGACCAGCACCAGGACCGTCACCGGCACGTGGTAGCGGGCGGCGGTCCACAGCGCGGTGATGGCGTACTGCGCGGAGCCGTCGCCGACCACCGCGAGCACCGGCCGCTCCGGGCGGGCCATCGCCGCGCCGACCGCGCCCGGCAGGGCGAAGCCCAGGCCGCCGCTCGCGGTGAAGAAGAAGCTCGCCGGGCGGCCGGGGCGGATCTGGTCGCGGTGGGCGGCGAGGTTCGACGGCGACTCGTTGAAGATCACCGCGTCGTCGGGCAGCGCGGCGGCGACCGTCGCGAACACCGCCTCGGCGGTCAACGGGCCGTCGTCGTACGACACGGGCCGCGGCGCGCTGCGGCCCGCGGGCGGCTCGCGGTCCGACGCGGGCACGAGCTCCACGAGGCGGCGCAGCGTGAGCGCCGGGTCGGCGACGACCGCGTCGCCCATCGGCGCCCGCGCCGCCTCCTCGACGTCGTCGGTGACCTGCACGAGGGCGGCGCCGGGCGGCAGGAAGTCGCCCGGGACGTACGGGTAGTACTTGAACACCGCCGCGCCGACCACCACGACCAGGTCGTGGCCGGCGAGCCGCTTCGACAGCGGGGCGATCGCGTTCGGCAGGGAGCCGCGGAAGTACGGGTGGTCCTCGGGGAAGCCGATGCGGCCCGGCTCCGGCGCCCGCCACACCGGCACCCGCAGCCGCTCGGCCAGCTCCACCGCGGCGCCGAGCCCGCCGGACGCGTCCACGCCGCCGCCCAGCACCAGCACGGGGTTCGCCGCCCCGGCCAGCCGCCGGGCCAGGTCGGCTACCGCGTCCGGGTCGGGGGCGGCGCGGCCGGTGACCGTGCGGGCGACCACCAGGTCGGTGGCGGCGTCGTCGGCGGGCGCGGTGAGGTCGTCCATCGGCAGCGACACGAACACGGGGCCGCGCGGCGGCGCCATCGCCAGGTGGGTCGCGCGGGCCAGCGCCGCCGGCACGTCCTGCGGGCGCGGCGGCTCATAGCTCCACTTCACCGCCGGACGCGGCAGCTCGACCGCGCCGGTGTTCGTCAGCAGCGCCTCGAACTGCATCATCGCGCGCACCTGCTGGCCCGCCGTGACCACCAGCGGCGCCCGGTTCGCCTGCGCGTTCACCAGCGCGCCCACGGCGTTGCCCACGCCCGGCGCGGTGTGCAGGTTCACGACCGCGGCCCGGCCGGTGACCTGCGCGTAGGCGTCCGCCATGGCGACGGCCGCGCCCTCGTGCAGGCCGAGGACGTACGTGAAGTCGTCGGGGAAGTCGGCCAGGAACGGCAGCTCGGTCGAGCCCGGGTTCCCGAACATCGTGGTCATACCGCGCGCCCTGAAGAAGGAGAAGACGACGTCGCGCACGCTCCGCATAAGCCCACCTTTCACCGTCCGGTCCGCCCATCTTCCCCCGGGCGCGCGGCGCGGCGGGCGGTGGGGGAGTCAGCGCGGCGTCGGGAGCGCGGCCGTGGGGTCGCCGAGGGTCACCAGGGCGGCGCGGTCGTGCGCGGTGAGCTTGGTGTACAGCGCCATGTCCAGCGGGGTCGCGGCGTCCGTGGTGGCCGCGTTGTACGCGCGGACCGCGTCGTCGTGGCGGATCAGCAGCGACGCGATGGGCCGGTAGTAGTCCGCGGTGGCCAGGCCCACCGGGGTGCCCGCGCACAGCCGCCGGTACAGCAGGTCGCGGATGTCGGCGGTGAGGTCCTGGTGGTTCGGCGGGAACGCCAGGGTCCAGTCGAACGCCGGCTCCACGTGGCCGATGAAGGCGCGCAGCGGTTTCGGGGCGCCGAGCAGGGCGCGCGGGAGGGGCGCGGTGGCCGTGCCGAGGGCCGCGACGCCGTCCAGGACGCGGGCCAGCGGCGACGCCGGGTCGAACAGGCCGTGGAAGGAGCTGGGCGCGTCGGCTCCCGCGGAGCAGCAGGCGTGGGCGTACCAGATCGCGCCGTCCGGCTGCCAGGCGGCGAGCAGCGCGGCGGGGTCGACGGGCGTGCGCGCGGCGTCGACCAGGGCGCCGAGCCGGGCACGCAGCGCGGCCGGGTCGTCGAGCGGGCCGGTCATGCCGTGGCTGGTCGTGACGATCAGCGCGGGGGAGGCGGCGGCCAGTGCACCGGCGAGTGACGCGGCGGTGGCGTCCGCGGCGGCGCCGTCGACGTAGCGCGCGGCCGGCATGTCGGCGTCCGCGGCGAACAGGTCCGCGACCGGCGCGGCGATCGCGGTGCGCATCAGCGCGGTGATGTCGTCGCCGCCGAAGTCGACGGCCCACACCAGGGGCGCGTCGTACCGCGCGGCGGACCCCGGCCAGCCGGCGAGCAGCGCCGTCACGTAGTTGGCGAGGGCGTCGCCGGCGAGGTCGAGGCGGCCCACGTTGCGTACGGGCTGCAGCATGTACTGCACGCTCCACGGGATCTCCGCCGGGCCCGCGCAGATCAGCAGGTACATCGGGAGCTGTTTCGGCCCGGTGCCCGGCGGCGACGCGGCGGTGAGGAGGTCGCCGCCGCCGGCGTAGTCGCGCAGTGTCCAGGCGCCGAGGGCCGCGCCGGGGCGGTAGCGCAGCACCTTGCCCGAGCGCGCGGCGACCAGGGCGCGTACGGGCTCGGGCGCGTCGTCGGCCGTGCCGAGCGCGGCCGGGTCGGCGCCGGGCGGCTCGGGGAGGACGACGCCCCAGCCCACGCGGGGGTCGCGCCAGTCGGCGGGGTCGATCGGCGCCGGCATGAGGTGCGGGGGCGCGCCGGCGTTGGCGCCCGTCAGCGACCAGGAGTCGGCGCCTGGACCGAGGCGCCCGGCGACGGAGCCGTCGCCGGTGAAGGCGTTGCTGCGGACGGTGCCGCGTACGGGGTCGGGCTGCCCGGCCATGCTGCCCCCAGGTGGGCGAGGTGGATGTCCAGGTCGCGGCGCAGGTCGCCGAGTGCGGCGTCCGGGGTGTCCGGCGGCAGGTGCGCGACGAGGTGGCTGAGGTGGTCGATGAGGACGCGGGTGGCGCGTGCGGTGGGCATGCGTTCGCCGTCGGGCGCGGGCGCGGGCGGGGCCGCGGGGGGTGCGGGGAGGTCGGCGAGCACCTGGGGCGGGCGGGTGTAGATGACCGGGAGCGTCCATTCCTTGCTCGACGCGGCGGCGCTCGACGGGGGCAGGCCGCCGGTGGTGGGCAGCAGGGCGGTGCGCGGTCCGGTCAGCAGGGCGGGCCAGTCGATGGGGGTGCCGTACGTGGACGTCGCGGCGCGGTCGGCGAGCTCGCGGGCCAGCGCCTGGTAGAAGGCGCGCGTGAAGACCGCGGCGGCCTTGTTCGTCACGGGTTCGCGCATGCCGATGGCGGCGGCCGTCACGCCTTCGCGGACGAGGTCGAGGGCCAGCGAGCGGGTGCCGGACGCGGCGGCCTCGGCGGGGTCCGCGGGCGCGGCGGTGTCGCAGGCGTTGAGCACGGTGACCGCGGGGCGGAGGCGGCACGCCGCGCGCAGCGTGCGCGCGTCCACGCCGATGGCGCTGTCCGCGGCGCCGGTCACCCAGTCGGAGGTGACGGCCAGCTCCAGGTGGGGGGCGCCGCCGCGCGCGGAGCCGTGGCAGAACAGGTGCAGCACGTGCGGTTCGAACCCGTCGAGCGCGGCCAGCAGCGAATCCCGGTCCGCGATCTTCGCCACCCGCAGCCGATCGTCCCCGGCCGCCTCCGCCGGCCCGGCCAGCTCCCTGTACAGGTCGGGCTCGCTGACCAGGACGAGCAGCCGGTACGGCCCCAGGGCGCCGCCGGGCGCGAGCGCGGACCACAGCGCGCGCCACTCGTCGGCGGCCGGTACGCGCAGGCAGGACAGCACGACCGCGACCGACAGCGGGCTCGGCAGCGTCGGGTACGCGGGCACCACCGACGCGCCGTCCACGACCCGGCCGAGCGGCCACCGGGGATCCAGGCCGAGGAACCCGGTGGCGTCGGTGTGCAGCGCCTCCCACGGCAGCGCCTCGCCCTCGCGCCCGGCGCCGAACTGCACGCGGATCCGGTAGCGCTCCGGGTCCTGCGCGGTCAGCGCCCGCGTCAGCCACGCGTGCACGCCGGGATGCGCCATGACGGCGTCCAGCAGGTGCCGCCCGGCCGCGGCCACCGCGCCGTCGCCGAGCACCGCATCCGCGAGCGCGGCCAGCGGCGGCGCGGACACGTCCACGGCGAACGGGCACGGCTCCTCGTCGCTCGGCGGCCTGACCAGCGAGAGCTGGAGGTAGCGGCGGCCGTCCGGGTCGCGGGTGCCCTCGAGCTTGAAGATCACCAGGTCCATGCTCACTCCCCGGGTAGCGGGGCCACGTAGCGGTCCACGAGCTCGTCGAGGCGGGCGGCGAGGTGCCGTTGGGCGGCGGCCACGTCGGGGTCGGCGGTGCTGTCGTCGCCGCCGGGACGCAGCTCGGTGGAGCGCGCCTCCATGTCCCGCAGGTACGACGCCACCCAGCCGGGGGCGCGGCGGCGGGACAGCACGGCGTTCGTCCGGGCGGCGAGCGGGGCGACCGGCCCGCGCGGGGCGGACGGCGCCGTCCAGCAGGCCACGGCCGCTGACGGCGGCAGCACCCTGCGTCCCGAGTAAGCCTCGGGCAGCAGCGGAAAGAGGATGTGCGCGGGCAGCAGGTCGCCGGGCGGCCCGTACGGCTCGTCGGCGTCGTGCGCCACCACGACGCAGGGACGCGCGGACGCCACGGCGTCGGCGACATCGCGCAGCGCCGCCATCGAGCCGGTGCGCGACGAACCCGTGAGCACCAGGCACCACGCGCCGGTCTGGCCGAGGAACGCGGAGATCTCCGCGGCGTCCACGACGTGCGCGGTCGCGCCGGGGGTCGCGGACGCGGGCGCGGCCACGCCGCCGTGCCCGCCGGTGAACACGCCGGGCGCGACGAGGTGCAGCACGTCGAGGGCCGTACCGTCGAGCGCGTCGCGGACGCCCAGCAGCCACGGGTCCGTCAGGTCGACTTCGCGCTCGCGCGGCGGCGGCGCGTCGAAGAAGACGCGCACCTCGGCGATGCGCCCGGCCGCCAGCGACCAGGCGTTCGTGGGCTGCCGCGGCAGGCCGCGCGGGCCCTCCGGCCAGTCGCCCGCGCACACGGCGACCGTGAGCGACGCCGCGTCCGGCCGCGGGTACGGCGCCGTACGGCACAGGCGCCACACCGGGCGGTACAGCGGCAGGAGGACGGCCTCCCAGGGCACGAGGTGCAGGAGGCCGCGGGGGCTCGGCAGGTCCAGCCACACGGGGGCGAGCGGACCCGCGCGCAGGGCCGCGGCGATCGCCGCGACGTCCACGGCGTCCGGCCGCATCTCCCCGAACTCGGCGGGCTGACCCGCGGCCAGGCCGAGGTCGGCGAGGGTGCAGGAGGTGACGTGGCGTACGGCCGGGGTGTCGGCGGCGTCCGGGGCGGTGACCGCCTCGAAGAGCACCTCGTCGGCGTCCGGTGCGGCCAGGCGTACGCGGAGGACGCGGGATGGGTCCGGCATCGGCGCTCACCCCATGACCTGGCAGAGCAGGGCCCAGGCCGTGGCCGGGGTGGTGACGTCGCCGTGGCCGGAGATGACCTGGTCGCCGCGGATCGCGACCAGGCGCGGGCCGCCGGCGGCCACCGTGTAGCGGCGGTCCGGGGCGAGGGCGTCCACCCAGGCCGTCTCGCCCGTACGGGTGCCCTGCGGGCCGTATCCGCCGAGCGCGGCGTACCGCGAGGGCGCGGTGCCCGCGATGCGCGCCTCGCCGAGGTCGGACGCGCGGCGCACGGCCCACTGGAAGAGGCGCGTCAGGGGGACGTCGTGGCTGCTGTACGTGGTCACGACCGGCTGCCGGACGCGGGTGAGCGCGGTCCGGTAGCCGCCGGGGGTGCCCTTGCCGTCGGCGTCCGCGGCGAAGCACAGGGCGGACACGGCGGGCTGGAGCAGCAGCGCGGACTCGACGTCGCGCACCGGCGGCGGCCCGTTGCACAGCGCGGACAGCACGACCTTCGCGCCGTACGAGTGCCCGACCAGGTGCAGCCGCGAGGTCGACGACGCCTCGATGAGCCGCCGCAGCATGATCGACACGCCGTTTCCCCCGACCCGTCCGGCCCGGTCCTTCATGAGCAGCACGGTCGCGGCCCGCACGATGTCGCGCGGGTCGGGCAACCCGAGCCCCGCCGCCCGCGGCCCGCCGCCCGGGACGGCGTCGGGTGGGGCGCCGTCCGGGATGAAGCCGCCCTGGTCCGCGGGTGCGGCGGGGGCGCCGACGCCGGGGGGCAGGCGGCGCCACACGCTCAGGAGGTCCGCCGGGTCCGGTGGCGTGGGGTCGAGGTCGTCCGCCGCGGCGGAGAGGGCGGGGGAGAGGAGCGCGGCGAACTCGTGTTGGGCCGCGTCGTCGAGGGTGTCGCGGGCGGCTAACGCGCGCAGGCGGTCGGCCGCGCCGGGCGGGCCCGCGACGGCTACGGCCCAGGCGAGCTCATCGACGTCCGAACGTACGGGCGTGCCGTCCTCGGCCGCGATCTCGGGGGCGCGTTCGCCGGGGGTGAGCAGGATCGTGCTGGGCCAGAAGATCCCGGCGAGCACGGGTGCGTACGGGCGGTCCGGGGCGCGCCACCAGTGGGTCCTGGCCTCGGTGAAGCGGGTGGTGAACGCCTCGTAGCGGGCCAGCGCCGTGGGCCAGTCGTTGTTCCAGCCGTGCGCGAAGACGAAGACGTCCGTGGCGGCGGACGCGGCCTTGAGCAACTCGTCCAGGGCCTTCGGCGCGGTGCAGGAGCCGCGGGCGTCGAACGGGATGACGTAGGAGGGAGGAGCGTTCATCGCTACCACCACCGGTGGTCGGGGCACCTCAAGTTCCTCCGGGCGTCACGCTAAGTCAACACCCCAGGTCGAGCGGATCTTGGCCGGTTACGGCGCGGGCTTCCTGCCGCGTACGGACAGCACGGCGGGGGCGAGCTCGGCGGCGAGCCGCATCGCGCGCGCCTGCCCGGCCGGGTCGGCGACGCCCTGCCCGGCGATGTCGAACGCGGTGCCGTGGTCGACGCTCGTCCGGATGACCGGCAGGCCGAGCGTGCAGCTCACCGTGCCGAAGAAGTCGAGCGTCTTCGCGGCGATGTGCCCCTGGTCGTGGTACAGCGACACGACGCCGTCGTAGCGGCCCTGGCGCGTCTGGTGGAACACGGCGTCGGCGGGCACCGGGCCGTACGCGTCCACCCCGGCGGCGCGCGCCGCGGCGACCGCGGGCTCGAGGATCGCGCCCTCCTCCCGCCCGAGCAGGCCGTTCTCCCCGGCATGCGGGTTCAGCGCGGCCAGCGCGACGCGTGGCGTTGCGAAACCCAGCTCGCCGAGCAGCTCCCGCGTGCGCACGATGCCGTCGCGCACCTGCTCGACGCTCAGGTCGGCGATCACGTCGGCCAGCGGACGGTGCCGGGTGAGGAAGAAGATCCGCAGCTTGTCCAGCACGAACATGGTGACGACCCGCTTGGCGCCGACGCCGAGCAGGTCGCCCAGCATCTCGGTGTGCCCCGGGTACGGCGACCCGGCCAGCTTGATGGCCTCCTTGTTCAGCGGCGCGGTCACGATGCCGTCGAGCCGCCCGTCGCGGACGAGCGCGCACGCCTCCTCGACGGCGGCCACCGCGGACCGGCCGGACGCGGCGGCCACCACGCCGGGCTCGATGCCGCCGTCGCCGCCGAGGTCGCGGACGTACACGGCCGCGTCGCCGCCGTCGCCGGGGTCGGGCACGCCGCCGGGCCCGTCCACCACCCGGACGTCCAGCCCGAGCCCGAGGTCGGCCACCGTACGGCGGACCACCGCGGCGTCGCCCAGCACCAGCGAACGCGCACCGGCGCGGACCCCGCGCTCGGTCAGCGCCTTCAGGGTGATCTCCGGGCCGACGCCCGCCGGGTCGCCCAGCGTGACGCCGAGCACGGGTCGCGGGTCGCTCATCGGTGGTCTCCTTCGTCGTGGGCCGGTGTGTCGAGGACCGCGACCAGGTCGCGGAGCGTCGCCGGGCCGCCGACCAGGCCGCCCTTGGTCACGATGGGCAGCCCGGCGTACGGGCCCGAGCCGATCGCCGACATCGGGCACAGCGGCGCGGGTTCGCCGCGTACGTCGAGGTGGTCGGCGCCGAGGGTGTCCATCAGCGCCGACGCCGTCTGGCCGCCGCCGCAGACCACGCCCGCGCAGCGCCCGCCGCCTGCGGTGTCGAGCAGCAGCCCGGCGGCGCGCGCGGCCAGCGTCGACAGCAGCCAGGTGTCGGCGTCGTCGCGCGCGGCCGCGGACAGCGTCTCCACCACGACCACCCGGACGTCCGGCGGCACGTCCACCGGGCCGCGCCCGCCGAGCAGGTCGCGCGCGTTGTGCACGGCGCAGCGGCGGTCGCGGGTCAGGACGTCGAGCTGGGTGCGGTTCACCGGGGTGTCGCTGGACAGCACGACCAGCGTGAACCGGTCGCGTTCCGGCGCGGACCTGAAGCCCAGCCAGGCGCCCGGCGAGACGGTGACGAACGGGCCGGGCAGGACGTGCTCGGCGCGGTCCGCCATGGCGGCCAGGCGGCGCAGGTCGTCGTCGGTCTCGGCGTCGGCCACGAACAGCCGCGCGCCGCCCTCGGCGAGGCCGATGACGTGCCCGGCCAGCCGCCCGGCGCGGACGTCGGACAGGCCGAGCCGTACGGCGCCGACGGCGCGCGCGCCGAACACGCGGGCCGCCACGTCGCGGCGCTCGGCGGGCAGGTCCACGTCGGGCACGTGCAGGATGCCGTCGCGCACGGTGCGCCCGGCGGACGGGAACGCCGGCACGCACAGCACGGTCGCCGGCGCGGCGGACGCCTCGCCCAGGGCGTCGAGCACGCCCGCGAGCTCGGTGTCGGGCGTGCCGCGCAGCGTGGAGTCGATGCGCAGCTCGATGCGGCGCACGCCGAGCGCGCGCAGGTGCGCGGTCCACGACCGGGCCATGCCGTACGGGTCGACGCCGTAGTCGCGGGTGCGCATGTCGGCGACCAGGGCGGTCACGCTCGCCGGCGGCGGCAGCGGGCGCCACACGACGCGCGCGCGGTGCCCGGCCGCGCGCAGCCGCGCGGCGCTGGCGTGCGCGCCGGTGAGGTCGTCGGCCAGCACGCCGATGTCCAGCGGCCCGGTGTTCGCGGTCATGGCGCCTCCCCGGCACGGACGACTCGGACGCGGCCGTCGGCGGTGAGCACGCCGACCACGGCGTCGTCGGCGTCCGCGTCGGTGATGACGGTGTACCCGCGCCCGACCGGCGCGACGTACGGGAACGGCTCGCCGCCCAGCTTGCCGTGGTCGGCGAGCACGAACACCTCGCGGCCCTGCGCGGCCATCGCCGACTTCAGCGACGCCTGCTCCAGCGTCGGGCAACTGATGCCGTGCGGGCTCAGGCCGTCGGCGCCGAGGAACACCTTGTCGGCGACCACCCGGCGCACCTCGGCCTCGGCCGCGGGCCCGGTGACCGCCTGGCTGGTGTGCCGCAGCCGTCCGCCGAGGACGATCAGCTCGATCCCGTCGGACTCGGCGAGCAGGCCCAGCGTGTTGACGCCGTTGGTGAGCACGGTCAGGCCGCGGGCGGCGACCAGCAGCTCGGCGAGCGCGCCGGTGGTGGTGCCCGCGTCGATGATCAGCAGGTCGCCCGTACGGATCAGGGCCGCCGCGTGGGCGGCGATGGCCCGCTTGTACGGCCGGTTGGCGATCTCCTTCTCGCGCAGCCGCCGCTCGGTGGCGTGGCCCGCGGTGACGGCGCCGCCGTACGTGCGGGTGACGCGGCCCTCGGCGGCCAGCGCGCCCAGGTCGCGGCGCACCGTGGCCACGGAGACGCCGAGCACGGCGCACAGCGACTCCACGCCGCCGCGCCCGGCCGCCACCTCGGCGGCGATCCGCTCCAGCCGCGCACGCCGCGCGTCCCGTACGGGCCCCACGATCGCCTCCGGTCCGCGGTCGCGCGCGTACCTGACCGGTACGCGCGAACGCAACTCTTGTCAGCCCGCCGGGCCTCTGTCAACGTGGCTTTGGTTGATCGAAACAATCTTGTCACTGAGCGGTTCGATCAAAAGGTGGCCCCCCGATGACGCACCGCCCCCGGTCCCGACAAGCCGCCCCGACAGCCGTACGCACCGCGGCCGCGGTCCTCGCCGCGCTGCTGGCCGCGCCGCTCGCCGCCTGCACGACCGAGGCGGGCACTGGCGACGCGCAGGCCCTCTACCCGGACCGCTTCACCCCCGAGAAGCCCGACCCGGCGCTGCGCGCGCGCCTCCCGGCCGCCGTACGCGCGGCGGGCCGCCTGGTCGTCGCGGCGTCCACGGACTCGCCGCCGGACGAGTTCACCGACGCCAAGGCGCGTCCGGTCGGCTGGGAGGTGGAGATGTCGCGCGCGGTCGCCCAGCGGCTCGGCCTGCGCCCGTCGTACCAGAAGGCGTCGTTCGACTCGCTCATCCCCGGCCTCCAGGCGCACCGCTACGACCTGGCGATCGGCCAGTTCGGGGTGACCGCGGTGCGCGAGAAGGTGGTCGACTTCGTCACCGAGATCCAGGCGAACGAGGGCTTCGCCGCGCTGAAGACCTCGCACGAGCGGGTGCGCGGCCTCGACGACCTCTGCGGGCGCACGGTCGCGCTCGTCCGCGGGTCGAGCGAGTCGCGGTTCGCCGACAAGCAGCAGGCGCGGTGCGCGCGGCTCCGGCGCCCGCCCGTCGACGTCAAGGTGTTCCAGGACTCCAACAGCGCCTGGCTGAGCGTGCTCAGCGCCCGGGTGCCGCTGTTCTGGAACGGCGGCACGAACATCTCCTACCTGGTGGACCAGTCCAACGACCGCGCGGAGGTCGTCGGCCACTACGAGGCGCTCAGCCCCATCGGCATCGCGTTCCCGAAGGGCTCGCCGCTGGCCGCGCCCGTACGGGACGCGCTGGCCGGGCTGATGCGCGACGGCAAGTACGCCGAGATCCTCCGCAAATGGAACCTCCAGGGCGGCACGCTGCGCCGCCCGCTCCTCAACCCGCACGTCGAGTAGCCCGAGCCGTACCGCGTTCCGGAGGTGTCCATGACGACAGGTCCCCGCGACCTGCGGCTCTCGGCGCGGCGCACCGACGCCGAGCGCGTCGTGCCCGTACGCCACCCGCTGCGCTGGGCGTTCATCGTCGTCGTCGCGCTGTTCCTGGTCATGCTGGCGCACGGCCTGGTGACGAACCGGCAGTTCAAGTGGCCGCTGGTCGCCGCGTACCTGTTCAACGAGGAGGTGGTCGCGGGCGTCGCGCGCACGGTCGGGCTGACGGCCGCCGCGATGGCCATGGGGCTGGTGCTGGGCACGGCGCTGGCGCTGATGCGGTTGTCGGAGAGCCGGTTCCTGTCCGGGCTGAGCTGGTCCTACGTCTGGTTCTTCCGGGCCACGCCGGTGCTCGTGCAGATCATCTTCTGGTACAACTTCGGCGCGCTGTACGCGATGTTCTCCCTGGGCGTGCCGTTCGGCCCCGAGTTGCTCACGTTCAAGATCAACAACGTGATCACGCCGCTGGCCGCCGCGCTGCTCGGGCTCGGCCTGAACCAGGCCGCGTACACCGCCGAGATCATCCGCGGCGGCATCATCTCCGTGGACCGCGGCCAGACCGAGGCGGCGCTGGCGCTCGGCATGAGCGGCGCGCTGGTCTACCGGCGGATCGTGCTCCCGCAGGCCATGCGGGTGATCATCCCGCCGGTCGGCAACGAGGTCATCTCGATGGTCAAGAACTCCACGCTGGTCAGCGTGATCGCGCTGGCCGAGCTGCTGTACTCCGTGCAGCTCATCTACTCGCGGACCTACCAGACGATCCCGCTGCTCGTCGTGGCGTGCGTCTGGTACCTGGCGATCGTCTCGGTGCTGTCGGTCGGCCAGCACTTCCTGGAACGCCGCTACGGGCGGCGATGACACGGATCGGAGGACGGGGTTGCGGTACGAATTCGTCGTGATCGGCGGGGGTGTGGTGGGCAGCGCCACCGCGTGGGGGCTGGCGGGCCGCGGCGCGCGGGTGCTCGTGCTGGAGCGCGGCACGGTGGCCTGCGGCGCGTCCGGCGGGCCGGGCAAGCGCGGCGTGCGCGCGAACGGCCGCGACATACGGGAGCTGCCGCTCGCCCGCCAGGCGTACGACATCTGGCCGTCGCTGGAGGAGACGCTGAAGGGCGACACCGGCTACGAACGCCTCGGCGGCCTGGAGGTCATCGCCGGCGACGAGCGCGCGGTCGGGCGGCTGGAGGCGCGGCGGCGCGCGCAGGCCGCCGCCGGGGTGCCGACCCGGCTGGTCGGCGCCGACGAACTGGCCGAGCTGGAACCCGGCATCGCGGCGGGGAGCGAGGCGCGGTACGCCTGGTACTGCCCGCTCGACGGCATCGGCGACCACACCGCCACCACGCGCGCGTTCGCCGACGCGGCCGTGCGCGCGGGCGCGGAGCTGCGCGAGGGAACCGAGGCCCGGCGCGTACGGTCCGGCACCGGCGGCACGGTCGTGGAGACCGACGCCGACGAGGTCACCGCGAGCCGCGCGGTGCTCGTGCTGAACAACTCCTACGCCGCCGACCTGCTGGACCGGTCGTACGGCATCGGGCTGCCGCTGTGGCGGATGGCGCCGCAGATGAACTTCGTCCGGACCGCGCACGGGCCGCGGCGGCTGCTCGGGCACGACACGCGCGCGCTGGCCGTCAAGCCGCTGCCGGACGGCACCGTCATGATCTCCGGCGGGCGCCTCGGCCGGTGGGACACCGCCGCCGACCGCGGCGAGGTCGTCGACGACTCCTTCGCCGGGAACCTCGCCGACGCCACCGCCGTGCTGCCCGGCCTCGCCGACGCGGAGTTCGTCGACAGCGACGCGAGCCGGCCGGAGTCGGTGAGCGTCGACGGGGTGCCGGTGATCGACCGGCTGCCGGTCGACGGCACGGTGTACGTCGGCGCGGGGTGGTCCGGCCACGGGTTCGCGATCTCGCCCGCGGTCGCCGCCAACCTCGTCACCTGGGCGCTGTCCGGGGTGCGGCCGGACGTGCTCGCGCCGTTCGGCCTCGACCGGATGCCGTGACGCGGGCGGTCACGCCGGCAGGTGGTAGGCGCGGCGCGCGTTGCCCGCGCCGATCAGGCCCGCGATGCGGATCGCGTCGTCGTAGCGCCACACGTTGTCGTCCAGGCCGACGCGCAGCACGTCGGACAGGCCGCGCCGGAACAGCAGCGTGCCGAGGTAGTACAGCTCCGGCAGGCCGTACGCGTCGGTGGAAAAGCAGAACTTCGTGAACGGGGTGAGCTCCAGCGCCTCCGCGATCACCGCGGAGGCGCGCAGCCCGATGCCGTGCGTGGCCAGCCCGACGTCGATGTAGACGTGCGAGAACACCTGCGCGAGGTAGCCGGCGCCGCGGTGGTACGGGTAGTTGTGCAGCAGCATGACCGGCACGCCGAGCGGCTCGGTGGCCCGCAGGAGGTCGGTGAGCAGCAGCGGGTCGGCGCGGTGCAGGTCGATGTCGCGGTCGCCGTAGCCGGCGTGGAACTGCACGGGCAGGCCGAGGTCCAGCGCCGTCCACACCAGGAAGCGGTGCAGCACCTCGTCGGCGACCCGCGCGCCGCCGCGCACCTCGGCGTCGGCGAACAGCCGCTCGGCGGCCTTCGCGATCTCGGTGTCGTCCGGCCGCTCGGCGCCGAGCGCGAGGCCCGTGCGGTACGCCGCGATCGACTTGAACCCGACGGCACGCCGCGCCCGCGCGGCCAGCCGCTCGCGTACGGCGGCGGCGAACCCCGCGGCCGTGCCGCCGCCGGTGTCGGCGACCTCCTCGGCGACCCGTTCGAGCCGGACGATCTCGTACGCCCGCGCCTCGCCGAGGACGGCCAGCTCGGACGGCGTGGTGAGGTCGTCGGTCGCGAACCCGGTGTCGACGCAGTACTCCACGATGCGCGTGCCGCCGAGGAACCTGCGGGTCAGCTCGTCCGGCGGGAGCTCGGCGCGGCGCGCCAGGTAGCGCTCGGGCGTGGCGTGCGGCGGCAGGTCGAGCACGGGCGCGCACCAGCGGCGTACGGCAAGGCCGACCTGGGAGTCGAACAGGGTCGTGCCGGGCGCGCCCGGGGTGTCGGCCTCCGTGAGCAGCCGTTCCACGGCCGCGCGGTCGAGCGGGTCGGTGCGGACGCCATGGCAGTGGTGGTCGATCAGCGGCAGGGCATCGACGAACGCCAGCGAATCGGGCATGTGCTCCCCTCAGCGAGAACCGGACCCCCGTCCGGATTGTCCCTCATCCGGCGCGGCGATGCGCTCCGCCGCCGACAGCGCGCGGCCGAGGCGGCGCGCGGTGCCCGGCGCGGCCAGCACGAGCACCAGCGCGACCGCGAGCCACCCGCCGGCCACGACGGGGAACCAGCGCGGCGGGCCGGACGGCGGGTACGGGATCACGTTGCGGTACAGGGTGTAGCCGAGCAGGACGAGCGCGGCCAGCGGCACCACGATCTGCCAGCGCGGCACGCCCGGCATCCGGCGGCGCACGAACACCAGCCAGATCGCGCCGACCGTGGTCAGGACGTACGCGACCAGCAGGATCAGCGTGCCGATCGTGCCCGACCACGCGAACGTGTCCGTCGGCACCGCGCCGAACGCGAGCGCGCACACCACGATGATCACCGCGGCGCCGCACGCCACGGCGGACGCGGCGGTGGCCGGGGTGCCCGTACGGGAGACGCGGCCGGGGCCGCGCGCGCCGGTCGCGTCCCTGGCCAGCGCGTACAGCAGGCGCGACCCGCCGACCACGCAGGCCAGGCAGCATCCGAAGGCGCTGACCGCGGCGCCCAGCGTGATCACGTCGCCCACCCACGCCCCGACGTAGGAGGTGCCGATGTCGCCGACCAGCGACGACGACGCGGTGAACGCCTTCACGCCGGGGCCGTCCGCGCCGAACGCCATCACCTCGACGGCCGTGACGACCACGAAGTAGATGCCGCCGAAGATCGCGGTGCCGAGGATCGCGCGCGGTATGTCGCGGCGCGGGTGCGCGGCCTCCTCGCCGAGCGTGGCCGCCGCCTCGAACCCGGCGAACGACAGGAACCCGAAGACCACGCCGAGGAACAGCGCGGACGGCGCGGTACCCGGCTCCGGTGCGAACACCGCGAGCGTGAACGGGTGGCCGCCCGGCGCGGTGCCGCCGGCCAGCCGTACGACCGCGACCACCGTGATCACCAGGATCAGCGCCACGGTCGCGCCCTCCACGGTGAGCAGCACGTTGGTGCCCCGGCGTACGGGCGCGACCGTGAGCAGCCAGGCCAGCACCAGGGCCGCGCCGGCCAGCACGAACGGGCCCCACATGGGCGGGTGCGGCCAGACGCCGACGGCCTGGAGGAACGCGGTGCCGAAGATGCCGGCCGCCGAGGACGTGACGACGCTGTAGAAGGTGTACGTGCCGAGCAGGCCCAGGCCGGCGACCACGCCGGCGCGCGGGCCGAGCGTCGCCCCGACGAACGCGTACACCGAGCCCGCGTGGTCGAAGTACTGGCACAGCCGCACGAACCCGTACGCCACGAGCAGCACCGCGACCGCGGCCAGCAGGAACGCCAGCGGCACCGCGCGGCCCGCCGTGGTGGCGGTCTGCTGGGGGTTGATGTTGGCGGCCATGCTCGGCGCCATCAGCGCCACCGAGAGCCCGACCGCCTGCCAGACGCTCAGCGTGCGCCGCAGTCCCGTACCGGTCGTTGGCGTCGTCGTCTCCCGCATGCGGACCCCTCCCGGCGCCGGTTCCCGACCGACGTAGTGTCCGCCGCCGTACCGGGTTCGTAAAGATCGGCCCGTTGTCACTGGGGTAATCCGCAGCACGATTGGGGTGCCAGCCCCCTCGTACGGGGTCCTGGCACCCCTGTGCGGGAGCTCCTAAGGCGGGAGGCTGGAGGTGTCGGCGCCGGACGGGTGCCGGATCCGACCGGAACCGAGGTAACGCCATGGCCCCGACGATCGACGTGCGGGCGGCCGCTCCGCCCGGCAGCGACTTCGCGCCGCTGATGCGCCGGATCAGGGAGGCGGGCCTGCTCGACCGCCGCCGCGTCCACTACGCGCGGCTGATCGCGTTGAACGCGCTCGCGTACGGCGCCGTGTGGGCCGGGGTCGTCGTGCTCGGCAACAGTTGGTGGGCGCTGCTGCTCGCGGTGCCCGCCGCCGTGTTCACCGCGCGCACCTGCTTCCTCGGCCACGACGCCGGCCACGCGCAGATCGCCCGTACGCGCCGCGCCAACCGCCTGCTCGGCCTCGTGCACGGCAACCTGATGATCGGCATGAGCTACGGGTGGTGGACCGACAAGCACAACCGGCACCACGCCAACCCCAACCACGTCGACAAGGACCCGGACGTCGCGCCCGGTGTGCTCGTCTGGACGGAGGGGCAGGCGGAGGGCCGCGGTGGCGCCGCCGCGCGGTGGTTCACGCGCAACCAGGCGCGGATGTTCTTCCCGCTGCTGCTCCTCGAAGGGATCAACCTCAAGGTGTCCGGGGTGCGCGGCCTGCGCGACCGGCCGCCGCGCGAGCGCGCGCTCGAGGCGGTGCTGCTGGCCGCGCACGCCGCGTGGTACTTCGGGCTGCTGTTCACGGTCATGTCGCCGGTGCACGCGGTGGTCTTCATCGTGGTGCACCAAGGGCTGCTCGGGCTGCACCTGGGCTGCTCGTTCGCGCCCAACCACAAGGGCATGGCGATGCCCGACCCCGAGCAGCGCCTCGGCCACCTGGAACGGCAGGTGCTGACGTCACGGAACGTACGCGGCGGGCCGGTCGTCGACTGGATGCTCGGCGGACTGAACTACCAGATCGAGCACCATCTGTTCCCGAACATGCCGCGCCCGAACCTGCGCCACGCACAGCCGGTGGTCCGCGCCCACTGCGCCGCGACCGGCCTGCCGTACGCCGAGGCCGGCGTCGCCGACTCCTACGCCCAGGCATTGCGCCACATGGACAACGTCGGCGAGGCCGCCGGCCCGCGTTAGCTCTTGCGGCGCAGGCCCAAGGCGACGACGGCGATGCCGATCACGAGGAGCACGACCCCGATGATCGCCCACATGGTGCTGCCGCTCATGCCACTGCCGCCCATGACGCCGAACCCCTGCAACGCGAACAGGGCGCCGAACACCGCGACGATGACCCCGACGATGCTGATGACGATCTTCACCTTGACTCCGATCTCCCACCCGAACGAAACGCCCAACGCGACAGACACCCAATAGCAGCACGAGTCCCACGAATCCGGAGCGGGTTGGCCACAGTGAGTCCGTGCCGTTATCCCGGCGGGTTCGGGGGTGGTGCCGTAGGGGGGACGGGGGCCCAGCCGGGGATGATCAGGTCGGCGTGGTGGCGGCTTGCGGCTACGCGGGTGGCGTTGCGCTGGTCGCTGCCCAGGGCGAAGGCGCGGGCGACCGCGGGGGAGCGGCCGTAGCGTTCGTGCCGGCGGATGAGGGCGGCCAGGCGGGCGTCCTCGTCGGCGTCGAGGTACCAGGCGTCGTCGAGGAGGCCGCGGACCTGGGACCAGGGGCCGTCGTCGAGGAGCAGGTAGTTCCCCTCGGTGATGACCAGCGGCACGTCGCACGGTACGGGGATCGCGCCCGCCACCGGCTCCTCGATCCGCCGCCGGAACTCCGGCGCGTACACCACGGGCTCGTCCGCGTCGCGCAGCCGCCTCAGCAGCGCCACGTACCCGCCCGCGTCGAACGTGTCCGGCGCCCCCTTGCGCTCCATCCGCCCCAGCCGCCGCAGCTCCACCTGCGCAAGGTGGAACCCGTCCATCGGCACCACCACCGCCCGCCCCCCAAGCGCGGTCCCCAGCGCCCCCGCCAGCGTCGACTTCCCGGCCCCCGGCGCCCCGCAAACCCCAAGCACCCGCCGCCCCCCAGCAGCGACAAGCCCGGAAGCCCGCCCCACCAGCTCATCCCAGTCCCCCATCACCCTCCCTCCACAACCCCATCCTCCCCGAGCCTCGCGCCTCCCTCTCAGCCCAGCCCATCCCCACCGCAGCGCCTGCGCCCGCACCCCGCGCCCCCGGCCCTCGCCCCGCGCCCTCGCCCCGCGTTCGCGCACCCTGCCCCGGCCCTCGCTCCCTGCGCCTCGCACACCCGCCTCCCACTCCGCCGCGGCGCCTCACGTGCCCGCGGCCCCTGCCTCCGCGTCTCGCGTCCGGCGCCTTGCCCCCGTCCCTGATCTCCTGTGCGGGAGTGAGGGAGGGGGCTGCCCCGCGTCCCGCCCCGGTCTCCCCCGCCCGGGCCACGGGCGCGGCGCCACGCATCCCTGGCCCCTGCAGTGCGGAGGGTGGATGGGGGCCGCCCCCGCGCCCTCGCCCCCTGCGCCCGCGTCCCGCGTCCGGCGCCTTGCGTCCGCGTCCTTGCATCTCCTGCGCCTGGCGGTGCGGGGTGTGAGGGAGGGGGCTGCCCCGCGCCCCCGTGCCTCACGCCCCCGTCCCTCCATCTGCTGTGCGGGGGTAAGCGAGGGGCTGCCCCGTGTCCCACCCCGGTCTCCCACGTCCGGGCCAGAGGGCGGCGCCGCGCCTCCCGGGGCCCCTGCGGAGGATGGATGGGGCTGCCCGCGCGTGCCGGGTGCCTCGCATTGCGAAGGGGAGGGGGCCGCGCCAGGCATGGAGCCCCCGGCGCCCCGCGGCCCTGCGCAGGTGTCGCGGGATGGGAGTGCAGCCCGGGGGCATCGCGGGGGCGCCCGGGGGTCGGGGACTGGCGTGAGGTGCCTCCGCAGGTAGAGGGGTGGGAAGGGGCTCCGCGCAGGTCGGGGCCGGGGAGTTTCCTCCGTACGGGCCAGGAGGAAGGAGGCCCGTGCGGGCCTTGGGAGGGGTTGGGGTGTACGCCCCGTGCGGGCCGGATGGCACGGGAAGGGTGCTGAGGGGTCGGGGTCCGGTGGGAGCTGGGTGAGGGCGCGGAGGCTTGGAGGAGAGAGCGGGCTTGAGAAGGCCGCGCGGGGTCGGAGGGAGGGCCTGGGCGGGCGGGTTATTGGGCGCCGGTCATTATGGAGACGACCTCGGGCATGGTTGTGGTCTTGGGGGTGACCACGGCTGCTCTGTGGCCCAGGCGTTGGATGTGGATTCGGTCGGCTACCTGGAAGACCTGGGGCATGTTGTGGCTGATCAGGACGATCGGGAGGCCCTTGTCTCGGATTCTTTTTATTAGGTCAAGGACTTGGGTGGACTCTCGGACGCCTAGGGCCGCGGTCGGCTCGTCCATGATCAAGACGCGGGAGCCCCAGGCGGCGGCGCGGGCTACGGCTACCGCCTGGCGTTGGCCGCCGGAGAGGTTCTCCACCGGCTCGGCTATGGACTGGATGGCGACGCCCAGGTCGTCCAGGTGGCGGCGGGCCTCCGTGCGCATGGCCGGGACGTCCAGGCGGCGGAGGAGCGCGCCGGACACACCGCGCCTGCGGCGTTCGCGGCCGAGGAACAGGTTGGACGCCACGTCGAGCGCGGGCGCCACCGCGAGGTCCTGGTAGACGGTCTCGATGCCGAGGCGCCGCGCGTCCAGCGGGGTGTGCAGGCGTACGGCGGACCCGTCCACGGCGATCTCCCCGGAGTCCGGCACCAGCGCCCCGGACAGCGCCTTGATCAGCGACGTCTTGCCCGCGCCGTTGTCGCCCACCACGGCCAGCACCTCGCCGTCGCGCAGCTCGAAGTCGCAGCCGTCCAGGGCGGTCACGTGGCCGTACCGCTTGACCAGCCCGGACGCGGACAGTACGGGCGTCATGCGCGGGACCTCCTCCGCGTGAGCTGGTCCACCGCGACCGCCGCGATCACCAGGACGCCGGTGGCGAGGTCCTGGTAGAGGGCGTCGATGCCGGCCTGGGTGAGGCCGCTGCGCAGCACGCCCACGATGAGCGTGCCGATCAGCGTGCCGACCACGCCGCCGCGCCCGCCGAACAGGCTCGTGCCGCCGATCACCACGGCGGTGATGCTGTCCAGGTTGGCGTTCTGGTACGCGTTGGCGTCGGCGTTCGGGATGCGGCCCAGCGCCTGCCACGCCGCGACGCCGTACAGGATGCCCGCGATCAGGTAGACGGACAGCATGACGCGGCGGGTCTTGATGCCGGTCAGCCGCGCGGCCTCCCGGTTGTCGCCGATGGAGTAGACGTGCCGCCCCCACGCGGTCTGCGTGAGCGCGTACCAGAACGCGCCGTAGACCAGCAGGAGCAGGATCGACCCGTACGTGAACCCCTGCGCGCCGATGCTGGTGTCCAGCCACATGAGCAGGTCGGACGTGACGGCGTAGCTGCGCGACTCGGAGAACAGCCGGGTCGCCGCGGTGATCACGGTGAGCATGCCGAGCGTGACGATGAACGGCGGCAGCCGGATCCACGTCACCAGCGTGCCGTTCAGCGCGCCCACCGCGGCGCACGCCACGACGGCCAGCACGAGCGCGAGCAGCGGCGACCCGCTCATCGCCAGCTTCCCGGCGATGATCGTGCCCATCACGGCGATCGAGCCGTTGGACAGGTCGATCCCCGCGGTCAGGATGATCAGCGTCTGGCCGAGCGCCAGCGTGCCGATCACCACCGCCTGCTCCAGGATGAGCGACAGGTTCTCGGTGGTCAGGAACGTGTCGGTGGTGACCGAGAAGATCACCACGGCGAGCACGAGCGCGATCAGCGGCCCGATCGTGGGCGTACGGAACGCGCGCGCCAGCAGCCGCATCCCGGCCCCGGCGCGCGCCTCGGCCTCGGGCGCCTTGACGGTGGGCGTCATCGGCCGATCAGCCCCAGCAGTTCTTCAGGCCCCACGCCGTGTCCTTCGACGGCAGGCCCTTCTCCGGCTTGTCGGTGATGAGCTGCGCCCCGGTGTCGATGAACCCGGACGGCTTCTTCTTGGTCTTCGCGTACGTGTCGACGGCCGCCACGCCCATCTCGGCCATCTTCTTCGGGAACTGCATGACGGTGGCGCCGACCTGACCGGACTTCACCGCCTGTACGCCCGCGCAGCTCCCGTCGATCGAGCCGACGGTGACGCCCTTCGTGCCCGCCGCCTTGATCGCCGCGGCGGCGCCGCGCGCGGCCGGCTCGTTGATCGTGTAGACGGCGTTGATGTCCGGGTGCGCCTGGAGCAGGTTCTCCATGCCCTGCTGGCCCTTGTCCTGCGCGCCGTTGGTGATCGCCCTGCCGACGATCTCGGGGCTGGAGTTCGTGATGCCGAACCCGGCGAGGAACCCGTCGTGGCGGTTGTCGTCGACCGTGGCGCCCGGTGTGCCGTCCAGCATGGCGACGCGCGCGGGCGCGCTCCCCATGTGCGCCTTCACCCAGGCGCCCTGGAGCCGGCCCGCCGCGGTGTTGTCGGTCGCGTACGTCGCGTCGACCGCGGACGCCGGGCTGGTCGCGGTGTCGAGCGCGATCACGAGGATGCCCTTCTGGCGCGCCTTCTTGATCACGCCGAGCACGCCCGTGGAGTTGCTCGGCGTGATCAGGATGCCCTTCACACCCTTGGCGATCAGGTTCTCCACGGCCGTGACCTGGCCCTCGTTGTCGCCGTCGAACTTCCCGGCCAGCGCGATGAGCTGCGCGCCCTTCGCCTTCGCGGCGGCCGTCGCCGACTCGCGGAGCTTCACGAAGTACGGGTTGGTCTCCGTCTTCGTGACCAGGCCGATCTTGAGCTGGCCCGCGCCTGAGCCGGCTCCGGAGCCGCAGGCGACCAGCGATCCGGCGAGGACGGCGGCGGCCGCGCAGATTCCGGTGATTCGGGGGATGGGGATGAGGTGCTGAGTCATCGTGACCTCCCGGGGGAATTGCCCTTAATGTGAACCTGGGCAAGCGCTTGCGCAAGCGTTTGCGCGCACATTCGCGGCGCGACCGGTTCAGGGGGTCCGATGGCCACGATGGCGGACGTCGCACGCCGCGCCGGCGTCTCGGTCTCGACGGTGTCGCACGTGGTCAACGGCACGCGGTTCGTCAGCGACGCCGCCCGCCGCCAGGTGACCGACGCGATCCGCGACACCGGCTACACTCCGAACACCATCGCCCGTTCGCTGGTCACCGCCAGCACGCAGTCGCTGGGCCTGGCGATCTCGGCGATCTCGAACTTCTACTTCACCGACCTCGTCTCGGCCATCGAGTCCAGCGCCCGCGCCGCCGGCTACACCCTGCTGCTCGCCGACACCCACGACGACCCGGAGGAGGAGCTGCGGGTGGTGCGCGCGCTGCACCAGCGGCGCGTGGACGGCGTGCTGCTCGCCCCCGCGACCGGCCCGCGCGGCGCCGGCCTGCGCTACCTCACCGGCCTGAACGTTCCGGCCGTGCTGGTCGACCGCTGCGCGTCGCCGCGGTTCGACCAGGTCGGCACCGAGAACGTGGCCCCAATGGCGCATCTCGTACGGCATCTGGCCGAACGCGGCCACCGCCGCATCGCGCTGATCTCCGGCCTGGCGAAGCTGAGCACCACCGCCGAGCGCGTCCGCGGCTACCGCGAGGGCCTGCGCGCGGCCGGCCTGCCGTACGAACCGGGCCTGGTGGCCGACGGCGGCTCGCACGCCGACCGCGCCGCGCCCGCGGTGGACCGGCTGCTCGGCCGTACGGACCCGCCGACCGCGCTGGTGGTCGGCAACAACCACATGACCATCGGGGCGATGCGCGCGCTGCGCCGCCGCGGTGTGCGCGTGCCGGACGACCTGGCCGTCGCGTCGTTCGACGACTTCGAGTGGGCGGACACCTTCGCGCCCCGGCTGACCACCATCGCCCAGCCCATCCACGCCATCGGCGCCGAGGCCGTCGGCCTGCTGCTCGCCCGCCTGGCCGACCCGGCGCGCCGGCCCCGTACGATCCGGCTCCCCGCGACCTTCATGCACCGCGACTCCTGCGGCTGCGGTCCCGGCACCTGACGGCCGGCGTCCGCCACGACGACCCGGTCATGGGGGACACTCGTGCCGTACCCCCCGACGGACGGAGGCCCGAGATGACGCCGGAACTCGACGAGCTCGAACGGGGACGACGGGAGGCCGCGGCCCGCGGCGTCGTCGACGACCTGATCGAGCAGGGCGTCACCGGTGTGGCGGTGACCTGGGTGGACAACAGCGGGGTCACCCGCGTCAAGACGGTCCCGGTGGCGCGGCTGCCGCACGCCGCGGCGTGGGGGATCGGGGCGTCGCCGGTGTTCGACACTTTCCTTGTCGACGACTCGATGATCAACGGCAGGTACGCCGGCGGTCCCGTCGGCGACCTGCGGCTGCATCCCGACATCGCCCGGCTCGCGGTGCTCGACGCCCAGCCGGGCTGGGCGTGGGCGCCGGCCGACCGGTACGACACCGACGGCGTGCCGCACCCGCAGTGCCACCGCTCGCTGGCCCGCCGCCTCGCCGCCGAGATGGCCGCCGGCGGGCTGACGGCGAAGGCCGCGTTCGAGGTGGAGTGGGCGGTCTCGGCCGCCGACGGCGACGGGTTCGTCCCCGCGACGCACGGCCCCGCGTACGGCATGACCCGGCTGATCGACCTCTCCGACTACGCCGCGGACATCCTCGGCGCGCTGGCCGCCGAGGGCGTGAGCGTCGAACAGCTCCACCCGGAGTACGCCTCCGGCCAGTTCGAGGTGTCGGTGGCCGCCGAGGACCCGGTGGCCGCGGCCGACACGCTGGTGCTCGTACGCCAGACCATCCGCGCGCTCAGCGCCCGCGCCGGCCTGCGCGCCACCTTCGCGCCGAAGGTGCTGGCCGACGGCGTCGGCAACGGCTGCCACCTGCACCTCAGCATCTGGCGCGACGACCGGAACCTGATGGCGGGCGGCGACGGCAACTTCGGCCTGACCCCGGACGGCGAGGGCTTCGCGGCCGGCGTCCTCGACCGCCTGCCCGCGCTGCTGGCCATCGGCGCGCCGTCCGTGGCCAGCTACCTCCGGCTGATCCCGCAGCACTGGGCGGGCGCGTTCGCCTGCTGGGGGCTGGAGAACCGCGAGGCGGCGCTGCGGTTCGTCACCGGCGCGGCCGGGAGCGGCGACCACGCCGCGAACCTGGAGATCAAGTGCTTCGACGGCGCCGCCAACCCGTACCTCCTGGTCGCCGGGGTGCTGGCCGCCGGACGCGCGGGCGTCGCCGAGAAGGCCGCGCTGCCCGAGCCGGTCGCGGTCGACCCGGCGAGCATCGACCCGCAGATCCGCCTGGAGCGCGGCATCGCGGCGCTGCCCGCGCGGCTCGACAGCGCGCTCGTCGCGTTCGAGCGCGACCCGGTGCTGCGCGAGGCGCTCGGCACCGTCCTGGCGGACACGGTCGCGGCCGTGCGCCGCGGCGAGATCGCGCTGTTCGCCGACGCCACGCCCGAGCAGGTCTGCGCGCGCACACGGTGGGTGTACTGACCCGTTACGACGAGCCCACTTGACCCGTATATGACCGATTGTTCGCGTACACGACAACCGACCGCCGCCGTGCGGACGCCGTACGGGAATGGGATGTGGCGGGGCCGAAATCGGACCCTCCGGTACCGCGATCCCCGGCACCGGTGGCCTCACATGTGGAGGGCAGTGTGGCTGGAGAAACCCGGCGGCGCCGGTGGCCGTTCGCGGTAGGCGCGGCGGCGGTGGCGCTCGCCGTAGCCGGTACGGCGCCGGTCTGGGCGTCGCCGCACGGGCCGGACCAGGCGGCCGGAACCGGCGTGCAGCCGGCCATCGCGGCGGCCTCGGCGGGAACGACGACACCGATCAAGCACCTCGTGGTGATATTCGGGGAGAACATCTCCTTCGACCACTACTTCGGCACGTACCCCAACGCCGCGAACACCGACGGCACGACGTTCACCCCGAAGCGCGGCACCCCCCGCGTCGACGGGCTGTCGAAGAAGCTGCTCACCAAGAACCCCAACCTGTACAACCCGCGGCGCCTCGCCCCGTCCCAGGCGCTCACCTGCGACCAGGACCACAGCTACGGTCCTGAGCAGAAGGCGGTCAACGGCGGGAAGATGAACAAGTTCGTGGAGAACACGTCCACGGACACCTGCACCGGCCAGCCGATCCTGTTCGGCGAGCCGGGCCTCGCCATGGACTACTACGACGGCAACACCGTCACCGGCATGTGGAACTACGCGCAGCACTACTCCATGAGCGACAACTCCTACGACACGGTCTTCGGGCCGTCGTCGCCCGGCGCGCTGAACCTCATCTCCGGGCAGACGCACGGCGTGCACGCGGTCGACCCGGTCACGCACAAGAAGGTCAGCGACTCCTACGCCGTGCAGTCGCCGGACGCCAACGGCGTCGGCACCGTCACCAACGACCCCGACCCGGCGTACGACGACTGCTCCGACACCAACCACACGGCGAAGAACAACCTGGCCGCGCTCACCGGCCCGAACATCGGCGACCGCCTCAACGCCAAGCACCTGACCTGGGGCTGGTTCCAGGGCGGCTTCCGGCCGACCGGCAGCGCGAACGGCTACGCGGTCTGCGGCGCCACGCACGCGAACGTCGGCGGCAACTCCGTCGTCGACTACAGCCCGCACCACGAGCCGTTCCAGTACTACAAGTCGACGGCCAACCCCAAGCACCTCAAGCCGTCGTCCGCGTACGCCATCGGGCACACCGACCGGGCGAACCACCAGTACGACCTCACGGACTTCGACACCGCGCTGAGCACGCGCAACATGCCCGCCGTCAGCTTCCTGAAGGCGTCGGAGTACCAGGACGGCCACGCGAGCTACTCCGACCCGCTGGACGAGCAGCGCTTCGTGGTCAGCACGATCAACAAGCTGCAGAAGTCGCCCGACTGGAAGTCCACCGCCGTCGTGCTCGCCTACGACGACTCCGACGGCTGGTACGACCACAAGGCGCCGCCGATCGTGAACGGCTCGAAGGACGCCGCGCTCGACTCGGCCAACGTGTGCGGCTACAAGCCGGTGTCCGGCGGCTACGCCGACCGCTGCGGCTACGGCCCGCGCCTGCCGCTGTTGGTGATCTCGCCGTACAGCAAGGTCGACCACGTCGACCACCGGATCACCGACCAGACGTCGGTGCTGCGGTTCGTGGAGGACAACTGGCGCACCGGGCGCATCGGCGACCACTCGTTCGACGCGCGCGCCGGAAGCCTGAACGGCCTGTTCGACTTCCGCCACCCCAGCGCCGGACGGCTGACGCTCGACGCGAAGACCGGCGCGGTCAAGCACTGACCCCGCGCCGGCCACCCGCGGGCCCCGCGTCCGTACGGAACCGTACGGGCGCGGGGCCCGTCTATGCCCCGTGCCCTTCTCCGTGTCCCGCCGGGCCGCCGCCATCGGCGCCGCCGCGGTCGCCGTGGCGCTGGCCGCGACGCTGGCCGTCTTACTGACGCGCGGCGGCGGCCCTGCCGAACCGCCGCTCCGGGCGCCGGCGTCCACCGCCGACACCGTGCCGGAGCTGCGCGCGCCCGCGGCGAAGGACCTGCCGAAGGGGTGCGGGGTCGGCGCGGGCACCGTCAAGAAGTACGCGCCGGGCAGCGACACCCAGCGGAGCCGTACGGACTGCCGCTGGTACTCCCTGAACGGCGGCAAGGAGCACTGCGGCTGGTGCGTGGCCTCCGGCGGCGACCGCGAGCGCGTGCTCGAGGCCACCGTGACGGTCGCGGACGGCCAGAACCCGGTCGCGGGCCAGTCGGTGGCCGGGAACGCGCTGCGGCAGCTCGGGCCGGCGAGCGCCGCGGAGATCACCGCGGGCACCCCGTCGCGCACCGTGGCCGGCCTCGGCGACGAGGCGCGCTACACCTACTCGCCGGCGGTGCGGGCCTCGGGCGGCGCCACCGAGGGCGCGTCGCTGCGGTTCCGGGCCGGCGCCGTCGTCGTGGCGGTGAGGTACCGCGGCCGCGACTTCTCCGACGACGGCCCGCAGCGGCAGGTGCCGGAGGCGGAGGCGCGGCGCGCGGTGCTGGCCGCCGCGTCCGACGCGGCGCGCGCGCTCGGCAAGCCGGCGCGGCCGGTGTTCGCCGAGCCCGCGCCCGCCGGGCCGCCGCCGGTGCGCCGCGTGCCCCGCCCGTGCGACCTGGTCCCCGCCTCGCTGGCCGAGCGGCTGGCGCCCGGCGCCGTACGCCGCCGCGGCGCGTCGCCGGTGGCCGACCAGGTGGTGGCGGCGTACGGCCAGGCGTCCGACACCTGCGTCTGGGACTCCACGCCCACCTGCTGCCTCGGGAAGGCCACCGACCACCGGCCGGAGCGCCACCTGTCCGTCACCGTGCGGTCGTTCGCGGAGTGGCGGCGCGGCATCGCCGTACGGCTGGCCGCGCGCGACTACCTCCAGCTCCACTACGACGCCCGCGACGGGGCCGGCCACACGGGGTTCCGCGCCGTGCGCGGCCTCGGCGACCAGGCGTACGCCGACTACCGCACCGACGTGTCCGGGGACGACCAGCAGGGCGGCGACGTGGCCTTCCGCGTCCGCAACCTGGTGATCGTGGTCGCCTACACCGGCGCGCGCGACGAGCCGCTGCCGCACGACATGGCCGTCAACGCCGCCTACACCGTCGCCGCCCGCGCCCGCGCCGCCCTGCCCGCCTGAGCCCGGAGGCCACGACCATGAGCGAGGACAAGGGACCGGACGCCCCGGACGGCGCGCGCCCGTCCTCCGTACGGCCGTGGTGGCGGCGCCGGGTCGTGGTCGCGGGCGGGGCGGCCGTGGCGGTGCTCGCCGCCGGTGCGGTGGTCGGCGTGCGCGCGTTCGGGGGGCCCGCGCCGCTGCCCGAGCCGCGGGTGCTGGCGCGCGACCCCGTGCCCGCCGGGCCGATCGTCCGTACCGCGCCGGCGAACTGCGGGATCAGCGCGAAGACGCTGGCGGATCTGGTGCCGCGCACCGAGGTGGACGGTGCGGGGGAGGGCGGCGGTTGCGCGTGGTCCACCCCCGCCACGGACGCGCGCGGCATGCGGGACCTCAGCGTGGACCTGACCGTGGTGCCCGCCGGGCCGGGCGTGCCGGGCGCGATCGGCACCTCCGCCATCGGCGGCGCCATCGTCCGTTATCGCGCCGCCGCCGTCGCCAAGGACCCGGTCGCCGGGCTCGGCGACGAGGCGAGCGCCACCGACGAGGTGCCGGGCGCGGGGAACACCCACAGCGTGGTCTTCCGCGCGGGCAACCTCGTCGCGACCGTGCAGTACCAGATCGGCGACCGTACGGCGGACCTGGGCCGGGACCGCTCGTGGTCGGCGCGCGCCATCCGCGACGGCGTGTTCCGCGCCGCCGCCGACGTGGCCGCCTCGGTCGGCGCGCCCGCCGCGCCGCGCACCGCCGTGGCGCCCGCCGGCCCCGCGCCCGCCGTCTTCCCCACGCGGATGTGCGACGTGGTTCCGAAGGCGCTGCGCGACCGCCTGGTCGACGACGGCTCGGACGTGGACACCGACACCGACGGCGGCGATCCGCTCGGCGCCGCCGACGCCATCGCCGGCCACCGCACCGCGTCGTGCACCTGGTCCTCCGATTCGCGCCACCTCACCGCGGCGATCACCACCAGCGACGCGACGGAGCCGGGCGCGGCGGTCCGCGACGTCACCAGCGAGTACCTCCGCCGCTACGCCGAGGCCCGCGACGAACCCCCCATCAGCGCGCACGACGCCCGTTACTTCCACGCGCTGGCCGGCCTCGGCGACCAGGGGTTCTGCGCGTACCTCCAGGAGTCGTCGTATCCGGGCCTGCCGGCGGACGCCCCGGCCCGCTGCGTCGTCCGCGTCGGCGTCAGCCTCGTGTCCATCACGTATGGCAGCATTTCCGACGCGTACGACCAGGACGGCGAGCCGCTGACGGAGCAGGAGGCGGTCGGCGGCGCGTACGCGGCGGCGCTCCCCGTCGTACGGTTCCTGCGCGACTGACCACGGAAGGTGCCCGATGCACGACCGAACGGGGTGGCCACGCCCGCCCATCGCCCGGCGGCCCTGGTGGCGCGGATGGCCGGTGCTGGTGGCCGGCGCCGGTGCGGTGGTGATCGCGGCCGGCACGACGGCGGCCGTGCTGACGCTGCGCGGCGGCGGCGATCCGCCGCCCGCCCCCGCGGCCCCGGCGCTGGACCGCGACCCGGTGGCGAAGCCGCTGAACGTCATGAACGCCCCGGCGAACTGCGGCGTTCCGTCCGCGACGGTCCGCAGGGTGACCCGGATGAACCTGCCGTCGAACAGTTCCGGCGACTCGTGCACGTGGTCGTCGCCGGGCGGCGCGCCCCACCAGCGGACGCTCGATGTCGCCACGACCGTGGTCGAGGCGACGAACGACGATGTGTCGCCCGCCGGCGCGGCGATGGCCGAGTTCGATACGCGCCTGGACGAGATGCGCGGCACCCGTGTCCCGGTGACCGGCCTCGGCGACGAGGCGTACACGTCGTACGACGGCCGTGCGCAGTTCGTGCTCTTCCGCGCCGGGAACGCGGTCACCGAGCTGGACTTCGCCGGCGTCGAGCTCGGGCACGCCACGGCGCGGCGGCTGGCGGCGAAGGCCGTCCGCCATGGTGCCTTCACGGTGGCCGCCGCCGTCGCCCGCACGCTCGGCTCGTCCGCGGCGGCGCCGCACGCGGGTTCGCCGCCGTCGCCGTCGCCGATCACCCGCCGGTTCTCCGCCTGCGACGCGGTGCCGCGCGACGTCACCAAGCGCTTCGTCCCCGACCAGGTGGTCCCGCCGAACCACCTGGTCGGGCCGGATCTCAACTCGCTGATCCCCAAGCCGGTGGTGTCGGCGTGCAACTGGACGGCGCAGGGCCGGTCGCTGAAGGTACGGATCGAGTCCGCGGTGGGCGGTGCCGCCGCCACCCGTTCGGTCGCCCGGGAGTACCTGCGGCGCCATTACAACGGACGCGTGAACGGCAGGTTCGACGCCCTGCGGGGCCCCGGTGAGCAGGCGTTCTCCCGGTTCACCTCCAACGACGAGCTCCGCGAGGACACCGAGACCAATCTCGGGCAGGTCGTGTTCCGAGTCCGCAACGTCCTGGTCACGGTCTGGTACGGAAACGACGCGCTCGGCCAGCCCGACGACGAGAAGCTGAGCGTTGAGGAGGCGCGGAACGGCGCCTACGCGGTGGCCGCGCAGGTCGCGCGTGCCGTGCACGTTTGAGGGGATCGCGGATGCGATGGCCGCCGCCGTGCGGCTTGGGCGGATCTTAGGGGAGCCCGGACTTTCTCCTCGCATGTGCGGAGGCTAATGTTGCCGCCGTGACCACCTCTCCCGCCTCTCCCTCCGCGGATGCCGTGAGCTTCCGCATCGGCGAGGCCGCCGCGCTCCTCGGCGTCAGCGGCGACACCGTGCGCCGCTGGATCGACGCGGGCAAGCTGCGCGCGCGGCGCGACGCCAACGGGCACCGCACGGTCGGCGGCGCCGACCTCGCGGCGTTCGCCCGGTCCCAGTCCGCCGACAGCGGCGAGACCGGCGGCTCCTCGGCGCGCAACCATCTGCGCGGCATCGTCACCCGGGTCGTACGCGACGGCGTCATGGCGCAGGTCGAGATCCAGGCCGGGCCGTTCCGGCTGGTGTCGCTGATGAGCCGGGAGGCCGCGGACGACCTCGCGCTCGAAGCGGGCGTCGTGGCGGACGCGGTGGTCAAGTCAACGAACGTCGTCGTGCAGCTCGCGGACCGCCGCGCAGCACCATAAGGAGGGCCGGTTGACCAGGCAACGGTTCATCGCGGGCGCTTTCGCGTCCGTCGCGGCTATCGGGCTGCTCGCCGCCGGATGCGGCTCCACCGGCAACGACAACGGGAGCGGGTCGGGCAACAAGGGGTCGACCACCACGCTCACGGTGTTCGCCGCGGCGTCGCTGACCGGCGCGTTCGGCACCATCGGCAAGCAGTTCGAGGCCGCCCACCCCGGTACGAAGGTGCGGTTCAGCTTCGGCGGCAGCGACACCCTCGCCCAGCAGATCAACAACGGCGCGCCGGCCGACGTCTTCGCCGCGGCGAGCCCGAAGACCATGAAGATGGTCACCGACGCGAAGAACGCCGCCGGAACGCCCACGACATTCGTGAAGAACCGGCTGGAGATCGCCGTACCGAGGAGCAACCCGGCGAAGATCACCGGGCTGAAGGACCTCGCGAACAAGAAGAACAAGGTCGTGCTGTGCGCGGCGTCCGTGCCCTGCGGCGCCGCCGCGCAGAAGGCGCTGAAGGCGGCGAACCTGAAGGTCACGCCGGTTTCGGAGGAGAAGGACGTCAAGGCCGCGCTGACGAAGGTCGGGCTGGACGAGGCCGACGCCGCGCTGGTCTACCGCACCGACGTCAAGTCCGCGCCGGGCAAGGTGAAGGGCATCGACTTCCCTGAGGCGGCGAAGGCCATCAACGACTACCCGATGGTGACCGTGGCCAAGGCGCCGCAGCCGAAGCTGGCGAAGCAGTTCGAGTCGCTCGTGCTGTCGGCGGCGGGTATGAAGGTGCTGACCACGGCCGGATTCGACAAGCCCTGAGCCGTACGGGGAAGGTCAGGGGGATGACCACCCGTACGCGGGAGACCATCGGCGCCGCGCCCGTGCGGGGGCGGCGCGGCGACCGGTGGGCGGCGATCCCGTGGGCGCTGCTCGTCCCCGCGTTCCTGGGCCTCGCGTTCCTGGTGGTGCCGCTGCTGGGGCTGCTCGTCCGCGCGCCGTGGGGCACGCTGCTGACCCGCCTCGGCGAGTCCGGCGTCCGCGACGCGCTGCTGCTCTCCCTGCTGTGCGCCACCGTGGCCACCGGCATCTCGCTGGTCCTCGGCGTGCCGCTGGCCTGGCTGCTCGCCCGCACACGCATCCCCGGCCTGCGGTTCGTCCGCGCGCTGATCACCGTGCCGCTCGTGCTGCCCCCGGTCGTCGGCGGCGTCGCGCTGCTGCTGGTGCTCGGCCGCAACGGGCTGCTCGGCCGTTCGCTGGACGCCGGGTTCGGCATCACGCTGCCGTTCACCACGGCCGGGGTGGTCGTCGCGGAGACGTTCGTCGCCATGCCGTTCCTCATCGTCAGCGTCGAGGGCGCGCTGCGCGCCGCGGACCGCCGCTACGAGGAGGCCGCCGCGACGCTCGGCGCGTCCCGCTGGACGATCTTCCGGCGGGTGACGCTGCCGATGGTCGCGCCCGGCGTCGTGGCGGGCGCCACGATGTGCTGGGCGCGGGCGCTCGGCGAGTTCGGCGCCACGATCACGTTCGCCGGCAACTTCCCCGGCCAGACGCAGACGATGCCGCTCGCGGTCTACCTGGCGATGGAGACCGACCCGCAGTCGGCGATCGTGCTGAGCATCGTGCTGCTCGCGGTGTCGATCATCGTGCTCGCCAGCCTCCGTGACCGCTGGGTCGCGTCGTCGTGAGCGGGCCGCGTACGGACGACCCGGTGCTGCGGGCGCGCATCGAGGTGCGCAGGCCGGAGTTCCGCCTCGACGTCGCCATCGAGGTCGGCGCCGGGGAGGTCGTCGCGCTGCTCGGCCCGAACGGCGCGGGCAAGACCACCACGCTGCGCGCGCTCGCGGGGCTGCTGCGCCCCGACTCCGGCTCGATCGAGCTCGACGGCGACGACCTCGCCTCGCTGCCCACCGAGCGGCGCCCGATCGGCATGGTCTTCCAGGACTACCTGCTGTTCCCGCACATGTCGGCGCTGGAGAACGTGGCGTTCGGGCCGCGCTGCCAGGGCGCGTCCCGTGCGTCGGCGCGCGACCTCGCGCGCGACATGCTGGCCCGCGTCGGCCTGTCCGACCACGCCGAGTCGCGGCCGCGCGCGCTGTCCGGCGGGCAGGCGCAGCGGGTGGCGCTGGCCCGCGCGCTGGCCGTACGCCCGCGGCTGCTGCTGCTCGACGAACCGCTCGCCGCCCTCGACGCGCACACCCGGCTGGAGATCCGCGCCCGGCTGCGCCGCGACCTCGCCGGCTTCGACGGCGCCACCCTGGTCGTCACGCACGACCCGCTGGACGCCATGGTCCTCGCCGACCGCCTCGTGGTGATCGAACAGGGCGCGGTGGTCCAGCACGGCCCGCCCGCCGAGGTGGCGCGCCACCCGCGCACCGAGTACGTCGCCCGGCTGGTCGGGCTGAACCTCTACCGCGGCGCGGCCGGGCCCGACGGCGTACGGCTGGACCCCGGCGGCGACGGTGTGCGGTTCGCCGTCGCGGAGACCCTGGCGGGGGACGTCTTCGTGGCGTTCCCGCCCAGCGCCGTCGCGCTCTACCGCGCCCGGCCCGACGGCAGCCCGCGCAACGTGTGGCAGGCCCGGGTGGACGGCGTCGAGCGCCACGGCGACCTCATCCGCGTGCAGCTCGACGGCGCCCTCCCGGCGGCGGCCGACGTCACCGCCGCGGCCGCCGCCGAGCTCGACCTCGTACCCGGCGCGGAGATCTGGGCCAGCGTCAAGGCCACCGAGGCGCACGCCTACCCGGCCTGAGTCCGTACGTACGGCCTCAGCGGCGGCGCAGCGCCGCGTCCGCCAGCGCCGGCGGCCGCCACCCGCCGTCGGCGTCGTTCAGCGTCGTGCCGGGCGGGACGATCGCGTCGATGCGGTCGAGGACGTCCGCGCCGAGCGTCAGATCGGCCGCCGTGAGCTGCCCCTCCAGGTGGTCGAGCGTGCGCGGCCCGATGATCGCGGACGTCACCGCCGGGTGGGTGACGTTCCACGCCAGCGCCATCTCGACCAGGCTCAGCCCGGCCTCGTCGGCCACCTGGGCCAGCGCGTCCGCGGCGTCCAGCTTCTGCCGGTTGCCCTCGATGGACATGTCGTACCGCTCGGGCATCACCTGGGCGCGGCGGCTCTCCGGTACGGCACCCTTCCGGTAGCGGCCGGTCAGCCAGCCGCCGGCGAGCGGGCTCCACGTGAGCACGCCCATGCCGTACTTCCGCACCGTGGGCAGCACGTCGGTCTCGATGCCGCGGGCGAGGATGGAGTACGGCGGCTGCTCGCCGACGAACCGCTCGCGCCCGCGCCGCTCCGCCGTCCACTGCGCCTCGACGATCTCGTGCGCGGGGAACGTGGACGTGCCGATGTAGAGGATCTTGCCGGCCCGTACGAGGTCGGTCAGCGCGCCCAAGGTCTCGTCGATGTCGGTCGCGGGGTCCGGGCGGTGCACCTGGTAGAGGTCGATCCGGTCCGTGCGGAGGCGGCGCAGGCTGTTCTCCACCTCCTGGACGATCCACCGCCGCGAGTTGCCGCTGCGGTTCAGGCCCTCGCCCATCTGGTTGTGGAACTTCGTCGCCAGCACGATCTCGTCACGGTTGCCGGCCTCCGCGAGGATCCGCCCGACGAACTCCTCCGACTCGCCCTGGGAGTACATGTCGGCGGTGTCGACGAAGTTGATCCCCGCGTCGAACGCGCGCCGCGCGATCTTCGCCGAGTCGTCGTACGACGCCCCCCACGAGCCGAACATCATCGCACCGAGCGCCAGCCGGCTCACCCGCACACCGGTCCGCCCGAAGTCGCGATACTCCATCTTGCTCACCCCTGATGATATGGACACTCGCACTACCGATAGCAGCACTATCCGCTATCGGCAGCTACACTATCCATCGAAGGGCGCGAGTTGGCAAGTCCACCTACGGAACGGGGTCGCGGCGGATGCGGATGGCGGAGCTGAGCGCGGAATCCGGCGTCCCGGTTCCGACGATCAAGTACTACCTGCGCGAGGGCCTGCTCCCCGCGGGCGAGCGCACCAGCCCCAACCAGGTGAAGTACGACCAGCGGCACGTCAGGCGCATCCGGCTGGTCCGGGCGCTCGTCGAGGTCGGCGGGCTGTCCATCGCCTCGGCCCGCGAGGTGCTCGCCCGGATGGACGCGCCTGGCCACAGCGACATCGAGTCGCTCGGCAAGGTCCTCTACGCCATGCCCGCCGGGCGCGGCAATGCCGAGGACGCGTCGCTGAAGGACGCCACCGCGGAGGTCGAGGCGCTGCTCGAACGGCGCGGGTGGGACGTACGGCAGCAGGCGCCGGCCCGCCGCGCGCTCGCCGAGGTGCTGGCCACGCTGCACCGCGTCGGCGGCGACGACTTCGCGGCGCTGCTCGACGACTACGCCGCCGCCGCGGAGACCCTGGCGGAGAAGGAGGGCCCGGTGGTGCTGGCCCGCGACGACGTCGACGCGCGGGGCGAGGCCGTCGTGATCGGAACGGTGGTGGCCGACGCCCTGCTGTCCGCGCTGCGCCGGCTCGCCTTCGAGGCCCAGGCCGCGCCGCCGCGGTCGACGTGATCAGCCGGCGCGGCGGAAGACCGACTCGATGATCTGGTCCTTCGCCGGGCCGCGTACGCGCCACCGCTGGCGCCACTCGTCCGCCGAAATGACGGTGAACGCGCCCTCGTAGGCGTCCGCGCGGCACGGGTGGTGCGTCCGCCAGGATCCCGTCCGCAGATCCAGGTCGTGGAAGGGGCTGCCGTCCGCGAACGCCACCGCCATGACACCCGGTCCGGACGGGGCGTAGCGCAGCCGGCGGTACGACTCGCCGCTCCAGTGGCCGAGGTCGAGGACGCCGCGCTCCTCGTACGCCAGGGCGCCGCCGTCGGGGGTGAACACGGCCGTGCCGGTGAACGTGCCGCGCGTGCCGGCCGCGTCGTCGGACAGGCGGCGCTCGATGCGCCAGCTCCCCGCGAGGTAGCCGGCGGGGTCGGCGACGGGCCAGGTCATCGCGCACCCGGGGCGTACGTCCTGCCCTTCCACGACGCGCCCGCGCCGCGATGGTGGCGGCGCGCGGAGTCGGCGGTCATCAGGAAGTACAGCAGGGCCGCGAGCGGGAGCAGGAACGCCCAGAGGGCGCCGAGCCGGTAGTAGCGGACCATCGGGAGGTACGTCAGCGTCATCAGGCCCCACGCCACGAACGCCTCCCCGGCCGTACGGAGGTCGCCGGTCGCGAGCCCGGCCACCAGGGCGGCCGGCGGCAGGAGGTAGACGAACGCGAGGCCGAGCAGCGTGCCGACGAGCAGCGCGGGGGAGAAGCGGAGCTGGGTGTACGCGCTGCGGGCGATCATGTGCCACAGGTCGGCGAGCACCGGGTACGGACGTACGCTGCGCACGTGGTCGGCCAGGCCGAGCCAGATGCGCCCGCCGGACCGCTTGACCGCGCGCGCCAGCGCCACGTCGTCGATGGTGGCGTCGTGGATGGCCGCGATGCCGCCGACGCGGGCCAGCGCGCCCGCGCGGATCAGCGTGCAGCCGCCGGCCGCCGCGGCGGTGCGCGACCCGCGCCTGGCGATCCGGGCGAACGGGTAGAGCTGCGCGAAGAAGTAGACGAACGCCGGGATGACCAGCTTCTCCCAGCGGGTGGACGTGCGCAGCCTGGCCATCTGGGAGACCATGTCGCGGTCGCCCACCGCGGCGACCAGGGAATGCAGGGAGCCGGGCGCGTGCGCGATGTCGGCGTCGGTGAACAGGTAGTAGTCGACCTCGCCGGCGGTCTCCACGCCGTGCTTCAGCGCCCACATCTTGCCCGCCCACCCCTCGGGCGGCTCGCCCGGCCTGCTGACCAGCAGCGGAAGGCCGGGGCGCTCGCTGACGCGCGCGGCGATCTCCGCGGTGCGGTCGGTGCTGTTGTCGTCCACGAGCACGACGCCCGCGGGGCCCGGGTAGTCCTGGGCGAGCAGCGTCGGCAGGGTCGTGCCGAGCACCGCCTCCTCGTCGCGGGCCGGCACCACGATGCCCACGGACGGCCACGTACGCGGGGGAGCGGCCGGCGGCAGCCGCGTCTCGGTCGACCAGAACATGCCGTGCCCGAACGTCAGGTAGACCCACACCACGGCGCACGCCGCCGTCACCCACATCAGGACGTTCACGACCGACAGCTTCCCAGGTGACCCACCGCGCGCACCACCACCGTCACCCCGGGGCGTCGGCCGCGGCCTCGGCGTCGTAGCCGTAGAGCCAGGCGTTGGCCTCCAGCGGCGCCTGCCCGGCGAACGCGGCGTCGCGGCGGCGCTGCGCCTCGCCGTCGGGCAGGTGGTTGGACTCCCGCCTGCCGTGGCTCATCTCCTGCGCCTGCGACGCCCGCGGCCTGCGGATGCGCTCGTAGCGATCGAGTGCGGCCGGAACGGCGTCCGCGGGCACCCCGGCCAGGCAGCGGGCCAGGACGGCGGCGTCCTCGACGGCCTGGTTCGCGCCCTGGCCGAAGTACGGCAGCATCGGGTGCGCGGCGTCGCCGAGCAGCGTCATCCGCCCCCGTGTCCAGCGCTCCAGCGGCCTGCGGTCGTACAGCGCCCAGCGCTTGGTCTCGGTGGCGGCGGCGATCAGCGCGCCCACGCGGTCGTCCCACCCGGCGAACGCGGCGGCCAGGTCGGCGACGTCGCCGTCGGCGATCCACGACTCCTCGCGCCACTCGCCGGCCGGCACGATCGCGACGACGTTGACCAGCGTGCCGCCGGACACCGGGTAGTGCACGAAGTGCCGCCCGGGCCCGAGCCACAGGGTGTTCACCGGGCGCCGCGCGAAGTCCGGCACGGCGTCGATCGGCAGCAGGCAGCGGAACGCGCAGTCGCCGGAGAACTCCGGCACGGCGGCGGCGGTGACCCGCTCGCGCAGCGCCGAGTGGATGCCGTCGGCGCCGATCACCGCGGCGTACGTACGTGCCTCCGTGCCGTCCGGCGTCTCGGCGCGCACCTCGACGCCGTCGCCGCGGTCGGCCACCCCGGTGACCCGGCACGACAGGCGCAGCATGTCCGGTGGCACGGCCTGGGCGAACGCGCCGATGAGGTCGCCGCGGTGCGCGGCGTACATCGACTCGCCGAACATCTCCTCGCAGACGTCGCCCATCTCCTGGACGAACAGCACCCGG
>DASXYG010000055.1:0-225077 GCA_036502625.1 Streptosporangiaceae bacterium
GTGCAGCACACCCGCGGCGTGCGCGGCGCCCAGGCCCAGCAGCGTCGCCTTCAGCACGGCGAGCGCCACCTCCGGGCCGAGCACCTGCCCGGTGTCCAGCACCCGGCGGAGGCTCACCCCGTCGACCGCCTCCATGACGATCGCCGCGCCCCGCGGGTCCGCGACGTAGTCGTAGACCCGGACGGTGTTCGGGTCGCGTATCGCGGTCAGCGCCCGCGCGTCCTCGCGGAAGCCGTCGGCGAACCCGGGGTCGTCGAGCAGCCGCGGCGCCAGGTACTTGATCGCGACCGGCGCCCCCGTACGGTCGTCCGTGGCGAGCACGACCCTGCCGGACGCCCCGTCCCCCAGCTCGCGCACCGCCGTACAGCCGGGAACCGCCCACGCGTGGTCCGCCGCCATTGCCGCCCGCCCCTCGCCGCCGACGGCGTCATCGTGGCACGCGAACGTACAATCCGGGCGGTTTCCCCAGATTCACCCCTCCGACCAGCACCTCCACGACCGCGCCTACCGCGGCCGCACGGGTCAGCCCCGGCGTTCCCGCGCGGCGGCCCGCGCCACCAGTGCCTGCCAGGCGATCAGCGCGGGCACGGCGCCGAGCTCGATGCCGAGCGCGGCGAGCATCGTGGGATGCGGCAGCCCCTTCTTCCGGATCGACAGCAGCCGCCCGATCCCCCCGGCGAACGCGAGCCCGAGCACCGGCCGCAGCACGTCCCCCCGGCTCTCCACCCGCGGCAGCGCCGACCAGACCAGCGGCGCCGCGGCCAGCCAGAACGCGTTGACGAACCGGTACTCACTGTCCAACGTCGCACTGACCTCCCCGGACCGCCCCGGCAGCGCGGCCGGCCCGGCGACCATCCCGGCCAGCCCGGAGAACAGCGGAATGGCGGCAACCGCCCCCAAGGCGACCTGCAACCCACGACGCCCATACGTCCGGCGCCCGGTCTCCGATTCCCTCATCCCCCCATGATCACCCCCGCTCGCGTCACCCCCGCACCGGGCCGGGTTCCGGCACGGCCGGATTCGGAGACGCGTCGCATTGCGCGGGCGGGTCGGCGATACTTCGGTTATGGAGAATGCGTTCTCTGGGCGCGGGGGCAATGTCGTCCAGGCGCGTGACGTCCAGCAGGTCCACTTTCATGAGTCGCGCGCGGCGCCGGACCGCGTGCGGGTGGGCCACGTGCCGCGGGTGTCCGTGGCGTTCCAGGAGCGGCGGGCGCTTCAGGAGGCGATCGCCGCGCGTGCGGAGTCCGGGCGGCCGGCAGTGGTGTGCGCGCTGGCGGGTACGCGTGGCGTGGGCAAGACGCAGCTCGCCGCGGCGTACGCGCGCCGGTGCGCCGCCGAGGGCTGGCGGGTGATCGCGTGGCTGAACGCGGAGAACATCGGCGGGGTGATCATGGGCCTCGCCGAGCTGGCCCGCGAGCTGGGCCTCACGGAGCAGGCGGACGACACGGAGGCCACCGCGGTCCGCGCGCTGCGCTGGCTGGAGGCGTGCCCGGAACAATGCCTCCTGGTGTACGACAACGCCGAGGACCCGGACGCGCTGCTGCCCTGGCTTCCGGCGATGGGCACCGTACGGATCGTCCTCACCACGACGTCACGCGCGTTCGCGAACACCGGCGACCTCGTGGACGTGGAGCTGTTCACCCCGGACGAGGCGGTCGCCTACCTCACCGAACGGGTCGGTCCGGGGGACGAGGCCGCGGCGCTCGCCGAGGACCTCGGGCACCTCCCGCTCGCCCTGGCCCAGGCCGCCGCCGTGATGCGCGAGCGGCGGCTGGCCTACCCGGCGTACCGCGCCCTGCTGCGCGACGCGAACCTGGCGGCCGCGCTCCCCCGCACCACCGGCGACCCGTACCCGCGCGGCGCCGCGGAGGCCATCACCCTCGCCCTCGACCACGCCGGGCGCACCGTGCCCGGCGCGAGCCTCATGCTCGACCTGCTGGCGGTCCTCTCCCCCGACGGGGTCGAGTTCGACCTGCTCGCCCCGATGATGGGCGAGACCGACGCGCGCGAGGTCGCCGCCCGGCTGGCCGGCCTGTCCCTCGTGACGTTCAGTACGGACGGCACGGCGGCCGGGGCCCACCGGCTCCTCCGGCGGGTCGCCAGCGACCGGATGACCGCCGAGAGACTCCTTGACCTGGTCCACACGGCCCGGGAGGTGTTCGAGGCCGAGTCGGACCGCAACGAGGACGGGGAGGCGCGCCGCAGCGCCGAGACGCGAACGCGCGAGGATCGAATCCACGATCTGGAAGCGCGCATGGCCTGGGAGGCGCGCGTTCAGGCGCAGCGGGTCGACCTGCTGCTCACGCTCAAGACCCACCCGACCACGGCCGCCGCCTACAGCGCGGAGGAGCGGCGGCAGGACGCGGAGAAGATCCGCCGCTACTGGCGCGCGGCACCCGTCCTTGATGACGCCTTCCGGCGCTGGGAGCAGGCGGCCTCCGCGGATCCCGGCGCCGGGGCGTGACCCGCGTCAGATCTGGACGCGCGACTCGACGGCCTGGACGATCTCCGTGATGGCGTCGGTGATGGGGACGCCGTTGTTCTGATCGCCGTTGCGGTAGCGGAAGGAGATGGCGTCCTTCTCGACGTCGTCGTCGCCGGCGATCAGCATGAAGGGGATCTTCTGCTTCTGGGCGTTGCGGATCTTCTTCTGCATGCGGTCGGTGGAGGTGTCGACCTCGGCGCGGATGCCGCGTTCGCGCAGCAGGGCGACGACCTTCTCCAGGTGGGGCACGTGGGCGTCGCCGATGGGGATGCCGACCGCCTGGACCGGGGACAGCCACGGGGGCATGGCGCCGGCGTAGTGCTCGAGCAGGACGCCGAAGAAGCGCTCCATGGAGCCGAACAGGGCGCGGTGGATCATGACGGGCTGCCGGCGGGTGCCGTCGGCGGCCTGGTATTCGAGGACGAAGCGCTTCGGCTGGTTGAAGTCGACCTGGATGGTGGAGAGCTGCCAGGTGCGGCCGATGGCGTCCTTCGCCTGGACGGAGATCTTCGGGCCGTAGAACGCGGCGCCGCCGGGGTCGGCGACCAGGTCGAGGCCGGATTCGTCGGCGGCCTCCTGGAGCGCGGCGGTGGCGTCGGCCCAGTCTTCCGCGGTGCCGATGAACTTGTCGGAGTCGTCGCGGGTGGACAGCTCCAGGTAGAACTCGTTCAGGCCGTAGTCGCGCAGGAGGTCGAGGACGAAGGTGAGGAGGGTCTTGATCTCGCCGACCATCTGCTCGCGGGTGCAGTAGATGTGCGAGTCGTCCTGGGTCATGCCGCGGACGCGGGTCAGGCCGTGCACCACGCCGGACTTCTTGTAGCGGTAGATGGTGCCGAACTCGAACAGCCGCAGCGGCAGCTCACGGTAGGACCGGCCGCGGGCGCGGAAGATCAGGTTGTGCATCGGGCAGTTCATCGGCTTGATGCGGTAGCCGGTGCCGTCGACCTCGAAGCCGGGGAACATGTCGTCGGAGTACGACTGGAGGTGGCCGGAGATCGCGAACAACTGCTCCTTGGTGATGTGCGGAGTGTTGACGAACTCGTAGCCCTCCTCCTCGTGGCGGCGGCGGGAGTAGTCCTCCATCACCTTGCGGACGACGCCGCCCTTCGGGTGGAACACCGGCAGGCCGCTGCCGATCTCCGGCGGGAAGGAGAAGAGGTCGAGCTCGGCGCCGAGCCTGCGGTGGTCGCGCCGCTCGGCCTCGGCCAGCAGGTTGAGGTGCTCCTTGAGGGCGTCGCGGTTCTCCCACGCGGTGCCGTAGATGCGCTGGAGCTGCGGGTTCTTCTCGCTGCCCCGCCAGTAGGCACCGCCGGAGCGCATCAGCCGGAAGGCCGGGATGTTCCTGGTGGTGGGGAGGTGCGGGCCGCGGCAGAGGTCCTTCCAGCACAGCTCGCCGGTCTTCGCGTCGAGGTTGTCGTAGATGGTGAGCTGGCCGGCGCCCACCTCGACATCGGCGCCCTCGGCGTCGGCGCCGCCCTTCAGGCCGATGAGCTCCAGTTTGTACGGCTCGGCGGCGAGCTCTTCGCGGGCGTCGTCGTCGCTGACGGCGCGGCGGGAGAACAACTGGCCCTGCTTGACGATCTCCTGCATGCGCTTCTCGATGCGCTTCAGGTCATCGGGGGTGAACGGCTCCGCGACGTCGAAGTCGTAGTAGAACCCGTTCTCGATCGGCGGGCCGATGCCGAGCTTCGCGTCGGGGAAGAGGTCTTGCACGGCCTGGGCCATGACGTGGGCGGTGGAGTGGCGCAGGATCGCGCGCCCCTCGGCGGAGCCGATCGCGATCGGCTCGACGACGTCTCCGTCGGCCAGGGCGTACGCAAGGTCCTTCTGCTCGCCGTTGACCCGCGCGGCGATGACGCCACCGCCCCCGCCGTCTTCGACCAGGAGGTCGCCGGCCGTCGTTCCGCCCGCCACCACACGCTCGCTTCCGACGAGGGTGATGCGCAGGTCAGACACGGTAGACACGGTGACTCCCATGATTGCCGGAGATGGCGGCGGCGTGGTTCGCCTGCCACGACCGATGCTATCGGCCCGCACGCGCCGCCACGAACCGTTATCCACAGGCGGCGCCCCGTTGGGAGGGCGCGCTACGCCTTGTCCTGCGCGATGGTCCAGCGGCCCGCGACGGCCTTGGGGGCGGCGCGGCCGTCGGTGGTGCCGTCCTTGGGGAACAGGGCCACGGCGACGTAGACGTGCTGGCCCTTGCTGAGGCCCTTGGACATGGCGCCCGTGGCGAACTGGCGGCCGGTGCTCGCCGGGTAGTCGGCGACGATCTCCGTCCAGGCGCTGCCGGTGACCTTGCCGTCCTTGTCGTCATAGACCTGGTACTGGACCTGCCACTGGTCGCCCGGGGTCAGGCCGTCGATCTCGACGGAGATGTTGAAGTCGGCCCAGGTGGCGGCCGGCGAGACGTAACCGGGGTGGTTGCCGTCCCAATGCGTGTGGGACGAGTCGGCGTTCTCGACGTCCCAGTCGAGCACCGTGAAGCCGTTCCACTTCAGTGACTGGTCCTTCTGCTTGCCGAGGGAGGTACGGATCGGCACTTCATCCTCCTCGCCGCCGACGCCAAGCGCGCGCACCTGGTCCTTCGACGTGCCATTGAATGCGTTCTTGTCAACAGGGCTGTCGCTGTACTGGTGGAAGGCCCATTTCTTCCAGGGGCCGAGCGGCATCGGGGGGTGCCCGGCGCTGTAGCTCGGCGCGGCGATCCACAGGGGGTATTCGCCGAGCCCGGCGCAGTAGCCGCCGCGGGCGAACGAGAGAAAGGTGTAGAGGACGGGGCGTACGCCCGTCTCCTGGTGGACGCGTTCGCACCACGCCCGCGCGTACGCCGCCACGGCGGACGCCGAGTGGCCGTCGCTGGACTCCAGGTCGAGGGACAGCAGGTCGCCGTCGTGCAGGCCCTGGGCGCGGACGCGGGACAGGAAGTAGTCGGCCTCGGCCTTGGCACTGTTGCGCGGGTGGCCGAAATGGTAGGCGCCGCGGACGATTCCGTGCGCCTTCATTCCGCTCCAGTTGTGCGCGAATTGGGCGTCGGAGAAGTTCGTGCCCTCGGTCGCCTTGGCGAAGCCGAATTTCATTCCGTCATTGGCGTAGTTCGCCCAGTTGACGGTGCCCTGCCAGTTGGAGACGTCGATGCCGTACAGCATGATGGGGGTTACTCCGCATGGTCGGTCATGGTCGGAGCCGCCATTGCGCGTCAGCCGCGGCGGCGGCCATCCGTCACCACCCTACTGCCCACCGTTACCGCCTCGACGCGTATTTCCGGATTCCATCCCGAATGGATCGATCCATTAATGCGGTGACCTGGAAAGATCGTCCACGGGCGGCGGTGTCCTGATCTCGAACTCCAGCGACCGCTCCCCCGCCGAGTAGCCGCACCGCGCGGCGATCTCCCGCGCCATCGTGGCCACGCCGAGGATGGGCTCGGGCAGCCGCTCGCGGCCGATGGCGACGAACCGCTCCGGCGCGGCGGCCACCCGTTCGTACTGCGTGCACAGGATGGCCACGGCGAACGCCAGCGTCTCGGTGCACAGGTCGTCGTCCATGCGCGGGTCGGTGAGGATGACCGCGCCGGGGTTCAGGACGTGCTCGGCGCCCTCGGACCTCGGGTCGAGCGCGGCGCCGACGATCGCGAGGATGCCGTCGTCGGGCCAGTCGCCCTCCGGGCTGGCCACCGACACCCCGATCTCCATGGCCAGCCCGTACAACCGGGCGAGCGGGGTCGGCAGGTCGAGCACGCTCACGGTTCCCCCTCCAAATGCACACGGTGCGTAGCATGACCGCTACTCACCGGCACATCGTGACAGATGATCAAGCGTCCTGTCCGACCATCCCGTACGCACCCTCCGCGCCGCGCGGTTCTACGCTGCGGAGGTATGCCGACGAACCCGAACGCGCTGGCCGAGCTGCGTGCCGCGCATCCGCGACTGGTCACCGACGCCGACGCGATGGCCGCGTACGTCCACGACGAGGCCGAGTGGGCCGCCCACGGCACGCCCATCGCGCTCGCGCGTCCGCGCGGCACCGCCGAGGTGGCCGCGATCGTCGGCGTCTGCGCACGTCACGGCGTGCCGGTCGTGCCGCGCGGCGCCGGCACGGGCCTGTCGGGCGGCGCGAACGCGGTCGACGGGTGCGTGCTGCTGTCGCTGGCGGACATGAACGCCGTCGTCGAGATCGACCCGGTGGAGCGGCTGGCCGTGGTCCAGCCCGGCGTGGTGAACGACGACCTGCGGCGCGCCTGCGCGGAGCGGGGCCTGTGGTATCCGCCGGACCCCGCGAGCTCGCCGTGGTCCACGATCGGCGGCAACGTGGCCACCAACGCCGGCGGCGTGTGCTGCGTGAAGTACGGCGTGACCCGCGACTACGTGCTCGCCATCGAGGCCGTCGTGGGGAACGGCGAGGTCGTCAGGCTCGGCCGGCGTACGGCCAAGGGCGTCGCCGGGTACGACCTGTGCGGCCTGTTCGTCGGAGCCGAGGGCACGCTGGGCGTGGTCACCGAGGTGACCGTGCGGCTGCGCGGCGCGCGGCCGCCCGAGCGGACGGTCGTCGGCTACTTCGACGACCTCCGCACCGCGGGCGAGGCCGTGAGCGCGGTGAACGCGGCCGGCATCGTGCCGAGCGCGCTGGAGCTCGTCGACCGGCACTGCCTGCGCGCGGTCGACGACTGGAAGCACATGGGGCTGTCCGAGGAGGGCGAGGTGCTGCTGCTCGGCCGGGTCGACGCCCCGGGCGCGGCCGGCGAGGCGGAGGCCGAGGCCGTGCTGGCGGCGTTCCGTGCGGCCGGCGCCACGTGGAGCGTGCGGTCGACCGACGCCGAGGAGGCCGAGGCGCTGTTCGCGGCGCGGCGCCTGGCGTATCCCGCGCTGGAACGCCTGGGGCCGCTGCTCACCGAGGACGTCTGCGTGCCGCGCCACCTCGTGCCGGAGATGCTGGCCCGCATCGACGCCGCGGCCAGGGACAACGACACGCGCATCGCGAACATCGCGCACGCCGGCGACGGCAACCTGCACCCGCTGATCAGCACGACGCCCGGCGACGACGCGGCCCGCGTACGCGCCCAGCGCGCGTTCGAGCGCATCGTGGACGACGCGATCGCCCTCGGCGGCACCGTCACCGGCGAGCACGGCGTGGGCCTGCTGAAGCGCCGCGGCCTGTACGCCGAGGTCGGCCCCCAGGTCGTCGCCATGCACCGCGCCGTCAAGCGGGCCCTCGACCCGGCCGGCATCTTCAACCCCGGCAAGGTCGTCGCCGCGAACGACTGACCCCCGAGGCAAACAGGTCATCCACGGCCAAACCACTGGCGCGGACCTGCGATCCTCGAATAGATCTTTCGGCCGTAACCCGTGAGGAGGGGCGGATGTCCGTCGGCGAGCTGGACCGTGACGCAGGGGCGACCGGTGAGCGGTGGCCTACTCAAGCGCGTGCGGGTGTGGAGGAGATCTCACCGCACCTGATCCGCCGGCTCGCCGAGAGCGTCTCCGCGCTTCCGCCGGGGCTCGACGTCCTGCCGCTCTGGTACGGCGAGGGCCTCGACCCCACGCCGGAGTTCATCCGCGCGGCCTGCGAGCGTGCGCTGCGCGCGGGCGAGACCTTCTACACGCCCAACTTCGGCATCGGCGAGCTGCGCGCGGAGATCGCGGCGTACCACGCGCGCCTCGGCCGGCGCGCCGTCGACCCGGGCCGCGTCGTGGTGACGAGCGCGGGGGTGAGCGCGCTCGCGCTGGTCAACCAGTGCCTGATCGACCCCGGTTCGGACGTCGTCGCGGTGTCGCCGGTGTGGCCGAACGCCTTCGAGGGGGCGCGCGTCATGGGCGGCGTCGTCACCCACGTGCCGCTGCGCCTGGTGGGCGACGCGTGGCGGCTCGACCTCGACGAGCTGTTCGCCACCGTCGGCACGGACACCCGGATCCTGCTGCTGAACTCGCCGAACAACCCCACCGGCTGGACGATGACCACCGAGGAGCAGCGGGCCGTCCTGGCGCACTGCCGCCGTACGGGCACGTGGATCGTCGCCGACGAGGTGTACGAACGGCTCTACTACGGCCCGTCCCGTCCGGACTTCCCGGCGGCGGCGCCGTCGTTCCTGGACATCAGCGAGCCGGACGACCGGCTGATCGTCTGCAACAGCTTCTCCAAGGCGTGGGCGATGACCGGGTGGCGGCTCGGCTGGATGGTCGTGCCGCCCGGCCTGCTGTCCGCGCTCGCCAAGATCGTCGAGTTCAACGTGTCGTGCGCGACGACCTTCGTGCAGTACGGCGGCATCGCGGCGCTGCGCGACGGCGAGGAGTTCGTGACCCGGCAGGTCGCGACGTACCGCGCGCACCGCGACGCCGTGGTGCCCCGGCTGGCCGCCCTGCCCGGCGTGCGGGTGGTGCCGTCCGACGGCGCCTTCTACGCGTTCTTCAGCGTGGCAGGCGAGCCCGACACCGTGGCCCTGGCCGACCGCCTGCTGCGCGACACCGGGGTGGGCCTCGCCCCGGGCGCCGCGTTCGGCCCGACGGGCGAGGGCTACCTCCGGATGTGCCTGGCCGCGCCGGAGCCCACGCTGCTCGACGCGGTCGACCGGCTCGCCGCCTTCCTGGGATGACGCGGGACCCTGATCCCGTACGCGCGCGGGATTAGGGTGTCCGGCATGGCAACCGAGCGCTTGGACTGGCAGGACCCGACGCTGCGCGAATGGGACTGCGTGGTCGTCGCGGCCGACCCCGAGAACGGCATCGTGCTCGACCGGTCGGCGTTCTACCCCGGTGGCGGCGGCCAGCCGCCGGACCACGGTGTGCTGATCTGGCAGGGCGTCCGCACCCGCATCGTCGGCACCCGCAAGGGCGACGACCTGTACCTCGTCCCCGCCGAGGGCGACCCGCTGCCCCCGGCGGGCACGGCCGTACGCGGTGCGCTGGAGGACGAGCGGCGCACCGTCCTGATGCGCACCCACTCCGGCCTGCACGTCCTGTGCGGCGTGGTGTTCCGCGACTTCGGCGCCCTGGTGACCGGCGGGAACATGGACACCGCCGACGGCCCCGACGGCCTGGTGGGCAGCGCGCGGATGGACTTCAACCTCCCGGAGGTCCCGCCGGACTTCAAGACGCGCATCGAGGATCTGGTCAACGCCGAGGTGCGCGGCGACCGCAAGATCGTCGACCGGGTGCTGCCGCGCGACGAGGCCATGGCCATCCCGGACATCGTGCGCACGCAGACCAACCTGGTGCCGCAGGACGTCCCCGAGGTGCGCATCGTCGACATCGTGGGCCTCGACGTCCAGGCCGACGGCGGCACCCACGTCGCGTCGACCGCGATGATCGGCCGCGTCGAGGTGGCGAAGGTGGAGAGCAAGGGCCGGGCCAACCGCCGGGTGCGCCTCCGTATCGTCGACTGACCCGCGGGTCACGGGTCGTACAGCACGCGCCCGGGGCCCTCGCGGAGCTGCCGGGCGAAGACGCGCCCGAAGGCCCGCTGGCCGTCCGGCGTGGGGTGGAACGTTCCCACGCCGCCGCCCACGTTCCCCCGGCAGTTCGGGTTGTCGCGGGTCAGGTCGCCCAGGCAGACCTCGACCCCGTTGATCCACGGCTTCGACGTGGTGATCTCGTGGCCGTCCATGGCGTTGTACGTGTCGACGTACTCGAACGCGCCCATCTTCTGCCGCCCGCCGCCGTACGCCTTCTGGTCCTCGGCCTGCACCTGCTGCGCGATCCGCGCGTTCAGCTCCGCGGTCTTGCGGTTCAGGAACTCCTGGTCGTCCGTGCGGAGCGTCAGGTACTGGCGCTTCGGCGGCTCGGGGAACAGCCGCGGGTAGCCGGAGACGAGGATGCGCGCGTTCGGCGCCCGCTTGTGGATGCCCTCCAGCATCTGCTCGTACCTGCTCGGGTCCGGCGGGTGGCCGAACAGCCGCGCCATGTCGTCGTCGATGCCCTTCTCCTTGGAGTGGCAGACGTCCTGCTTGGGCGGGTCCCAGAACTTCAGGGACATGTGCAGGTCGAGCAGGCACGCCTTCACGACCGGCGCGAACCCGATGTCGTTGCCGCCGACGGTGAGCGTGACGGTGGTGGTGCCCTGGTTCAGCGCGTCGTACTGCGACGGCTCGCCGTAGCGCCCGCCGGCGATGTCGGGCGTGCGCGCGCCGCTGCACGCCACGAACCGCTGCCCGCCGCGGAAGTGGAACTCCGCGCCCATGCCGCGCGGGAAGGCGCTGGGCGCGCGGTGGCAGTGGTCGGTGCCCGTCTCGCTGCCGGGGAGGTACGCGCCGTTGCCGTTCGCGCCCTCGCCGGAGGCGTAGGAGTCGCCGAGCGCGGCGTATCCGCCCTTGGTCGCCGCGGTGACGGGGTCGGACGGGTGGATGGGGTTGGTGGTGGTCGGGCAGAACGCGGTGCACCGCGGGCGCGGCGGCGGCGTGCCGCAGCCGTCGCCCGTACCGCCGCCGCCGGCGTGGACGATGCGGCAGACCACGGTGGCGGCGCCCGCGCGGAACCCGCCGGGAACCATCATGGCGAGCACGGCGACGACCACCGCTGCAAGGACGCCGAGTCCGATGTACTCGCCCGCGAACGCCCCCGTTTCGGCGCGCGGACGACGCTGCCAACGCCGCACGGTCGCCGATCGTACGGACGCGAACCCGGGACGTGACAGGGCCCGGCGGCCCACTCCCCCGCAGGCATCTGGGCCCGCGGGCCCAGATGGGCCGAGGCGGGCCGAGGCGTCAGCCGAGCTTGGCGTGCGCGGTCGCGTACACCTGCGCGGCGAACGCGGCCGTCTTCGTACGGGACAGCCCCTGGGCGAGCACGACGCCCACGTAGCCGCGGTCGGCGAACGCGACCACCCGGACGCTCCGCCCGCCCGACGTGACGGAGGCGGCGCGCGCCGCCGTGCCGAGCCGCGGCGCCTTCTCCTCGGTGAACTCCAGCGACCGTCCCTGGTAGGAGCCGCGGACGCGGGCGCATCCGGGCAGCGGTCCGGTGCCGAGCGCGGCGCGCGCCGTGGCGCCGGGCGCGGCGATCAGCTCGTTCCAGATCTGCGTGCCCGATGAGGACGTGTCGCCGGCGCGGCGCAGCGCCGTGACGGCCGCCTGCGCGGTGCCGAAACGCGCCGGGTCCGGGCCGGACCAGATCGCCTTCGCGCAGTCCGCCGGATCGAACTTGGTGTTCGCCGGCGCGCCCGCGACGCCGCCCGCCGAGGCCGCGGTGGGCAGCGAGCGGTACGCGCCGGCGGCCGGCTGCGTGATCGAGCCGTACGGGCCGTACGTGAACACGAGCGCGTCCGCCAGCCGAGCGGCGGTCAGCCCGGACGGCTTGGGGGCCGCCGTACGGCCGCCGCCGACCGGCCCGCACCCGCGCGCCAGCCCGGCCACCGTCCCCAATGCCGCCAGCGCCGCCACGATGGCCACAACGCCGGCCCGCGTCAGGGCTCGTCGTACGGTCATGGATCCGCCTTCCGTGTCACGGGTCGTGGCCGTACGGACCCTCGCAGACTTCGCGGCCGTCCGCTACACGGCCCGGCGCATCGCCCGCACCCCGGCCAGCAGCCCCACGGCGGCCAGCACGCCCGCGGCGACCAGCCCGTACGGCACGGCGGCCGCGCCGAACCGCCCGGCGAACAGGGCGCGTTCGGCGTCCACGACGTACCGCAGCGGGTTCACCGCGGCGGCCGCGCGCATCCACGCGGGCGCCGAGCCGAGCGGCAGCAGCACCCCGGACAGCAGGACCAGCGGGAACAGCACGGTCTGCGTGACCAGGTAGAAGATCGTCCCGCTCGGCTTCGACGCGATGGCCAGCACGAACGACAGCGAGCCGAGCCCGACGCCGAGGACGACCAGCAGCGCCAGCCCGGCGAACACCCCGGCGAGGTGCGGCCGGAACCCCATCGGCAGGGCGACCACGACCAGCAGCGCGGCCTGCACCAGGAGGATCACGAACTCCTTCAGCACCCGCCCGGTGAGCAGGGCGGCGCGGTTCAGCGGGGTGACGAGCAGCCGTTCGAGCGACCCGCCGATCGCCTCCATGAGCAGCGAATAGCCGGCCTGCATCGGGCCGAACAGGCACATCATGAGCAGCACGCCGGGCACGAACCACTGCCAGGCGGCCGCGCCCCCTTCGCCGGCGCCCGAGCCGGCGAGCAGCGAGCCGAACAGCAGCAGGAACAGCAGCGGCTGGAGCATGGCGAACGCCAGGCCGACCGGCTGGCGGGGCACCGGCGCGAACTCCCGGTCGAACACGATGCGGGTGTCACGGGCGAAACCCATGAGCGTCCTCCTCTTGGACTCGGTTGCGTACGGTCAGGCGGACGTGTCGTCGATGCTGCGGCCGGTGAGCGCCAGGAAGACGTCGTCGAGCGTGGGCCTGGCGGTCTCCGCGCCGGCCACCTTCACCCCGGCGGCGTCCAGCGCCCGCAGGTAGCCGGGCAGCGCGGCCGCGGCGTCCGGCACCCGGACCCGTACGGTCACGCCGTCGACGGCCGCCTCCCCCGTACGGCCGGCCAGTTCCGCGGCCGACGCGGCGTCGCCCTCGCCGGTGGTGGTGACGGTGATCTGGTCGCCGGCCAGGTCGCTCTTCAGCCGCGCGGCCGTGCCGTCGGCGATCACCTCGCCGTGGTCGATGACGATGACGCGCTCGGCCATCGCGTCGGCCTCTTCCAGGTAGTGGGTGGTGAGGAACAAGGTGGTGCCGTGCTCGGCGCGCAGCCGGGAGATGTACGCCCAGATCTCGGCGCGGCCGCGCGGGTCGAGGCCGGTGGACGGCTCGTCGAGGAACAGCAGCGGCGGCCGGTGGACGAGGCCGAGCGCGATGTCGACGCGGCGCCGCTGCCCGCCGGACAGGGTGCCCGGCCCGCGCGCGGCGACGTCCGCCAGGTCGAGGAGGTCGAGCATCTCGTGCGCGCGGCGCCGCGCGGCCGTACGGTCGAGGCCGTAGCAGCGGCCCTGCGTGACGAGCTCGTCGAGGACGCGGTTTGACTCCCCCATGCCGTTGCGCTGCCCGACGTAGCCGATCCGGGCGCGCACCCCGGCCGGGTCGGCGACGATGTCGCGGCCGGCGACGGTGGCGGTTCCGCTGGTCGGCCGGATCAGCGAGGTCAGCATCCGCAGGCACGTCGACTTGCCCGCGCCGTTGGGGCCGAGGAACGCGACGAGCTGGCCCGCGCCGACGTCCAGGTCGAGGCACCGTACGGCGTCGACCCGGCGCCTCCGCACGGTGAAGCTTTTGGCCAGTTTCCGGGCATGGATCATCACGGCTCCTCAGCGACACGGATTTCCGCGGGCGCGGACGGCACCCGGGCATGACAAGATCAGCCCTGGTCAGGGCGTGTTTGGCAGATTTCTCATCTTCGCGTGGCGGTACGGAATATGGCAAACGTGAAACGTGCGTTCATGTTCCGTTCTGACCTGCGAAAACTCCGAAAGCGAAGATTCGGGGCGGCGACCGTACGGGCCCCTGGAACGGCGCCTGAAATGGGATTTCGCGCTACGGCGGAAAAAAGTCGACGGAATTCCCGCACGGGGTCGGCGCGGGCGCCGGGTCTTGCATGCCTTTCGGCGGGACACGGATACTGACGACCACGTGATCCGGACCCCGGCGGGAAAGACCACGAAAGGACCGGCCTGTGGCACGCGGGCTCGCGTACGGCAAAGGCGCAACGATCGCCGCGATTCTGCTGGTCACCACCCTCGCCACCGCGCTCGCCGCGCGCCAGCCGCTGTCCCGTGTGGCCGCCGGCGCCCGCGTCACCGTGGCCAGCGCCGGATGCGGCCGCGGATGGGCGCCGCGCGCGTCCGGCCCGCAGGAGCTGCGGCTGTACAACTCCGGCGGCCAGCCCGCCGAGGCCGCCGTCATCGTCCCGGCCACCGGCGCCGTCGTCGGCGAGATCGACGCGCTCGGCCCCGACGCCACGCGCGTCCTGCGGCTCGACCTCGGCCCCGGCGCGTACGCCCTGCGCTGCCATCTCGAAGGCGACGACCCGGTCGTGGGCGCGCCCGTGCGGGTGCGCGGGAGCGGGCGCGGCGGGCCCGAGGTGGTCCCGGTGACGAGCAACGACCTGTACGGCCCGGTGCGCGCCTACCAGAAGATCGTCGCCAAGCGGCTCGACACCCTGGTCGCGAAGACGGGTGCGCTGCGCACCGCGGTCCGCGACGGCGACCGCGGCGCCGCGCGCGACGCCTGGCTGCCCGCGCACATGGCCTACGAACGGCTCGGCGGCGCGTACGGCGCGTTCGGCGATCTCGGCGACGCGATGAACGGCACCGGCCCGGGGGCCACCGGCTTCCACCGCGTCGAGCACGGCCTGTGGCACGACGAGGCGATGACCGGGCTGCGCGGCCCCGCCGACGACCTCGACCGCGACGCGCGCAAGCTGCGCGGCCAGTGGTCCGACCAGCGCATCGACCCGCTCGACCTGGGCCTGCGCGCGCACGAGATCATGGAGGACGCCGAACGCGGCGTGCTCACCGGCCAGTCCGACGACGGCAGCGGCACCGACCTCGCCACCGTGTCGGCCGACCTCGACGGCACCCGCGACGTCCTGAGCGTGCTGCGCCCGCTGCTGCGCACCCGCGATCCCGGCCTGAACGACCTCGACGCCTGGCTGGACCGTACGGACACGGTCCTGAGGTCCCACGACCACGGCGGCCACTGGACATCCCTGGACGACCTGTCGCCGATGGACCGGCAGCGGGTCAACGGCGCCGTCGCCGGGCTGCTCGAACGCCTCGCCCCGATCGCCGAGATCTGCGCGCCGCGGAGGGTGTCGTGACCGGCCGGCGCGCATTCCTGCGCGGCGCCTTGGCCACCGGCGCGACCGGCGTCCTCGCGGCGGGCGCGGCCGGGGCGGCCGCCGCCCCCGGCGCCGCCGCGGCGCCCGCGACCCCGCCGTACGAAGGCCTCCACCAGCCGGGCGTCGTCCAGAAGCCGCTGCGGCACACCGTGCTCGCCGCGTTCGACGTGGTCGCCGAGAGCCGTGCCGAGCTGACCGAGCTGATGCGCACGCTCACCGACCGCGCGCGGATCCTGACCGCGGGCGGCCCGCCGCTGGAGGACGGCATCAGCGGCCCTCCCGCCGACTCCGGTGTGCTCGGCCCCGTGCCGCCGCGCCGCGCCGGGCCGCTGGTCACCGTCGGCGTGGGCGCGTCGCTGTTCGACGGCCGCTACGGGCTGGCCTCACGCCGCCCGTCCGGCCTGACCAGCATGAAGGCCTTCCCCAACGACGACCTCGACCCGAAGTGGTGCCACGGCGACCTCAGCCTGCAGCTCTCCGCCGACGACGAGGACACCATCCTGCACGCGCTGCGCGACATCGCCCGGCACACCCGCGGCGCCATGCAGGTGCGCTGGCGGATGAGCGGCTTCACCAGCCCGCCGCGGCCTAGCGGCACCCCCCGCAACCTGATGGGCTTCAAGGACGGCACCGCCAACCCCGTCGGCGCCGACGTCAACCGGCTGATCTGGATCGACGACGGCGGCCCGCTGACCGGCGGCACGTACGTCGCGGTCCGGCTGATCCGCATGCTCGTCGAGTTCTGGGACCGCATCGGCGTCACCGAGCAGGAGCAGCTCATCGGCCGCTCCCGGGACACCGGCGCGCCGCTCGACGGCACGAACGAGAACGACGTGCCGAAGTACGCGCAGGACCCCATCGGCAAGCTCATCCCGCTGACCAGCCACATCCGCCGCGCCAACCCGCGCACCCCGCAGACCGACGGCAGCCGCCTGCTGCGCCGCGCGTTCAACTACGACAACGGCACCGACCCCGCGGGCAACCTCGACATGGGCCTGCTGTTCACCTGCTACCAGCGCGACATCCACGCGCAGTTCGAGACGGTGCAGCACCGCCTGAAGGACGAGCCGCTCGTCGACTACATCACCCCGTTCGGCGGCGGCTACTTCCTGGTGCTGCCCGGCGTACGCAACGCCGCCGACCACCTGGGCCGGGCGCTGCTCGGCTGACCCGACGAAGGGAGACCGCACCGGAGCCCGTCACGAACCGGCACCGACGGAGGACACATGCCCGCGAGATCCCCGCACCGAGCAGCCCCGCACCGCACGCACCGGAAGACCTTCGTGATCGGCGGCATCGTCGCCGCCGCCGTCCTGTTCGCCGCCACCGCCGCTCTGGGCACCCCGAGCGGCGGTTCCGGCGTCCACCCGTTCACCCCCGCCGCGCAGGCGCGCACGACGACGCCGATCAAGCACGTCGTGGTGCTCTTCGACGAGAACATCTCCTTCGACCACTACTTCGGCACGTACCCGAAGGCCGCCAACACCGACGGCACGACGTTCCACGCCCGGCCGGGCACCCCCGCGCCCGACGGCCTGTCGAAGCGGCTGCGCGAGCACAACCCGAACCAGTACAACCCCAACCGGCTGTCCCACGACCACGCGCTGACCTGCGACCAGGACCACTCGTACGGCCACGAGCAGAAGGCGTTCGACGCCGGGAGGATGGACCGCTTCGTCCAGGAGACCGGCCACGACACCTGCACCGGCCAGCCCATCCTGTTCGGCGAGCCGGGCCTGGTCATGGACTACTTCGACGGCAACACGGTCACCGGGCTGTGGAACTACGCGCAGCACTACACCCTGAACGACAACTCCTACGGCTCGGCGTTCGGCCCGTCCACGCCCGGCGCGATCGAGCTGGCGTCCGGCCAGACCCACGGCATCTACGCCATCGACCCGGACACCCGGAAGAAGGTCACCGACGCGAGTGTGGTGTCATCGCCGGACGCCAACGGGGTCGGCACGATGACCGGCGACCCGCAGCCGGCGTTCGACGACTGCGCCAACACCAACCGCACCGCGCACGCCAACCTGGGCGTGCTGACCGGCAGGAACGTCGGCGACCTGCTCAACCGCAAGCGCGTGAGCTGGGGCTTCTTCCAGGGCGGGTTCCGTCCGACCAGTACGAAGGACGGCTACGCGGTCTGCGGCGCGGCGCACGCCAACATCGGCGGCGTCTCCGCGCTCGACTACCTGCCGCACCACGAGCCGTTCCAGTTCTACAGCTCCACGGCGAACGAGAAGCACCAGCCGCCGGTGTCCGCGCGCACCGTCGGCGACGCCGACCGCGCCAACCACCAGTACGACCTCACCGACTTCGACGCGGCGCTCGCGGCCGGCCACCTGCCGTCGGTGAGCTTCCTGAAGGCCCCGGCCTACCAGGACGGCCACGCCGGCTACTCCGACCCGCTGGACGAGCAGAGGTTCCTCGTCGACCACATCAACGCGATCCAGCGGTCGCCCGACTGGCGGTCCACGGCGATCGTCGTCGCCTACGACGACTCCGACGGCTGGTACGACCACCGCTTCGCGGGCGTCGCCAACGGGTCGACCGACCCGGCGCAGGACGACCCGGCGCTGTGCGGGAAGGCCCCGGCGGTGCACGGCTACCAGGACCGCTGCGGCCCCGGCCCGCGGCTGCCGATGATGGTCATCTCGCCGTACGCGAAGCCGGACCACATCGACCACACGCGTACGGAGCAGACGTCCGTGCTGCGGTTCATCGAGGACAACTGGGGGCTCGGCCGCATCGGCGACGGGTCGTTCGACGCCCGCGCGGGCAGCCTGCGCGGCATGTTCGACTTCCGCCGCCCGCACGCCGGCCGGCTGATCCTCGACCCGTCCACCGGCGCGTCCTGACCGCCACGGGACCCGCGCCCGCCCGTACGGCGCGGGTCCCCCGTACGCGGCCGCGGGGATCGGGCAGGATGGGCGGCATGACCAGCGCGGCCGAGGACACCAATCGGCGGATGCTGCGCGCCCGCGACGCCATGGACCGCGCGTACGCCGAGCCGCTGGACATCCCCGCCCTGGCCCGGCTCGCGCACGTCTCCGAGGCGCACTTCATCCGGACGTTCCGCGCCACGTTCGGCGAGACCCCGCACCGCTACCTGCAACGCCGCCGCGTGGAGCGGTCCATGCGGCTGCTGCGCGAGACCGGCCGCAGCGTCACCGACATCTGCCTCGACGTCGGCTTCTCCAGCCTCGGCACGTTCAGCCGCACGTTCCGTGACATCGTCGGCGAATCCCCCACGGAGTTCCGGCGCCGCGCCGTGGGCCTGCCGCCGGTCAGCGCGCCGTCGTGCTTCGCCATGGCGTGGATGCGGCCGAGCAGTTTCGGATAAGCAGATCGCCCCAGGTCGCCCGTAGGTTGATGGACATGTTCAAAGCCATCACGATCACTTCGATCTTCGTGCTCGACCAGGATGAGGCGCTCGACTTCTACGTGGGCAAGCTGGGCTTCGAGGTGCACACCGACGAGGATCTCGGCTTCATGCGCTGGCTGGAGGTCAGCGTTCCCGGCGATCCGGGACGCAGCATCCTGCTGGAACGCCCCGGCCCGCCCGCGCACGACGAGGCCACCGCCGAGCAGGTGCGCGAGCTGGTCACCAAAGGAGCGGGAGGCGGCTGGATCGGCCTGTCCACCGACGACATCCACACGACGTACGAGGAGCTGCGCGCCAAGGGCGTCGAGTTCATCGACGCGCCGACCGAGCGCCCGTACGGCACCGACTGCGGCCTGCGCGACCCGTTCGGCAACGCGATCCGCATCAACCAGCCCAAATAGCCCGCCCGCCCGGCCCCGCCCGCCCCTGTCACGGGGCGCGGGCGGGGCCTTCGTACGTGATCACGCTTCGGTGTGCACGCTGGTCACGGCGGTGTCACGGCCGGTCCGGCCCGGCGTGTCGGCGGTCACGAAGCCATCACGATTGCCACCTCGGGAAACGCTGTGAGGGGAATCACCGAGCGCAACTGTGCGTGACATCGGGCCGATCTTGGTCCCCGTCCGCGAACGGGTCGCGGAGGCGGTCCGGGAGGGGGCACCCGCCGGTCACGGACGGCGACGGGACGGCATTCACCGGACGGTGCCCGTCCGCTTCGCCCCGCTCGCCCCGAAGTCACGCTGCGTGACATCGGGGCGCGGAGCCGGCGTCTCGTCCTCCCCGCCCGGGCCGCCAAATACACTTGTTTACGCAGTTCGCGGCTATTTTGGGCGGACGTGGCCCGACGTTACAGCGGGCAAGCACCGCGGGAATCTTGTGAATATGTTTCGCAGTTACTCGTCATAGGTCCCAGCACACCCCCGTAGGAACGAGTGCGCACCCCGCAGCGGTCCCCGAACGACGAAGAGGTTTGGCGATGAACAGCAGCAGTACGACCATCTCCGCCGAGCTCGACCTCAGGCTCATGGTCCCCGACCGGGCGGACGTCCCCCTGGTCGCCGACATCTCCTACACGGCCGACGACCCGTACGCCATCAGCATCGCCTTCCACGTCGCCGACGACGAGCCGGTCGAGTGGATCTTCGCCCGCGAGCTGTTCACCGTCGGCATCGTCCGCCGCGTGGGCGACGGCGACGTCACCGTCTGGCCGGACCGCGGCGGCGACGAGCGCACCCTCGGCCTCCGCCTCGCCTCGCCCTTCGGCCAGGCGACCTTCGAGATCCCGCTGACCCCCGTCGCGGACTTCCTCCACCGCACGTACGAGATCGTCCCGGCCGGCCACGAGGCCGACTTCGTCGACCTGGAGTCCGAGATCGACGAGATGCTCTGGAGCTCCTGACCCCCGGCCGGGCGACAGCGATCGTCCGCCGGGGCGGCGCTCAGGGGTCGATGTCGGCGGCGGCGCGCTCGGCGAACGTCTTCATGGCCGCGCGGGTCACCGGCCCCGGCACGGCGGGCAGCACCCGGTCGTCGACGGCGCGGATCGGCATGACATCCCGCGTCGTCGAGGTCAGGAACGCCTCGTCGGCGGACGCCAGGGCGTCGAGCGGCAGATCGCGCTCCGTGCCGCCGACCCACTCCAGCACCAGCGCCCGCGTCACCCCCGCCAGGCACCCGGACGCCAGCGGCGGCGTCACCAGCTCCCCGTCCTTCACGACGAACACGTTCGTCCCGGTCCCCTCGCACAGGTTCCCGGCCGTGTTCGCGAAGATCGCCTCGTCCGCGCCGCGCTCGTGCGCGTAGGCCAGCGCCCGCACGTTCTCCCCGTACGACGTCGTCTTCAGCCCGGCCAGCGCCCCCCGCTCATTGCGCACCCACGGCACCACCGAGACGTCGTTCGGCGCCTGCGGCACCGCCCCGGCCGCGTACGCCACGACCATCGTCAACGCCCCGCCTTCACCCCGCCCCGACCCCAGCGGCCCCGGCCCCCCGGTAACCGTCACCCGCAGCCGCCCCAGTTCCCCGGCCGCGCCACCACCCGAGTCACCCGCGGCGGCCCCCGCAGCCCCCGCGGCAGCGGCGGCCTCGATGACCCGCATGGCCCCGTCGCGGATGGCGTCCAGATCCGGCGCGCCGAGCCCCAGCCCCATCGCCGACCGCCGCAGCCGCGCGAGGTGGCGCGTCATCGCGAACGGCCGCCCGTCGACGATCTTCATCGCCTCGAACACCCCGTCGCCCACGACCAGCCCGTGATCGCGGAACGACACGCGCGCCTCGGCCTCGTCCACCATCGCCCCGTTGACCCAGACCCGCACGCCGGCTCCCCCCACGTAGCACCTCAACGGCCCGAACACCGCCGAGGATCGTACCAACCCCACCATTTCCCAAGATCCCCCCGCCACCCGCCCGCCCAAGTTTGAGCCACGCCCAGGATCGGCTACAGTTCCTAACGCAACGCCGTACCGGATTCCGGCGGCACCGCGCGGACGTGGCTCAGTTGGTAGAGCATCACCTTGCCAAGGTGAGGGTCGCGGGTTCGAATCCCGTCGTCCGCTCGCGTCAAAGGGCGATTAGCTCAGTGGGAGAGCGCTTCCCTGACACGGAAGAGGTCACAGGTTCAAGTCCTGTATCGCCCACCACGTTTGTGCAGGTCAGAGGCCGGTTCGCGAGTCCGCGAACCGGCCTCTGTGATCATCCGTTGGCTACGTATGAGGAGTTGCGGGGCGCCCGCCGCGTCGCAGGTTCCGGCGCCAGATCGTGTACATGACGGCGGCGACGACTCCGGAGATGAAATAGCTGAGGTCGGCGCCGCCGAGGCGCTCGGCGATCGGGCCTGTGTAGAAGTCGCTGGCGATGAAGGGGATCGAGACCAGGACTGCGATGACCAGGGACGCGAGGCCGGCGATGTTGAACCGGCCGAACACGCCACCGGGGTTGTAGAAGTTGTCGATGGCGGGGAGGCTTCGGCCCGCCCGGTGGAGGAAGTAGTAGTCGATGAGCAGGATCGCCACCCATGGGGTGATGTAGTACGAGATCACGTGCAGGAACAGCAGGAACTTGTCCTGGAACTCGGCACCGCCGAACACGAGCGCGAGGACCAGGCCGACGACGCCGGCGGCCGCGACGGTGACCCACTGGGGAAGCTTGATGTTGCACGTGAGGGTGGCCATCGCGCCGCTGTAGAGGTTGACGGAGTTGTGCGGGATCGCGGAGAGCCCGAGCGTCAGCAGCACGATGTACCGCAGCCAGTCCGGGAGGGCGATCGAGAAGGTGCCCAGGACGTCGCCGTTGGGTGCGAGGGTGATGAGCCCGGCGCCGAGCGTCATCATCCAGGTGGTCGACGTGAACAGGCCGAGCGCCGCCGCCCCCGAGACGGCCGCGCGGCTGGAGTTCTCCGGCAGGTAGCGGGAGTAGTCCGACGCGTACGGCGACCAGCTCGCGGTGTAGCCGAAGACCGCGGCGAAGAGGACGAACCAGGCGAGCCAGAACGTGCCGCCGGTCGCGGTCGCGTCGGTGCCGCTGCCCCCGCCGTGGACCAGCACGACGACGGACACGACGGTCAGGACGACGATGCTGGCGTTGGTGATCACGCGCCCCATCACGTGCAGGATCCGGTATCCGTAGATCCCGATGAGGATGCTCAGGGCGGCGACCACCACCACGGTCGGCGCGTACGGCGTGTGGAACAGGTCGGCGAGGGACTTGGCGCCGAGGACGGTTCCGACGCTGTAGTAGCCGATGAAGACCAGCAGTGACAGGACGCTGGGCAGGTAGTTCCCGTAGTGGCCGAACGGTGAGCGCCCCATCGGAAGCTGGGGCATGCCCAGCCGGGGCCCCATCGCCGCGCACCATCCGGTGAGGACCGACCCCAGGAAGTTGGCGAGGACGATCGCCGTCACGCTGCCGGTGAACCCGAGCCCGAGCGGGCCGCCGCTGGCCCCCAGGTACATGCCGGCCAGGTAGATGACCGGAGCGAAGCGCACGGTGAACTGGTTCCGGGGCCGCCCGTGGCGCCGGCTCGGCTCGACGTACGCGATGCCGTGACGCTCGAGCGCCAATGCCGACCGTCCGCCGCCCGGTGCGGAGCCCGTTGTTGACGTGGACGCCGCCGGTGTCGACGGCTCGGTCGTGTGCGATGGGGTCCTGCGTTTCATCGGGACTCCTCGTTTCCGCGGCGATCGGCTCACGGTAGGCGAGGCGTTTTCGGATGCACACGTGAGCCGGAGCTAATATCGCGGGCCGCCGGTTGGCGCCAGGTGACATTCAGGCGGCGGGTCAGGATGTGCGGTGCGTCGTGCGGCTCTGCATGTCCATGATCTGGAGGGCGACGCACACCCGGATGGTGACCGCGGTGTTGGTGCTGAACGGCCCGAGGAGGCCCTCGAGCTTCGTGAGCCGGTACCGCAGCGTGTTGTAGTGATAGTGCATGTGCCGCGCGGTCTCGGCCATGTTCATGTTGTGCTCGACCATCGCTTCGAGCGTGCCGAGCATCTCCGACCGCTCCGGCTCGTTGAGCCGCAGGAGCGGGCCGAGGGTCTCCCCGACGAACGTGCGCAGCTCGTCATCGGCGACCTGCGCCAGGAGCCGGAACAGGCCCAGGTCGCCGTACGCGGTGACCGCTCCCGGGCCCGAGACCCGATGCCCGAGGCGCAGCGCCATCTTCGCCTCCTGGTACGCCGCCGGGATCCCGACCGAGCCCTGGTACGCGCGGCTCACCCCGATCGCGTACCGTCCCTGCGTGAACCGGGCGACCTCGGACTGGATCGCGCGGGCGACCGCCACCGCGTCCTGGCCCGCGCCGACGACCGCGACCAGTTCGGCGCCGAGGCCCGCCGCCGCGGCTCCGCGGTCGTGGCCGTGTACGGCGGAGGTCCAGAACTCGATCGCGCGCTCCCCGGCCAGCCGCGACTGCCGCTTGCTCGCGGCCCGCTGGTCGTCGTCGACCTCCTTGCGGCCGACCAGCACCACGACATCGCGATCCAGGTCCCACCCGAACGTGGCGCCGCGGGTGGCCGCGTCGGCGAACTCGCTCTCACCGCCGGTGATCAGCTCGAACAGGGCGTTGGAGGAGAAACGGCGTTCCGCTGTACCGACGGCGAGGTCGCGCGTGATCTCCAGGGCCGCCACGATCGCGGCCTGGTCGAGCGCGACCAGGCCGAACTCGCCGAAGGGCGCCGCGCCCTCGGCCACGACCACGAACCCGTGCCGGAGGTCGCCGGCCCGGATCTGGCGGGCCGCCCAGCGCCGCCCGGTCCGCTCGTCGGTGTGGAACCCGGAGTCGGCGCCGAGATGCGGCTCCAGGCCGGCCAGGGGATCCGGGTCCCCGGCGGTGGCCCGGATGCCGCCCTGAGGGTCGGTGACGACGACACCGGCGCCGCCCAGAAGGGCGGACAGCCTGCCGGCGAGCTTGCTCAGCCCACCGCCGGACAGGCTGATGTCGAGGAACGAGTTGTGGATCTCCTGGGCGCGCTCGAGCGCGGCCGCCTGCTGGTTGACGATCTTGGTGAACGTACGGCTGAGGATGTCGTCGAACCGGACGCGCTCCGGGATGACCACCAGCGGCATCCCGAGCTCCTCGGCGACGTCGGTCATCGAGTCGCTCAGCTCGGACATGTACCGGTCGAGTTTGATGCCGATGCCGGATACGCCGAGGTCGTGCAGGTCCTCGAGCAGCCGGGCCTGGCCTTCGTCGTCACGCGGCAGGGGGTAACCGGTGGCCAGGAGGAACTCGCCGGTACGGACCCAGCGGCCGATCTCCGGAACGCTCATGACGTTCACGGCGTTGATGGTCCGGCCGACGCCGGCCCGCCCCGCGACGAGTTCGGCGCCCGCCATGACGGCGTCCGCGAGCAGCCCGGCCACCGTGATGGGCTGGTCGAGCTTCGCGTCCGCCGTGTCCCGCATCGCACCGAACGTAGCGCGTCGCACGGCGTCGGCGTTACCGCGGCCGGACGCGCTCGCTGAGCCGGTCGAGGACGTCCGCGAACCGCTCACGGGTCACGTTCCACACCAGCGGCAGCACCTTGATCTCACCAGACGCGGCGCCCGGCGGGCGCGCCGTACGCGCTCCCCCGGACGGCGCCGCGGAGCCGCCGGGGTCGTTGACCGTGTCGGCGAGCCGTTCGGCGAACTCGGCGAACATCCGGTTGGAGACGTCGCGGACGCCGCGCCCCAGGGACGCGATCCGCCCGGTCAGGTCGACGTCGGAGACCACGTCGATCCGGGCGCCCTGGCCCTCCGGGGAGACCCGCAGCCGTACGTGCGCCTGTACGGCGCCGGAGCCGCGTCCGTCCCGGCCGGTGGCGTCGAGAATGATCCGGCGGTCGCGGGGGTCGCGATCGGCGATGGCGACGTCGCCCGTGTAGGTCATCTTCAGCGGCCCGATCGCCACGCGCAGGACGCCCTGGTATCGGTCATCTCCGAGCTCGTCGGCGAGCTCGGCGCCGGGGAGGCACCGGGCGACGGCGCGCGTGTCCTGGAGGAAGGCCCAGACGTCCGCGGGGCCGGCCGCGACCTCGCTCTGGTGGTGGAGCCTCACGAACGCCCTCCCTCGAGAAGGTCCAGCACCCGCTCGGGCGTGATCGGGAGGGCCTGAGGCCGGACGCCGATCGCGTCCTCGATCGCGCTGGCCACCGTGGCGGCCGGGGGCCCGATGGGGGGCTCGCCGATGCCGCGGGCGTTCAGCGGACCGCGCCCCTCACCACTTTCGAGGAAAGCGACACTGATGTCGGGCAGGTCCATCGCCGTCGGGATCAGGTAGTCGGCGAACAGCGACGACATCGGCTGGCCGTCTTCGGCGGCGCAGTCCTCGGTGAGCGCGTAGCCGAGGCCCTGCGCGGCCGCGCCGATGATCTGGCCCTGGACCCGTACCGGGTTGATCGCGCGGCCGACGTCATGGCAGGCGGCGTACTTCAGGACGCGCACGTCACCGGTGTCGGTGTCGACCTCGACCTCCGCGGCGTGGGTGCCGAAGGTGTAGTCGGGGAACGTGTGGCCCTGGCCGGCCTCCGGGTCGAACACACCGGAACGCGCGTGGAACGTGTTCAGTACGGACGTGTCAACGCGTGCCGTACCGGCGGCGCGTACCAGCTCGGGCAGGCTGATGCCGGTCTCTCCCGACGCGGCGCGGACCATGCCGTCGGCCCACACCAGGGCGTCTTCGGGGACGCCGAGCTCCTTGGCGGCGACGGGCGCCAGCCGGTCGCGGAGCTTGCGGGCCGCGCGGAGGATCGCGTTGCCCGACATGTACAACTGCCGGGTGGCGAAGGTGCCGCCCGCCGGAGGGGTGAGGGCGGTGTCGCCGATGTAAACGCTGATGTCGGCCAGCGGCACGCCGAGGATCTCCGAGGCGATCTGGCACAGGCTGGCGGCCTGGCCGGCGCCGAGGTCGGTCACGCCGCTGCGGATCAGCAGGGTGCCGTCGGCCTGCAGCGTCACCCACGCCGCGGCCTGGTCGCGGAACCAGATGCTGCGCCCGTACGGCTGCATGCCGCTGGCGAACCCGCGGCCGACCACCTTTCCCGGACCGCCGGGCCGGCTCGGCTCGCCGAGCATCTCCAGGGCCCGCTCGCGGGTCTCGCGGACCAGGACGGCCGTGGTCACCGGTTCGCCGGCCGCGGTGAGGTCGCCCTTCTCGATGTGGTTCAGGTCGCGCACCTCCTCGCGGCCCATGCCGAGCTCCTTGGCCAGGGCGTCCATCTGGGACTCGTACGGGAACGTGACCTGCATGGCGCCGAAGCCGCGGAAGGCGCTGGACGGGACGTTGTTGGTGAACACCGCGCGGGACCGCACCCGCACCGCCGGAACCCGGTACGGGCCGATCGACAGCGCCCCGCCGGCGAACAGCACCCGCGCGCTCAGGGTCGGGTACGCGCCGGCGTCGCCGATGATGTCGGCCTCGATACCGGTGATCACGCCGTCCTTCGTGGCCGCCGTGCGGTAGCGCATCGTGAACGGGTGCCGCTTGGTACTGGCCTGGATCGACTCCTGCCGCGACCAGATCATGCGCACCGGGCGGCGGGTCCGCGAGACGAGCAGCGCGATGTACGGCTCGACCGTCATGTCCTCCTTGCCGCCGAACCCGCCGCCCATGTACGAGGCGATGACCCGCACCTGGCTCTGCGGGAGGCCGAGGATCGCGGCGACCTCGGCCGCGTGCTCGATGACCTGGGTCGAGACGCGGAGCGTCACGACGTCGTTCTCGATCCAGCCGACGCCGGCCTCGGTCTCGAGGTACGCGTGGTCGACGTGCTGGCTGCGGTACGTGTTCTCGATGACGACGTCCGCGTCGGCGAACGCGGCGTCGACGTCGCCGCGCACGAAGCGCCAGTTGATCAGGACGTTGTCCTGGCTCTCGTCGTGGACGCGCGGAGCGTCCGGCTTCAGGGCGTCCTCGGCGCTGAACACCCCGGGCAGCGGTTCGTACGCGACCTCGACCAGGTCGGCGGCCTCCGCGGCCGTCTCGGGGTCGGCCGCCGCCACGATCGCGACGGGCTCGCCGACGTAGCGGACCCGGTCGGCGGCGAGTACGGGCTGCTCGACGATGACCTCGCCCAGACCGCCGCTGGCGTGCTCGACGATGGCGTTGTACGGGACGTCTTCCGCCGTCAGCACGCACACCACGCCCTCGAGGCGTTCTGCCGCGGTGGTGTCGATGCCGGCGATCCGGGCCGACGCCCGGTCGGCGCGGACGAGCCTGCCGTGGATCATCCCGGGCAGGCTCCAGTCGGCCGCGTACAGGAGCGTGCCGCGGACCTTGTTGACGAAGTCGTGGTGCGCGGGCGACCGGCCCACGACGCGGAAGTCCTTCTCCCGCTCCTGCGGGCCGGACTCGGCGTCCGGGTCGAATGCCTCGGTCGGCTCGACGATGGTCACGCGTCACCTCCATCGGCGTGCAGGTAGTCCTCGACGGCGTCCACGATGGCCTGGTAGCCGGTGCAGCGGCACAGGTTGCCGACCAGCTCGTGGCGGATCTCCTCGCGACCGGCATCGGGATCGCGCTCGGCCATCGTGGCCGCGGTGAGCAGCATTCCGGCGGTACAGAAGCCGCACTGCGCGGCGCCGCGTTCGAGGAAACAGGTCTGGAGCGGATGCGGCTCCCGCCGCGGATCCGACCAGCCGTGGAGCGTGACGATCTCGTGGGCCTCGGCCTGGACGGCGTAGAGGGTGCAGGCGCTGACGGGCTCGCCGTCCATCAGGACCGTGCAGGTGCCGCAGACGCCCTCCGCGCAGCCATAGCGGACGTCGGGCATGCCCAGATCGTCGTGGAGGACGTCGAGCAGGGTGCGGTCGTTGCGCACCCACACCTCGCGGTCGTCCCCGTTGACCCGGAGTGTTACCTGCGTACGAATCACGCGGCCCCTCCTTCGTCGCCGAGCACCCGCTGGAGCAGGCGCCGGGTGTGGACGGCGACCAGGCGCCTGCGGTACCCGGCCGTGGCGTGCAGGTCGGTCGCGGGGTCCAGGGACGCGGCGATCGCTTCGGCGGACTCCCGCGCTCGTACGGGATCGCCGGGCGCGTCGAGCGCGGGGCCGAGCAGCTCCCGGTCGACGACGACCGGCCGGTCGGCGACGCCGCCGAGTACGAGGCGCAGGTCGGGTCGTCCGCCGGTGGGGCGGGCGAGCGCGCTGACGCTCACCGTCGCGAAGTCCGAGTAGCGCCGCACCACCTCATGGAATCCCCAGCGCGCGTTCTCGGCCGTCCGGAGCCGGGCCCCGGTGACGACGTCGCCGGGTTCGAGGGCGGTGGTGAGGTAGGTGACGAAGAAGTCGTCGACCGGGATCGTCCGCTCTCCGCCCGGGCCGAGGACGACGATGTCACCGCCCGTGGCCAGCGCGACCGCGGCGATCTCGGCGGTCGGGTCGGCGTGGGCGAGCGACCCGCCGAACGTGCCGCGGTTGCGGACCCGGACGTTCCCGACGAACGAGACGGCGTGGGCGAGCATCGGCGCATGGGCGCGTACGGCCGGCGCGGCGGCGACCGCGCGGTGCCGGGTGTTGGCGTCGATGACCAGGCGGCCGTCCTCGACCCGCGGCTCGGCGGCCGGGATCGGGTTGACGTCGATGAGGGCGCCGGGGTAGGTGAGCCGGAGGTTGAGCATCGGGACCAGGCTCTGCCCGCCGGCGAGGATCTTGGCCTCGTCGTCCCAGATGCCGAGGAGCTCGACCGCGTCGGCCCAGGTCTCGGCGCGCTGGTACTCGAAGATGCGCGCCGGGTCGCGGTCCGCGGGCGGCGGCAGGTCCTGCCGCATGGTCATCGGGGCGTCTCCTGACTGTCGCTGACATCGCCGTTGACGAGGTGCCGCAGGACGGCGAGCTCGGCGTCCTCGACCGGCGGGAGGTGGACGAGGTCGGCGTGGACGAGGAGGTCGAAACCGGTGGCCGCCCGGACCTGCGCGAGATCGGCCCCGGCCTGCAGCGCCCGTACGCGCATGCGGTGGGAGACCTCGTCGAAGTCGAGGAGGGCGAGGTCGGTGACCACCCACGCCGGGCCGCCGTGGCGCAGGCCGCTGTCGCGGCGGCTGGATCCGCCGAAGAGGAAGCCGGGGCTGGTGACGAAGTCGACGTGGTCGACGAACCTGCGGGTCTCGTGCTGGGTGACGACCACGACCCGGTTGCACATGGAGGCGATGTCGTTCGCCCCGCCGGGGCCGGGCAGCCGCACCAACGGATGCTCGGGGTCACCGACGATGCTGGTGTTGACGTTGCCGTACCGGTCGACCTGGGCGGCGCCGATGAGGCCGTAGTCGAAGAACCCGCGCTGGGCCATGAGGAAGATGTCGGCGGCGTTGGTCATCATCTGCGCCCCGACGGCGGCCCGGACCTCGTTGGTCGAGGCGGGCAGCTCGCCGGGCAGGAACTCGATGCCGATCATCCCGCCCTCGAGCAGCACGGTCAGGTGAGGTGCCTGGCGCCGCTTGGCGACGGCCGCGGCCACCAGGGGCTGGCCGATGCCGGCGAAGACGATCTCGCCGTCCCGGAGCAGCCGGCTCGCGGTGATCGTCATGACCTCGTCCGGCCCGGCGTCCGGGTTCTGCGGCGCGACCGTGGACGGTGAGCCGGTCAGCGGGCCGGTCATCGCGGCATCATCTCCTCCGCGGTCCGCCGTACGGCGGCCAGGCGTTCGGGGGCGATCGAGGCGAGGTACGCGTCATGGTCGCGGTGGGCGACGATCCGCGCCACGTACGCACGTGCGCCGTCGACGCCGCCGGCCTTCACCGCCCGCATGTAGGCGGTGAACTCGTCGAGGTCGGCCTCGTAGCGCCCGTAGCATTCGTGCGGGTAGGCGCCCATCGGCTGGTGCACGACCGCGTCGACGGCGAACCCGGGGATGACCGTACGCGCGGGGTCGAGACGGAGCTCGTCGGTGGCGACGATCTCCTCGGCGGTGATGATGACCCGCCGTGCGGCCAGGGCCAGGTCGGCGTCCATGAGCTGGTATCCGTCGATCTGGGCGTTCCCGAGCCGGTCGGCGCGCTGGACGTGGACGAGCGCGACGCCGGGGTTGAGGCTGGGCACCGCGTTCAGCAGCGCACCGGTGTACGGGCACGTCACCTTGGCGAGGTCGAGCCGGGCGCCGATGTCCGAACCGAGCATGCTCACCGTCGGCAGGAACGGCACCCCCATGGCGCCCGCCTTGTACCGCAGGCCGATGCCAAGGTGGCTCCACTCCTCGAAAGCGGCGTGGCCGCTCTCGACCAGGTGCCGTACGACGGGCGCCAGGCCCCAGCCGTGGCCGATGCCCACCCAGCTCGTCATGATCCGGTCCGCCATCCCGGTGGCGAGCAGCAGCTCGGCCTCGAAGCACGACAACGGCCTGGTCATCGTCAGCCCGGTGCGCCCCTGACGCAGCACCTCGAACAGGAGGGCCATCGGGGTACGGGCATGGTTGGTGCCGCCGACGCCGACGACCGCGTCATCGGGCACCAGCCGCCGTACGGCCTCGGCCGCCGTCGTCAGCTTGTCCCCGCCGGCGCGGCGCAGCCCTTCGAGCTCGATGCGCGCGTCCTCGACGCCCGAGGTGGCCAGACGCGGGCTCACGCCGCGCCCACCGTCGTCCCAAGCAGCGGCCTGACCTCGGCGGCGAAGCGCTCCACCTGCTCGTTGTCGTACGCGTGCGGGACCAGGCAGATCTCCTGGACACCGGCGTCGAGGTGCGCCTGGATCTGCTCGGCGCAGTCCTCGGGGGTTCCGACGATCGCGCTGTCGGGCGTCGCGTCGCTCCACTCCGGGGTGTCGAAGTAGGACGCCAGCCACGGCCCGGTCTTCGCCTGGGCCTTCTCCCTGGAGGAGTCGATGCAGATCGGGAGCTGGTTGAGCGAGTGCAGCCCGCCCGGGTCGCGTCCGGCCTCCTCGGCGAACCGGGTGATCTTGCGCCAGGACTCGGCGAAGGACTCGGCGGTGTAGAAGTACGTGAGCCAGCCGTCCCCGAGGGTCGCGACGCGCTTGAGCACGCGGTCGACGTAGCCGCCGATCAGCACCTGCGGCCGCGGTTCGGGCCGCGGCAGCATCTTCACCCGGCGGAACGACAGGTCGTCCCACTCACCGGTGACCTCCTCCTGGGTCCACAGGTCCATGCAGACCTCGAGGTTGCGCTCGAAGATGCGGCCGCGCCCCTTGAACGGCGTGCCGGTCGCGTCGAACTCCCGCTCGTACCAGCCCGCGGCCAGGCCGAGCCGCAGCCGGCCCCCGGAGACCGACTGGATGGTCGCGGCGGTCTTGGCCAGCAGGGCGGGATCGCGGATCGGGAGGACCAGGATCCCGGTGCCCAGCTCGATCGTCGTGGTGTGCGACGCCAGCACCGCGAGCGTGGTCAAGGCCTCGAGCTGCGGGAACGGCTGGCGGCTGCCGAGGAAGAGGTGGTCCCACGCCCACAAGGAGGTGAACCCGAGCTCCTCGGCTCTGCGGGCGCTGGTGAGCAGCTCCTGGATGTCGGGCGTCTTGGCCGCGGAGGTGAAGTTCTCCACCGCGATCCCGAACGTTGCCGGCATATCGTCCTCCCTGGGACCCGTCGCATCGTGGCCTGGGCCACGCTACGTCGGCGTTCCGCGATGAGCGTATGTCACCGAGTGACACCTGAACGCCGGGGACGTGTCACTCGCCGACAGGCCGGCCCCGGGCCGTCACACCGGGTGTCTCATGCGCCGTCGGCGAGGCGTCGCGGCCGGAATCTGATGCGCTGGCCCGGTGCCGCCTGACCGGCCCTGTCGAGCCAGGGGCGCGGAACGACGCCGATCACGGGATAGCCGCCGGTCACCGGATGGTCGGCGAGGAAAAGGGTCGGCTGGCCGCCCGTCGCGACCTGGAGCGAGCCGAGGACGACGCCCTCGCTCGCCAGCTCGCCGCGGCGCGTACGGACAAGCTCCGGGCCCCGCAGGCGCGCGCCGACACGGTCCGTCTCGGAGGTGACGGTGAAGTCGTGGCGCGCGAGCCGGTCGATGGCGTCCGCGGCGAACCAGTCGTCGCGCGGCCCGAGGATCAGCGGGCACTCCAGCCACTCCGACGTCACGGCCGCGACCGGCGCGAGATCGGTCGCCGGAGGGTCGGCCGCGAAGTCACCCACCCCGATGACGTCGCCCGGCTCCAGCGGCGGGGTACCGAGCCGCGCCATGGTGTCCCAGGAGGCCGAGCCGAGGACGTCGGATCCGGCGAGACCTCCGCGTACGGCCAGGTAGCTGCGGAGTCCCGCACGGGGGCGGCCCAGCGCGACCGTCGCGTGCGCGGGCACCCAGAAGGACGTGTTGGTGCTCCTCATCCGGTCACCCACCCGGATCTCGGCCGGGGCGCCCGTCACCGAGGCCAGGAGCGGCACGTCGGCGCGGACCGCGAGCATCCCGAGCGTCGCCTCGATGCAGGGGGCGCCGGGGCTGTTGCCGACGAGCCTGTTCGCGAGATCGTAGGAGGCCCGGTCGGCCGCACCGGAGCGCCCGACGCCCAAATGGGCGAGTCCCGGGCGGCCGCGGTCCTCGAGGAGGGCGAGCGCGCCGACCGCCGTGACCGTCAACGTTCCGGTCATGGCGTGACGTCGCGGAACTCGACGGCCGCGCCGGGCAGCAGGACGGCGGGCGGGTCGGCCTGGAGGTCCCAGAGCGTGGCGTCCGTACGGCCGATGAGCTGCCAGCCGCCCGGTGAGACCCGGGGATAGACCGCGGAGAACTCGCCCGCGAGCGCCACCGACCCGGCCGGGACCCGGACCCTCGGGTCGGCGCGGCGGGGCACCCGGAGACGCGGGTCGCCACCGACGAGGTAGGAGTATCCGGGGGCGAAACCGCAGAAGGCCACCCGCCACGGCGTCCCGGTGTGCGCCGCCACGACCTCGGCGGGAGTGAGCCCCGTGTGGCGGCTCACCTCATCGAGGTCCGCGCCGTCGTAACAGACGTCGATCACGTGCCGGCCGTCGCCGGCCTCGTGGCCGCCGGGGTTGAGCGCGGCCATCGCGCCGCGAAGAGCGGCCTGCGTGGTCAGCGCCGGGTCGATGGTGACCAGCAGGGTGGTCAGACCGGGCACGACATCGGCGACGCCGGTCAGACCGGCGTCGCGTACCGCGGCCGCCCAGCGGTGCACCGACTCGTTGTCGCCCAGGTCCAGCAACCAGCCGATCTCGCCGCAGCGGCGCAGCGGCGGGCCGCTCATCGCACCGGGACGAGCTCGACCCCCGCCGCCTCGAGCGCGGCCCGCGTCGTGCGGGCGATCTCGACGGCGCCCGGGGTGTCGCAGTGCACCAGCAGCGCATCGCCCTTGACCTCGATCTCGCTGCCGTCGTTGGCGGTGATGACCCCGTCGGTGGCCATGTGCACCGCACGGTCCGCGGCCTCCTCCGCGTCCTGGAGCAGCGCGTTGGGTTGGGTGCGCGGCTGCAGCAGGCCCTCGGGGGTGTACGCGCGATCGACGAACGCCTCCGGGACGAGCCGGAGGCCGGCCTCCCGCCCGAGACGCCACGCCTCCGTGCCGGGCTGGCACAGCAGCGGAAGGTCCTTGTTGAACGCGATCGTCGCGTCCACGAGCGCCTGGGCGTGCTCGGTGTCCTTCGCCGCGACGTTGTAGAGCGCGCCGTGCGCGCGGACGTAGTCGACCTGGCCGCCGGCGAGCCGGGCGAAGGCCTCGAGGGCGCCCATCTGGTAGAGCAGGTCGTCGCGGAGCTCGGGGCCGGGGACGGCGATATAGCGGCGGCCGAAGCCGTGCAGGTCGCGGTAGCTGACCTGCGCCCCGATCGAGACGCCGTTGGCGACCGACGTCGCACAGGTGCGCCTCATGGTGCCGGGGTCGCCGCCGTGGAACCCGCAGGCGATGTTCGCGCTGGTGACGATCTCGAGCAGAGCATCGTCCTCGCCGAGGCTCCAGCGGCCCAGCCCTTCGCCGATGTCCGTCGTCAGCGCAACTCGTGTCGGCACAAGCCCTCCAGCGTTCATGGGTCGGTCTCGGACCTGAGTATCGCCATCAAGTGGGGTCCGCGAACAGCGCGGGTCACTGACGTCCATTCGTCAGCCGAGCTGCCGGGTCGTCACGTCCCACAGGCGGCGCCGGTACGAACTGCTCGTGCAGTGCGAGGCGGACCGCCCGTACCGACGGGTCGCTCTTGCGGGCCCGGCGCACGAGGGAGACCAGGGTGCGTGCCGCCCCGGTCTCCATCCTGATGAGGTCGGTGGTCTGCGACCGCGGCGGAAGTGCCAACCGGGGAAGCACGCTCACCGCGGCGCCCCGCCGTACGAGTAGGAGCAGCAGGTCCAGATCCCAGCACTCGTACTGGACCGACGGCGTGAACCCCCAGCCCGAGCAGTGCCGGACCGCCCAGGCGCGCGACGCGGCGCCGACCGGTTCCAGCGCCCACGGGAGCGTTTCCCCCGCCCCGGGCAGAGCGCGCCCGTCGAGCAGGCCGGCGGCCGCGACGAGCTCCAGCGGATCCGCCGCCAGCACCTCGCGTTCGACGTGGTGCGGCAGCTCCGGCTCCGAGCCGGGATACTCCTCGCTCACGATCACATCGAAGTCGCCGCTGAGCAGGGCGGGCAGCGCCACCTCGGGCTCGGACTCCACCAGTTCGACCCGCAGCCCCGGGTACTGCCGCCGGCACCGCAGCAGCGACGGCACCAGCGCCCGGGCCGCGCTCCCGAAGGCCGCGACCCGGCACGTTCCGGTCGGCGACTCCGCGCCGGAGCGGGCCTCGGTCTCGGCGGACTCGAGCGCCGCGAGGATGTCGGCACCGCGCTCGGCCAGCCGACGGCCGGCATCGGTGAGCCGTACGCCGCGACCGACGCGTTCCAGCAGCGCGGCGCCGGCCTCCCGTTCGAGCCGGGAAAGCTGATGGGAGATCCCCGACGGGCTCATGTGCAGCGTCTCGGCGACGGCCGCGATCGTGCCATGGCGGCTCAACGCGACCAGGAACCGCAGGCGACCGAGGTCCAGCATGCGGCCGATCCTACGGACACCTCAGCCGTGCTGCCGAATCGGCGGCAGAGATCGGTGATGTTGCCGGACCGCTCCGTCTGCCTAGGGTCCGAGCCGAGGAGGTGCGTCGTGCCCACACCCGAACCGTTCCTGCCGAACCCCCGCCACGCGCCCGGGCCGGACCACCGGCCGGTCTCCGGTCTCCGGCCCGGATCCGATGAGGTGCGCCGGTTCCACCGCACGCTGCCCGGCTACGCGAGAACCCCGCTGGTGTCGTTGCCGGCGGCCGCCAAGGCCCTGGACCTGGCGGCCGTACTGGTCAAGGACGAGTCCTCGCGGCTCGGACTCCCGGCGTTCAAGATGCTGGGCGCGTCATGGGCGGTCCATCGGGCGCTTCGCGAGCGGGGCGCGGAGGCCGGCCGGCCTCGGCTGGTGACCGCGACCGATGGCAACCACGGCCGCGCCGTGGCGCGGATGGCGAAGCTGCGCGACCTGCCGGCGACCATCGTGGTCCCGCGCGGGATCTCCGCGAAGGCCATCGCGCTGATCCGCGAGGAGGGCGCGACCGTCGAGGTCCTCGATCTCCCGTACGACGACACGGTGCGGTATGCGGCCGCCCTCGCCACGGCCGACGAGGACGCGCTTCTCGTCCAGGACACCTCGTGGCCGGGCTACGAGGAGGTGCCGCAGTGGATCGTCGACGGGTACGCGACGCTGTTCGGCGAGGCCGCCGAGCAGACGGCCGAACGGGGTCTCGGCGTCGACCTGCTCGTCGTGCCCGCCGGCGTCGGCTCGCTGGCGCACGCGGCGGTGGCCTTCGGGCGCTCACGTCCCGGCTGCAAGGTCGTGACCGTCGAGCCGACGGTCGCCGCCTGCATCAGTGCGAGCCTCGCCGCCGGCGAGCTCACGACGGTCCGTACCGGTGAGACGTCCATGGCCGGGCTCAACTGCGGGACACCGGCCTATCTGGCGTGGCCGGACCTGCGAAGCGGTCTGGCCGGCGCGGCGACGGTCGATGACGCCGCCGCCGAACGCGCGATGGCCGCCCTTGCCGAGGCCGGCGTCGACAGCGGCCCATGCGGCGGGGCGAGCCTCGCGGCCCTCCACACCCTGGCCGTTGGGCGGGCACGGACGTCTCTGGGGCTCACCCCCGATTCGGTCGCGCTGGTACTCAACACCGAAGGAGCCGGTTCCGCACGCTGAGGCGCGCAGACGCGCGAAGAAGCCCGGCTCGGACCGGTTCGCGAATGCGCGGGCCGGGCTTCATGATCATCTGCTGGCCGTCTGTCGCCGGCGGTCAGCGGTGTTGGGTTTGGGCGAAGGCCTCGTTGAGGGCGCGGCGGTCGTAGTCCGGGGCCAGGTGGGTCAGGAGAGTGGACGCGGTTCGCATGTAGTGCTCGGCGAGGAGGCGGCTCGCGGCGTCGGCGTCGTTCCTGCGGGCCGCGTCCAGGAGGCCGTGGTGGTCGCGGCGGGCGTTCTCCCACGACCGGGGCGAGTTCGTGGCGTACGCGACGCGGAAGCGGTCGGTCGCGTCGAACAGGAGCGTCACCTGGGCGAGGAGCCGCTCGGGCAGGTGCGAGATCAGCACCATGTGGAAGCCGCGGTGGGCGACGGCGTGCTCCTTCAGGTCCGTGACGTCGGGCTTGCGCTCGGCCTCCGCGAGCAGCGCGGTGGCCCGCTTCAGGTCCGCCACCTGGAGGTCGGGCACGGTGAGCCGTACGCCGAGCGTCTCCAGCAGCATGCGCTGGACGTAGGCCGCCTCGACGTCGGCGGGCCGGATCTTCGCCACCCGGGCGCGGTTGTTCTGCTCGGCGGTGACCAGCCCCTCCTGCTGGAGCATGCGGAGGGCCTCCCGGATGGGGCCCCGGCTGACCCCCAGTGACCGCGAGATCCGCAACTGGTTCAGCTCCGCGTCCGCCGGAAGCTCGTTGGTGACGATGAGCCCGCGCAGATGCCGATGGATGGCCGCGACGCTCTCGCGGTCATCCATCTGGAGCTTGCCGTGCCGATCAAGGACCATGGACGCGCCTCCCGCGGTCAGGCTACTCGGACGCCGCCATTCCCACTTGAGGTCCCTTTTTAAGAGCTTGCATTCAAGAGCCCTGGCATGCATAGCCGCAGCATTCCTTGACGCCATACGACGCCGGTGCAAAAGTGTAGACACTTTACGGCGGTCCGCGTACGCCGTGCTCGCCGAAGGAGGCACATGCGACTCGTCACGTACGAACGTTCCGGCTCGGCGCGATCCGGTGTGGTGGCCGACGACTCCGTGGTCGATCTCCAGCGTGCCTACACCCGGCTGCTCGCCGGCGACGGCGTACCGGCCGCCGCCCGCCGCGCCGCCGCGCTGCTCCCCCTGGACCTCCGCGAGCTGCTCGAAGGCGGCGCGGACAGTCTGGAGGCCGCCCGCCGCGTCGCCGCGTCCGCCCAGGGCGACGGGCTCGCCCGGTTGCGGGAGGCCGGCGCGGCGCTCCCCCTGGACGACGTACGGCTGGCGCCGCCGGTCCGCCGGCCGGAGAAGATCATCTGCCTGGGCCGCAACTACCGGGCGCACGCCGAGGAGGGCGGCGGCTCGGTGCCGGCCGCACCGGAGCTGTTCGCCGTCTTCGCCAACACCCTCATCGGGCACCGGGCGCCGATCGTGCTGCCGCGGGTCTCCACGCGCATCGACTACGAGGCCGAGCTCGCCGTCGTGATCGGCAGCCGCGCGCGCGACGTGCCGGCCGATCGCGCGCTCGGCCACGTCGCCGGCTACACGATCCTCAACGACGTCACCGCGCGCGACTACCAGTCGAAGACGTCGCAGTGGTTCCAGGGAAAGGGGCTGGACACCTTCTCGCCGACCGGCCCGTGGCTGGTGACCGCCGACGAGGTCCCCGACCCCCAAAGCCTGCGTATCCGGCTCGCCATCGGCGAGCGCGTCCTCCAGGACGCCGTGACCAGCGAGATGATCTACCCGGTCGCCGAGACGATCGCCTACGTCTCGCGGCTGATGACGCTCGAGCCCGGCGACATCATCGCGACGGGCACCCCGGAAGGTGTCGGCAACGCCCGAAAGCCGCCGGTCTACCTGCGCGACGGCGACACCGTGCGCATCACGATCGACGCGATCGGCACGCTGGAGAACCCGGTGACGGCCACACCCGCCGCGGACTGAACGGGAGCCGGTCATGTCGCACACGTCCCGTACACGCGTTACGTCGGTGCTGGCCTTCCTCGTCGTCAGCTTCGTCTTCATCATCTACTGGTGGGACCGCACCGGGTTCAGCGTCGAGCTGATCGAGATCCGGAAGGCGTACGGCTTCAGCGAACCCACCGCCGGCCTGCTGAGCAGCATCTTCGTGCTCGGCCTCGCGCTGGTGTCGATCCCCGCCGGTGTGCTCGTACTCCGCGTCGGCATCCATCGCAGCCTGGTCGCGGGGACGATCGTCTTCAGCCTGGCCACCGCGTACACGGCGTTCGCCCACGGGTTCGCCGACATGATGGCGGCCCGGATCGTCACCGGCGTCGGCGAGGGCATGTTCAACGTCGCGGTGTACACCTACCTCGGCAGCATCACGCTCCGGCACCGCGGCGCCTCGATCGGGTACACCGGCTTCCTCGTCGGCGTCGGCGGCTTCACCGGGCCGCTCGTGGTCGCCGCCGCGCTCGGCGGTACGGGAAGCTGGCAGGTCGCCTTCCTGATCCTCGCCGCGGCCGGGCTCGTCGGCGCGGTGCTGCTCGTGCTGGCACGGCGCCGGCTGGCGGCGAGCGCGGACGACCGGCCGGACCCCGCCGCGGAGCGGATGCCGACCGGAGCGGCGTTCCGGAGCGTCCTCCGGCCGTGGTTCGTGCCGATCGCCGTCACGATGCTGGTCGCCGGCTACCTGGCGTACGCGAACATCGCCGCGTACGAGTCGTTCCTGCGCGGCGCACATCACTTCTCGCTCGGCCTCGCGAGCCTGATCGTCAGCATGGGCGGCATCGGCCAGCTCGTCGGGTCCGTGCCGCTGGGCCACTGGGCCGACCGCACCGGCCGGAAGTTCGCGCTCCTGTGGTCCCTGCCGCTGGCCGGACTCCTGATGTCCGCGCAGTACTGGGCGCCGGGCGCGCCGCTGCTGCTCGGCGTGCTCACGTTCCTCACCGGGCCGGTCAACGTGAACGTCTACAACCAGGCGTACGCGACCGTCCAGGACTTCGTGCCGCGGGCCGCGCGGCCGGTGGCGGTCGGCACCGTCGCCGTCTTCTTCTTCGCCGGCGGCGGATTCGCCGGGTACATCTTCCTGGCCGTCGCCGGGACGCTGGGTTCCTACGCCACCGCGAGCATCGCGGGCTTCCTGGTCCCCGCGCTGGTCGCGGCCGCTCTCGTCGCGGCCGTGTTCCCGCGCGCGGCGGCGGCGCGCACGTACACCGACCAACTGGAGAACGCATGACGCGTCAGTTCGACGGCCTGAGCACCGGCAACCTCGTCTACTGCCTGGAGGCACGGCTCGGCGTCCGCGGGTGTTTCATGACCGGCGTCGGGCCGGTCACCGCGGCCGACCGGTTCGTGGGCCGCGCGCGCACGCTGCGCTGCCTCCCCCGGCGCACCGACCTGGCCGAGGCCCAGCGCGCGAGCACGGAGCCGAGCCCGCACCGGATCGCGATCGACGGCATCGGCGCGGGCGAGGTCCTCGTCATCGAGGCCCGCGGGGAGGCGGAGGCCGCGGTGCTCGGCGACGTGCTGGCCGCGCGCGTCAAGGCGGCCGGCGGCGCGGGCGTCGTGACGGACGGCCGCGTACGGGACCTGCCCGGGCTCCAGGCCCTGGACTTCCCGGTGTTCAGCGCCGGGGTGCACGCCTCCACGTTCTCCAACCGCCACCTGGGGATCGAGGTGGACGCGCCGGTCAGTTGCGGCAACGTCGCCGTCATGCCCGGCGACGTCATCGTCGGCGACGCCGAAGGGGTGGCGGTGATCCCCAAGGGCCTGGCGGGCTCCCTGCCGGACCTCGCCCGCGAGCAGGAGGCGCTCGACGGGTTCAGCCTCGAGAAGATCGCCGAGGGCGTCCCGCTCCGGCGCGCCTACCCGCTGGATCCCGGCCTGCGCGCCGAGTTCGACGCCCGAGCATAAGGAGACGACATGGTCGAACCGCAACAGCTCACCGAGAACGTCTACTACTTCAACAGCTACCCGTCGTGCGGGATGGTGCTGACCCCCGCCGGCGTCGTCGCCGTCGACGGTCCGATGCGGCCGAGCCAGGCGTACCAGTGGCGGGACTTCATCCGCGGCAAGGGCACGCTGAAGTACCAGGTCGTCTGCGAGCACCACCAGGACCACGTCGCGTCCGGGTGGTTCCTCGAGCCGGAGGCGATCATCACCAGCGAGGTCACCGCGGCCGAGTTCGGCAAGTCGCTCGTCTCGCGGGAGGCCGCGCTGGAGACGTTCGCGGAGTACGACCCCGGCTTCGAGACGGCGTACCCGGAGGTCAGCGCCGGGTATGAGATCCGGCGGCCGGACTTCGTCTACCGCGAGCGGCTGAGCTTCGCGCTCGGCGGCCGGCGGTTCGTGCTGTTCATGGCGCCCGGCCACACCCGCGGCAACACCGTCGTGCATGCCGTGGACGACCGGGTCGCGTTCGTGGCGGACCTGTTCGGCCTGGCCTTCCACTCCTCCGACGTGTGGAGCTGGCTTCGCACCCTCGGCACCCTGGAGGCGCTCGACGTTGACTGGTACGTCGTCGGGCACGGGACCCCCGTACGACGCGACCACATCAACGAAGTGCGCGCCCATCTGCTCGCCACGATCGAGCGCGCCCGCGACGCGCGGAAGGCCGGCCTGACCCGCGAGGAGTTCGTCCGCGACGGCGCCGCGACCGTACTCGGCAAGCGGGACCGCCGCGACGCCGAGTACCCCGAGCGCATGGCCAAACGGCGCGGCATGCTCCAGGAACGCGGGCTCGGCACCCTCTACGACTACCTCGACGAGCACCCCTCCGGCGCGGTCCGCCCGCACGAGGACGAGTCCTTTCCCATTCTCTTCTGACCCCGGCCGGGCCACCGGCGCCTCACCCGCCGCGTACGGTGTGCCAGATGTCGCGCTCGAGCTCGCGGTGCTCGGTGGTCTGCTTGATGTCCAGCGGGCGCGGCCGTTCGAACGGGATGTGCCATTCGTTGACGATCCGGGCGGGGCGGGCGCTGAACGCGACCACCCGGTCGGCGAGGTAGACGGCCTCGTCGATCTGGTGGGTCACGAAGATCGCGGTCTTCTTCCGCTCGTCCCAGATCTTCAGCAGCTCACTCTGCATGGTCTCGCGGGTCTGCGCGTCCAGCCCGGAGAACGGCTCGTCGAGCAGCAGCACCTCCGGGTCGGCGGCGAGCGCCCGCGCGATGTTGACGCGCTGGCGCATGCCGCCGGACAACTGCCGCGGGTAGAACGCCTCGAACCCCGCCAGGCCGGTCAGCGCGATCAGGTCGCGCGCGACGTGAAGGCGCTCGCGTTTCGGCCGGTGGGCGAGTTCCAGCCCGTACGCCACGTTGCCGACCACGGTCCGCCACGGCAGCAGGCTCGCGTCCTGGAAGACGACCGCGCGGTCCTGGCCCGGGCCGCGCACGACCGTGCCGTCCACGGCCACCGACCCGCCGGACAGGCCGACCAGCCCGTCGAGCGCCATCAGGAACGTCGTCTTTCCCGAACCGCTCGGGCCCACGATGGCCACGAACTCGCCGTCCGCGACCGACAGGTTCACCCGGTCGACGGCGACCGTGTGCGTGCCGTGCGAGGCGAACGTGACGGACATGTCGCGTGCCTCGAGCTTCGGAGAAGCGTTCATCTCGCGTCCCTTCAACCGCGCCAGCGCTGCAGGCGCCGCTCCAGCCAGCCGGCCCCTTGGGTGAGCACGATGCCGATCGCGGTGAGCACGAGCAGCGTCGCGTACATCTCGGGCATGTTGAACGAGTTGCTCGCCATGATCAGCATGTTCCCGATGCCGCCGCGGGACGCGAAGATCTCACCGACGACCACGCCGACGACGGCGCGGCCGATGGAGATGCGCAGCCCGCTCATGAAGTACGGCACGATCGACGGCACCACGACGGTCCTGATCGTCTGGAGGTCGGTCGCGCAGAAGCTCTTGGACATCCGGTTCAGGTGTTCCTCGACGTTGGCCACCCCGGTCGCGGTGTTCATCAGCACGACGGTCACGCAGCTAAGGATCACCACGACCACCTTGGACGTGACGCCGATGCCGTACACCAGGATCAGGATCGGGACCAGCGCGACGTGCGGCACGCCGTTCACCGCGATGACGATCGGCTTCAGGAACTCGTCGACCGGCTTGTACCAGCCGGTCAGGATGCCGAGCACCGCGCCGGCCGCCACGGAGATCACCATGCCGACGAAGAACTCCTGGCCGGAGATCGCGAGGTTCGACCAGATCGCGCCGCCGGTGAACAGCGTCGCCAACGTCTTGGCCACGTCGACCGGTGCCGGCAGGAAGGCGGTCTTGACCAGTTCGTACGCGACGGCGAGCTGCCACAGGGCGAGCAGGATGACGACCGACGCCGAGCCGAGCAGGTACGGCCGGGCGCGCCTGAGCAGGCCCCGGCGCCGGCCGTCGGCCGCGCCGTCGTTCCGGACCGCCGGCGCGGCCGGAGCGTCGATGCTCATGTCCCGCTCCTCACGGCTTGGTCCCGGTGATCGAGGAGTCGACCACGTTGCCGACGGTGAGGCTCTTCGCCTCCGGGATGAGCGTGGCGGCCGCGTTGATGGACTGCCGCATCCCCGCGGGGTTCACCGCGAACGTGGACGACCAGGTGTACGGGCCGGCCTTCGACGGGTCGCCGGAGAACCCGATCACCTCGGCGCAGACCTTGGCGGCCGTCCCGCTGCCCTTGGCGCACGACGCGACCGCGGCCTTCTGGTTCTTCGGGTCCTTGACCCACGCGACGGTCTTGTACATGACGCTCATGAAGGTCTTCAGCGTCTTCGCGTGCGCCTTCAGGTAGTCGCCCTCGGCGTAGAAGACCTGGCCGGGCGCGCGGACGGGGCTCTTGGTCGCCTCGAGCAGCACCTTCCCCACGCCCTCCGATGCGGTGCGCTGCGAGTCGGGCTCGGCGGTCGCCTGGATCTTCCCGCTGGACAGGGCGGCGTACCGGTTGCTCGGGGTGCCGGTGTTCAGGAAGGTCACGTCGTGCGGCGAGATGCCGTAGTGGGCGAGGACCGCGGTCAGGTACATGTGGTCGTTGCTGTTGATGCCGGAGACGCCGATCGACCTGCCTTTCAGCGCGGCCATGTCCGTGATCCCCTTGGTGGCCACGACGTCGTAGCTCTGGTCGACGAGCTGCGCGAAGATCTTCCCGGAGATCGCCTTCTTGGCGATGCTGCCGAGGAAGCTGCCGGGTCCGCCCGAGGCGACGTCCACGGCGCCCGACGCCAGCGCGGCGCTGGACGACGCGCCGCCGCCGGTGAAGTTCGTGATCTCGACGTTCAGGCCGGCCTTCTTGAAGAACCCCTGGTCCGCCGCGACGTACAGCGGCGTGAGGTCGGCGTTCGGGCTGACCACTCCGAAGCGGATCGTGGAGGCGCCGCCGGAGCCCCCGGACGATCCGCACGCCGCGGCGCCGCCGAGCAGGATCGCCCCGGCCGCCATCATCGTCGCCGCCCGGAATGTGCGTGCACGTGTATGGGTCATGTCATGTCCTCACGGGGGATGGGGATGAGGCATCAGGCAAGTGCCGGATAGACGCGGCGCGCGTTGCCCGCGTAGATCTTCGACAGCGCCTCGTCGTCGAGGCCGAGCGCGTCGACGTAGCGGCGCGTGTCGTCGAAGTGGTGGCCGGTCCGCGGATCGGTCCCCCGTACGGCCCCGACCATCTCGGATGCGAAGAGCAGGTTGTCACCGGGCACGACCTCGGCCAGCAGCCGCACGCCGGGTTCGTGGTAGACGCAGGTGTCGAAGAAGACGTTGCGCAGGAGGATCTCCTCGAGTTCGCCGAGGCCCTTGTCCAGCGCGAGCCCGCGGTACCGGCCCCAGTGGAACGGCACCGCGCCGCCGCCGTGCGGGATCACCAGGCGCAGCGTCGGGAAGTCCTGGAACAGCTTCGAGGTGAGGAGCTGCATGAACACCGTGGTGTCGGCGGCGAGGTAGTGCCCGCCCGTCGTGTGGAAGTTGGGGTTGCACGAGGCGCTGACGTGGATCATGGCCGGCACGTCGAGCTCCACCATCGCCTCGTACAGCGGATACCAGTGCCGGTCGGTCAGCGGCGGGTCGGTCCAGTACCCGCCGGACGGATCGGGGTTGAGGTTGCAGCCGGCGAAGCCGAGCTGCTCCACGCAGCGCCGCAGCTCGCGGGCCGCGCTGTCGGTCGGCGCGCCCGGCGACTGGGGTAGCTGGCACACGCCGGTGAAGTTGTCGGGGTAGAGCCCGCAGACCCGGTGGATCAGGTCGTTGCTCGCCGCGGACCAGACCTCGCTGGTGGCGAGCGTCCCGAGGTGATGTGCCATGCGGGCGGCGGTCGGGGAGAACAGCGTACGGTCGGTGCCGCGCTCGCGCTGCAGGCGGAGCTGCGCGGACTCGATGCCGTCGCGGATCTCGTCGTCGGAGACCGCGGGGGCCGGCACCGCCGCCGGGTCGCGGGCGTCGACCAGCGTCGCGTGGTACGCCTTGAACCGCTCCGGCGCGGTGGTGTAGTGGCCGTGGCAGTCGATGATCATGCGCCCGGCTCCTTCCGGACGAACGGCGCGAGCAACTCGCGGCGGCCGCCCTTGTCCAGCGTGCTGCGGCCGGTGGCGAGCGACGCGCGGGACGCCGCCTCGTTGGCGGCGCGTTCGGCCGCCCGCTCGGCGACCGCGGCCGCGTCGGCGCGGCCGATGACGACCACGCCGTCGTCGTCGGCGACGATCGCGTCGCCGGGGAACACGACCTGGCCGCCGCAGCTCACCGGTACGTTCACCCAGCCCGGCAGGTTCTTCACCGTTCCCGACGCCGCGATGTGCCGCGCCCACGTCGGGTACCGCATCTCGCGCAGTTCCCGTACGTCGCGCGCACCCGCGTCCAGCAGCACCGCGGCGATTCCGTGCGCCCGGCAGGACGTGGCCAGCATCTCGCCGAACATGCCGTGCGCGGACGGCGAGGTCACGCCGACCACGAGCACGTCACCCGGCTCGGTCCGCTCGATCGCCGCGTGCAGCATGAGGTTGTCGCCGGCGTAGTTGAGGCAGGTGACCGCGGTGCCGCCGGCGGTGAGCCCGTCGGTGACCGGCCGGATCCCGGTCATGAAGCCGGTCCGCGCGTTCGCCTCGTGCGCGGTGGCGACGCCGTGCTCGATCAGGACGTCGACCGCGTCGCGCGGCGCCCGGCGGACGGCGGTGACGATCTCCGGGTGCAGGGGCATCAGTCCGCCTCCCCCGTGAACGCGAACAGCGCGTCGACGCCGCCCACCGGCGCGGGCACGAGCCCCTGCCGGTGCGCGTACCCGGCGGCCAGCTCGACGGCGGTCCGCACGTTGCCGAGTCCGGATCGCACCGCCGGCGGCAGGCCGCCGGCGCTCGTCGCCGCGTTCTCGGTGCTCCGCGCGATGCCGGCGCCGAGCGCCCGGTACACCTCGCGGACGACCTCCGGGTGGCCGTTGACCAGGTCGTCGGTCACCGTCACCAGGTGGTTGACCGGTACGCAGCCGTGCCGCTCGAACCATCGGCGGTCCTGCTCGGCGTGGTCGGCGACCAGCGGCGCCAGGTCCGGCGCCCCCGAGCGGCCGAGGATCGCCGCGTCGACCCGGCCGGCGTACAGCGCGTCGGCGATCGAGCCGTCGATCAGGCGGACGTTGCCGGGATCGTGGAAGTCGCCGGAATGGGACCCTTCGGTGACGGCCCAGCTCATCGCGTCGGCCGCCAGGCCGTATTCCTCCTCGATCCAGCCCCGGACCCACAGCCCGGTCGTCTGGCTGTACGACCGCACGCCGACCGTCGCGCCGGCCAGGTCGGCGGGCGAGGAGATGTCCGCCTTCGGCGAGGCGTACAGGTTCCGGTGCTGGAAGCCGCCGACCATGACGACCGGCAGCAGCCGCAGGGGCTTCCCCGCGGCGCGCGCCTGGAGGAACGCGCCGATCGCCATCTCGCAGACGTCGTAGCGCTGGGTGCGGACCATGTCGTCGAACGCGTCGTGGACGGGGTCGATCCGCGGGAACGCGACCTCGACGCCGGCGATCGTGTCGCGGGCCTTGAGGTCAGCGGTGAAGTCGTGGTCGGACAGGACGACGGAAACGGGGCTCATGCGGCCTCCTCGCGAAGCCTCGGATACAGGCGCAGGGCGGTACCGCCGCGGATGTTGGCGGCATCGGCGGCGGGCAGGTCGCGTACGGCGTCGTCCAGCAGCCCGAGGAGGTCGCCGAGCGTGCCCTCGCTGGCGGGCCAGTTGGATCCCCAGGCGAGCCGGTCGCTGCCGAAATGGCCGATGAGCTCGCGCAGCACGGCCCCGGCACCGCCCGCGCTCTGCCCGCCGGTGCGCAGCGTCCGGGTGGTCACCTTGAGGTGGACGCCGGGGAACTCGGCGAACGCGTAGACCGGTTCGGCGACCCGGTACGGCGGGCCCTCGACGAAGTCGCTCATCGCGACGTGGTCGATCACGACGCGCAGGTCCGGGAACTGCCGCAGGACCGACCGCAGCATCGGCAGCGCGCCGACCCGTAGCTGCACGCAGACCGGGACGCCGTTGTCCGCGGCCCACGCCCACGCCGGCTTCGTCTTCTCGTCGTTCAGCCAGTCGGACTGCGCCATGGTGCTGCCGGTGGTGAACAGCCGCAGGCCCGACATGCCGCGTTCGCCGATCCAGTAGCGCATGGTGTCCAGGACGCCGTCGTCCATGAAGCCGACCGAGCACACCCCGGTGATGCGCCCGGGCGCGGTGTCCACGCAGTCGGCGAGGTAGGAGTTGTCGTGCCCGTACGTCGTCGACGACTGCACGACGGCGGCTTTGCGCACGCCGGCCTCGGTCATCGCGGCGGCGTACTGCTCCCAGGTCGCCGCCCGGGCCTCGGACCATTTCGACCGCTTACCACCGAGCGGGTTCATCGGGTACGTATCGGTGTCCGTGGAGATGATGTGCGGGTGAATGTCGACCACCATCGGGTCCATGGATGCGCCTACCTCCTGACGGGTTGGAACAGGTCATCGACGGACGGGCGCGCGGTGACGATGTGCTGGTCGAAGGTGAAGTCGCACAGCGCCTCGAGTGTCGGGCGGTTGTCCGGCACGCCGTACGGCAGCGTGTCGACAGCGCCCGACCGCTCCTTGGCCGCGACGAACGCGTCCATCAGGCTGGCCGCGAGGTCCGGATGGGCGTCGGTGACGTCGGTCCTGATCGCGACGAGGCCGTGGATGGGGTAGATCCCGGTGCGCCGGTACCAGTCCGCCTCGGCGGCCTCGGCGTCGGGGAACAGCGGGAAGAACGCCTCGCTCGCCCGGCGCGCGTCGTCGAACCCGGAGCCGGCGATCGACCACCCCGCCTGCGGCGCGCCCGACCGCCCGATGCCCGCCGGCCCGCTCAGCGCCGCGTCGATGCGGCCGGCGGCGAACTGCTCGGCGATGGGCTCGTCGGTGTGCACCACGTTCGGCGGCAGCTCGACCGCCGTGACGTGTTCCTCGTCGTCGACCACCCAGGTGATCGCGTCGAGGTCGACGCCGTACTCGGTCGCCAGGATGCCGCGCGCCCACACCCCGGTCGACACGGTGTACGCGCGCACCCCGACCCGGCGCCCCTCGAGGTCCTTCGGCGTACGGATGCCGCTGCCCGGCCGGCACACGATGTCGCCGTGGTGGAACCTGCGGGTGAGGAAGGCGGGAATCGCCGTGAGCGGAACGCCGGCCTCCCGCGCCGCGAGGTACGTCGTGGGCGCCAGCTCGCAGACGTCGAACTCCAGGTCACGGACCATGCGGCGGAACGCCGCGATGATGGGTTCGACGTCGGCGAAGTCGAGCCGGAACCCGCGCGGCACGACCGCGCCCTCCTTCAGCGCCGCGGTGTGCGGGCGGGTCGCCAGGGCGGTGGTGAGGTGAACGGCATCGCTGCTCATGCGGTCCTGTGTCCTCTCGGCAGGGGGCGCGCTACTTGTACGTGCGGGACTCGACGGCGGCGTCGAGCCGGATGTCCAGGACGAGCGGCCCGTCCGGCGCGGCCAGCCGGGGCCCGAGCCGTTCGATGTCGTCGGCGGTGCGGACCACCTCGCCGCCGGCGCCGAACCCGCGGGCGAGGCCGGCGAACGACGGCCACACCAGCCGGGAGTGGTCGGGGTCGTGGCCGAAGCCGGCGAGCTTGGCGTACTCCACGCCGTACGAGCCGTCGTTCGCCACCGCCACCACCAGCGGCAGCGCGTGTTCCACGGCGGTGGCCAGCTCCTGCACGCCCATCATCAGGCCGCCGTCGCCCACCACGGCCACCGTCGGCCGGTCCGGTCGGGCGAACGCCGTACCGATGGCGAGCTGCAGGCCAAGCCCGATCGCGCCGAAGCTGCCGCTCTGCGCGAACGCCGTGGGCCGCGCCGCCAGGAAGCGCCACGCCGCGGTCTTGAACCGCCCGATGTCGGTGACCACCGCGCGGTCGGCCGGCAGCACCGCGTCCAGCACGGTCATCGCCGTACGCACGTCGATGGTGTCCGCGGTGCTCCGGTCGTCGAAGTCGCCGGCCGGGTCGAACGCGGCCAGGTCCGTACGCAGCCGGCCGGTCCACGCCGGCTCCGGGCGCGGGCCCAGCGCGCCGAGCGCCGCGGTCACGCGCTGGGCGAAGAGCCGGGCGTCGGCGAGCACCGGAACGGTCACCGGGCGGTGCCGGCCGAGCGCGGCCTGGTCCGTGTCGACCTGTACGACCGCCTTGTCCCGTACGAGATCCCCGTGCGCGGTCGTGTGGTCGTTGAGGCTCGCGCCCAGCACGATGAGGCAGTCGGCCTCGCTGATCGACCTGATCGCCAGGCTGTGCGACTCCGAGCCGAAGATGCCCAGGTCGAGCGGGTGGCCGGCGAGGAGGCCAAGCGCCATGACGGTGTGCGCCACCGGAGCGTGCAGGGCCTGGGCCAGATCGCGGACCGCATCGGCGGCGCCGGCGTTCGCGGCACCCTGGCCGACCACCACGATCGGCCGCCGGGCCGACGCGATCACGCCGAGCGCGGCGTCCAGCTCCGCGTCGCCGGGTGCGCAGGGCACCGGTGACCACGGCCCGAAGCCGAAGTCGGAGGCGGGCCCGCCGATCTCGGCGTCGATCAGCGCCGCCGGGATGTCCAGCAGGACCGGCCGGCGGAGCACCGACGCGGTGCGCATCGCCAGCGCGACGTCGTCCATGGCGGTCGCGGGCGTCTGCACCTGGCGGTAGGCCGCACCGGCCAGGTCCGCCGCCGCGCGCAGGTCCAGCCACTGGTTATGGGTGCGCTTCGGCGGTGTGCTGCCGGTGAGCACGACCAGGGCACTGCCCGCGCGCACCGCCTCGACCAGCGCCGTCAGGCCGTTCGTCACGCCAGGGCCGTGGGTGATCGTGACGGCTCCGAGCCGGTCGGCCGCCCGGGCGTGGCCCTCGGCCATCGCGATCGCGCCGGCCTCGTGCGCCGCGCCGACGTACGCGCGCCCGGCGCTGCGGTAGGCCGAGACGTAGCGCATGTTCGCGTCGCCCATGACCCCGAACAGCCGGTCGATCCCGGCCGCGACCAGCGCTTGCGCGACGCCTTCGTACAGCTTCACGACGCACCCACTCCAAGGGGTAGCCCGCCAACCGACACCTGTCGACAACTGTCGGGTGCTGTCGTGCAGTACCGTACAATGTTGATGTCGGCCCGCCAAGCCCCGACGGCTCATGATCGGGATCCGCCTGGCGGTGGAAAGGAATGCCAATGCCCTCAGAGTCCAACGCGGAGCCCACGTCCGGCGGAGCGCGCGCCCTCGACGTGTCCAGTGGAAAGGCCGCGGGATTCTACGAACTCCTCCGCGCCGACGTGGTCTCCGGCGCCCTGCGACCCGGGCAGCGGCTGTCCGAGGCTTCGCTGTCCCGTGAGTACGGCGTGAGCCGCTCACCCGTCCGGGAGGCGCTGGCGTCGCTCGAACGGGACGGGCTGGTCGAGCGCATCGGCATGATCGCCCGGGTGTGCGAGCGGACCGCGGAGGAGATGCTCGACATCTACCAGGTGCGGATCTACCTGGAAGGCGCGATCGCCGGCGACGCCGCGCAGCGCCGCAACACCATCGACGTACGCCGCCTCCACGCCGCGCTCGAAGCGGGCGTCGGCATCGACACCACCGACCCGAAGGCGCTGCTGTCGGCGAACCGGGTGTTCCACGACGCCCTGGCCACCGCGTGCCACAACGCCACCCTGGCCGACCTGCAACGCCGCCTGAACGCCCAGATCGCCACCCTGCCGGCGAAGACCCTCAGCTTCCCCGGCCGCTGGCCCGAGGCCCACGCCGAGCACGCCGGGATCGTCACGGCCGTCGAGACACAAGACGCCGACACGGCCCGCACCATCGCCGAACGCCACATGACCCGCGCCCGCGACATCCGCCTCACCCTCTACGAGACCAACTTCACCGACTGAGCTCCCGTCGTGGTCCCCGCAGGCCGGGTAGCCGCCGGCGGACGATCACCCATACGCTCACCCGGTCCGGCCCGGGGCATGAAGCGCGACACCAAGGCGCTGCCCGTCATGGCCATGGCGAACGTGCCGCGCGAGGCGCGTGATCGACGCGATCTCCGACCCGCTGCCGCCCGGCGCGTCCGCGGTCGTGTTCTCCCCGCTGCTCGACGACCGTGCCATCGGCGCGATCACCGACCTCCACCACCGCGGCCACCCCGCCGTGGTGCTGGACACCCTGGCCACCGAGCCCCCGGCGTCCGCGCGCACCGCCGAGGCGCTCGCGCTCCGCCTGTGGCGGCTGGACCGTGCCGCGCTCCGCGTCCGCCTCTCCGGGCACGGCATCCCGGTGGCGGACCTGCGCTCACCGGAGGACCTCGACGCGGCCGTCGCGGGCCTCCGCCCGTACCGCCACCGCAGGCCGGCCCGGCGGAGCCGGTCATGACGCTCCCCCGGCAGCAGATCGTCCGCGCGCTCACCGCGGCCGCCCGGGCCGTCCCGGTCCTCGCGGCGCTCCTCGTGGCCGTTGCCGGCCCGGGCGTCTGGGTGACGGCGGCCGCGGGCCTGGTGATCCTGGTGTACGTGGTGGCGCTCGACGCGGTCACCAGCCGTACGGGCGGCGCCATGGCGGCCGTGACGGTGGCCGTCGCCGCGCCCGCGACCGCGGTGGTCGCGGCGCTGTTCTGGCTGCCCGCCCCGGCCACCTGGGTGATCGTCCCGGGGGGCATGGCCGCGGCGGCGATCGCCTACGCCGTCGCGGTCCGGCCTCAGCGCCGGTCGTAGCGGACGGCGTGCAGGTCCTCGACGACGACCAGGCCGTTGTCGACGAGCGGACTGATGTCGTGCGCGAAGGCGTCGATCTTGGCGGCGGTGTCGACGATGATGACCTGCACCGGGGCGGTGTCCATGATCGTGTGGGCCGCGTGCAGCACCTGCGCGGCGCCGAAGCCCTGCACACCGCGGAGCACGGTCGCGCCGGCCAGCCCGGCCTTCTGGGCGCGCATGACGATCTCGGCGTACAGCGCGTGGTGCCGGTACTGGTCGTTCTCCTGGATGATGATCGACAGGCGGCGGGCAGGTCCGTCACGGCGCATCGCGGCATCCTCTCCATCCACCGGTCCGCGCCGGTGTGGTGGTAGAGGCCATCAGCGGACGGTGTTCCGCGTTTTCCCGCCCTATGGGGCGCGGTGGCGAGCCTCATCGCCGCGGTCGATTGTCTCCGGCGGGCCGAGGGCATCGCAAGCACCGCCGCGTATCGGTCATTGGCCCGCGCCGCGCCGTCCCATATGCTGTGGCGGATCGCGGCGGTGGGGCTCGCCGCCGAACCGCGGACATCCGCCAACGGTCCCTGCCCATTGAGGTAGGTGATCCGCGTGTCCTTGACCGATGACGAGCGCCGGAGGCTGTCCGCGCTCGAGCAGTCCCTGGAGCGTGAGGATCCGGGCCTGGCCCGGAGGGTCGTCCGGCTGAACGGGCGCTTCCCCGGCGACCGGCTGTGGATCCGGCACCGCTGGACGCTGCTCGGCATCTGCGCCATCGCGTCCGTGTCGCTGCTCGTGATCACCATGCTGGGCGCCATGCCGGTCGTACGGACGTTCGCGATCCTGCTGAACATGTACGTCGCCCTCATCGCCGCCTTACTCTGGTTCGCCCAGCGCAGCACCGGCGGCTAGCCGGCCGCGTACGGCTCAGGTGCGCAGGGTCGCGGCGAGCAGCCGCGGGTCGAGGAGCAGGTCGAGGGCCTCGGTGATCGAGCGGCACGCCACGTCGGCGGCCAGCAGCGTGCGCGGGCTCGCGCCCTCCGGGCCGAGGATCGCGATGCCGAGGGCGGCCACGGTGAGCATGGCCGTGTCGTTGGCGCCGTTGCCGATCGCCGCGCACGACGCGGGGCCGAGCCGGGACGCCACGGCGGCCTTGTCCGCACCCGTGGTGACGCGCTCGGCGTGCGGCCCGCCCAGCTCGCGCCGTACGTCGTCGAGCGTGCCGAAGGTGTCCGCGGTGAGCAGCCGGATCTCCAGGCTGCCGGCGAGCGCGGCCAGCCGCTCGGCGACGCCGGGCAGCAGGCCGCCGCGCAGCGTCAGCGTGCCGTTCGCGTCGAGCAGCAGGTGGTGCAGGCGCAGCGGGTCCCGGCCGGGCACGGTGACGTCGACGGACATGGTCGCTCCCTTGCTGGTTCAGGTGAACAGGCGGCGGAACGCGTCCGCGCCGTGGCTGGTGGGCAGCGGTTCGGCCTCGGGCAGGGTGTACGTACGTGTGCCGTCGGGGTCGCGGTGCGCGCGCAGGAACAGCAGGTCGGCGCGGTCCTCGGTGTGCAGGCCGTGGGCGAGGTCGTACAGGTGCGTGACGTAGACGGTCTTGACGCCGGCGTCGGTCATGGCGTGCACGATCTGCCGGGCGAGCTCGGAGCCCTCCCGCTCGTTGGTGGACGCGAACGACTCGTTGCAGAGCAGCAGCCCGGCCGGGGGGATGTCGTCGGCGATCGCGCTCATGCGGGCGAGCTCCTCGTCGAGCTTGCCGCTGCGCATGGTGGCGTCCTCCTCGCGCTTGAAGTGCGTGTACACACCGTCGCGCAGGTCGGTGCGCAGCTCGGCGGCGGGCGCGAACATGCCGGCCTGGGTCAGGATCTGGGCGAGCCCGATGGCGCGCAGGAGCGTGGACTTCCCGCCGGAGTTGGCGCCGGTGATCATGACGAGGACGCGGCCGTCCGCGCGCAGGTCGTTGCCGACCGGCGGGGTCCCCGTGTGCAGCGCGAGGCACATGTCGTACAGGCCGCGCGCGGTCAGCACCGGCCGGCGGGACGGGACCGGTTCGGGCAGGCAGGCGGGCGCGCCGATCGCGGCCAGGCGGTCGTGCAGATTGAGGCAGCCGACGTAGAAGGCCAGCTCGGCGCGCAGCGCGGCGAAGAACGCGACGATGTGGTCGGTGGCCTGGCCGACGGCGTTGGCCGCGTCGTTGATGCCCCGGGCGCGCAGGTCGGACAGCGCGTGGATGCCGGCCTCGTCGCGGTCGGCGATGGTGAAGCCGTACGTTCCGCGCTCGCCGAGCGTGAGCCGGTCGCGGAGCCCGCGCGGCCGCCGCTGCCGGCGCAGCACGTGGTCGCGGCCGCGGTTGCCCGGCCCCAGCCGGGCGCTGATGAGCGAGCCGCGGCGGAACTTCAGCTCCTCCAGGTGCGCGTCGACCTCGGCGAGGTAGGCGTCGTCGAGCTCCTCGGCGATCATGGCGAAGAAGCGGGTGAAGCCGCCGGAGGCGAAGCCCGCGGCGTGCTCGTCGGCGGTCGCCCGCAGTTTCCGCAGCCGCACGGCGAGGAAGTCCAGGAGCCGTACGGAGCGGTTCATCACCGCGTCCGGCGAGTCGCGGAACAGGCCGAAATAGAAGCCGCGCTCCCCGGTCACCGCCTCGACCGCCAGGTCGTAGAGGCCGCGGACCAGGTCGGGGTGGTCCAGGCAGTCGGCGAGGATCCGCTGCCGGTAGACGATGGCGTCCGCGTCGGTGAGCGGGTGCATGACGGCGCCGACGGCGATCTTGTACAGGTAGTCGTCGCGCTCGTCCGTACGCGCGGCCATCGCGTCGAAGAGCGTGCGCAGGCCGAGGTCCTGGGCCAGCGTCTCGGCGTGGCCGGGGAGCTCGGCGCCCGGGTCGAAGTCGGCGTCGCGGTGCATCAGGTGGACCTTCATCGCGCCAGCCTCCGTTTCAGTGCCTCGTAGCTGAGCCCGTACGTGTCGGCGATGGCCGCGGCGTAGGCGAGACCGTCGGCGGGCCGCCGCTCGATCCGGAACGTGCGCGACGCCGGGTCGCCGGGCGTGATGGCCGCGACCATGCTCACCGTGGCGTCGTTGAGGGCGGCGAGCTCGTCGACGAACGTCACGTACACGCACAGCGCGCCGAGCGCCGTGACGCGGCCGAGGATCTCGGTGCCGAGGAACAGCGCGTCGTGCAGCGTCGTGGACGTGAAGCTCTCGTTCATCACGAGCACGCTCGCCTCCGTCGCCTCCCCGAGCACGGCCCGTACGCGGACCAGCTCGTCCTCCAGCTTGCCCCGCGGCGACTCGGCGTCCTCCTCGCGTTCGAAGTGCGTGAACACCCGGTCCGGCAGCCGCAGCCGCACGGACGCGCCCGGTACGGGCAGGCCGAGCGCCGCCAGGTGGTGGAGCTGGCCGAACATGCGCGCGAACGTCGTCTTGCCGCCCTGGTTCGGCCCGGTCACGACCAGCACGCGCTCGGGCGGGTCGAGCCGGAACCCGTTGGTCACCACCGGCGCGCGCTCGCGGCGCGGCTTGTGCGCCAGCACGAGGTCGAACGACGCGTCGGCGTGCACGGGGCCGGGCCCGGCGGCCACCTCGGGGTAGCAGAAGTCCAGGCCCGCCTCCTTCAGCGGCGCGATCAGCTCCAGGTACGCGAGGTAGAACCGCACCTCGCGGTCGAAGGCGCCGATCGTGTCGTCGACGAGGCCGGCGTACCGGTCGCAGAAGGCGTCGAGCGCGTCGAACACCTCGGGGAACAGCCGCGCGACCAGCGCCAGGACCTGCGCATCGACGTGGTTCATGTCCGCGTGCTCGCCGAACGCGGCGCGGTAGTCCTTCACCTCGGCCGGATTGCCGACTCCGCCGACGGTAGTTGGATTGTCGACTCCGTCGACGGTGCCCTGGGCGAACTTGCCGAAGGTGGCGGTGACGTCGGCGCCGTAGTCGTGCTCGCCGTCGTACCGGCCGACCCGTACCCGCGGGCCCTTGATGTGCACGGTGTAGGCGACCGAGTCGAGGTCGGCGTAGCGGGCGTCGATCGCCGCGGCGAAGGCCGTGAACGGCTCCGCCGCGGCATGCGCGGCCACGTGGGCGCGGAAGCCGCGCAGGCCGGCCGACCGCGGTTCGAGCGCGCCGAGGCCGGCCGCCAGATCGCGGACGGCGTCGCGGTACGCGGCGGCCGCGGCGAGGAACCACCGGCGCTTCTGGTACCGCTCCCGCAGCTTGCCCGCCAGGGCCAGGTGCTCGCGGGCCTTCCGCATTCCGGCGGCGAAGCGCTCGACGGCGGCCCGTACGGCGTCGTCCTCCAGGTCGCGGACGATCGCCTGGCGGTACGCGACCTCGGCGGGCGTGCGCAGCGGTGCGTGGAAGACCGGGCCGAGGCCGTACTCGGCGCGCCCGCGCTCCAGCGCGTCGCGCAGTTGGTCGAGGTTCAGGTCGGGCAGGTAGTCCGGCGCCGGCCGGCCGTCGATCTCCGTACGGTAGTCGGGCCGGTCGTACAGGACGCTGTGGAACTCCACGTGACGGGCTCACCTCCGGCTTCCACCACATTCGGTAGAAGCCATCAGCCCGTTCGGGCGTTTGGAGGCGGGCTTCATCGCCTTCTGCCGCGATCGTACCCGCGCCGCGCCGGTGCCCCCGGCGCGGGCGGGATCCTTGTCTTCGCAGCCGCCGTCGATCACAATGGCGTCGGGCGATGAGGCTCGCCCGAACCGCAGGGGTCCCCCTGCTGATGGCCTCTACCACTGACCGGGACACCGGTTCGCTGGAGAGGAGGCCGTCATGGTCCGTGAGCCCGAGGAACCCGTCCGCGCCCATCCGCGGGCCGCGCGGTGAGCGCGGCCCTGCCCGATCCCGTCGTCCAGATCCTCCAGGTCCTCACGATCGCCGGCGCCGCTCCGGGCGTGTCCGGGGTGATCGCGCGCGTTGAGGCGCGGTTGCAGGGCCGGCGCGGTCCGCGCGTGCTGCAGCCGTACTACGACCTGGCGAAGCTGTTCCGCAAGGAGACGCTGGCGCCGGCCGGCGCGTCCTGGTTCTTCCTGGCCGCGCCGCTGATCGCGTTCGTCTGCTACCTGACGGTGCCGCTGCTGATCCCCGTGCTGACCAGCTACGGGCTGCCGCTGGGCTACATGGGCGACATCCTCGGCGGCGGGTTCGTGCTGGCCCTGGCCAGCTTCGTGGTGGCGGTCGCGGCGCTGGAGACGGGCAGCCCGTACGCCCAGCTCGGGTCGAGCCGGGCGAAGACGTTCGGGGCGATCACCGAACCCGTGGTGCTGTTCGTCGTGTTCGTGGTCGCGCTGGTCACCGGCACGGACCTGCCGTACGTCCTGGCCGCGACGGTGCGGTCGTCGCTGGAGGAGATCGTGCGGCCCGCGCACCTGCTGGCCGCCGCCGCGCTGTTCATGGTCATCCTGTACGAGACGGGCCGCATCCCGGTGGAGACGCACACCGGCACGAACGAGTTCGGCATGATCGAGGAGGCCCGCCCGTTCGAGCACTCCGGCCCCTACTTCGCGCTGCTGAAGTGGGGTTCGGCGATGAAGCAGCTCATCCTCTACACGATCTTCGTCAACGTGTTCGTCGCGCCGTGGGGGCTGGCGTCCTCCGGCCGTCCGCTGGACGTCGTGCTGGCGATCGCCGCGCTGGTCGGCAAGGCCGCCGTGGTGGGCGTGGTGGTCGCGGTGATCGACAACTCGTTCGCCAAGCTGCGGCTGTTCAAGATCACCGAGTTCGTGTCGGCGGCGTTCCTGCTCGCGGTGATCGGCGTGTTCACCCTCTACCTGGGAGGCGGCTGATGAACCCGCCGAGTGTCTTCGCCGGCGGCGCGAACGTCATCGCGGTGCTCGTCCTGCTCGTCCAGTTCGGCATGTTCCGGCAGGCGCTGCGCCGCGACCAGATCCGGCTGTACGCCGCGCAGTCCGCGCTGATCTCCGTCCTCGCCGTGGTCGTCGCGGCCGCGCGCGGCCTGCCCGAGCTGTACGCGCTGGCCGGGCTGTCGGCGGCGCTGAAGGTCGTGGCCGTGCCGCTGGTGATCCGGCGGCTGCTGCGCGGCAGCGACACCGAGATCGCCGGCTCCGCCGCGTTCGGGCTGGCCTCGACGGTGCTGGTGGCGATCGTGGTCGGCGCGTTCGGGTTCTTCACCGTCGGCGCGCTGGACATCCGCTCGCCGGTGCTGCCGACGACCGCGCTCGCCCTGTCCATGTCGGTGATCCTGGTGTCGTTCCTGCTCATGGTCGTACGCCGGGACGTGCTCTCGCAGGCCATCGGGTTCTTCTCGCTGGAGAACGGCATCTCGCTGGCCAGCCTGGTGGTCGCCGCCGGGATGCCGCTGATCCTGGAGGTCGCGTTCCTGTTCGACCTGCTCGTCGCCGTCGTGGTGTTCGGCATGATCATGCGGGTGCACCACCGGCGTGCCGCGTCGCTGTCCACGACCGAGCTGACCCGGCTGCGGGGGTGATCCGATGACCACCGTGCTCGTCCTGGCCCTGCTGATCCTGCCGCTCGCGGTCGCGGCGGCCTGCCTGTGGCTGCCCGTAAGCGCGTCCCGTACGGCGACCGTGGCGACCGGCCTGATCAGCCTGGCCGCGGTCGTCCTGCTGGTGCCCGGCGCGGCCGGACACGCCACCGTGCTGTGGCGCTACCTGCGCGTCGACGCGATCTCCGTGGTGTTCCTGCTGGCCACCGCGTTCCTGTACGCGTCCGTCGCCGTCTACTCCGTCGGCTACCTGCGCGACGAGCCCGGCCCGGGGTTCCGCCGGTACGCGCGGCGCTTCTACGCCGGGCTGAACCTGTTCGCCTGGGCGATGCTCGCCGCGCCGCTGATGAGCAGCCTGGCGCTGCTGTGGATCGCCATCGAGGTCACCACGGTCGTGTCCGCGCTGCTCGTCGCCATCGAGAACACCGACGGCGCGGTGGAGGCCGCCTGGAAGTACGTGCTGATCGCCTCGGCCGGGCTCGGCATCGCGCTGCTGGCCACCGTCGTCATGTACTACGCGGGGGCGCGGGCGCTCGGCCAGCCGTACGACCTGACCTTCGCGTCCCTGCTCGGCGTTGGCGGGCACCTGCCCGCCACGCCCGTACGGCTGGCGTTCGCGCTCGCCGTGCTCGGCTTCGGCACGAAGGTCGGGCTGTTCCCGGTGCACACGTGGCTTCCGGACGCGCACGCCGAGGCGCCCACGCCGGTGTCCGCGCTGCTGTCCGGGTCGCTGCTCGCGGTCAGCTTCTACGCGATCCTGCGCTACTACCAGGTCGCGCTCGCCGCGCTCGGCCCGCGGTTCCCGCAGGGCGTGCTGCTGGCGTTCGGCGTCGCGTCGCTGCTCCTGGCCGCCCTCTACCTGCTCGACCAGCGCGACGTGAAGCGGCTGCTCGCGTACTCCAGCGTCGAGCACATGGGGGTGCTGGCGATCGCGGTGGGCTTCGGCGCGCCCATCGCGTTGTTCGGGGCGTTCCTGCACGTCCTGGCGCACGCCGCGGCGAAGGGCAACGCGTTCATGGCCGCCGGGGTGCTGGTGCACCGGTACGGCACGAAGAACCTCGCGTCGATCCGCGGCGTCCTGGACCGGCTGCCGTGGACCGGCCCGATCCTGCTGCTGACGATGCTGGCGCTGTTCGCGCTGCCGCCGTTCGGGATCTTCCGCAGCGAGTTCCTGATCGTCGCCGGCGGCCTCGGCGCGTCGCGTACGGCCGCCTCGGCCGTCCTGGTCGTGCTGGTCACGGTGGCGTTCCTGGGGCTGGCCGCGGCGGCGAACCGGATGCTGTTCGCCGCGCCGTCCGACGCGCCGGGCGCCGCGGCCGCGCGCGGCGAACCGAGCGCGTGGATGGTCGTGCCGCTGGTCGCCGGGCTGGTCGTCCTGCTCGTGCTGGGCGTGCATCCGCCGGACGCGCTGTCCGGCCTGCTGTCGCGCGCCGCCGCCGACCTCGGGGGGATGCGATGACCCACACCGAACCGCGTACGGACACGGCCACCCTGTGGGACGGGCCGCTGGCCCGCGTCGCGGCCGGCGACCGGTTCGCCGGGCTGTCCGCCACCGCCGAACCCGGCGGCCTCACGCTCACCGCGCACCTGGCGGTGCCCGGCGACATCATCGCCGCGGACGTGCACCTGCCCGGCCCGCCGTCCGCGTACCCGGCGCTGACCCCGCGCCTGGGCGCGGCGTTCTGGTACGAGCGCGAGATCCACGACCTGTTCGGCATCGTCCCGGCCGGGCACCCGCGCCTCGAGCCCCTCGTGCTGCCGCTGCTCAACGGCGAGCGGCGCCGCCCGCGTCCCGGCGCGGCGGGCGAGCCGGGCCGCCTCGACCCGGACGAGCACGCGCTGCCCCGCCACGTCCACGGCACCGGCGTGTTCACCATCCCGCACGGGCCCGTGCGCTCCGGGGTGTTCGAGTCCGTGGAGTACCTGGTCGAGACGCCGGGCGAGGACATACCGCACCTGAACATCCGCGTCTTCTACAAGCACCGCGGCGTCGAGAAACGGTTCGAGGGACGGGCCGCGGGCGACGCCGTGCTGCTGGCCGAGCGCGTCGAGGGCATCGCCTCGGTCGCGCACGCGCTGGCGTTCGCGCACGCCTGCGAGCACGCCACCGGGAGCGAGCCGCCGTACGCCGCGCGGCTGCTGCGCGTCGCCCACGCCGAGCTGGAACGCCTGGCCAACCACCTCGACGTCGCCATGAAGCTCGCCGACGCCGCCGGGCTCGCGGTCGCCACCGCACGGTTCGGGCTGCACAAGGAGCGCGTGCTCCGGCTGGCGGGGCGGATGAGCGGCAGCCGGTTCGGACGCGGCGTGGTCGTGCCCGGCGGCGTACGCGCGCTGCCGTCCCTGCGCGCGGCCGAGATCCGCGCCGAGCTCGACCGGCTGGCCGCCGGCATCCCCGCCGACGAGGACGCGCTGCTGGCCACCGCGTCGTTCCTGGACCGGCTGCGCGGCACCGGACCGCTGATGCCGGAGCGGGCCCGCGCGCACGGGGCGCTCGGCCCGGTCGGCCGGGCGTCCGGCGCCGGGGAGGACGCGCGCGCCGCGCGGCCCTACGACGCGTACACCGAGCTCGGCGCCCCGGCGCCCGGCGGGTGGGACGACGGCGACACGCTGGCCCGCCTGCGCGTCCGCTGCGCCGAGACCCGCTACGCCCTGGCCGCCGTACGGCGCGCGCTCGACGACCTGGACGACCTCGGCGTCGATCCCCCGCTGCGCGCACCGTGCGCGCCGGAGGACGGGCGGGCCATCGGGTGGGCCGAGGCGCCGCAGGGCGAGCTGGTCTACGACGTGCGGTTCGCCGCCGGCCGGATCACCCGCTGCCGGGTGCGCTCGGCCTCGTTCCACAACCTGCCGCTGTTCCACGAGGTCTTCGCCGGCGACATCCTCACCGACTTCCCGTTCATCGAGGCCGGCTTCGGCCTGTCCATCGCCGGCGCGGCGGGTTAGGAGGCGGCCATGTGGATCTTCCGCGGCCTGCGCAAAGGCGTCGTCACCACCCGCTGGCCCGCCCACCCCGACCCGTACGCCGACGCCACCCGCGGCCCGGCCACCCTGACCACCTTGACCGCCGGTCCCGGCCACGCCGGGCCCTCCGGCGGCGACCTCGCGGCGCTGTGCCCCACCGGGGCGATCCGTGCCGACGGCGGTGTGCGCCTCGACCAGGGCCGGTGCATCCAGTGCGGCCGCTGCGTCGAGGCACGCCCGGACCTGTTCGCCTGGGCGGCCGGCCCCGCCACCGCGGTGACCGCCCGCGGCGCGCTGGTCGTCCCGGACACCGGCGAGCCCGGCGCCGAACGCCTCGCCGACACGCGCGCGGCGCTGCGGCGGCGCACCCGCGCGCTACGCCGCTCCGTGCACATCCGCCATGTCGACGCCGGATCCGACGGCGCCGACGAGTGGGAGATCCTCGCGCTGCTCAACCCCGTCTACGACGTGCACCGCCTCGGCGTCTTCTTCACCGCGAGCCCACGCCACGCCGACATCCTGCTGGTCACCGGGGCCGGGGCGCGCGGCATGACCGAACCGCTGCGCCGCACGTACGACGGCATGCCCGACCCCCGCGTCGTGATCGCCGCGGGCACCGACGCCACCGGCGGCGGCCTGCACGCGGACTCCTACGCCACCACCGGCGGCATCACCACCGCCGTACCCGTCGACGTCTGGGTCCCCGGCTCACCGCCCACCCCGTTCGCCCTCCTGCACGCCATCCTCCTCGCCACCGGCCGCCTGCCCGCGGCCCCCGCCGTACGGAGGAGCACCCCGTGAACACCGTCTTCCTCGCCGGGCTTGCCCTGCTCGCCCTCGCCGCCGCGGTCGACCTGCTCCTCGGCGGCGCGTACGCGCGTCTCCGCGGCCTGCCGTACCTGCTGGGCACCGCCGCCTCCGCCTGCCTGCTCGCCGCCGGAGCCGGCAGGCTGGCCGGGCACCCCGCGGCCATCGGCCTCGGCGACGTGCCGCCGCTCGGCGCGGCCGGGCTGGCGATCGACCCGCTGTCCGCGCTGTTCCTGGTCATCGCGTTCGGCGCCGCCGTCGGCGTGTCCCCCGCGTTCGCGAGCCGGGCGCGCCGCCCCGGGCACCCCGTACGGCGCGGGCTCGGCGCCGCGTACGCGCTCACCCTCGGCGCGACCGCCGTGATCGTCACCGCCCGCGACATCTTCACGTTCCTGTTCGCCTGGGAAGCCCTCACCGTCGCGTTCTACCTGCTCACCGGCCACGAGCGGCACCGCGCGGGACGGGCGCCCGCGGCGCTGGGCACGCTGGCCTTCGGGAAGATCAGCGGCGCCGCTCTGCTGCTCGGCATGCTGCTGCTCGCCGCCACCGCGCACCGCTTCTCCCTGGCCGCGTTCGCCGCCGTACCGCCCGGTGCCGTACGCGCCGCCGCGTACGCGCTCCTGGTGCTCGGGTTCGCCACCAAGATCGGCCTCGTGCCGGTGCACGTGTGGCTGCCGCGCGGCTACGCCGCCGCGCCGGGCCCGGCCCGCGCGCTCATGGGCGGCGTCGCCGTCAACGTCGGCTTCTACGGCCTGTGGCGCACCCTCGACCTCCTCGGCCCGCCGCCCGCCTGGCTGGTCATCGTGGTCCTGGTGCTGGCCGCGGTCACCGCCGTGCTCGGCATCGCGCACGCCGCCGTCCAGACCGACCTGCACCGGGTCATCGCCTACTCCAGCGTCGAGAACGCCGGGCTCATCCTCGCCGGCTTCGGCGTCGCCGCCACCGGCATGCTCACCGGCGAACGCCCGCTGCTCGCCGTGGGCCTGCTCGCCGCCACCCTCCAGGTCGCCGCGCACGCCGCCGCGAAGTCGCTGCTGTTCACCACCGCGTCCGGCATCGAGGACGCCGGCGGCACCAGCGACCTGGACCGGCTACGCGGCGCCGCGCGCCGCGCCCCGTACAGCGGCACCGGCTTCACCATCGGCGCCCTCACCCTGGCCGGGCTGCCCATCACCGCCGGGTTCGTGTCGGAGTGGTTCATCCTCGAATCGCTCATGCAGCAGTTCCGCGTGCCCGGCCTCGCGTTCCGCCTCACCCTGGCGCTGACCGGCGCGGCCGTCGCGCTGACCGCCGGGTTCGCCGGCGTCACGTTCGTCCGCCTCGTCGGCCTGGTCGTCCTCGGCCCGGCCCCGCGTACGCCGCCCCCCGCACCCGACTACCGCCCCGCCGGGCGCGCCGGCATCATCTGGCTGTCCGCCGCCTGCCTCGGCATCGCCGCCGCCGCGCCCCTGGCCATCCGCCTCATCGCCGCCGGCCTCGCCCCGATCGTGCCCGCCGCCACCACCGAGAGCGCCCTGAAGTCCCCCTGGGTCCTGCAGCCCGTCTACGCGGACTTCTCGATCCTCTCCCCCAGTTGGCTGTGGGTCGCCATGCCCGCCCTGCTGGCCCTCACCATCGCCGCCACCTGGCTGGCCTCCGGGTCCCGCATGTGGCGCGTACGCCGCGTCCCCGCCTGGCGCTCGGCCACCGCCGGAGTCGAGGGCACCGACGAGTACACCGCCTTCGGCTACGCCAACCCCACACGCCGCGTCCTCGCCAACGTCCTCCACACCCGCACCGACCTCCACGAACACCCCGGCCAAGCCCCCGCCGCGCTCCACTACACCTCCGACGTCATCGAGATCGTCGAGGACTACCTCTACCGCCCCTTCATCCGCCCCGTCCGCGCCACCGTCCGCACCGCCAAACGCCTCCAATCCGGCCGCCTCGACGCCTACCTCGCCTACATGCTCATCGCCCTCATCGCCGTCCTCGCCCTCATCACAGCGACAGGATGAGCGCCAGGCCGACTCATTACGTCCGCGTCAGCGTCGCGGACCCCGGGCCGAGCAATGTATACACACGTATGCAATAGTGTGCCTCAGGCGAGCGTGAGGGAGGGTGGATGCGGGGCGAGGAGGCGTTCTCCCGTGACTGGGATGTTGTGATCATCGGGGGCGGCAACGCGGCGCTCGTCAGCGCGTTGAGTGCGCGGGACGCCGGGGCGCGGGTGCTGATGCTCGAGCGGGCGCCCTTGGTGTTCCGTGGGGGGAACAGCCGGCATACGCGCAACGTGCGGTGCGTGCACAACGCCGCTGACGCGTTCAACACCGGCGCGTACCGGTTCGACGAGCTGTGGAAGGACCTGTGCGGCGTCGGCAAGGGGCCGAGTGACGAGGAGCTCGCCGAGCTCACCGTGCGGCGCTCCGAGGACGCGCCGGGCTGGATGGCCGGGCACGGGGTGCGCTGGCAGCGGCCGCTGACCGGGACGCTGCACCTGGGCCGTACCAACCGGTTCTTCCTCGGCGGCGGCAAGGCGCTGGTCAACGCGTACTACCGGCGGGCCGCGGCGGCCGGGGTCGAGGTGCTGTACGAGGCCTCCGTCGAGCGGCTGGAGTTCGCCGGCGACCGGTGTACCGGCCTGGTCGTCAGCAGCGGCGGGCGCGAGCACCGGCTGCGCGCCGGCGCCGTGGTCTGCGCCAGCGGCGGGTTCGAGGCGAACATCGCGTGGCTGCGCCGGTACTGGGGCGACGCCGCGCTGAACTACCACATCCGCGGTCCGCGCTACAACGACGGCACGGTCTTGGCCCAGCTCTTCGAGGCGGGCGCGGAGTCCGCGGGCGAGGAGCGCGGCTTCCACGCGATCGCGGTCGACGCGCGCAGCCCGAAGTTCGACGGCGGCATCGCCACCCGCCTCGACACGATCCCGTTCGGCGTCGTGGTCAACCGCGACGGCGTGCGCTTCTACGACGAGGGCGAGGACATCTGGCCCAAGCGGTACGCGATCTGGGGCCGCAACATCGCCGGGCAGCCGGACCAGATCGCGTACTCCTTCTGGGACGCCAAGGTCCGCGGCCTGTTCCTCCCGCCGATGTACGGCGTGTACCGCGGCGACTCGGTCGGCGACGTGGCCGCGCAGATGGGCGTGGACCCCGCGACGGTGACCGCCACCATCGGCGCGTACAACGCCGCGCTGAGCGGCGAGGGCCGCTTCGACCCCGCCGTCCTCGACGGCCTCGGCACGCGCGGCCTCGACCCGCCGAAGTCGAACTGGGCCCAGCCGATCGACACCCCGCCGTACTTCGGCATCGCCATGCGCCCGGGCATCACGTTCACCTACATGGGCGTGGCGGTGACCCGGGACGCGCGCGTGCGCCGTACGGACGGCTCCGTGCTCGCCAACGTCTTCGCGGCCGGGGAGATCATGTCCGGCAACATCCTGTCCACCGGCTACCTGGCCGGATTCGGTATGACGATCGGCACGGTGTGGGGCCGCATCGCCGGTGAGGAGGCGGCAAAGCATGCCGTTGGATGACCTGTTCGCCGAGGCCGAGCGGCAGATGAACGTCTGCAACTCCTGCCGCTACTGCGAGGGCTACTGCGCGGTGTGGCCGGCGCTGGAGCTGCGTACGGAGCTGACCAAAGGCGACCTGACGCACCTGGCCAACCTGTGCCACGACTGCCGCGACTGCTTCACCGCGTGCATGTACACGGCGCCGCACGAGTTCGACCTGAACCCGCCGAAGGTGTTCACGGAGATCCGGACGGCGACGTACACCTCGTACGTGTGGCCGCGGAACCTGCCGCGCCCGCTGCGCGGCGCGGCCGGCACGGCGGTCAGCGCCGTGGTGATCGGGCTCGTGCTCCTCGGGCTCTCGGTGCTGACCACGGACGGCCTCGCGTTCGCCACGACCACCTCCGGGTCGCCGTACGAGCTGCTGCCGTACTGGCTGATGCTGCTCGTCGTGGGGCTGCCGGCGCTGTGGAGCGCGGGGGTCGGGCTGTACGCGGTGGCCGGCTACTGGCGCGACACCCACGGCCGGCTGGGCGACCTGGCCTCGCCGCGGGTGTGGGCCGCGGCGCTGCGCACGGCCGTCACGCTGCGGCACATGCGCGGCGGCGGCGAGGAGGAGTGCGCCTACCCCACCGACCAGCCGACGCCGGCGCGGCGCCGCTTCCACGGGCTGACGTTCTGGGGCTTCCTGCTGTGCCTCCTGTCCACGATGGCGGCGGGCGTCGAGCAGGACTTCCTCGGCATCGACCCGCCGTACCCGCCGCTGTCGGTGCCGGTGGTGTCGGGCACGGCCGGGGGCGTCGCGATGATCGTCGGGTGTGCGGGGCTGCTGGCGCTGAAGCGGCGGGCCGCGCCGGAGCAGGGCACCGAGACGATGCGCCGCGCCGACCACGGGCTGCTCGGCGCGCTGCTGGTGCTGGCCGTCACCGGCGTGCTGACGCTGGTGCTGCGCGAGACCGCGGCCTTCGGCGCCGTGCTGCTGATCCACCTGGCCGCGATCGTGGTGTGCTTCGGCGTCGCGCCGTACACCAAGTTCGTCCACTGGGTCTACCGGCTGCTGGCCGTCTACCAGGACGAATGGGAGCACCGGACGGCGGACCGGTGACGGCACGGCACCTCCGTCCGCGCCGGGTACGCCGCCGGATACGGCGGTATGCTGGCGGTTCTTCGGCGAGGGAACGGGGCCTGGGGTGTCGTCACAGGTGTACGAGGGGCTGCGCGCCGCGATCGTCTCGGGCGAGTACGACCCGGGCGAGCCGCTGGTCGAGGTGGTCCTCGCCGAGCGCTACGGCACAAGCCGCACCCCCGTGCGCGAGGCGCTGCGCCGCCTCGAACAGGACGGCCTCGTCGAGCGCGGCGAGCGCGGCATGCGCGTGCGCACCCGCAGCCCCGAGGAGATCCTGGAGATCTACGAGGCCCGCATCCCGCTGGAGGCGGCCGCGGCGGGGGCCGCCGCGGAGCGCCGTACCGACCTCGACCTGGTCCGGATCCGCCGCGCCGCCGAGAGGATGGACGACACCGCCGCCGACGACGTCCAGGCGATGGCCACGGCGAACCGCGTGGTGCACGAGGCCATCTGGGCGGCCAGCCACAACGGCACGCTCGTCGACCTCCTGACGCGGCTGAACAACCACCTGACCCGCTATCCGGCGACCACGCTCGCCGCGCCGGGCCGGTGGGACGAGGCCCTGCGCGAACACGTGAAGATCATCGCGGCCATCGAGCGGCACGACCGTACGGCGGCGGCCGACCTCGCCCGCGACCACATGACGCGCGCCCGCGACATCCGGCTCACCATCTACGCCGACGAGGCCGCGCTCTAGCACGCGCCCGCTCCCAGGTCACCCGCCCGGGACACGGCACGGCACACCTCTGTACACAATGACGTACCTATGTATACAGTTCCGCCGGACAGGTCGTCCGGGACGGAAAAGAAGGCGGATCAGTGCAGCCTGCAACGCAGACCGTGGCCGCGCCCACGCCGTCGCGCGCCGACGCGCGCCGGGTGGCCAAGGCGGGTTTCCTCGGCACCACGATCGAGTGGTACGACTTCTACCTCTACGCCAACACCGCGACGCTGGTGTTCGGCAAGGAGTTCTTCCCCGCGCTGTCCCCCACCACGGCGGTGCTCGCCTCGTTCGCGACGATCTCCGTCGCGTTCGTCGCGCGGCCGATCGGCGGCGTGATCTTCGCGCACTTCGGCGACCGGATCGGCCGCAAGGCCACGCTGGTCACCTCGCTGCTGATGATGGGCGTCTCCACGATGCTCGTCGGCGTCCTGCCGACGTACGCGCAGATCGGGGTCGCCGCGCCCATCCTGCTGACCGTGCTGCGGTTCCTCCAGGGCGTCGCGGTGGGCGGCGAGTGGGGCGGCGCCGTGCTGATGGCCACCGAGTTCGCGCCGCCGGGTGAGCGCGCGCGGATGTCCGGGTGGCCGCAGCAGGGCGTCACCGCCGGCCTGGCGCTGTCCACCGCGCTGTTGCTGCTGGTCAACCTCGTGGTGCCGCGTCAGGCGTACCTGGACTGGGGCTGGCGGCTCACGTTCTTGGTCAGCGCCGTGCTGGTGGCCGTCGGCCTGGTGCTGCGGCTGCGCATGAAGGAGTCGCCGGCGTTCGAGGCCACGCGGACGAAGGTGCGCGGGCTGCCGATCGTCGCGGTGTTCCGCGAGTCGCCGCGGGTGCTGGTGCTCGCCGTGCTGACGTACCTGGCGGTCAGCGTCTGCTTCTACATCCCGTTCACGTACCTGCTGTCGCACGCCACCGAGGCGCTGAAGATCGCCCAGCCGGCCGCGCTGATCGGCGTGCTGGTCGCGGCGGCGGTGTACGCGGTCGGGCAGCGGATCGCGGTCGGGCTCGCCGACCGGTACGGGCGGCGGCTGCCGCTGCTGCTCGGCGCCGGCGGGTCGATCGTCATGGCCGTGCCCATGGTGGCGCTGACCGAGACCGGGTCGCCGGTCTGGTGGGCCGTCGGCCTCGCGCTGTACGTGTTCCCGGTCGGCCTGCTGTACGCGCCGGTCGGCGTGTACTTCGCCGAGCTGTTCCCGACCGCGGTGCGCTACTCGGGCACGACCGCGGCCAACCAGCTCGGCTCGGTGATCGGCGGCGGGCTCGCGCCGTTCATCGCGGTCGGGCTCGCCTCCGGGTTCGGGATGTACGGCGTGGCCGCGTACCTCATCGTGATCGCGGTGATCAGCGGCGCGGCGGTGCTGCGGCTCGGCGAGACGCGGCACGTGGACATCACCCGCTGACCGGGGAGGGATCATGGCGGCACGTACGACAGGGGAGGACGAGATGACGCGATCGGTGACGGTGAGCCTGCTCGGCATGGGCGGCACGATCTCCACCGTCCCGCAGGCCGGCGGCTCGCGGGCCGGCCGTACGGCGGGCGACCTGGTCGACGGGCTGCCGGTGGGCGCCCGGATCCGGCCGCGCGACGTGCGCACCGTCTCCAGCCGGGCGGTCACGCCGGACGACATGTGGGCGCTCGCGGAGGCCGTCCGCGAGGAGCTGGCCTCCGGCGTGGACGGTGTGGTGGTCAGCCACGGCACCGACACGATCGAGGAGACCGCGTACGCGCTGGCGCTGCTGGTGGACACCACCGCGCCCGTCGTGCTGACCGGCGCCATGCGCGGCGGCCACCTGCCCGGCGCGGACGGCCCGGCCAACCTCGCCGCCGCCGTGGCCTCGGCCGCCGACCCGCGGCTCGCGGCGTACGGGCCCGTCGTCGTCTTCCAGGACGAGATCCACGTGGCCCGGCTCGTCACCAAAGCGCACAGCACGCGCGTCGCGGCGTTCGCCTCGCCGGCCGCCGGGCCCGTGGGCTTCGTGGCCGAGGGCCGGGTGGAGCTGCTGCTCGGCCCGCCGCCGGTGCCCGACCTGCTGCCCTCGGCCGCGGCGCCGACCGCGCGCGTGGAGCTGGTGTGGGCGGCCACCGGCACCGGCGACGCGCTCGTGGACGCGGTGGCCGGCCGGGCGGACGGGCTCGTCGTGGCCGGCACCGGCGCGGGCCACCTGGCGCCGCCGTTCACCGCGGCCGTCGTCCGCGCCGTCGAGGCCGGCACGCCGGTCGTGCTCGCGAGCCGCTGCGTGGACGGTCCGCAACTGCGGAACACGTACGGCGGCGTCGGCTCCGAGACGTACCTGTTCGAGGCCGGCCTGCTGCCGGCCGGAACCCTGTCGCCGGTCAAGGCGCGGCTGCGGCTGCTGTTCGGGCTGTCCGCGGGCACCGCACCCGGCGAGCTGTTCCCGACGAGGAGGACGCACCAGTGACCACCGGACCGCAACGGGACCTCATCGGATACGGCGCCAACCCGCCCGACTTCACCTGGCCGAACGGCGCGCGCCTCGCCGTCAACCTGGTGATCAACTACGAGGACGGCGCCGAGCGCAACGGCCTCGACGGCGACACCGCGCGCGAGCCGCTCGTCGAGGCGAAGTACGACGTGCCCGACGGCGAGCGCGAGCTGTTCGCGGAGTCGACGTACGAGTACGGCTCACGTGTCGGCATCTGGCGCGTCCTCGACGCCCTCGACGGCCACGGGATGACCGCGACCGTGTTCGCCGCGGCGCTGGCCATGCGGCGCAACCCCGAGGCGGCGCGCGCCATGATCGACCGCGGCTACGACATCGCCGGCCACGGCTACCGGTGGATCCCGCACGTCGGCCTGACCCGCGAGCAGGAGAGGCGGAACATCGCGGACTGCGTCACCGCGCTGCGCGAGCTGACCGGCCGTACGCCCAAGGGGTGGTTCACCCGCCCGCCGAACACCGTCAACACCCGGGAGCTGCTCGCCGAGTGCGGCCTGGTCTACGACGCGGGCTCGGTCAGCGACGACATCCCGTACTACGACGAGGTCCGGGGCGCGCCGTTCCTGATCGTCCCGTACTCCCTCGACGTCAACGACACGAAGTTCTTCAAGAACCAGTTCTTCACCGGCGACGACTTCGCCCGCTACGCCCTCGACGGCCTGGACGTCCTGCTCGCCGAGAGCGTCCGCCGGCCCCGCATGATGTCCATCGGCCTGCACCCGCGCATCATCGGCCGCCCGGCCCGGCTCGCCGGGCTCCTGCGCGTCCTCGACCGCCTGGCCGGCCGCTCCGACGTGTGGGTCACCGGCCGCGACGCCATCGCCGACTTCTGGCTGGAGCACTTCCCGCCGGACCCCTGAGGCCGTCGTCAAGCACGGGGCAGGAGCGGGCCCAGGGGGCCGAGGTCGAGGTTGAGGTCCTCGGGGGTCAGGTCGTAGCGGTCGCGGAGCTGGGTCATGCGGTCTTCCAGGAGCATCAGCGTCAGGCCGATGCGTTCCTCCTCGTCCTCGGTGAGGTCGCCTTCGTCGACGCGGCGCATGGCCTGGCGCTCCATGAGCTGGCGGAGCAGCTCCACGATCGTCAGGACCAGCTTGATGAGGTCGCGTTCGACGGTGTCCTTGTCGGTCGCGATCCGGTTGGACAGCCGGTAGCGGGCATCGTTCTCGGGCGCGTTCATCGGTCACCGCTCCACGGGGTCGTCATGCCGGCCTTCACGGACGTGATCAGCGCCCGCAGCGAGATGTGCACGAGGTCCACGTCCGCGATCGCCAAGGTGATGTCGCCGGTCAGGACGACGCCGCCGGCGAGCAGCCGGTCCAGCAGGTCCACCAGCGCGATCTCGCGGTTGGCCAGCGGGTGGTCCTCGTCGAACGCCTCGCCGGCGTACTCGTCGTATCCGGGCAGCGTGCTGCGCATGGCTCACCCGTCCGGTTTCTCGGTCAGCGCGAACGAGTACGGCGCCCACGGCCCGGTCAGCTCGATCCGGGTGCCCGGCACCGCGCCGTCCATCTTCCGCGCCCGCGCGGCGAACGCCTGGGTGTCCCCCGCGTCCACCAGGTACGCGGCGTTCAGCACGTTCTCGCCGCGCGCGCCGGACAGTTGCGGGTTCTGCGGGCGGTGGTGCCGTACGTCCACGGCGTACGGCACCAGCCCGGCGTCCACCCGGCGGCCGAGCTCGGCCGCCCGCTCCCAGGCGTCGTCGCGGGACCGGCGCTGCTCCTTGCGGCGCTTCAGGTAGTCCTTGCCGGGGCTGCCGCTCGGCTCGGCCGCGGCGGGCGCGCTCGCGGCGGACACCTCGGCCGGGTCGACGTACACCTTCACGCCGATCTCCACCCGTCCGGTCAGCAGGTCGAGCATCTCGGCGAACCGCGCGCGGCCCTCGCGCAGCACCTCCGCCACGCGGTCGTCGCCGCGGTACACGGTGGCCAGCCGGAACGGGAGGGCGGTGCCGCGCGCGGTCACCGCGTCCACGACGCCGTGATGCGCGCGGGCCACCTCCTCCAGCCAGTCCAGCCGCTCCAGCTTGGCCTTCAGCGCCTCCTCGTCGTACTCCGCGAGCGGCACCGTGCTGACCACGGCCGCGAGGTCGCCGTCCGGTACGAGATGCACCGCCGCGCCCTCCACCCCGCGCACGGCGGCGAGGCCGGCCGGGTCGAGCCCGCGCGTGACGGCGTAGACGTAGGTCGCGGACTCGCTCATCGGGTCCCCTTCCGCGGCGCCGTCTCCTCCGCCTCCTCCGAGCCGGAGCCGGCCTCGAGCCGGGCGATCCGCTCGCGCAGCTCGCGGTTCTCGTCGGCGAGGCCGTGGCGCTGGGCGTGCGACGACAGCGACGGGTCGTGCTCCCACCAGTCGATGCCCATCTCCTTGGCCTTGTCGACGGACGCGACGAGGAGCCTGAGCTTGATCGTCAGCAGCTCGATGTCGAGCAGGTTGATCTGGATGTCGCCCGCGATGACGATCCCCTTGTCGAGCACGCGCTCGAGGATGTCCGCGAGGTTGGCGCTGGAGCCCTGCCCGTACGGCCGGGCCGTACGGGCAGGGGTGCCGCCACCGCTCTGCCACAGGTTCGGTTCGCTCACGATCGGCTCCTCGCCCGGCGCGGCCGCTCGTCCTCGTCCTCGTCGACCGGCTCATCGTCGACCGGCTCGTCCTCGGCCGGCTCTTCTTCGAGCTCCTCGTCCTCGGCGACGGCGTCGTCCTCGTCGCGGGGCTCGTCGTCCACGCCGGCGCCCTGCTCCTGCTCGGCCTCCTCCTCGGCGACGACGTCGTCGTGCTCGCGGACGACCTCGCCGTCGCGGATCTCGCCGCGCCACGCGCCGGTCGCCTCGCCGCGCGTCATGATGAAGCGGCGGTAGTGCTTGAGGTCCAGCCGCAGGCGGCGGCCCTGCGCGCGCCAGATGTTGCCGGTCTTCTCGAAGAGGCCCTTCGGGTAGTACTCGACCAGCAGCAGCACCTTCGTGAGGTTCTCGCCGAGCGCGTGGAACGTGACGACACCCTTGGTGGTGCCCTTCGCGCCCTCGGACGTCCACACGATGCGCTTGTCGGGGATCTGTTCGGTGACCGACCCCTTCCAGCTCCGGTTGGACAGGAAGACCTTCGCCTTCCAGTTCGTGGTCAGCTCGTCCGCGGTCTCGACGCTCTGGACGCCCTTGGCGAACGTGCTGAACTCCTGGTACTGCGTCCACTGGTTGTACGCCTCGCGGACCGGCACGCCCACGTCGATGTCCTCGACGATGTTCGTCACCTTCGGCCCGCCGGAGCGGGCGCCGCCGGTGAGCTTCTGGAAGGCGCCCTTGATCTTGTCCTTCAGGCCCTTCGCGCCCGCCGACGCGACCGCGCGGCCGGGCGACTTGCCCTCGGCGAGCTTCTTGCCGCTGTCCAGCAGGATGCTGCCGCTGCCGCCCGGGTCGTTCAGCCGGTTCGTCATGTCGCCGAGCTTCGTGCCCAGCGAGGTGAGCGCGTGCTGCGCCTGCGCGCCGAGGTAGTTCTGCGCCTCTTCCTTCAGCCGCTCCGCGCCCTGGCCGAGGCCGATCGTGCTGCCGGCCGCACTGGCCGCCTTCGTGGCCGTGCCGGTGGCCTTCTTCGCGGTTCCCGTCGCCTTGTCGGTCACTGCCATCAGGACTCACTCCCCGCGGTCTTCCGGCGCCGGGTGGTGGTGCCCTGGCGCTGACGGGACGAGCCGCTCTTGGCCCGGGTGCCGCCGGAACGCGACGAACCGGTCGTACGGCTCTTGGCGGCGGGCCGCTTGCGGGGCTTCTCGTCCTCGTCCGCGGCCTGGTCGCCGGTGTCCTCGTCCGGGGCCTGGTCGTCCGGGGCCTGGTCGTCCGTGTCCTCGTCGGTCTCGTCGGACGGCGGCTCGTTCAGGCGTTCCGTACGCGCCTGCAGCGCGTCGGCCACCTTGTTGGCCTGCCGGTCGACCAGTGCGCCGACGGCGGCCTTGCCGAGCGTCGCGACCTCGCCCTGCGCCTGCTCACGAAGCGCGGCGAGCTGCTCGGAGCCGCCGACCTGCTTCATGACCAGCTCGCTGATCTGCTTCGGGTTGATGTTCAGCTTCTTGCCGGCCAGGTAGAGGCCGACCCCGATGGCGAGCTTGGCCTTTTTTCTTCGGCCGAGAACGTAACCGCCGGTTACGGCGACGGCGATCTTAAGTGTCTGGTTCATCGATTCGCTCCTCTGGTGATGGCCCGGTCTCCCCCTGGTCCAGCAGGTCGAGCAGGTAGTCCTCGCGCCGGTCGAACTCCTCGTAGGAGATCTCGCCCGCGTCCACGGCACGGGACAGCTCGGCCAGCTCGCCGCGGATCGCCGCGGGGTCGCGCCGCTCGCGCTCCGCGGCGTCGACCACCTGGCCCACCGTCCACTTCGTGAAGCGGACGGGGGCCAGCGGCAGCAGCAGGACCTCCTTCAGCAGCCCCACGGCGCCGTCACTTCTCCGACTCGTACGGCGCGACGTCGACGAAGCTGTACGGCGGCAGCGGCCCGTACACGTTCAGCTCCATCAGCCAGCGCGTCTCCGTGCGGAGCCGGGCGATCGTCGCCTCAAGCTCCGCCCGCGACGCGGCGTCGACGAGGAAGGACACGTTCAGGAAGGCGCCCTCGACGGGCGGGCCGAGCCGCTCGCGGTCGGCGTACGGGCGCAGCAGCGCGAGCAGGTGCTCGGCGTCGGCGGTCCGGCGCTGTTCCAGCGCCGCGGACACGCGTTCGCCGAACGCGAGCCGGTCGCCGTGGTCGCCGCCCCCCGCGGCGCGCAGCGCGTCGTTGTCCCGGCGCAGGTCGTCGTCCGCCCGCAGGATCTCGCCCAGCACCGCGTCCTCGCGGTGGGTGGCCTTGACGTTCATCTCGGCCTTGCCGGCGAGGTCGGCGAGCAGCGCGCCGTACGGCCGGATGTTCTCCGCCAGCGCCCGCTCCACGTCGGTGTCGTCGCCGGCGATCAGGCCGAACCGCATGGGCAGCACGGCGCCGTCGGAGATGAGCTCCTCCATGACCGTCTCGTGCGCCTCGATGTCGCGCCGCTTGGCCCGCAGGTTCGGCGGCGCGTCGCTGACCACGGCGGCCAGGTCGTCCGTGCGCACCGTGCGCAGCGGCGCGGGCCTCTCGCCGACGCCCGTACGGCCGTCGACCTTCAGGGGGTGGGATGCGCGGGTGATGGCGTAGACGTAGGTGCTCACTCCGCATCATCCTTCTTGCGGGTGCTGCGCGTGCCGCGGGTACGGCTCTGCGTGCGCTCGCGCCGGTCGTCCGCGTCGTCGTTGGACTTCTGGATGCCCTCGCTGATGGCCTTCGCGGCGCCGGACAGCGCGCCCTTCGACTTGCCTTCCGCGCCCTTCTCCGTCATGTCGCCGACGAGCTCGGGCAGCGTGCTGGAGTTGGAGTTGTTCGTCAGGTCCAGGCGGTTGCACGCCTCGGCGAAGCGCAGGTACGTGTCGACGCTGGCCACGACGATCCGGGCGTCCACGGTGAGCAGTTCGATGCCCACCAGCGACACGCGCACGAACACGTCGATCACCAGGCCGCGGTCCAGGATCAGCTCGAGTACGTCGTACAGGGAGCCGCGGTTCCCGCCGCCGCCACCTGTCGATTGGGTCATGACCGTCATTTCCGCTCCCTCTCACAAAGTTCGTGGCTCTCTTGCCGTGGTCGCGGGGGTGCGCACATCACACGGCATCGCAAATCGTGGACTCCGGCGTATCCGGCGGGTCAGGAATGGTCGGCGCGGCCGCGCGTATAGCGTCGGCAGCGCTCGTACGACATGACCTCGCCGTTGTCGTCCAGGACCACCTTGTAGCTGGCCAGCAGGCTCGTCGTGTCGGGAACACGTTCGAGCTCCACGACCTCGACCCGGATCTCCCAGCCGTCCTCACTTCGCGTGAGCGCGGAGACCGACTCCGGCGCGTACCCGGTCAGTTCCTCGAACTGGTCGCGAGCCTTGCGGATCCTGGAAATGGCCGAAACGGCCCTGCGCCGGCTCCGGGAACCGTTTCCCTGGTCACCGCTTCCTCGTTCGTCAGCCATCGAATTGACCTTCTATTGGGGCTCGATGTCGGGGGTGCTGGGCGGACCTTCGCAGTCCTCGATTTGCCACTGTCATGTACGCCGTTCGGCGACATGCGATCCGCCTACCCGCGACATGTCCGACAAACGTGGACCGCTAAGAATCGCCGTCCTGATCCTCCGACGACCCGAACTCGGTCTCACGCAGGAACTCCGGGCCGTTGCGCCGCGCCCAGAGGGACTTCTTGACCGCCATCGGCGGGATGGGCGGATGGTCCGGGGGCGGGCGCTCGGCGGACAGCGCGGTGTCGGCCGCGGCCGCGAGCCGGCGGACGTCCCGGGACGACAGCACCTCCGTCGCGCCGGTGACGTACGAGGAGAACGCCTTGACGCCGACGACGGGGACGTCGGAGGAATCGCGCAGCCCGTCGGGGGTGTCCTTCCCGACGACGACGGCGATCGGCCGTACGGCGACCCGCTCGCCGGTCTCCCCGCCCAGTGCCTCGCCGACCCGGTCGGCCCGGTCGCGGAGGGCCTCGTCGTCCGGCGGGACCGGCTGTTCCTCGGGGTGCAGGTAGGCGGCGTCCCCCCAGAGCCGGCGCTGCCGCGAGCGCCCGACGGCGTGCACGAGCCACACACCGGTCGGCCCGATCAGCAGGCTCTGCACGCGGAAACCCTCGTGATGGCAGTCGTACAGCGTCGCGTACCCCTGGTCGCGCAGCGGGTCTAACACCCGTACGCTCTGCCGCTCGGCGTACGCGTCGCGGTTCCAGGCCGTCGCCAGATGGTGCCGCCGCCAGAAGTACAGGAAATGGATGGATCCGGCGAGGAACGCGACGACAAGGGCCCCTTGCCACGCCAATGGCCACACGAACCCCGCGAACGCCACGACGACGACAAGTAGCCGAATCAGCACGCGCCGTTTCCGGCGCCGCAGCCAATCCGCTTCGTAGCGCGCGGGATACATCGCGGGATTGTTCAGGTCGTTGCCCCGGCCACGTATGGAAGGCATATTCGCCGCCGCAAAAGAGGAGTCCGCAACTGCCGGACGTATACCTGCCCGCCACGGCCGCCTGAAACGGCCGACGCCCGGCTCCTCCGGGCGTGATGGTGCCCGGTCCGAATTCCGGACCGGGCACCATCTGATCAATAAGGCGTTCAGTCGCTCGTGAACGGGGCCTTCAGCGCGTCCTTGGCCTTCTCCTTGGCCTGCTTGGCGTTGCCCTCGGCCTCCTCGGCGCGGCCCTCGGCCTCCATCTGCTCGTTCCCGATGGTCTCGCCGGCCAGCTTCTTGGCCTTGCCCTTGAGCTCCTCGGCCTTGCCGCGTGCCTTGTCGTCACCCATTGAGGGAATCCCTTCGCGTGACTCCTATTCGTCTGCCGGGGACGCTTCTTCCCGGGAGGCACATGTCATGCGCCCGCCGCCGTACGGATCCGCCCGGTCAGCGGCGACGGCGCGTGGCCAGCCGCCACACGACCGCCACGGCGGCGGCGCCCCCGAGCCCGATCGCCGCGACCTTCTTCGGCTGGAGGCGCATCAGCCGTACGGCGTTCCGCGCGATCCGCCGCGGGGCGTCCGGCAGCGCGTCGCGGGCCTTCCCGGCGACCTGGCCGGTCCGGTCCATCAGGCGCCCGCCGCCGGCGCGAAGGGCGCGGCCGCCGCGCACGGCGCTCTCCTTGGCCCGGGACGTGACGTCCGCCTTGGCGGCGATCGCGTCCACGGTGTCGCCGAGGTCCGCGCGGGTGTCGGCGATCTCCTGCTTCACCGCTGCGGGATCCTCGGGCGCGGTGCGTTCACGCGCCGTCCGCGTCGCCTTCGCGGTCGTCTTCTGTGCCTTCTCCACCATGTCGTGGTCCCTTCCGTATGACGTCGGCGTCGCGGCGGAGCCCGGACATCGCGTCCGTCGGCAAGGTTCACGGCGATGCCCGCCGCTGCTCGCTCTGACCCCTGCGGCTCCCCGAGGATGGAGGGAGCAAACGGCGGAAGCGGATATATCCGTCACGGCGGCGAGACGGCCGGGATCTGGCCGCCGGCGAGGATCAGGGCCACCTGGCGGGCGGACAGGTGGTGGTGGAGCCGGTAGGTCTCGCCGCGGGTGGTGTTGCGGGCGTCCAGCTCCCCGCCGGGGAGGGCGTCGCGGACGCCGGACAGCTCCAGGACGTCGTCCCGGGAGATCTTGTCGTAGTCGGACGGGTCGGTGAACTCCAGCGGGAGGATGCCGAAGTTGGTGAGGTTCTGCCAGTGGATGCGGGCGTAGGAGCGGGCGATGACGGCCCGCAGGCCCAGATAGCGCGGTGTGATGGCGGCGTGTTCGCGTGAGGAGCCCTGGCCGTAGTTGTCGCCGGCGACGACCACGTGCCCGCTGCCGTCGCGGAGCTCGGCGGCGCGCGCGGGGTAGTCGGGGTCGATGCGGGTGAAGGTGAACCCGGCGAGCTTCGGGATGTTGGAGCGGTACGGGAGGGCGGCCGCGCCGGCCGGGGAGATCTCGTCGGTGGAGACGTCGTCGCCCATCTTGAGCAGCACCGGGGCCGCGATCGTGGCGGGCAGCGGATCGAAGTCCGGCAGGGCGGAGATGTTCCGGCCCTTCACCAGGTGCTGGCGGGCGGCCTCGGACGGCGGCAGCGGGGGTTCCAGCATCGCCGTGTTGACGGTGGCCGTGGCCGGCGGCGCCACCTGCGGGTACGCCAGGCCGAGGCGGCCGGCCAGCTCGCGGGGGTCGGTGATCACGCCGGTCAGCGCGCTCGCCGCGGCGGTCTCCGGTGAGCACAGCCAGACCGCGTCGTCCGCGGTCCCCGAGCGTCCGGGAAAGTTCCGCGGGAACGTGCGCAGCGAGTTCTGATCGCTCGCCGGCGCCTGGCCCATGCCGATGCAGCCCATGCAGCCGGCCTGGTGGATGCGCGCGCCCGCGCCGATGAGGTCGAACGTCGCGCCCATCCGGGTGAGGTCGGCGAAGATCTCGCGTGAGGACGGGTTCACGTCGAAGCTGACCCGCGCGTCGGTCTGCCGTCCGCGCACCATGGCGGCGGCGACGGCGTAGTCGCGCAGCCCGGGATTGGCCGACGATCCGATCACCACCTGCCCGATCCCCGTCCCCGCCACGTCCCGCACCGGCACGACGTTGCCCGGCGACGAGGGGCGGGCGATCAGCGGTTCCAGCGCGGCCAGGTCGATCTCGTCGGTGACGTCGTAGACGGTGCCCGGATCGGCGGTGAACTCGGTGAAGTCCCCCGCGCGCTCCTCGGCCGCCAGGAACGCGCGGACCGCCTCGTCGGCGGGGAACACGGTCGTCGTCGCGCCGAGCTCGGCGCCCATGTTGGCGATCACGTGCCGGTCCATCGCCGACAGGCCGGCCAGCCCCGGCCCGTGGTACTCGATGATCCGGTTGGTGCCGCCGTGCACGCCGTGGCGGCGCAGCATCTCCAGGATGACGTCCTTCGCCGAGACCCACGGCGGCAGCTCCCCCGTCAGCCGCACGCCCCAGATCTCCGGCATCCGGATGTGCAGCGGCTCCCCCGCCATGGCCAGCGCCACCTCGAGCCCGCCGACCCCGACCGCCAGCATGCCGAGCGAGCCCGCCGCGCAGGTGTGGGAGTCCGAGCCGACCATCGTGGCGCCGGGCACGCCGAACCGCTGCATGTGCGTCGGATGGGAGACGCCGTTGCCCGGCTTGGAGAACCACAGGCCGTAGCGGCGGCACGCGCTGCGCAGGAACGCGTGGTCCTCGGCGTTGCGCTCGTCGGCCTGGAGCAGGTTGTGGTCGACGTACTGCGCGCTGAGCCGGGTCCGTACGCGGTCCAGGCCCAGCGCCTCCAGCTCCTGCATCACCAGCGTGCCGGTCGCGTCCTGCGTCAGCGTCTGGTCCACGCGCAGCCCGATCTCCGTACCGGCCTCCGGCCGGCCCTCGACCAGATGCCGATCGAGGATCTTGCGCGCCACACCGCGCCCGCCGCGCCCCGTGTCCCCCGCGTTCATCGCCGATTCCTCCTACCCGCGCCGGTGCGGGATGAGTTCCTGGAGCTTGGCCTTGGCGCCTTCGCTGACCACGCCCACGCTGTCCGGGTCACCCTTGACGATCGCCTCGGCGGCGTCCTTCATCTGGGCGAACTCCGCGTGGGGCGGGATCGGCGGCACGTCGGGGTCGCAGCGCACGTCGAGCACGCACGGCCCGTCGGCGGCCAGCGCGGCGTCCCATGCCGCGCCGAGCCGCTCCGGATCGTCGACCTCGATGGCCGTGATGCCGATCTGCCGGGCCACCGCGGCGTAGGAGACCTCCGGCAGCTCCTGGGACGGCGCGAACTTCGGCGCGCCGCTCATCGCGCGCATCTCCCACGTCACCTGGTTCAGGTCGTTGTTGTGCAGCACGCACACGACCAGCCGCTTGTCGACCCACTCGTCCTGGTAGCGGCGTACGGTCAGCAGCTCGGCCAGCCCGTTCATCTGCATGGCGCCGTCGCCGACCAGCGCGATCGCCGGGCGGTCCGGATGGGCGAACTTCGCGCCGATCGCGTACGGCACACCCGGGCCCATCGTGGCCAGCGTGCCGGACAGCGAGCCGCGCATCCCGCCGCGCAGCCGCAGCAGCCGGGCGTACCAGTTGGCCGCCGAGCCGGAGTCGCTGGAGAGGATCACGTCGTCCGGCAGCCGCTCGGACAGCTCGCTGAAGACGCGCATCGGGTTGACCGGGTCGGCGGCGACGTGCGCCTGCCTGTCCATGGTCTCCCACCAGCGGGCCACGTTGCGCTCGATGTCCCGCCGCCACTTCTTCGCCTTCTTCGGCTTCAGCAGGGGCAGCAGCGCCGCCAGCGTCTCCCGGGCGTCGCCGATGAGGTTGGCCTGCGTCGGGTACCGCAGGCCGATCATGTGCGCGTCGCGGTCGATCTCCACGGCCTTCTTCCCGAACTCCGGCATGAACTGCGTGTACGGGAAGCTCGTGCCGATCATGACGAGCGTGTCGCAGTCGCGCATCAGCTCATACGACGGACGGGTGCCGAGCAGCCCGATCGCGCCGGTGACGTACGGCAGGTCGTCCGGCAGCACGTCCTTGCCGAGCAGCGCCTTCGCCACTCCCCCGCCGGTGGTCTCGGCGAGCCGCGCGACCTCTCCGGCGGCGTCGCGCGCGCCCTGGCCGACGAGGATCGCGACCTTCTCCCCGGAGTTGATCACCTCGGCGGCCGTGGCGATCTCCTCGTCCGGCGCGCGCGTGACCGGCGGCGTGTAGCCGGGCGCGCTGGACGGCACGTTCTTGAACACGTGGCCCGGCGGTTCGTACGCGGCGTCCTGGAGGTCGCCGGGCACGATGATCGCGGTGACGCAGTGCCGGTCGAGCGAGGTCCGCATGGCGCGGTCGAGCAGGTTCGGGAACTGCTCCGGCACCATCGCGGTCTGGACGTACTCGCTCGCGACGTCCTTGTACAGGGAGTGGAGGTCCACCTCCTGCTGGTAGCTGCCGCCCATCGCGCCGCGGCCCGTCTGCCCGACGATCGCCACCACCGGGACGTGGTCGAGCTTCGCGTCGTACAGGCCGTTCAGCAGGTGGATCGCGCCGGGTCCGCTGGTCGCCATGCAGACGCCGGCCCTGCCGCTGAACTTCGCGTACCCGACGGCCTCGAACGCGGCCATCTCCTCATGGCGCGCCTGGATGAACCGCGGCCGGTCGTCCGCGCGGCCGAACGCCGCGAGCAGCCCGTTGATGCCGTCCCCGGGGTACCCGAAGACGTACTCGACGCCCCAGCCGCGCAGCCGCTGGAGCAGGTGGTCGGCGACCGTCTGCGTCATGTCACCCTCCCGCTGTGGCTCTGCCTGTCTGGAGTCCGCTTCCACCGGGTGCCCCGGGCAAACATCGCGGCCCGCCCAGCGTCGTGCATACCCCGCACGCCGCTGGGCAGAAGCCAACCCGACCGATTGACCTGCGATGACAGGCGACGCCGCGAGGACGGGGAACCGCTGATGACGTACCGGGACCGCCGATGAGCCGGAGATCCGCGGTGCCGCTCGCGGCCGAGGCCGGCGGGTGGTGGATCGCGCTGTGGGGGGTGTGGGCGCTGACGCTGTCGGCGTTCTCGCTCGCCGAGACCGTCACCGCCGCCGTGGTGACCGCGCCGGCCGCGGCCGCGGCGGTGGCGGCGCGGCGTGCGGAGCGTGTCGCGTGGCATCCGGCGGCGTCCGCACGGGCCGTGCTGCGCTGCGTGGCCGTCTGGCCGGCCGCGGTGGTCTGCGACACCGTACGCGTGGTGGCGGCGGCGCTGACCGGGCGCGGCGGTTCCGGCGCGGTCACCGAGGTGCGGCTCCCCCCGGGACGGGCGGAGAGCACGGCGGCGCGGGGCGCGTTCACCACGCTGGCGCTCGGCTCGACGCCGAGTTCGGTCGTCGTCGACGTGCCGCGCGGAGACCGGCTGCGGGTGCACGGTCTCGCGGCGGGGCCGCCGCGGCTGGGCCGGTGGGCGCGGTGAACGGCTGGCTGCTGTGCACGCTGGCGCTGCTGGCCGGCGGGATGGCGCCCGCCGCGTGGCTGGCGGTCCGCGGCGACCCGGCCCAGCGGCTGGTCGGGGTGGCGCTGGCGGGGCCGGTCGCCACGCTCGTGCTGGTGCTGCTCGCGCACGCGATGGCGCAGCCGTCGTACCTGATCGTGCCGCTGGTGCTGGCGCCGCTGTCGTTCGCGGGGACGCTCGTCTTCACCCGTCTGCTGGGGCCGCGGCCGTGAGCGCCGCCCAGCTCGCCGGGTGGGCGTTCGCCGGCACGGGCGTCGCCGTGGTCGTCGTCGCCGCGGTGTGCGCGGTGCTGGTGCCCGGCGCGCTCGCGCGGCTGCACCTGCTGACCGTCGTCACCTCCCTCGGTGTGCCGCTGGCCGGGATCGGGGTGGCCGTCCTCGACGGCGGCGGCCTCGCCGGCGGGATGACGCTGCTGACGGTCGCGATCGTCGCCGTGACCGGTCCGGCGATCGGCGGCGCCATCGGACGGCTCGTCGTCCAGGACGAGGGCCGTGCGCGAGAGGACGCGCCGCGATGATGTGGATCATCGGGGTCACGCTGGTCCTCGTCGCCGCCGTGGGCACGGTCGTGGCGCTCACCCCGGGCCCGGAGCGCCAGGCCGTGACGCTGTCCCTGTACGCGCTCGTGCTGACGCTGCTGTTCTTCGAGCTGAGCGCGCCGGACGTGGCGCTGTCGCAGCTCGGCATCGGCACGGCGGTCGTGCCGCTGATCGTGATGCTGGCCGTACGCAAGATCGCCCGGATGCGCGCGCGTACGGGCGCCGGCGACCGCGAACGGCGGGCGCCGCGATGAGCCGCGGCGTCCGGATGGCCGTGTGCGCCGTCGGCGCGCTCGGCGTGGCCGTGCTGCTGGCGGCGGCGTTCACGCGGATGCCCGCGTTCGGCGGCGCGCACCACCCGTACCGGGACGCCGCGGTGGGCGCTGCCGTACGGCACGCGACGCCGAACGTCGTGTCGTCGCTCAACTTCGACCAGCGCGGCCTCGACACGCTCGTCGAGGAGATGATCCTGGTCGCCTGCGTGCTCGCGTCCGTCGCGCTGCTGCGGCCCGCGCACCACGAGTCCGAGCGCCCGGCGCGCACCGGCGGGCGGGTGCTGCCCGCGTCGCGCCTGGTCGGCTACGTACTGCTCCCGGTCACGCTCGCGCTGGGCCTGGACGTCGTCCTGCACGGCCATCTGACGCCCGGCGGCGGCTTCCAGGGCGGCGTGATCCTCGCGACCGGGCTGCACCTGGTCTACGTGACCGGCGACTACGCGGCGCTGCGCCGGCTGCGGCCGGTCGCGTGGTACGCCTACGGCGAGGCGGCGGGCGCCGGGGCGTTCCTGCTGCTCGCGCTCGCCGGGCTGGTCTCGGCCCGCGGCTTCATGGCCGACATCCTCCCGCCCGGCCGGTTCGGCGCGCTGTTCTCCGCCGGCACCGTGCTGCCGTTCAGCGCCGCCACCGGCTGCGCCGTCGTGTGCGGCATGGTCGTGCTGCTCGCGGCCTTCTTCCGCCAGGAACTGCAGATCACCGAGACCGGGGAGGCCGACCGGTGACCTATCTCGCGTACGCCGTGGCCGGGTGGCTCTTCCTCGCCGGTTCGCTCGGCATCGCGCGCAGCCGTCATCTCGTGCAGGCGATCGTCGCGCTGTCGATCGCCCAGTCGGGGACGTACGTGCTGCTGCTCGGCGTCGGGTTCCAGCGGCACGCCGCCGCGCCGGTCTTCACCGCGGACATGACGATCAGGTCGGCGGTCGTCGACCCCGTGGTGCAGGCGATGACGCTGACCGACATCGTCGTGTCGGCGACGATCACCGCGCTGCTCGCCGCCCTGGCCGTCCAGGCGGCCAAGCTGCACGGCACCGCCGACCCCGACGACCTGCGCACGCTCCAGGGCTGACCGGCGGCATGACGGTACTGGTCATCGTGGTCCCGCTGGTCGGGGCGGTCGTCCTGCTCGGCCTGGGCCGGCTGCTGCCGCGGCGGGTCAGCGACGGGCTGGCCGCCGCGGCCGTCGTGGCGACCTGCTGCCTCGCCGTCGCGCTGCTCCACCGTACGGGCGCGGGGCGCGTCGTGGCGTGGATGGGCGGCTGGCGCGCGAACGGCACCCACGGCGTGGGCATCCCCCTGGTCGCTGACCAGGCCGGCGCGGGCCTCGTGGTGATCGCCGCCGTGCTCACCTGCGCCGCGCTGGTCTACGGCTGGCGGTACTTCGAATCCGTCGAGGGCCACTACCAGGTGCTGATCCTGCTGTTCCTGGCCGGCATGGCCGGGTTCGCGCTCAGCGGCGACCTGTTCGACATGTTCGTGTTCTTCGAGCTGATGGGGGCCGTCGCGTACGCGCTGACCGGCTACAAGATCGAGGACCCCGGCGCCGTACAGGGCGGGCTCAACTTCGGCGTGATCAACTCCCTGGGCGCGTACCTGACGCTGGTCGGCATCGGCCTGCTCTACGCGCGCACCGGGCAGCTCGGGCTGGCCCCGATCGGCGCGGCGCTGCGCGGCCACGGCGCCGACCCGCTGGTCCTCGCCGGGTTCGTGTGCACGATCACCGGGTTCCTCGTCAAGGCGGCGCTGGTGCCGTTCCACTTCTGGCTCGCCGACGCGCACGCCGTGGCGCCGGCGCCGGTGTGCGTGCTGTTCTCCGGGATCATGGTTCCGCTCGGCCTGTACGGCGCGCTGCGCGTCTACGTCGTCGGGTTCGGCGGCGTCCTCGGCGCGGGCGACGTCCGCCGTACGTTCCTCGCGCTCGGGGTGGCGACGGCGCTGGTGGGCGCCGTGATGTGCCTCGCGCAGCGGAACCTGAAGCGCATGCTCGCGTACTCGACGATCGGGCACGTCGGGCTGTTCGTCATGGCCGCGTTCCTGCTCACCCCGGACGGCCTGGCCGGCGCGGCCGTGTACGTGGCCGCGCACGCGGGCGTCAAGGCGGGCCTGTTCCTCACGACCGGGATGCTGCTGAACCGCTACGGCACGGTCGACGAACACGACCTGCACGGCCGGGCGCGGGGTACCGGTTTCCGCGTCGCGTTCCTCGCCGGCGCGTTCGGGCTGGCCGGGCTCCCGCCGTTCGGGCCGGGGCTGGGCAAGGCGCTGAGCGAGGACGCGCTCGGCGCCGCCGGGTACGGCTGGTCGTCCGCGGTGTTCGTGCTGGTGTCCGCGCTGACGGCCGGCGCCGTGCTGCGCGCGGCGCTGCGCGTCACCTTCGGTGTGGGCCCGCATCCGTCGCACGCGCGGCGCACCGGGGAGACCAGCGGCGCGGAGGAGCAGGAGGTCGACGTCCCGCTGCGCCGCGTCCCGGTGACGATGGCCGCGCCGGCGGGCGTGCTGATCGCGGCGGGGATGGCGGCCGGGATGGTCCCGTGGTTCGCGCGCGCCGCGTCGCGTGCCGCCGCCCGGTTCCTGGACGCGGGCGGCTACCTGGCGCAGGTCCTGCACGCCGCGCCCGCCCGGCCGGTCCCGGCTTCGCCGCACGCGTTCTGGACGGCGGGCGGCGTCGCGCTCGGCCTCGTCTCCGCGGTCCTCGCCACGGGCGTGGCCCTCGCCGCCGTCCACCCCGCCGCCGTCCCCCGTGGCCTGCGCCGCGCCGCGCCGGCCCTGCGGCCCGGGTTCCAGGTGCTGCGCCGCGCCCACAGCGGCCACGTGGGCGACTACGTCGCCTGGCTCCTCCTCGGCGTCGTCGTCCTGGCGGTGGGCCTGATCCCCGCGCTGACCTGGTGACCCGCCCGGCCCGCCGACGGCGCGGCGCGTGCGGTCAGGCGCCGGTGGTGTCCAGGAGTTTGTCGAGGGTGAGGGGCAGGTCGCGGACGCGTTTGCCGGTGGCGTGGCGGACGGCGTTGGCTACCGCGGCGGCGACCCCGGTGAGGCCGACCTCGCCGATCCCGTGCAGGCCGAGGGGCATGGTGGGGTCGGGGTCGTTGAGGTAGTCGACGTCGATGCGGGGGATGTCGGCGTGCACCGGGACGTGGTACTCCGACAGGCTCGGGTTCATGATGCGGCCGTTGCGGGGGTCGATCAGGGTCTGCTCGGACAGCGCCATGCCGATGCCCATGATGATGCCGCCGCGCAGTTGGCTGGCCGCGGTGCGGGCGTTGATCACGGTGCCGACGTCGAACACGCCGAGCCAGCGCGAGATCCGCACCTCCATGGTGTCGGGGTCCACGCGGACCTCGCAGAACTGCGCGCCCGTCGCGGCCCGTACCCACCGGCGGCGGTCGCGTACGGTCCGGGCCGCGAAGCCGAGCATGCCCGACTTGTGCGCCGCCTCGAGGTGGTCGCGGCCGGCCGCGGTGAGGATCTCCGCGTAGGTCTGGCCGCCGCCGGGGTGGTAGAGCCCGCCGTCGCGGGCCTCCAGGTCCTCCAGCCGGCGGCCGCGCAGGGGTGAGCCGGGCGCGCGGCGGGCCAGGGCGAGCACGGACTTCTTCAGCTTGGCGCAGGCGGCCAGCACGCCCGCCGCGGCGCTCGCGGTCTGCACGGAGCCGATGGCGCCGGCGCCGGGCGGCAGGTCGGAGTCGCCGTACTCCAGGCGCACGTACTCCAGGGGCACGCCCATCTCGTCGGCGGCGATCTGCGCCTGCGCGGTCGCCGTGCCCATGCCCATCTCGTGCAGGCCGCTGCGCACCACGACGGTGCCGTCGGCGCCCAGCCGTACGACGACGCTCGCGGGCATGCGCATCGACCCGTGCAGCGCGGTGGCCACGCCCATGCCGACCAGCCACCGGCCGTCCCGCATCGCGCCGGGCCGCGGGTCGCGCTCCCGCCAGCCGAACCGCTCGGCCCCCCGCGCGTACGCCTCCCGCAGCATGCGGTGGGAGAACCGCTGGCCGCCCACCGGGTCGCGGTCGGGCTCGTTGGCCATGCGCAGCTCGATCGGGTCCATCCCCAGCTCGCAGGCCAGTTCGTCGACCGCCGATTCCAGCGCGAACGTGCCGATGGACGCGCCGGGGGCCCGCATGAAGGTGTTGGTCATCAGGTCCAGCGGGACGGACTCCTGGCGCAGGAGGATGTTCGGGGCGGCGTACAGGTGGCGGGACGCCTCGGTGATCGTCTCCGGCATGCCGCCGATCAGGCCCGTACGGGACACGCTGGTGTGGATGAGCGCGGTCAGTTTCCCCCGCGCGTCGGCGCCGAGCGCGACCCGCTGGGTGCTGGCGGTGCGCGCGCCGACCGTGTGGTAGACGCCGGCGCGGGTGAGCGCCAGCCGTACGGCGCGGCCGGTCGCCCGCGCGGCCAGCACGGCCAGCAGGGTGCCCGCCCAGGCCCGCGACTTGCCGCCGAACGCGCCGCCGACGTACGGGGACAGCACCCGGACCGACGCCTCCGGCACCCCGAACCGCTGCGCCAGGTGCTTGCGCAGCCACGGGATGTTCTGCGCGCCCTCGTGCACGGTCAACTGGTCGCCGTCCCACACGGCGGTCGTCGCGTGCGGCTCGATGGCGTTGTGGTTGTGCTGCGGCGTGCTGAAGGCGAGGTCGACGGAGACGGGCGCGGCGGCCAGCGCGGTGGTCGCGTCGCCCTTGTCGGCGCTGGACTCGATCAGCGGGTTGCCCTTGTCGGGGACGGCGTTCGGCGCCTCGGCCGCGAAGTCCACCGCGGCGGGCCGCTCCTCGTACGACGGCCGCACCAGCGACGCCGCGTACCGCGCGGCCTCCAGGGTCTCGGCGACCACGACCGCGATCGGCTGGCCGTTCCAGTGCACCTCGTCGGTGGCCAGGTAGTTGACCGACGAGCTCGAGGCCATGGCGCTGATGTTCAGCAAACTCATCTTGGGAGGGGGCTTCATGGCCGGTGTGTTCTCGTGGGTGAGGACGTCGATCACGTCGGGCACGGCGCGGGCCGCGGCGGTGTCCAAGGCGGTGATGCGGCCGCGCGCGATCGTGGCGTGCACGAGCGCGGCGTAGGCCAGGTCCGGGTACGGGAACTCGGCGGCGAAGCGGGCCTGGCCGGTGACCTTGGCGAGGCCGTCCACCCGGTCGACCGCGCGGCCGACGTACTTCGTTCCGCCGGTCGTCGGCTCGCGCTCGGTGTACGTCGTGCTCATCGCCCGGCCCCTTCCTCGCTCAGCGCGCGCAGCGTGGCCACGATCGTGGCCGTGGCCAGCGCGACCTTGAACGCGTTGCCCTCCCGTACGGACGCGGCGGCCAGCTCGGCCTCGGCCGCGCGGCGGAACGCCGCCTCGTCGGCCGGGCCGCCGACCAGCAGCCGCTCCGCCTCGCGGGCCCGCCACGGCTTGGGCGCGACCCCGCCGAGCGCCAGCCGGGCCTCCGTCACCGTGCCGTCGCCGACCTGGAGCGCCGCGGCGACCGAGACGAGCGCGAACGCGTACGACGCGCGGTCGCGGACCTTGCGGTAGCGGGAGCCCGCCGTGATGGGCGGCAGCTCGACCGCGGTGACGAGGTCGCCGGGGGCCAGGTCGGTCTCGGTTTCCGGGGTGTCGCCGGGCAGCCGGTGGAACTCGGTCAGCGGGACGCGGCGGGTGCCGTCCGTGCCGCGCACCTCCACGACGGCGTCCAGGGCGGCCAGCGCCACGCACATGTCGGAGGGGTGCGTGGCGACGCAGCTCTCGCTCACGCCGAGGATCGCGGAGCCGCGGTTGAACCCGCCGAGCGCGTCGCAGCCGCTGCCCGGCTCCCGCTTGTTGCAGGCCGAGGCCGCGTCGTAGAAGTACGGGCAGCGGGTGCGCTGCAGCAGGTTGCCGCCGACGGTGGCCATGTTGCGGAGCTGGCCCGACGCGCCGGACAGCAGCGCCTGGGACAGCACCGGGTAGCGGGTGCGCACCCGCGGGTCGGCGGCCAGCGCGCTGTTGCGGACCAGCGCCCCGATCCTCAGGCCCCCGCCGGGCAGCTCGTCGACCGTGTCGTACGGCAGGCCGGTCACGTCCACGACGGTCTGGGGCCGCTCGATGTCCTCGCGCATCAGGTCGACGAGGTTGGTGCCGCCGCCGAGGAACTTCGCGCCCGGCTCCGCGGCGGCCCGTACGGCGGATTCGGCGTCGGCCGCCTTGACGTACGCGAACGGCCTCATGGCGCATCGCTCCCGGCCACGTCCATGATCGCGTCCACGATGCCGTTGTACGCGCCGCAGCGGCACAGGTTCCCGCTCATCCGCTCCCTGACCTCGGCCTCGCTGAGCCCGTGCGGCCCGGTCACGGCGCTGGGCACGCCGGCCGCGTACTCGGCCAGCATGCCGATCGCCGAGCAGATCTGGCCGGGCGTGCAGTAGCCGCACTGCAACCCGTCATGGCGCACGAACGCCTCCTGAAGCGGATGCGCGACGCCCTCGATCGTGGTGATCTCGGCGCCGTCGTACTGGACGGCCAGGGCCAGGCACGCGTTGATCCGCGTTCCGTTGGCGAGCACCGTGCAGGCGCCGCAGGCGCCCTGGTCGCATCCCTTCTTCACACCGGTCACCCCGAGCCGCTCGCGCAGCGCGTCGAGCAGGCTGACCCACGGCTCCACGTCGAGCGACTCGACGTGGCCGTTCACGTTCATCCGTATCTCGGTCACGCGACTCCTCCAGGTCCAGGGCTCGGACGCTAACAGAACGGCGTACCCATAACAAGTGGACGGTGTTCTGTTAAAGGGGGCACCAGTATGCTGACCCGGACATGACGCGGCCGACATTCCTCCGGGCCCGGCGGCCGGAGCACAAGCAGCAGCGGCGCGAGGCGATCCTCGCCGCCGCGCGCGACCTCGCGCGCGCCTCCGGGGTGCGCAACGTGAGCCTGGGCGCGGTGGCCGAGGCCGTCGGCCTGGCGAAGTCGAACATCGTGCGCTACTTCGGCACCCGCGAGGAGATCTACCTCGACCTGCTCGCCGAGGAATGGCGCGCGTGGGCCGACGCCGCGTCCGCCCGGCTGCGCGACGCCGGCGACACGGGCGAGGCGGTGGCCGCCCTCGCCGAGACGATCACGGACCGGCCGCTGTTCTGCGACCTGCTCAGCCAGGTCTCCACCACCCTCGAGCGCAACGTGTCCGTACCGGCCGCCCGTACGTTCAAGCGCATGGTGCACGACCGCCTCGCCGAGATGGGCGCCGAGGTCGCCCGCGCCACGGGGCTGACCGAGCGCGAGGGCCGCGAACTCGCCGCCGCGGCCGGAGGCCTGGCCGGCATGCTCTACCCGGCGGCCAACCCCTCGCCCGCGCTCGTCCAGGTCTACGCCGAGGACCCCGAGCTCGCCGGCTCCCACCCCGAGCTGCCCGCCACGCTGATCCGCGTGCTGTCGGCATTGGCGGCCGGCCTGCCCACCCTCAGGGACGAGCGCCGCCGCTGACGCGCGCGCCACTACGCGGTGTGGCCGGGCGCTTGACAACGGCATGCCCGGCTGGTGCTATTGCGAACGGAAGTTCACATTCGCGTTAGGGGCCGCCGTCATGACGAACAGCACCGGCGAACGCGCCGGCCTGGAGCTCCCGGTCACGCGCGGCTGCCCGTTCGCCGCGCCTGAAGGGTACGAACGGCTGCGCGAGCAGGCGCCGATCAACCGGGTCCGCCTGGTCGGCGGGGCCGAGGCGTGGTGCGTGTCCGGGCACGAGGAAGGGCGGGCCGTCCTCGCCGACCGGCGGTTCTCCTCCGACCGGGCCGCCGACGGCTTCCCGGTCGTCGACCCTGACCCGGCGCTGCGGAAGCGGATCGGCAGCGCCCAGACGCGGACGATGATCAGCATGGACGGCGAGGAACACGCCGCGACCCGGCGCTCGGTGCTGGGCGAGTTCACCATGAAGCGGCTGAACGCCCTGGAGCCGCGCGTCCAGGCGATCGTCGACGAGTTCGTCGATGAGATGCTGGCCACCGACGAGCGGCCGGTCGACCTGGTGCAGGCCCTGTCGTTGCCGGTGCCCTCACTGGTGATCTGCGAGCTGCTCGGCGCGCCGTACGGCGACCACGACTTCTTCCAGAGCCGCACGGGCAAGGCGATCCGCCGGAGCCTTCCGCCGGAGGAACGGCAGCAGGCGTTCATGGAACTGCGCGGGTACATGGACGACCTGGTCACCCGCAAGGAGGCCGAGCCCGGCGACGACCTGTTCAGCCGGCTCATCGCCAACCAGCGCGAGGACGGCACCCTCGACCATGCGGGCCTGGTCAGCATGGCCTTCCTGCTGCTCGGCGCCGGCCACGAGACCACCGCGAACATGATCTCCCTCGGCGTCATCGGCCTGCTGAACCACCCCGACCAACTGGCCGCGATCACCGCCGACCCCGCCAAGACGCCCATGGCCGTCGAGGAACTCCTGCGCTACTTCTCCATCGCCGACACGGTCGCCTCCCGCGTCGCCACCGAGGACGTACGGATCGGCGACGTGACGATCAAGGCGGGCGAGGGCGTCGTCGTCTCCGGGCTGTCCGCCGACTGGGACCCGCAGGTGTTCGCCAACCCCGAAGAGCTGGACATCGAACGCGGGTCCCGTCACCACATCGCCTTCGGGTTCGGCCCGCACCAGTGCCTCGGCCAGAACCTGGCCCGCATGGAACTGCGGATCGTCTTCGACACGCTGTTCCGCCGCATCCCCACCCTGCGGCTGGCCGCGCCGGTCGACGATCTCCCGTTCAAGACCGACGGCGGCCTCTACGGCGCGTACGAACTCCCGGTCACCTGGGACACCGAGAGGCGCGCGTGAGTTCCGTACGTGCGGTGATCGTCGGCGGCGGGATCGGCGGCCTTACGGCGGCCCTGGCGCTGCGGTCCGCCGGGGCCGAGGTCGGCGTGTACGAGCAGGCGCCGTACCTCGGCGAGGTCGGCGCGGGGGTGGCGATCGCGCCCGCCGGCATGCGGGTTCTGCGGCGGCTGGGCGTCGCCGAGGAGGTGACACGGCTCGCGGGCACGGTCGCCGCCGTCGAGGCCCGCCGTCCCGACGGCACTTCCATGGGAGGCCCGAGCTTCGGGGCCGGGGGTTCCGCGATGGGCATGTACCGCCCCGACCTCGTCGAGACGCTGGCCGCGGCCCTGCCCGACGGGGTGCTGCACACCGGGCATCGCTGCGTCACGTTCGGCCAGGACGAGCGATCGGCGCGGGTGGCGTTCGACAACGGCGTCAGCGTCGAGGCCGACATGGTCGTCGGCGCCGACGGCATCCACTCCGTGCTGCAACACCATGTCGTGGAGCCGCGGCCCCCGGTGTTCTCCGGCAGGATCGCCTACCGCGGGGTGCTGCCCGCGGACCGGTTGCCCGACTGGCCGCGCGACGCGGCCGCCCTGTGGAACGGCGAGGGCAAGCGCTTCCTCACCTTCCCGGTGCACGCGGGCGAGCTGCGCAACTTCACGGGGTTCGTGCCCGCCGACGAGGAGATGCGCGAATCATGGTCCGCCCCCGGCGACCCCGCGGCGCTGGCCGCCGAGTTCTCCGGCTGGGACCCCCGGCTGCGCGAGCTGATCGCCCGGATCGAGACGACGTTCCGCTGGGGGCTCTACGACCGCGATCCCCTCCCCCACTGGACGCGCGGCCGGCTCACCCTGCTGGGCGACGCGGCGCACGCGATGCTGCCGCACATGGGCCAAGGAGCCAACCAGTCCATCGAGGACGCGATGGCGCTGGCCACCCTGGTCCGGGGACGCGACGCCGCCGGTGTCCCCGAGGCGCTGATCCGCTACGAGCGGCTGCGACGGGACCGCACCGCGCTGATCCAGGAGGGCTCCCGGGTCAACGGGGCGCGCATGAACACGGAATACCGCCCGGGCGTGGACCGGTCCGGAATCGACGACTACGACATCGAGGCCGAGGCCGAAGCCGAACGGCAGGCTTAGTGGTCACGTCTCGGCGGGGGATACGGGCCCGGTCGTGGGGCGGCCGGGCGCGAGGCGGGTCGGGAGCGGGAGCAGTTGCAGGATGATCGCCAGTACGACCAGGGCGATCCGGATGATCCAGCCGCCCGGGGCGAAGGTGGAGAAGATGGCCGGCGGGCCGAGCAGGACGCCGAGGTAGGTGGCCTGGGAGACCAGGCCGCTGGTCGCGCCCATCGTCTCCGGGCCCGGCGCGACGACCGGTACGAACGTCCAGATCAGGCCGTTGACCGCGCCGATGCCCAGGGAGAACCCGCACATGGCGGCGGCCGCCGCCAGGAAGCCGGACGACGGCAGGTACAGGACGACGCCGCCCGCGAGCATCAGGACTCCGCCGACGGCGGCGATGCGGCGGGACGTCAGGCCGGCCTTCAGCAGGTGGCCGACCGTGACCGCGCCGGCGATGACGAACACCTCGGCGACCGTGCCGATGCCCGCGGCCCGCGCGACGGACACGGCGAACGTCGTCGACAGGTAGACGGTCAGGCCGTTGGTGATGCCGGTCTGGATGAACGCCGACGCGCCCGAGGCCAGGGCGACGCGGTACGGGGGCAGCCTCTTCAGCACGGTCATGATGTCGGCGAACCGCCGTACCGGGGCGTCGGCGGTCTTCCGCGGCAGGAGGATCGCGGTCGCGGTCAGCACGAGCATGAGCACGGCGTGGCCGCCGAACGCCCACCGCCAGCTCTGGCCGTGGCCGGCGAGCGGCGCGACGATGCTGAGGGTCAGGCCGACCCCGACCGCGGTGTGCGAGGTCCACACGCCGAGGGCGATGGCGCGGCGCGGGCCGGTCGTCGTCCGCATGATCATCGTGACCGCGCCGACCGTGAGCGCCAGGTAGCCGACGCCCTCGATCAGGCGGCCGGTGAACAGCGTGGCGGTGTTCTGGGCGGCGAACACGGTCATGTTGCCGGCCAGCGCGAAGACCGAGCCGCCGACGATCACCCGTTTGTCGCCGATGCGGTCGATCAGCCAGCCGCCGAATATCGCGGCGATCGCCGTGACCAGGGACGGGATCGAGATGACCCAGCCGGACACCGTACTGGACAGGCTGAACTGCTTCGCCATGTCGCCGACGACCGGAACGGACTGGGAGACCAGCGAGGTGGCCACCACGCCGTAGACGTAGAGCAGGATCACACAGGGCCAGGTTCCGGGGCGCATCATCGGGATCAGCTCCAGCCGAGCAGGCGGCGGATGTTGCCGCCCATGATCAGGTCGAGGTCAGGGGCCGAAAGCCACGTGAGGGCCTCGGTGAAGTGCGTGACGCACTGGGGGTACGGGTGCCGGAGCCGCGACAGGTCGCCGGCCCACACGACCCGCTCCGGCCCGAACGCGCCGACGACCCGGCGCAACGGCTCGTCCAGCGACGGGAAGGGGTACGGATCGGTGGCGTAGTCGCCCACGCCCGCCGCCTTGACGTGCACGTTGGGACAGGCGGCGAGGGCGAGCAGCTCCGGCAGGTGCGCGAACGCGGCCGGCCCGGAGGCGCCGCGCGGCACGCCCAGGTGATCGACGATGACCGGCAGGCCCGGATGGCGCCGGGCGATGCCGCCGGCCAGGCGCAGTGCGCCGGGCATCAGCAGGGCCACGGTCAGCCCCAGCTCCTCGGCGGCCGGCCACACCGGGTCGTACCGGCCGTCGAGCAGCGGGGCCAGCCGGTCCGGGGTGTTGAACAGGAACCGGGCACCGCGCATGCCGGGACCGTCGCGCCACGTACGAAGCCGCGCGGCCGGGTCGCCGGCGCCCGCGTCGAGCAGGCCCATGACGGCGAAGCGCTCCGGTGCCTCACGGGCGAGCCGCAGCGAGTACGCGTTGCCGTCCGGATCCCACAGCGGCGGGACCAGCACGGCGCGCGCGACCCCCGCCGCGGCCATCTCCGACTCCAGCACCGCACGGGTGATCGGCTCCCGCCGGTGGTGCCCGGTCGAGGTGCCGGACGACCAGGCGTGCACCTGTCCGTCCACGATCTCCCGCGCGCGCTCACCGGACATCGGCCGCCGCCTCACGGAACAGCCGGCCCGCGCCGGGGATCCCGCCGGTCCGGCCGGCCGCCGCCAGCACCGCCCACAGCACGGCCTGGTTGCTGGTCACCACCGGCCGCCCGATCGCGCGCTCCAGGTGCTCGACCGCCTCGAACGCCCGGACGTTCGCGCACGACAGCAGCACCGCGCCGACGGCGTCGTCGATCCGGCCGCGTACGTACTCCGCGATGTCGGCGGGCGCCATCCGCGCCGCGTCCTTCGCGTCCGCGAAGTCCAGGGAGACGGTCCCCCGTACGGTGATGCCGGATCCCTCGAGCGACGCGCGCTCGGCGCGGGAGAACGTGTCGGTGAACGGGCAGATGTGCAGGATGTCGCGGGCGCGCACCGCGCGCAGCGCCTGCTTGACGGCGACCATCGTGTTGGTGGCCGGGATGCCGAGCCGCTCGGTCATGCGCGCGGCGAGCGCGGCGTCGCCGTCGGTTCCGCGGGGGGCGCTGGCCCCGGTGCAGTTGAACACGACCGCGTCCGGGCGCGGGTCGGCGACCAGCGCGGCCGCGTCGCAGGCGTCCTGGTAGGCGCGTACGAGGTCGTCCATCGTGACCGGTCCGGGCAGCGCGCGCAGCCGGATGCGGTGCACGTGGTAGGCGACGTCGTCGGGGCAGAACGCGCGGAAGTCGTCCTCGGCGACGGTGTTCAGCGACGGCACGACCATCCCCACACGCAGCCTGGTCACCGTGTCTCCTCCAGCCGCGCCTTCGCGCCCGCGCCCGCCGCGGGCCGCTCGAACCCCTGGTCGATCGCCTCGAGCGACCGCCCGCGCGCCTCGATCCCGATCGTCAGGTACGTCAGGCCGCAGATCAGCAGGCAGACGGCCAGGAACGCGAACGCGGGGACGAGCGCCGAGGCCGTCGCCGCGGGGCCGACGATGTTCCCTGACCCGACCACGACGGCCAGGCCGATCGGCCCGAGCATCTTGCCGACCGAGCCGGTGAGCCCGCCGAACCCGGAGCCGCTGCCGCGCAGCCGCGACGGCCACACCTCGGTCGAGTACAGCGCGCACACCGAGAACCCGCCGTCGGCGAGCACGAACGCCAGGAGCAGCGGCAGCCAGAACAGCGTCGCCGAGCCGAGGTCGCCGTGCCCGGCGAGCCCGGCGAGGACCGTGGCCACCGCGGCGCCCAGGGCGAGGCAGCCGCCCACCTTGCGGCGGCCGATCCGGTCGGCCAGCCGCGCGGCGATCAGCCGCGACGCCATGCCGAGCATGGCGAAGACGATCATCACCTTGGCCGCGGCGGCCGGTGTGACGCCGCCGACCTGGGCCAGCAGCGTCGGCGCCCACAGCACGATGCCGTAGTAGCCGGTCATCAGGCCCAGGTTGACCAGCGTCGTCGTGAGCACGTTCCGCGGGTAGCGGAAGATCTCCGGCCAGCGGCCGGTGCCGCGCTCCGGTACGTCGAGCCCGCCGTGGTACTCCGGTTCGCCCAGCGCCCACGCGACCGACGCCCGCGCGGCGGCGTCCCGCCCGTGCAGGCTCAGCCAGCGCGCCGACTCCGGGATGAACGCCGCGCCGAGGAGTCCGACGACCGCCGGTACGGCGCCGAGCGCGAACGTCCACCGCCAGCCGATCACCGGGATGACGTACGCGCCGCTGAACGCGCCGAGCAGCAGCCCGCCGGTGGTGATGGCGGACACCACGCCGGTGAGCATGCCGCGCCGCCGCGGCGGGATGAACTCGTGGACCAGGCTGATCTGCACGAAGAACCCGCCGGTGCAGAAGCCGATGACGGTGCGCAGCGCCGCCATGTAGATCCAGTTGCCGGCCGGGGTGAACGCGAGCCCGAGGCTGGCGGCGGCGAGGACGAGCAGCGAGACGACCATCACCGGCTTCCGGCCGAACCGGTCGCCGGCCATCCCCCACACGGCGCCGCCGAGTACGGCGCCGGCGCCGGAGGCGAGCAGCACCACGCCCATCACGCCGTACGACAGGCCCCACGGCTTGGCGAGGATGGCCATGATGAAGCCGATGAGGTAGGCGTCCCAGAATTCGAGCATGCTGCCGACGCCGACGAGGCCGAGCAGGGTCCGCTGGTGTCCGGACAGCCTGACCTGGTCGTGGAACGGGCTCAGGGGCGGCATCAGACCAGCCCCGCGTACGAGCCGCCGTCGAGCTGGAGGTTCTGCCCGGAGATGTAGCCGGCCTGCGCGGCGCACAGGAAGGCGCACGCGTCGCCGAACTCCGCCGGGTCGCCGAGCCGCTTCGCCGCGATCGTGCCGGCGATCTTCTGCTTCGCCTCGGCGGTGGAGATGCCGTCGCGCCGGGAGATCCGCTCGGCCATGTACCGCTGGCGGTCGGTGTCGAACCGCTCCGGCAGCAGGTTGTTGATCGTGACGTTGTCGGCGACGCTGTCGCGCTGCACGGACTTGCTCAGCGCGGTCAGCCCGGCCCGTACGGCGGCGGACAGGCCCATGGTCGCGCTCGGCGACTTCACCATGGCCGAGGTGATGTTCACGATCCGCCCGAAGCCGCGGGCCCGCATGCCCGGCACGTACGCCTCGATGAGCGCGATGGGCCCGAGCATGTTGGCCTCGACCGCGGCCAGCCAGTCCTCCCGGCCCCAGTCGCCGAGCTTCCCGGGTTCGGGGCCGGCGTTGTTGGTGACGAGGATGTCCGGCTCGGGGCAGGCCGCCACGAGCGCGGCGCGCCCGGCCACGGTGTTCAGGTCGGCGGCGACGGTGTCCGGCCGCTTGCCCGCGGCCGCCTCGACCCGCGCGGCGGCGGCGTCGAGCGCGTCGGCGTGCCGCCCGTTGACGTACACCCGGCAGCCCTCGCGGGCGAGGGCCGCCGCGCACGCGAGGCCGAGGCCGCGCGACGACGCGCACACCAGGGCCGTCCTTCCGGCGATTCCCAGGTCCATTGGTGCTCCTCGATCAGGCCGCGACCTTGGCGGTGAGCAGCGGGTAGACGGTCAGGTGGTTGCCGAAGAAGACGTCGCGGCGCCGCGCGCCGTCCAGGTTCGGCGTGGCCATGACGTACCGCTTCGTGTCGTCGAAGCCGTGGCCCGTCTCGGGGTCGACGCCCTTGACCGCGCCGAGCATCTCCGAGCCGAAGAGGATGTTCCGGTGCGGGATCACCCGGGTGAGCAGGTCGATGCCCGCCTGGTGGTACACGCACGTGTCGAAGTAGACGTTGCCGAGCACCAGCTCCTCCAGCGGCGGCAGGCCCATGTCCTGCGCGAGCCCGCGGTAGCGGCCCCAGTGGTACGGCACGGCGCCGCCGCCGTGCGGGATGACCAGGCGCAGGTCCGGGAAGTCGCGGAACAGGTCCGGCGCCTGGAGGAGCTGCATGAACAGCGTGGTGTCGCCGTTGAGGTAGTGCGCGCCGGTGGGGTGGAAGCACGGGTTGGCGGAGCCGCTGACGTGGATCATCGCCGGCACGTCGAGCTCGCACATCTTCTCGTACAGCGGGTAGTACGCGCGGTCGGTCAGCGGCGGGCCGGTCCAGTAGCCGCCGGCCGGGTCCGGGTTCAGGTTGCAGCCGACGAAGCCCAGCTCGGTGACGCAGCGCTCCAGCTCGTCGACCGAGGCGGACAGGCCGGCGCCGGGGGCCTGCGGAAGCTGGCACACGCCGGCGAAGTTGTCCGGGTACAGCGTGCAGACCCGGTGGACGAGGTCGTTGCACAGCACCGACCATTCGACGCTCTTGGCCGGGTCGCCCAGGTGGTGGCCCATCTGCCCGGCGATCGGGGAGAACAGCGTGAGGTCCAGGCCGCGCTCGCGTTGCAGCCTGATCTGCCCGTTCTCGACCGCCTCGGCGATCTCGTCGTCGGAGATGCCCAGCGGCGCGCCGTACGCGCCGCCCTCGTGGTCGAGCTGGCGCCGCCGCCATTCGTGCAGGCTCTTCGGCGCGGTCGTGAAGTGCCCGTGGCAGTCGATGATCACGTCAGGACCCCTCGGGGAAGGCGACGAGCGGTGAGGCCTGCTCGACGAAGCGCTTCGGCGGCGCCTCCCCGGTGTCGTAGCTCATGCCCTCGCCGATGCGGACGCGGTTGAAGGCGCTGCCCGCGTTCAGCCGCTCCTGGGAGATCCAGTGCTCGTGCATCTGGTCGTCCGGGCTCATCCAGTAGTTGAAGATCTGGCTGCCGAGCGCGTGCCGGCCGATGCCGCGGACGTGGTCATGGTTGCGCCGCGTCATGTGGTCGTAGCCGAAGAAGATGTCGTCGACGCCCTCGACCTCGAACGACACGTGGTGCATGCCGGTCCTCCTGCCGCGCAGCAGGAAGATCACGTGGTGGTCGACCGGCTCGTCGCCGAGGTCGATCCGGTCGAACTGGCCGAGCACGTCGTCCGGCTCGCCGACGACCAGCTCGTCGCTGGGGATGACGCCGAGCGTGCGCTGGTACCAGTCGATGGTGCCGGGCAGGTCCTGCGTCATGTACGCGGTGTGCGCGATGCGCCGCACCCGGGCCGGGCCCGCGGCGCGGCTCGCGCCCTCGGGCGTACGGACGAGCGGCCGCGGCGGCAGCGGCGCGACCCGCTCCCGCCCGGTGACCAGCTCGATCCAGATGCCGCCCGGGCCGCGCAGCCGGACCCGCCGTCCGCCGCCGGGCGCGTCGAGCGGCTCCTCGGGCTCCGCGCCGGGCAGCGCGGCGGCCCGCCCGAGGTCGGCGACGTCGTACGCGAAGCTGATCGCGCCCGGCTCGCCCACCTCGGTGACGTGCAGGAACGGCGCGTCGCCGATGCCCCGCATGTACAGCCGCCGCGCGTCGCGGTCCACCAGGACCATTCCGAAGTCTTCGAGGAAGGCCTGCATGCGGCCCAGGTCCGGGGCGCTCAGCCGGACGTAGGACATGCCCGTGATCAGTGAGGACACGGTTTCTCCTTAGAGTGCGTCGGCCACGGGGCCGTAGAGGTCGTCGACCGCGTAGCGCTTGGTGATGAGGCGCTGCTCGTGCGCGTAGCGGATCGCCGTTTCGAGGGCCGGGCGGACGGCCGCGAACCCGACGGGCCGCGTGTCCTGGATCGCGGTCAGCAGGCGGAAGACCTCCCGTACGGTCTCCGGTTCGGACGCGGCGACCTCCCGCCGGATGGCCACGATGTGGTTGACCGGCTCGACGGCGGCCGTCACCGGGTCGGGGATCAGCGGGCGGATCCGCGGGTCGGGCGCCCGCTTCCCGCCCGAGATGATCGCGTCGGCGTCGCCGGACAGCAGCAGGTCGTCCAGGCCGCGGCCGGAGTCGTCGCGCACGGCCCACGGCGGGTCCCGGTACTCCGCGACATGCGCGTCCTCCTGCGTCAGCCAGCGCACGTCGGCGGCGCGGACCCCGTACTCGTCGGCCAGGAACCCCCGCACCCAGGCCGGCGTGGTCTGCGCGTACGACCGCTGCGCCACGGTCTTCCCGGGCAGGTCGCGCGGGGTCAGCTCGGAGCCGGCCCGGCAGAGGATGCTCCCGTGGTGGTCGCCGCCGTTCATGGCGAACGGCAGCAGCACGTACGGCCCGCCCGCCTCGTACGCCATGAGGAACGTCATCAGCGCCAGCTCGGTGACGTCGTACTTCAGCTCTCGTACGGCGTTCCGGAAGCCCTGCTGCGCGACCTCGATGCCGTCGAAGTCGAAGGGCGAGGGAACCGCGCCGGACTTCAGCGGCTCCGTCTTCGGATACGTGCCCATCATGGCGGTGAGGCGTCTCATGCGAGCCCTTTCCGAGGGTCGGGGAAGACCCGCCCGATCGGCGGCTCTTCGGAGATCAGCCGCTGCCGGTGCGCGTAGCGGACGAGCGCGGCCAGGGAGGCGGCGTTCTCGTCAAGCCCGTACGGCAGCGGGTCGCCGACCAGCTCGGCCAGCTCCCGGTACCGCCGGTCCTCCGGCCCGTCCCCCGCGCGCGCCAGGTAGTTCGCCTTGGCCGCGGTGAACGCCGCGAACAGGTCGCCCGCGAGGGACGGACGCCGTTCCAGCACGTCGTTCCGTACGACGATCACCCCGTGCAGCGGGTAGATGCCGGTGCGCCGGAACCAGTCGCGCTCGCGCTCCTCGGCGTCCTCGACCAGCTCCACCAGCTCGCCGTCCAGCTCAGGGCCGGCCCCGGCGAGCCCGCCGAAGACCGCCGCGAGCTCCCCGTTCCGCACCAGGTCGGCGAGCGGCGCATCGGCGCGGCGCACGTTCGGCGGCAGCGGGACGTCCCGTACGTTCTCCTCCTCCTGGGTGACCCAGGTGATCGCGTCCGGGTCCACGCCGTACTCGTCGGCGTGGATGCCGCGCGTCCACACCGCGGCGGTGACCGTGTACGTCCGCACGCCGACGGCGCGGCCTTCGAGGTCCTTGGGGTGCCGGACGCCGGACGAGCGGAGCCGGCACAGCCCCGCGTGCCGGAACCGGCGGGTCATCGGGATCGGCAGCGCGGTGAGCGGCGCGCCCGCGGCGGCCGCCATCAGGTACGTCGTCGGCGCCATCTCGCAGATGTCGTACGGCTGGGTGCGCGCCATGGCCCGGTACGCGTCGGGCATCCGCGGCACGTCGGTGAACTCCAGCTCGCAGCCCGGCACGGTCACCGCGCCGTCGCGGAGATCGCGGACCTGGCCGTGCGGGCCCAGCACGATGGACAGCCGCCCGCTCATGCGCCGTCCCTCCCGGCCAGCCGCCGGCCCTCGGCCAGCGCGGAGAAGTCGCGCTTCGGCGCGGTCATCAGGAAGCGGTAGCCCTGGTCGACGACCCGGGCCACGTTCTGCTCGTTGACGTGCGGGTGCCCGACCGGCACGCCGTACGCCTTGCCGAGCTCCAGGACGTGGTCCATCAGCCGCAGCAGCTCGGGGTTGTCGTACTCCCGGGGGCAGCCGAGCTCCTGGGTCAGGTCGCCCTCGCCGATCAGCAGCACGCCGATGCCCGGGACCTCCTCGAGGATCGGCTCCAGGTTGTCGATCGCGGCGGTGTCCTCGATCATCAGCACGACCAGCAGCTCGCCGTCCGGCGCCAGCGGCCAGACGTCGGCCTTCGCGTAGTACTCCCGCTGCGGCAGCCCCCAGTAGCGGGCCGCGGCCATCGGCGCGTCGCCGCGCAGGCCGGCCGGCTCGTACCGGTCGACCCCGGGACGGCTCGGGTAGCGGCACGCGGCGACCGCGTTGTACGCCTCCTCCGGTGTGCTGATCCGCGGCCAGACGATGCCGTACGCACCGAGGTCAAGGGCCTGCTTGGCGAACCACTGGTTCATCTCGCTCCCGCTCGGCGGGATGCGGACCAGCGGCGTCATCTGGCAGGCCACGGACCCGGCCCGCGCGATCCGCTCCCGGAGCAGCAGGAACTGCAGGGCCTCGCGCAGCGCGCGGATGTCCCACGGGTTGTGCTCCATCTCGAACACGACGCCGTCGTTCGCCGACTGCGCGAACGCCACCGCGGTCTCCACATCCGGCTGGACGAAGGAGGTGAAACAGATGCCGGAGCCGCCGTCGAGCGCGCGGACGATCCCGTTCAGCCTGTCGGTCATGGCGCCCCTCAGATGATCGCTGCGCAGAAGGCGTCGCCGGCGTCGGCGGGCAGGTGCTGCTCCGCCCACGTCCGCGAGCCGTCCAGGGTGAACAGGGCCTGGCCGTGCCGGGTGACGGCGACCAGCCCGCCGGGGTCGCTGGCGTGGACGCCGAAGCCCATCACCGTGCTGACGGCGTCGACGCCCGTGTTGGCCCGCCGCCAGGACCCGCCCACGTCGTCGCTGCGGTACACCGCGCCGGCCTCGCTGCGGGAGGAGATGCTGAAGCAGGCGTACAGCGAGGCGGGATGCCCGGCGACCGGGCGGCAGTCGCGCGTGTACGAGAACGGCGCGAACCGCCCGACCTCCAGGTCGCGGAAGCTCCTGCCGCGGTCGGCGGACTCGAAGATGCCGAGGCGGCAGATGTAGAAGACCGAGCCGGGCCGCGCCGGGGTGGTGCAGACGGAGTGGCCGTCGAACATGCCCTCGGTGTCGTCGTCGGTCAGCTCGGTGTTCTTCAGGTGCGGCAGCGCGGCCAGCTCGAGGATGCCGGCCGGCTCACCGCGCCAGGTCGCCCCGCCGTCCTCGCTGACCAGGAACCCGTTGACCTCCGACGCCGCGTACAGGACGTTCGGGTCGGCCGGGTGGAAGGCGATCCGCATCGTCCGCGAGCCGCCGAAGCTCATCTCGAAGCGCTCCGGGTGGTCGGCCGCGCACCTCTTCCAGGTGGTGCCGCCGTCGGAGCTGCGGAAGAAGCCGACCGGCGACGTGCCGGCGAACACGGTGTCCGGGTCGTGCGGGCTCACCACCACCGACCAGAACTGGACCTGCTCGTCGGTCACCTCCAGGCGGTGCCACGTGTCCCCGGCGTCCGTCGAGCGGTACAGGCCCTTGCGCGCCGCGGCGAAGACGACATCGGGCCGGTCCGGATGCGGGGTGACGGCCTGGACGGAGGCGTCCGCCGGCACGCCGCGTACGGGCCGCCACTCGCCGCCGGGCGTCGTCGTGTACAGCGATCCGACCGCGTCCGGTCGCGTCACGGCCGTGCCTGCGAACATCCGTTCACGCATACATGGATCTCCTCTGTGAGCTGTGACCGGCGTCACCGGCGCCGTCGGCATCGCCACCGTAGAACTCTGCACACAAAATCGTCAACATTCTCGTATGCAGAAGAGTTCACGAAATCTCTGGCATAATCGCAAGCGCTATGGATGACACGAACTCCGGGCTCAAGCACGGCAAGGACGGCAAGGACATCGCGGTGGAGCGCCTGCGCGCGGCGATCCTCCGCGGCGACATGGCGCCCGGTCAGCGGCTGATCGAGCCCGACCTGGTCGACATGTTCGGTGTGACGCGCGGCAGCGTGCGCTCGGCCATCGACGACCTGGTCGCCGGCGGCCTGGCCGAGCGTGTCCACAACCGCGGCGCCCGGGTGCGGCGGGTCTCACTCGAACAGGCCGTGGAGATCCTGGAGTGCCGCAAGGTCCTCGAGGGCCTCATCGCGGCCAAGGCCGCCGAGCGCGCGACACCGGAGGACGTCGCCCGCCTCCGCGCGCACGGCAAGCCGCTGAGCCGTGCGGTGCGCGACGGCGAGATGGCCAGGTACTCGTCGCTGAACCACGAGCTGCACGCCATGCTCGCCGAGATCGCCGGCCAGAGCACCGCCGCGGACCTCATCGGCCGGCTCAACGCCCAGATCGTCCGGCACCAGTTCCGGCTGTCCCAGCGGGCGGGCTGGCCCAAGATCTCCCTCGGCGAGCACCTGGCGATCATCGACGCGGTCGCGTCCGCCGACCCCGCCGCCGCCGAGCGCGCCATGCACAGCCACCTGTCCACCGTGATAACCGCCCTGCGCGAGGCCGCCGCCCCGGAGACCCCGGCTAGGCCCGCCTAACCCGCGCGGCCGACCAGCGGCTCACGGCTCGGCCGGTGAGCCCGAGGGCGAACATGACGACGCCCGCCAGTATCGACTGCCACGGCAGGGCGGCCACCAGGAGCGCACATCCGGCGGCGCCGAGCACGTTCAGCCAGCGGGGCCACCGGCGCTGCCCGCGCGGCTGGGTGAACGCCGCGGCGTTGGCGATGGCGTAGTAGATCAGCACACCGAAGGACGAGAAGCCGATCACCCCGCGCAGGTCGACGGTCGCCACCACGACGCCGACCACGACCGCGAGCCCGATCTCCGCGTGATGCGGGACCTGGTGGCGGGGGTGGACGGCGGCCAGCCAGCGGGGCAGGTCGCGGTGGCGGGCCATGGCGAGGCCGGTGCGGCCGATGCCGGCGATCAGCGCGAGCAGCGCGCCGAGGGCGGCCAGCGCCGCGCCGGCGCGCACCACCGGGGCCAGCCCGCCGGCCCCGGCGTCCCGTACGGCCGTCGTCAGCGGCGCGGTGGCGGCGGCCAGCCCGCGCGGCCCGGCGGCCGCCAGTGCCGCCACGCCCACCACGAGGTAGACGGCTACGGCCACGAACAACGCGATCGGGATGGCGCGCGGGATGGTGCGCCGCGGGTCGCGGACCTCCTCGCCCATGGTGGCGATGCGGGCGTAGCCGGCGAAGGCGAAGAACAGCAGGCCGGCCGCCTGGAGGATTCCGTACGCGCCACCGGTCCCCAGGGCCGGCCAGCCGCCCAGGTTCGCCGGGCTTGCCCGGCCGCCCACGGCGATCCCGGCCACGACCACGGCCAATGCGGTCAGGCTGGTGGCGACCAGGATCCGGGTCAGCAGCACGGTCTTGGTGACGCCGCGGTAGTTCAGCGCCGCCGGGCCGAGCACGCCGGCCACCGCGACGAGCCGCTGCGCCCACCAGGGGCCGGATACGGCGTAGGTGGCGAAGGTCAGCGCCATGGCGGCGCAGGAAGCGGTCTTGCCGACCACGAATCCCCACCCGGCGGTGAACCCCCACCAATGCCCGAGCCGTTCCCGCCCGTAGATGTAGGTGCCGCCCGAGGTCGGGTACGCCGCCGCGAGCTGGGCCGACGCGGTCGCGTTGCAGTAGGCGATCACCGACGCGACGGCCAGGCCGACCAGCAGGCCGGTTCCGGCGGCGCGGGCGGCGGGCCCGAACGCGGCGAACACCCCGGCGCCGATCATCGAGCCCAGCCCGATCACCACGGCGTCGCCCGTGCCCAGCCGCCGCGCCAGCGAACCCGTCCCGGACATCGACCACCTCCCGGTTCTCCACCAACCTATTTCGGCGCGTGGTACCGCCGCGCGTACGGAACCCGGCGACGGGATGGCTCGTCTGAGGACCGTCGATTAACGCGCTCATGACGGGGGGCAGTGCGGGTTGGGCGGGTGGCGGGGGGACGATCGCGGCACGTCGTTCGTGGAGTACGTCGGGCTGATGGCGCTGGCGGCGCTGGTGGTCGGTGTGCTCTGCGGCCTGGACACGCCGGGGACCGTACGCGACGGGGTGGGCGCGGTGGTGTGCAGGATCCTGGGCACGTCCGACGACTGCGCGGCACCCGGCCGTACGGACCAGGGCCCTCAGCCGCCGCGGAAGCAGCCGCCGAACATCTATCCGCTGCTGTGCGTGAGCTCGGAGGTCGCGCACAACGCGGGGTCCTCGATCGCGATCGGGAACTTCAAGATCGGCCAGGACTACGGCGTCATCCGGATCGACGACAACGAGGTGGACTTCGACGGGAAGCCCAAGCACTTCGTCTACCTGGCGTTCGTACCGTCCGCCACGATCGAGTTCATCAAGAACAACCCGGGCGCGCAGATGAACCTCGGGAGCCTTCAGCTCGGGAAGCAGATCGAGCTTTCCGCCGGGCTGAAGGTCACTTCGGGCGACATGTACCGGCTGACGCCCGACCAGGCGGACAAGCTCACGAAGGACATCGACGACTACCAGCTACGGAAGGAGATGAACCAGATCGACCCGCACGTCACCGCGCCGGGATTCCCCGACCTGCCGCCGGTCGCCATCCGGTGGGGAAGCTTCGGCGGATCCGGGAACGGCAAGGTCGAGGCCACCCCTACCGGCAAGGATCCGGTGCCGGGGTCCAAGCGGTACACGGCGTCCGCCGGCGCCAACGGCACCCTCTCGCTGGGGGCGGAGTCCCTCACCGAGCGCTGGAACTTCACGCCCGACGGGCACGGCGGCACGATCCCCCAGGTCGTCTCGATGTCGGAGTTCGGGGGGACCCTCTCGGCGGGCGTGAGCGCCGGGAAGCCGGACGGGCCGGTCAAGCCCGGCGGCGAGGGCGGCGGGAGCGTGAACGTCAGCGGCGCCGTACGGGTGCTGCGGGACGAGAAGACCGGCACGCTCCGGCACATCCGCTGGATCGTCAAGACCGGCACCGGGGTGGACGTCAACGGCGGGATGAGCGACGAGACCGGGACCGCGAACGGCGGCGTCCACCACAACGAGGGCCGGGTCAAGACGCAGGTCATCCAGATCAACTTCAACGACGACCAGCAGCGGCAGGTCGGCGAGCAGTGGCTGCGGACCAACGGCGGCCTCCCCCCGGACAGCGCGATCCAGCAGCTCGTCACCGGTCACACCACCGAACCGGGCGCGGACGCGTCGCCGATGGACCGCCTCATCTACGACCAGGGGACGGCCTGGCAGACCCAGGGCGACAGCAGCTCCACGGCCGCCTCGGTCGGCCTGAGCCTCTCGCTCCCGTTCACCGTGGGCGGCGACATCCACTGGTCGTCGTCGACCACGAAGACCGACTCCGCGCAGATCCTCGACGCCCCGAAGGACGGCCGGCGGTCCTGGATCGACTACCCGGCCTGCACGGACCAGGGCAACCAGGGCGGGCACTGATGGACATGGTCCGGCCCGCCTGCGCCGGCCTCGCCGTCTGGCTGGCCGCCTGGTACGTCGAACCGGCCATCGTGCTGCGGTTCGTCACCCTCGACCGGCTCGGCCACCCCCTGGACCGCGCCCTGGTGGTGCTCGTGCCCGAGCTGGTCATCGGCGTCCTCGTCGCGGCGCTCGCCGCGCTCGCGCACCGCGCCCCGTCCCGCGGCGACCGGCGACGGCACGCGATCGCCGTCCTCGGCACCGTCGCCCTGGTCGCGGTCATCACCGTGGCGGCCGGCCTCGTCTCCGGCGTCCAGGGCTGGGCGGTGCTGACCCGCCTCGCCGCGGACCTCGCCGGCGGCGGCCTCGGCTGGGCGCTCCTCACCTGGATCCGCCTGCTCCGCGCCCGGTCCGCGGCCCGCGGCACGTACTTCTGAGGGCCGCCGCCCCGTCAGCGGTATCCGGCCGCGCGCAGGCCGGCGGAGACCGCCGCGGCCAGGTCGGCCAGCGGCGGCGACGCGTGGTTGGGGTGCCAGATCAGTGACGTACGCCAGGCGAGCGGGTCGCCGGCCAGCGGGCGCCAGGTCAGGCCGTCGGGGACGTACGGGCGGCGCTCGACGAAGTGGACGCCGCGCCCGGCCAGGACCAGGCCGTCGACCAGGTCGGGGTTGCGGGCGTGCCGGATCTCGGCGGGCAGGTAGCCGTGGTAGCGGCAGGTGGCGAGCATCATGTCGTAGAGCAGCGGCGCCATCGACCGCTGGAAGATGATCAGCGGCGCCGACCCGAGGTCGCGCAGCGCCACCCGGGCGTCGGCGGCGCGCGGGTGGGCGGCCGGGAGCAGCACGCCGAGCGGCAGTTCGAGCTCCTCCCCCGACCGGTGGCCGGGCAGGTGGTCCGGCTCGGCGGGGTGCCGGACGAGGCCGGCGTCGAGCTTCCCCTCCGCCAGCAGCGCCATCTGCTCGGTGGAGGTGTGCTCGCGCAGGTCGAGCCGGATATGGGGGCGGCGGGCGTCGAACTGGGCGTGGATCGCGGTGACGGCGGCGCTCGGGGTGTCCGGCGGCACGCCGAGGGCGAGCCGCCCTGATTCGAGCGCGCGTACGCGGTGCATGGCGTCGCGCGCGGCCTCCACCTCGGCGAGCACGCGGCGGGCGTGTTCGAGGAACAGCGCGCCGCTCTCGGTGATGGTCGTGCCGCGCCGCGACCGGTCGAACAGCCGCACGCCGAGCTCCCGCTCCAGGTCCTTGACGCGCTGGGACAGCGGCGGCTGCGCCATGTTGAGCCGCCGCGCGGCCCGGCCGAAATGCAGCTCCTCGGCGACCGCGACGAAGTACTGGATGTGCCGCAACTCCACCCGCGCACGATACCGCCGCGATATCAGCATCCGCGCGAACCGGTATTGGACGGTGTCGCGTTCCGCGTGGTCAGGTGGGTGCCATTCCGCGGAACCCCCCGTTCGTCCGATGTGACAGGAGACGCACATGACCGCGATCAGCGGCCCGGAGCACGACCCGCTGTACCCGCCGCCCCCGTACGTCTACCGCGACTACCGGCGGCTCGGCGTCCTCGCCGCGGCGTCGCCCGACGCGCTGCGCGCCGTGCTGCCGGCCGCGCTCGAACCGGTGGGCGAGGTGTTCGAGGTGTTCTTCATGGACGTCCTCGACGTCTCGGGGCTGCGGCCGTACCGGGAGGCCGGCGTCGTGGTGCCGTGCGCGTACCGGGGCGAGGCGGGCGCGCACGTGGCGTACGAGTACGTCACCACCGACGACGCGCTCACGGTGGGCCGCGAGATCTGGGGCTACCCGAAGAAGCTCGCCGACGTGCGGCTGGACTACGGCGACCCGGACCGCGTACGCGCGTCGTGCGACCGGCTCGGGCCGCTGATGGCCGCCGAGTTCACGCCCGCGGCGGACGCCGACGTGGCGTATCCGCAACTGTCGCCGCGCTTCCAGGTGCGCCGCTCCCCCGGCCCGGCGGACGCGAACACGGCGGGCGCCGTCATGGTGCGCAACGTCCTGCCCGACGCCGCCACCACGCGGCGCGTCGCGGGGCGCGCGGAGCTGAAGCTCACCGACGGCGCCGGCGACCGGCTCGGCGCGCTCGGACCGCCGCGGGTGCTCGGCGCGGAGTTCACCCACGGCCGGTTCGTCCTCGACTACGGGCACGTCGCCGGGCCGGTCTGATGCCGTACGCACCGGAGGCGGGCACGGCGCTCGACGACCTGCCGGTCAGCCGGTTCCACTACCGCGTCGGCCTCGCCTCGGCGGGCGGCATGCTGATCGACGGCTACATCCTCGGCGCCATCGCCGTCGCGCTGCCGCTGATCCCCGCCGGGTTCGGGCTGACCGCGTGGTGGTCCGGGCTGCTCGGCTCGTCCGCGCTGATCGGCCTGTTCATCGGCGGCCTGGTGTTCGGCCGGATCACCGACGTCGTCGGCCGCAAGACGCTCTACACCGCGGACCTGACGGTGTTCCTCGCCGGCTCGCTGCTGCAGTTCGCGGCGGCCGCGCCGTGGCAGCTCTTCGTGGTGCGGCTGCTGATGGGCATCGCGATCGGCGCCGACTACGCGATCGGACCGGCGTTGCTGTCGGAGTTCGCGCCGCGCCGCATCCGCGGGCCCATCCTCGGAAGCCTGTCCACGGTGTGGGCCGCCGGGTACATCGCCGCGCTCGGCGTCGGCTTCGTGTTCCCCGACCTCGGCGGCGCGACGTGGCGGTGGGTGCTGGCGTCCAGCGCCGTGCCGTCCGCGGTCGTGCTGCTGGCCCGCGTGGGGCTGCCGGAGTCGCCGCGCTGGCTGGCAAGCCGGGGCCGTACGGAGGAGGCGCTGGCCGTCTGCCACCGCTACCTCAGCCCCGACATCACCGCCGCCGACCTGCGGGAGGAGCCGTCGCACGGGCAGTCGTACCGCGTGCTGTTCACCCGCAGGTGGCGGGCCAGGACGCTGTTCGCCGGGGGTTTCTGGTTCGCCCGCGCCTGGCAGAACCTGGCGATCTACACGTTCCTGCCGACGGTGCTCGTCGGGCTGGGCGTACGGGACGCCAACCTCGGCTCGCTGGTGATCACGTCGTTCTGGATCGTCGGCGGCGGCGTCGGGATGTGGCTGGTCAACCGGATCGGCCGGCGTCCGCTGCTGCTGTGGACGATGGCGCTCATGGCGGCGATGCTCGTGGTGTTCGGCGCCTGGCAGCACGCGCCCGCGCCCGTTGTCGTGGGGCTGTTCATCGCGTTCAGCGTGGTGCTGTCCGCCGGCGGCATCCTGGAGTTCGCGTATCCGCCCGAGCTGTTCCCCACGGCCCTGCGCGCCGCGGGCGCGGGCACGGCCGCGGCGATGAGCCGCGTCGGCGCCGCGCTCGGCACGCTGCTGCTGCCCAGCCTGATCGCCGGGTTCGGCGTGGCGGCCGCCATGTACGTCAGCGCGGTCGTGTGCGCCGCCGGGTTCGTGATCAGCTACGTGTGGGCGCCGGAGACGTCCGGGATGAGCCTCGGCGAGGCCAGCGCCGCGCGCACGGCGGAGGCGACCGATGCCTGACCTCTTCGGCCTCGACGGGCGGGTCGCGGTCGTCACCGGCGGCGGCCGCGGCCTCGGCGCGGCGGCGTGCCGCGCCCTGGCCGCCGCCGGCGCCCACGTGGTGGCCGCCGACCTGCGGGGCGGCGACGCGGTCGCCGCGGAGATCACCGCGGCGGGCTACGGCGCCGAGGCCGCGGTCCTCGACGTCACCGACCGCGCCGCCGTACGCGCCTGCCTCGACCGCGTCGAGGCCCGGCACGGCGGGATCGGCATCCTGGTCAACAACGCGGCGATCACCCTGCGCGACCCGGCGTACGCGTTCCCGCCGGAGAAGTTCGACGCCCTCGTCGACGTCAACATGCGCGCCGCGTACTACACCGCGCGCGACGCCGCGGTGCGGATGCGCGCGGCCGGCGGGGGCGCGATCGTCAACATCGCGTCCATCGGCGGCCAGGTCGTCGACGGCGAACGCTCCTCGGTCTACGACATGACCAAGGCGGCCGTCATCCAGATGACCCGCAACCAGGCGTACGAATGGGCGCCCGACGGCATCCGCGTCAACGCCGTCGCGCCCGGCTACATGCGCACGGCGATGACCGAGGAACTGCTGCCCGACCCGGAGACGACGGCCGCGCTGGTCCGCGCGCACATCCCGCTCGGCCGCATCGGCGAGCCGGCCGACCTGGCCGGCCCGATCGTCTTCCTCGCGTCGCCGGCCGCCGGGTACGTCACGGGCCACACCCTGAACGTCGACGGCGGCTGGGTCATCACCTGAACGACGGCGCGGTCATCGGGACAGGACGATCACGAGCACGATCACCAGCGCCAGCGCGACGAGGGGGACAAGGGCGAAGATCGCGAGCTGGAGCAGGCAGCCGCGCTGCTTGACCGTGCCGGGGGCGCCGATGGTGCCCGCGAGGTACAGCGCCGCGGGGCCGCGGTACTCCAGGTCGGACGGCTGCTCGGGGGTGAGCTGCGTGGCGGCGGCGCCGATCTGGCCGGCCCCCTGTGAGACGACGACGCGCACCGGCTTGTCCGCCGGGATCTCGAAGGCCGCCCTGCCCCAGGCCTGGTGGTAGTGGGCGCCGTCGATGCCGACGGTGACGCCGGCCTTGGCGACCGCGCCGCGGCGCGTGTGGAGCTGGAGGACCCGCGTGGGGCCGTTGTGGCCGCCGGCGTACGGGATGGGCATCTCGCTCATGGTCGCCGTCCTCACTGCGGGGCGCGCGCTACCGGGCCGGATCGGCGTCGTAGTCGTGCCGGGCCCGCTCGACCTTATCGAGGTTGGCGTCGGCCCACTCGGCGAGATGGGCGAACAGCGGGGCGAGGCCGCGGCCGAGCTCGCTGATCTCGTACTCGACCCGGGGCGGGATCTCGGGGTGGTAGGTGCGCACGATCATGCCGTCGCGTTCGAGCTGCCGCAGCCGCTGGGTCAGCACCTTCGGCGTGATCGTGGTGATCCGCCGTTGCAGTTCGACGAACCGCTGCCGGCCGTGCGCGTTGAGGGTCCACAGGATCGGTGTGGTCCACCGGCTGAACACGATGTCCACGACCGGGCCGATCGGGCAGGCCTGCTCGGGGTCGGCCGGCGCGGACGCCGCCCGGGTCGCCTTGCCGGCCATGTGGACCCCTTCGGCATAGTCACTTTCCTCTAGGTACCTACTATACCGGCGGTGTTAGCGTCACCGCGTCGCCCATTCGGGCGCGAATATCACATTGACGCAGGAGCTGTTCATGATCGTAGTGACGGGGGCGACCGGCAACGTCGGCAGGCCGCTCGTGCGGGCGCTCGCCGAAGCCGGTGACCAGGTGACCGCGGTGTCCCGAGGGGGCGCGGGCGCGGCCGTGCCGGACGGGGTGCGGCACCGGCCCGCCGACCTGACCGACCCGGAGAGCCTCCGGCCCGTTCTCGACGGCGCTGACGCGCTGTTCCTCCACGACGGCGGCGCCGGCGCGCCTCGGCTGAGCCCGCAGGACATCCTCGGCGTCGCGAAATCCGGCGGGGTCGGCCGCATCGTGGTGCTGTCCTCCATCGGCGTCGCCTCCCGGCCGGAGTCGGCATCCCATGGCGGCACGATGCGGGCCATCGAGGACGCCGTACGGGAATCCGGCATGGACTGGACGATCCTGCGGCCCGGCGGCTTCGACTCCAACGCGTACGCCTGGGCGGAGACCGTCCGTGCGCATCGGACGGTCGCCGCGCCGTTCGGCGACGTCGGCGCGCCGGCCGTCGACCCGGCCGACATCGCCGCGGTCGCCGCCGCGGCCCTGCGCGGGGACGGCCACGCCGGGCGGGTCTACGAGCTGACCGGGCCCGCCCTCACCACGCCCCGGGAGCGGGCCGCGGCGATCGGCGCCGCGCTCGGCGAGCCGGTCCGGTTCGCCGAGCAGACCCGCGAGGAGGCCCGCGCGCAGATGCTGGCGTTCATGCCCGAGCCCGTGGTCGAGACCACCCTCGACGCCATCGGCGCGCCCAACGCCGCCGAGCTGCGGATCAGCCCCGACGTCGAGCGGGTCCTGGGCCGCGCGCCCGGCACGTTCGCCGAGTGGGCGGTCCGCAACATCGCCGCGTTCCGGTAGGGCCCTAGCGCGCGGTGAGCTTCTCCGACAGGGTCCAGAGGCGTTCGGCGTGGTCGGGGTCCAGGGCGTACGGGAGGTAGGAGCCGTGCGGGACCTCGCCGTCCCCGGTCCACGGTGCGGCGATGGCGCAGTTGTCGAGGTACGCGCCGCCGATGCCCTCGAGTTCCGGGGCGACCGCCGCCCAGACGGTGGTGGCGGCGCCCTCCTCGACCGTCTTCCACGCCGGGTCCGGGCGGAGGATCCGGTTGCCGTCCGCGTCGAGCCAGCCCCGTTCGGACAGCTCGTCGTGCGGCATGTGCCGCATGAGGCCGGTCTGGATCGCGCCGGGCGCCACCGCGTTCGCCGGCACGCCGCGCCGGGTGAGGCCGACCGCGAAGAGGGCGTTCGCGGTCTTCGACTGCCCGTACGCCTCCCAGGGGTCGTACGGGCGGCGGTGGTAGTTCGGGTCGTCGAAGTCGACGTCGCCGCGGCGGTGCCCGCGCGAGGTCAGCACCACCACGCGCGCCCGCCCGGCGTCGCGCAACGCGGGCAGCAGCCCGGTGGTGAGCGCGAAGTGGCCCAGGTGGTTGACGCCGAACTGCCGCTCGAACCCGTCCGCGGTCAGGCCGAACGGGGTCCGCATCACCCCCGCGTTGTCGATCAGCAGGTGCAGCGGCCGGTCCCAGCTCCGTACGAAGGCGTCGACCGACGCCAGCGAGGCGAGGTCGAGCTCGGCGAACTCCGCCGGTCCGGGCGGCCCGTCCGGCCCGCTGCTCCGGCTCGCCGCGACGACGGACGCCCCGGCCTCGGCCAGCACCCGTACGGTCTCGGCGCCCAGCCCCGCGGTCCCTCCGGTGACGATCACGTTCATCCCGGTCAGATCGTGGCCGCGGATGACCTCACGTGCGGTCGCATACGTTGTCATGCCGGTGAGCCTGCTCGCGCCGGCGGCGCCGAGGAAGGTGGCGCCGTTCCTGGCAGTTTCGCGGCTACCCACGGCGGGCGCCGCCGGTGCCACACTCGTCCCATGGCGGCATCGACGGAACTGGGCGGGTTCCTCCGCGCGCGCCGCGGCCGGCTGCGGCCCGCGGACGTCGGCCTTCCGTCCGGGCCCGGCCCGCGGCGCACCCCCGGGCTGCGCCGGGAGGAGCTGGCCGCGCTCGCCGGGCTCAGCATCGACTACTACATCCGGCTGGAGCAGGGCAAGGAGACCAACCCGAGCACCGCGATCCTGGACGGCCTGGCCCGCGCCCTGCACCTCACCGAGGAGGAGCACGCACACCTCTACACCCTGGCCAACCACGCCGCCCGGCGTACCCGGCCGTCGAGCCCGCGCGCGGTCCTTGAGGTGCGAGCCGGGCTGCGGCTCCTGCTGGAGACGGTCCGCCCCTGCCCCGCGTACGTGCTGAACCGGGTGAACGACGTCCTCGCGGCCAACCCCGAGGGCCTCGCGCTGTTCGCCGGCCTCGGGGAATGGCCGGCCCACCGGCGCAACACGGTCCGCTACGTGTTCCGCCACCCCGCCGCGCGCACGCTCTACCCCGACTGGGCGGACACCGCGCGGGCGACCGCGGCCAACCTTCGGGCCCGTACGCTCACCACCCCGGACTCCCCCGACCTGGCCGCCCTGGTCGAGGAGCTCGCGGCGCACAGCGACGCGTTCGCCCGCCTCTGGCGCCGCTACGACCTGGAGTACCGCCGCAGCCAGGCGAAGACCTTCCACCATCCGGAGATCGGCGACGTCACCCTCGGTTTCGAGACGCTGCGAATCGACGACGGGCTCCGCCTGAACCTCTACCAGGCCGAGCCCGGCACCCCCGACCACGACGCCCTCCGGCTCCTCGCCCTCGCCCGCACGCCGTGACGTCCGCGGGCACGCGTCACGCCTCCGCCGCGGCTTCCTGTTGGCGTCTGGTCACGTCGTCGCGGACGGACTCGGCGCCGGCGGTGGTGCTGTCGTAGGCCAGCTCCCGGGTGCCGGAGCGGGCGAGCCCGACGGCGATCACCTGCGGGCTCGCCAGGGTCGCCGGGAGGACGGCCCGGGTCAGGGCCGCGTTCAGGAGGTCGCGCAGGTCCCCGGCCGGGGCGTCGCTGTGCAGGCTCGCGTCGACCTGGAGGTTGTGGAAGCTGCTGGACACCTCGCGGAGCACGTTGAGCATGCCGCGCGTGTCGAGTCGGCCGCTCAGCCGCAGGTGGGCGTCGTGCAGGGGGACGCCGCGGGCGGCGGACTCGTCGGCGACGAGGTGGGCGAGCTCGGCGCCGAGGGCGGACAGGAGGATCTCCTGGGAGTTGGGGCCCTTGTCGATGCCCAGCATCTGCTTGGGCTGGTCGACGATGAGCGGGGCGGTCCATCGCGTGGCGCCGTGGGATGTCAGCGCCGTCCGGTAGGTGGCCTCGGAGCCGTACTCCCAGGTCACCTCGGCTTCCAGCGGGCACGGCGCCACCGGCTGAGCGGGCGGCGGGGCGGACGGCTGGGCGGGCGCGCGGGTGACCGGGATGGCCGTGGTCCGCCCGTCGGAACGGTGGACGGAGGCGGCGACCTCGATCGGGGACGCGTCGAGGAACAGCCGGTGGTTCGGGCTGAACGCGCACACGAGCCGGTTGATGGACCGGACGGTCTCCGGCGGCGCGTCGCAGTCGATCGCGCAGTGCCAGCGGATGCCGCTCAGCGGTGCGCCGGCGGCGGGCGTGAGGTCGGCCCGCACGGTGATCCGCAGGGCGCCGAGGGTGACGCCGCGGGCGGTGTAGCCGTTGACGTTCGTGATCAGGACGCAGGCGCCCAGGGCGGCCAGCGCGGTCTCGTACGGCGTGGGCAGGTCGTCCGGTGGGCGGCCGAACGGGCGCTGGCGGAGGCGGAAGTCGCGCGCGACGCGGGTCACGCCGTCGCGCATCGTGAGCGCCCGGGTGTGCAGGACGCCGTCGCCGTCCGGGCGCGCCGGCCCGGCGACGGCGTAGTCGGCGATCGCGTGCTCGGGGCGCTCCCGCAGTTCGTGCACGGTCTCGGAGACGCCGGCCGTGTTCAGTCCGTTGCGCATGTCGGGCGGTTCCCTTCCAGGAGCGGGGTCACAGGCCGTTGAGGGCCCGGCCGAGGTCGGCGATGAGGTCGGCGGCGTCCTCGATACCGGCCGAGAACCGTACGAGGCCGGGCTCGATGCCCACCTCGCGGCGCTGGCGGTCGGTCAGGAAGCTGTGCGAGGTGTTGAACGGCAGGCTGACCAGCGACTCGACCGCGCCGAGGCTGGTGGCCACGACGGGCAGGCGCAGTCCGGCCAGGAACTTCAGCGCCGTCTCGTCGCCGCCCGCGACCTCGAAGGCGACCATGCCGCCCCAGCCGTCCGGGCAGATCTCGCGCAGCCACGGGCAGGGATAGCCGTCAAGCGACGGGTGGTGCACGGCGCGTACGGCGGGATGCCCCGCGAGGAACGCGGCGACGGCCGCGGCGTTCGCGCTGTGCCGCCGCATCCGCAGGTCCAGCGTCTTCAGCCCGCGCTCGAGCAGGAAGCACATCGGGGCGTCCAGGGAGCCGCCGAACTTCAGCATCTGCTGCCAGATCCGGTCGACGTACTTCCGCGGGCCGGACGCGACGCCGGCGGTGACGTCGCCGTGGCCGTTGAGGTACTTCGTGGCGCTGTGGACGACGATGTGCGCGCCGTGCTCCAGCGGCCGCAGGTGGATCGGCGACAGGAACGTGTTGTCGACCACGAGCAGCAGGTCGCGCTCGCGGGCCAGCCGCCCGAGCCGGGTCAGCGGGATCGCCTTCAGCAGCGGGTTCGTGAGCGTCTCGAAGAACAGCACCTGGGTCTCGTCGCGGATCGCCGCCTCGATCGCGGCGAAGTCGGCGGGGTCGGTGAACGTGACGCCCCGGCCCAGTTGGTGCATGTCCTCGCGCAGCAGGTTGAACGTGCCGCCGTAGACGTCGCGCGAGCTGACGATGTGGCCGCCGCGGTTGGTCAGCGCGAGCAGCGTCGTGGTGATCGCCGCCATGCCCGAGGAGAAGGCGAGCGCGCTCTCGGCGCCCTCCAGCGACGCGATCTTCTCCTGCACCGCCCACTGGTTGGGGCTCCCGTAGCGGCCGTAGATCGGCACGTCCCGGATGTGGCCCTGGTCGAACGCCTCGTACGTGTCGTCGCTGAAGGTGAACGTCGTGCTGGCGAAGACCGGGGTGCCCACGGCGCCGGTCACCGGGTCCTCGTACGTTCCCGCGTGCACGCTGCGCGTGCCCGGGCCGGTGCCGTCCACCACGCGCTGCTGCGCGAGCCGCGGTCCGGGGACCCGGCCGCGCGCGAGGCTGTCGGTCCACTGCCGGTCCCGCCCGGCCCCGGGTGCGTCCCCTTGGGATCTGGCCACGGTGTCATCCCTCCGTCGTGTTCGGTGCGGTCGCGTAATCGCGTACGTCGCGGACGGCCAGGGGCGCGAGGGAGACCGCCAGGTTCGCCAGCCCGGCGGCCAGCAGCACCCCGCGCACCCCCAGGTGGGCGGCCATGGGCCCGGCCAGCGCCAGGCCGATGGGCTGCCCGAGGTAGGAGCCGAACCACTCGTACGCGCTGACCTTGGACAGGGCCGCCGCGGGGATCTCCCGCTGGAGGACGGTCTCCCACAGGGGGTCGAAGAGCATCAGCCCGGCGCCGCCGAGGAACGCCCCCGCGGCGATGGGGGCGACGACCGACGCCTGGGACATCACCAGGGACGGGAGCGCGAACAGCGCGCCGCCCAGCACCGCGAACCGCAGCGGACGGCTTGGCCGTACGTTCAGCGCCACGACGCCGCCGGTCACCGCGCCCGCGCCGTACGCCGTCATCACGACGCCCCACGCGCCGGCGCCGCCGCTCACGTAGCGGACGCTGACCACCGGCCCCAGCACGGCGAAGGTCGTCGCGAGCATGTTGCTCACCGACGCCGCCACGATGAGGCTCCACGTCCAGGTGCGCGCGGTCAGCTCGCGCCAGCCGTCGCGCAGGTCGCGTACCAGGTGGCGGGCGTTCGGCGGGCCGCCTGCCTCGCGCGGCCGCAGCCGCGCGAGGCAGGCCGCGCTCACGCCGAAGGTCGCGGCGTCGGCCATGACGGCCCAGCTCGGGCCCACCGTCAGGATGAGCAGGGTGGAGACCGCAGGGCCGGCGATCATGGTCGCCGACTGCGACATGGCGCGCAGCGCGTTGGCGGCCTGCCGCAGGTCGGCCGGGGTGGTCTCCTGGATGAGCCGGGACACCGCGGGGGTGAACATCGCGCTCGCCGTGCCGTTCAGCGCCTGCAGGCACATGAGCGGCCAGATGCGGGCGTCCCCGGCCAGCAGCAGGAGCGCCGTGCCGCCCTGGCCGGCCAGCCGGGCGAGGTCCGCGCCGACCATCAGCCGATCGCGCGGGATCCGGTCCGCGAGCACGCCGCCGAGCAGCATGAACACCACGATCGGGACGCTGCGCGCGGCCAGGACCAGGCCGATGTCGCCGGCCGAGCCGGTCAGGTCGAGCACGGCGAGGGCGAGGGCCGGCGCCATCAGGAAGTCGCCGAAGGACGAGACGGCCTGCCCGGCGAAGAACCAGCGGAACGCGCGGACGCGCAGCACGCGCAGCCGCGGCGGCGGCCCGTTCACCCCGGCCGGTCCGGCCGGTTGGTGATCGGCCAGGTGGTGGCGGCGCCGCGTACGGTCACGGCGTCGATCTGCCGCACCAGCGCGCAGACGTGCGGCGGATGAACGGGCGCGTGCGCGGGCGCCGAGCTGGCGGCACGCGCGTACGCGGCGGGTCCCTGCCACGGGTAGGGGTACGCGGCCAGGATCGGATCGGCGGCTGCGGGGTCGGCGGCGGTGACCGAAACGGCGATGTCGTCGGCGGCGCAGACCCCGATGGCCGCCATCCCGGTGTCCTGCAGCGCGTACGCGCCCGCGCAGACCTCCGTCACGCCCGGCACGCCGACGGCGCCCTCCGCGGTCGGCGTGCCGCTCACCGCGGCCACCGGGCAGGGCAGCCCGCGGGCCCGGAGGACGCCGGCGATCCGCGTCACGTACGCGGCGGCGGCACGGCCGGCGCCGACCCGCCCGGACACCGCCTGGGCCGCGTCGAGCGGCTGGTAGCCGTGCACGCCGTCCAGCCGCAGCGACGGCTCGGCGTGCGCGGCGCGCGCGAGCGCGACAAGCTCGTCGTCGGCGACCGCGGCGACGTCGTCATCGTCGCCGAGCCTGACCCGTACGCCGATGACGCTGCCCGCGGCGGCCGCGGCGCGCGCCAGGCCGCGGACCGTTCCGACGCGGTCGACGAGCGCGGACAGGCGGCAGTCGGCGGCGAGCCCGGCCATGAGCCGCCACCGCCACGGCTCGCGCCACGGGTGCGCCATGAGGATGTCGGTGACGCCGGCCGCCAGGTACGCGCGGGCCTCGGCCACGTGGACCACCGCGATGCCGCACGCCCCGTACCGCATCTGGCGCCGCGCGATCTCCACCGTCATGTGCCCTTTGACGTGCGGGCGTACGGCGACCCCGGCTCCGGCGGCGCGGTCGTGGAAGCGCCGGATGTTGCGGTCGAGGCGGCTGGGATCGATCTCCACCGCGATCGGCGCGCCGCTCACGGCCCGCGCCCGTCCCAGGCGTCGCCGGCGAAAGAGAAGTCGGCCGCTCCCCCGTCCAGCATCGCCTTCTGCCGCGCCGCCTCGTCCGGCGCCGGCACGCCCACGACGCTGACGCCCAGGAGGATCTCGCGGGTCCAGTCCAGGCCGAGCGCGTCCTCGACCGCCTCGTCCCGGGTCGAGGCGGTGAAGCACACCCCCAGCCCCAGCGCGGTCCCGACCAGGTAGGCGGTCTGGCTGAAGTGGCCGACCTCCATGAACAGCGCGCGGTACGAGCTCGCCGTGCGGTACTTCCACGCCATACGGTCCAGCACCGCGGTGTACAGCAGCAGGGCGCCGGCGTGCCGGAGATGGGTCTGGCCCCCGCACCATTCGACGACGCGCTCGGGGTCCACGGGGCCGGGGGCGATCGGTTCGAGCGCGTGGTCGGTGCAGTGGTAGTGGTAGATGCCCGGGTCCACGCCGGCGACGTTCATGACCACCGGATACACCTCCAACGTGTGCACGGAGCCCGGCGACGGGCTGGCCTTCAGCAGGGCGGGCCGCAGCTCCGGCCGCTCCACCCGGTGTACGGGGCCGGCCACCCACCGCAGCAGCGTCGCGAAGTGCGCGCGGCTCACCGGCCGCCCCTCCTGGAGGCGCCTGGTCGTGCGCCGGGCGCGCAGCACGTCCTCCAGGCCGCCCGGCAGCGGGGTGCGGGCCGGCGGCAGCGCGACTCGCGCCGCGTCCGGATACCCCTTGGCCTCCGGTGGCTGCGGGCGTTCGGTGAGGTTCGCCAGCAGCCAGGCGGTGTCCTCGGCGGCCGTCGCGAACTCCGTGTCGCGGTGGTTCCGGGTCGCGAGGTGGTAGTAGGTCGCCGCCGTCCCCCATTGCGCCCAGGGGCCGAGGTCGTCCTCGCGCCGGTGGTCCGGCGACCCCTCGGCGACGAGGACGTGCCCGTCGAGCAACTGCCGGACGACGGCGGTGTCCGTCCCGTCACCGGTGTCCGGGACGTGCGTCCAGTCCGCGAACCGGTGCAGCACGCGCTGGGCGCGCGGGCTCAGCGCGTACTGCCGGTGCCGCACCGGATCGTCGACGACCATCTGGCCGTCGCGCCAGGTGAATACGCAGAGACGCGAGATTCTCAGGCGCATCGTCCGGGGTCAGGGCGGGGGGATCTTGCAGGTCTGCCGGACCGCGTACTCGTCCGTGACCGGCGGTCCGAGCGCCGTGTCGTCGTCGCGGAGCCGCTCCGCTTCCGTGGGGTTCATCGCGTTCTCTCCTCTCGATGGGCGTGGCCGGGCCGCGGCGGTTTTGGTCTTAAGACCACCGCGGCTACCAGCCGGTGTTCTCCGGTAGTGCCAGCGACAGGTACTTGTCGTCCTCGCCGACCATCACGCCCGCCCGGCAGCACTCGTCGAGGAACGCGGTGACCTCGCTCAGCGGCAGGTCGAGACCGCCGTCGAGGAGCATCTGGTGGACGCGCTTGCCGCTCCTGGCGGTCGCGCCGCACGCCTCGTACGCGTCGCCCTGCCAGCCGTTCAGCACCGCCTTCCGCGGTGTGCCCGACCGGGTGTCGGTGATCCGCAGGCTGCCGGGCAGGCGCTCGTAGAACAGCACCGGCGCCGCGCCGCTCGCCCACCTCTGCTTCCAGCCCATGACCGCCGCGTCCAGGACGTCGTGGCTCTGCCGGGAGGCGACGTCCGACGCCTCGAACTCGAAGAAGTACGCGATCCTGTGGTGGTCCAGCTCGGGCGGATAGACGTACTTGTAGCTGGCCTGCGGGCGGATCCCGGAGATCGCGAACGAGGGGTCCATGAAGTACGGGCTGAAGCGTTCGAGCCAGATGCCGAGCCGGCTCGCGGGCGGTTGCAGGTGGTACAGCAGCGGGACGAGCTCCGCCTGCTCGGCGTAGTCCTGGTCGGTCTCGCCGGGGAAGCCGCAGAGGACGTGCCACTCGGTCGAGATCCCGTAGTAGAACGCCCACTTCAGCAGGCGGATGTTGATGAGCTTGGTCGCGCCCTTGCGCATCAGGCCGAGCACGTGGGTGCTCAGGCTCTCGATGCCGGGCTGGATCCGCTGGATGCCGGCCCGCCGCATCAGCGCCAACTGGTCGCGCGTCAGGTTGGCCTTGACCTCGAAGAACAGGTCGGCGTCCCAGTGGCGCTCCGCGAGCTCGGCGCAGAACGACGTCAGGTACGCCATGTCGAGGATGTTGTCCACCGCGTTGACGCGGCGCGCCGGATACGCGCGGAGGAGCCCTTCGAGGTCCTCCAGCGCCCGGCCGCCGTCCTTGGAGCGGTAGTTGATGCCGAGCGCGTTCAGGCCGCAGAACGTGCAGTGGTGCTTCTGCCCCCACCAGCAGCCCCGGGAGAACTCGACCGGCAGCCAGACCTCCTTGTCGCCCAGGATCCGCGACCGGTCGAGGCGGTCGAGGCTGCGGAAGTAGTCGTGGTAGTCCGGCGCGGGGAGGTCGTTGAGGTCGTACGTGCGGGCCGCCTCGCGCTTCTCCGCGTCGGCGCCCTGGCGGTGCACGCCCGGGATCGGGCCCGACCTCCCGGCCGCGAGGTCGTGGAGCAGCGCGGGCAGCGCCACGTCGCCCTCGCCGGAGACGACGTAGTCCAGCCACGGCAGCTTCTCGGCGTAGGCGGCGCCCATCTCGCCGTCGAAGTTCGCGCCGCCGTAGATCAGCGGCAGACCGGGGAAGCGCGCCTTCAGCCGGCGGCCCAGGGCGAAGGACGCGGTGTTCTGCAGGAAGGTCGAGGAGAACCCGACGGCGTCGTAGGACGCCCAGTCCACGGATTCGACGCAGTCGTCGATCCAGGCCGGGAGGATCTCGCGGCGGTACGTGACGAGCTGGTCGGGGCCGCCCTCCAGGATGGCCGCCCAGGCCGCCGGCACCTCCGGGTACTCCGCGAAGTAGTCCGCCTCCGGCTGGACGTCGCCGAAGGCCGCGTACGAGAACAGCCACTCGCCGAGCTGGTGGAACCGGTCGTCGTTCATCTCCGAGATGCGGTCGTAGATCTCGTGGCCGAGCCGCGCGCTCAGCTCGACGTTGAGGTAGCGCACGTCGCAGTGGTGGCCGGCCCGGTTGACGACCGCTTGCAGCAGGCCGCACTGGATGGACGGGGTGTCCGCCCACGACCACGGCATGTTGACCAAGGCGACCCGCAGCGGCCGCGCCGGCGGAGGCGGCGCCGGCTGGAACTGGTCCTTGGGTACGAGCTGCACGTTCCCTCCCTTGCGGAGATGCCGTGGGGTCCTAGATGTCGCCGTTGAGGCGCGCGGTGATCTTGACGAACTGCCGCAGCCGGTCGCGCGGCAGGCCCGCGCCGATCGCCGGGAGCGTGAAGGCCGTGCCCGACGGGAGGACCGCCACCGAGCTGTCGCCGCGGCACGCCCGGCCGCGGCCGCGCAGCCACGGGGCCATCGACGTGCTGCTGGCGCCCCCGTCGCGTTTGAGCGCGAAGAACTGGTCGCACAGGTCGTCGAAGCCGGTGAACTCCTCGATGTTGGCGAACGGTATGGCGGAGTCCGTGATCGGCGCGAGGTCGACGCGGGGCTCGCCGGCCGCGGCGTCCGGCCAGAGCCCGCGGCCGAAGGCGGAGAAGTACAGCAGGGTGTGCGCCGCGTCGATGCCGCCGACGAACGGCTCGTCGTCCGTCGCGCGCGTGACGTGCCGGACACGCTCCGCGTTGATGCGCCGGTCGCGCTCGCCCGGCCACCAGGTCGCGTCCTGGCGCCGGTCGCGCCACGGCAGGTAGCGCGTGATGTCCTCGCGCGCCGGCGACGGGAGGATCTCGACGGCGAACGCGTCGGGGTCCTTCGCGATGATCGAGCCCGGGGTCAGGGAGAACGTGCCGATCCCGGCGAGCGTCCACAGGTCGTCGTGCTCGAGCAGGAAGTCGTACGTGCGCTCGGCCTCGTCGCCGCGTTCGCCCGGGAACCCGGTGAACCCCATCATCTGGGCGCCGATGCCGTGCTCGGCGAGGCCGTGCAGGATCTCGGGCACCTCCGCGATCCGTACGCCCTTGTCGATGCGGTCGAGGACGTCCTGCGAGCCCGACTCGTAGCCGAAGGAGATGGCGATGCAGCCGGCCTCCTTGAGCCGCCGGGCCATGTCCCGCTTGGGGAAGGTGCGTTCCAGGCGCAGCTCCGCGCTCCACCGGACCGGCCTGCGCAGGTCCTTCATTGCGTCGCAGAGCAGCCGGAGGTAGCGGGGCGACATGGCGTCGACGGCGAAGTACACGGTCCGGCCGAACTCGGTGATCCGCTCCAGGTCGCCGACCACCGCCTCGACGGGGCGTTCCCGCGACGGCGAGGTGGGGCGGTCGGAGTTCAGCCCGTAGTCGCAGAAGGTGCACTTGTTCCAGTAGCAGCCGCGCGTGGGGCTGTAGAGGACCACGGGCTCTGGCGACCAGTACGCGTCCCAGTCCCAGACGTCGAAGGCGGGCGTCGGCAGGTCCGCCACGTTCTCGTAGTTGATCGACGGGCGGTCCGCGGGCCGGTCGCGGGTCAGCACCCCCGGGATGCCGGACGGGGCGCGGCCGTCGCGGACCGCGCCGAGGATCTCGGCGAACGGCGTCTCCCCCTCGCCGGGCACGATGACGTCCGCGTGCGCGAACAGCCGCCAGTAGTCGCCCGGGACCCGGCCGAAGCGCACATGGTCGCAGACCTCGGTGCCGCCGAACACGATGACGGCCTCCGGGCGGGCCGCACGGACCGCGCGCGCGAGGCGCAGCGCCATCGGGAGCTGGCCGGTGTAGCTGACGGAGAACCCCACCACCCGCCAGTCGCGCTCGCGCAGCACGTCGAGGAACGGCCCCTCGACGTAGGGGTCGAACGGGGCGGTGAGGCGGTCGAGCACGGCGGGGTCGCACAGGTCGTCGTACGAGGACAGGTTCACCACCGGGCCCGGCTGGTAGCGGAAGTCGGTGATGCTCTTGGGCACGCCGTCCAGGCAGAGCAGCTCCTGCCAGCGCTTCATGGCGAAGACGGCCTGCCGGTAGGTCGGGTAGTGGTAGAAGGACCGCCGGTCGCGGAAGATGCCGACGGCCCTGCTGACGAAGTCCGCCGCGAGCCCCTCCCCCGCCAGGGCGGCGCGGTAGTCGAGCTCGTCCGCCCTGGTGACGTCGGCGGACCCCTCGATGCGCCGGCGCGTCGCGGCCGCACGCTCCAGCAGCGGGCCGACGTTCTCCGGGCGGGCGAGATGGTTCAGCGCCTCGATATTGGCGTCGACGCACCGGCCGCCGGAGAATCCCGCGCGCCGCGCCGACGCCACGAGATAGGAAATCGAATGGTACGGCTGTGTCGGATCGGTCAGCGGCGGATTGATCAATAGATAAGCGAGTCCGCTTTCCCGGGGATCGCGGCGGCGCACCGCAGGCCTTTCGGTCAGGAAAACGCTCACCGGTTCCTCCGCGGTCGGTCTGCCGTCGCCCATTGGGCCGGTGATCGTGAGTGTGGCATGGCCGTCCGGCGTTGGGAAGTCGCGTCGGCCGCGGCGTTCTTAAGAGGCATTCGTGTGTTCTTAGGAACCCATGGCGCCGTCTTAGGAATTCGGAATGGCGAGAGGGTGGACGGCACTGTGGGCGCGACATATTTTCGCTGACGTGGCAGATCGCCCGACCACCAGGAGGTTCGTATGTCGCAAGACCCACTCGCCGCGCTGAACGCCGCGGGCCTGCAGCAGCTTCCCGAGCAGATGCGGGTCGTGTTCGAGGAACTCAGCCCCGAGGAACTGCGGGTCGCCACCGCCATTCAGGAGCGGCTCAACGCCCTGACGCCCGAGGTCGAGGCCCAGGAAACCAAGAACAACTGTCTCTGCTAGTGGCATCCCGGCCCGCCTTCCCGGCGGGCCGGGACACGAGCGCTGTGAGGTCAAGACATGGGCGAGAAGGTCAGCCGCTATGTGGTCGTCAGCGACCACGTCTACGGCGACGGCGGCGGAATCCGTGTTCAGGTCCTCTACGCGACGCGGACCGCGAAGACGCTGTTCGTCGTCCCCGAGGTCGCCGAGGCCGTGCGCAGGGGCGATCTCGACGCCATCCCGCCGGGCACGCGCGCCCAGTTGCGGCAGGCGCAGGCCGTGGTGCCGGACGGGCCCGACGAGCTGGAGGAGATCCTGGAGCGCAACCGGACGGCCGCCCTGGACCCCTCGGCGCCGAGCTTCATCCTGCTGCCCACCTCGTACTGCAACATGGGCTGCACGTACTGCGGGCAGGAGCACGTACGCGGGCGCCTTTCCGCGGACCACCGCGACCGGATCCGGGCCCGGGTGCTGCGCGCCCTGCGGATGCCGGCGACCGAGCAGTTGGGCGTCGACTGGTTCGGCGCGGAACCGATGATGGGATACGCCGTCATTCGCGATCTCGCCGGCGACTTCATCCGCGCGGCCGACGAAAAGGGCGTGGCCTACACATCCGAGATCGTCACCAACGGAACCCTGCTGACCGCGAAGAACCTCGACGTCCTCATCAGGGAATGCCGCATCTCGAAGTTCTGGCTCACCATCGACGGCCCGCCCGATGTGCATGACGTCCACCGGCCGATGAAGAGCGGTACCGGCTCTTTCTGGAAGATCGTGCGCACCATTCGCGCGGCCCTCGACAATCCCGACTACCGGCATGTGGTGTTCGACTTCCGGACGAATATCGATGTGCGCAACCAGGACAGCGTCGACCGGTACATCGAGCTGATGGCCGAGCTGGGATTCGCCCGTCCGAATGTGAATTTCACGCTCGCCCGGATCCGCCCCTGGGGAAACGACGTCTCGGCCATCGAGCTGTCCTCCAGCGAATACGCGCAACGCGAGACGGCCTGGCTGGCCGCCATGCAGCGGCACGGCCTGCCGTTCATGCGCATGCCCACGCTGGCCAAGCGGATCACCTGCCCGGCGGTGAAGCGGACGGCCGAGCTGATCAGCGGCGACGGCTCCGTCTACTCCTGCACGGACCACCCGCTCGTGCCCGGCGACGCGCAGAGCAAGGCGCTCGGCCACGTCGGCCAGGAGGATCTGCCCCCGATCCGCCCCAGGGGCGAGTTCGACGACTGGCACGACGAGATCGCGCAGGGGAAGTCGTGGTGCAGGGACTGCGTCTTCCTGCCCACCTGCGGCGGCTCGTGCCCCAAGGCGTGGCACGAGGGCAACCCGCCGTGCCCCAGCTACAAGCACAACGTCCAGGGCCGGCTCGACCTCGTGGCCGAGCGGATCGGCCTGCGGCCGGTCCCGGCCGGATTGGCGTGATGCTCCGGTGGAGGGCCAGTTCAACCTGCTCGTCGGCGCCTGCGGTGCGGCGAACGTGATCAACCTCCCCGGCTACCTGACCGCGCTGCGCGGGCTGCCCGGCCTCCGGGTGCACGTGGTCATGACGTCCGCCGCGGCGCGGCTGCTGCCGGTCGCGACCGTACGGCTGGTGAGCGAGGCCGCGTACGGCGAGGGCGAGGCGAACCTCGACCCCGGGCACGTACGGCTGGCGACGTGGGCCGACCGGCTCATCGTGCTGCCGGCGACCGCCCACACGCTCGCCGAGGCGGCGCACGGGTTCGCCGGAAGCCTGCTGATGGCCACGCTGCTGGCGCACCGGCGGCCGGCGATCTTCTTCCCCAGCATGAACGCCGCGATGTGGGACAAGCCGAGCGTCCGGCGCAACGTCGCCCAGCTACGGGCCGACGGCCACCACGTGGCCGACCCGGTGATGGCGCCGTGCTGGGAGATCGCCAGCGGTTCCGTGCGCACCGGCCCCGGGCTCCCCTCGCCGTCCCAGGTCGCCGGGATCATCGAGGACATCGTCACCCTGCGCGCGGCCGGCGCGGCGGAGGAGGGGGCAGGGTGATCCGGACGCTGGTCGCGGCCGTCAAGACGCCCCTGACAACCGGGCCGATGGCGGTGCGCGGGTTCCCCCGGCTGATCGTCGGCGAGTTCACGTCGAGCGTCGGCGACCTGTGCACGGCCATCGCGCTGCCGTGGCTGGTCCTCTCGTCCAACGGCGGCGCGCTGCTGCTCGGCTACGTGATGGCCTGCTACGGCATCAGCCGGGCCGTCGCGATCCCCATCGGCGGCTACATCACCGACCGGTTCGGCGCGCGCCCCATCATGCTGGGCGCGGACATCGCCCGGTGCGCGCTGACCGCGATGCTCGGCGTCCTGACGTACACCGAGACGCCGTCGTTCGCCGTGCTGGCGCCGATCACCCTCGTCCTCGGGCTGTGCGGCGGCCTGTTCGTGCCGGCGTCCTTCTCTCTGCTCCCGTCGTTCCTCCCGGGCGAGGAGCTGGCCGCGGGGAACTCGGTGTCCTCGGTGGCCACGCAGCTCGGCAGCCTGCTCGGACCGGGCCTCGGCGGCCTGCTGACCTCGGTTTTCGGCCCCGGCCCCGCGCTGTTCGCGGACGCCGCCACCTTCCTGGTGTCCGCGGCCACGCTGTACGGGCTGAACGTGCCGAAGCCGGCCGCGCCCCAGAAGGAGGACGCCGGCGCGAAGGCGGTGAGCTTCCGCACGGTCCTCCTGCGCGGACGGTTCCTGCAGATGGTGCTCCTCGCGGCGGCCGTCGGGAACTTCGTGTACACGGGGGTCTCCGAGGTGGCCCTGCCCGCGCTGGCCCATCAGGACTTCGGCGCGGGCGGCTACGGCACGCTGCTCGCCGGGCTCAGCGCCGGCATGATCGTCGGCGCCCTGCTGGCCCGACCACGGTGGAGCGCGCTCAAGCCGGCCTACCTGCTGTTGATCCTGGTGCTCGTCATGGGCGTCTCCGTCTCCCTGGTGCCGTTCAGCGGCGGGCTGATCGGGGCGACGGCGTGCATCACCGTCTTCTCGATGGCCAACGGCTGGTCCGGCATCGTGATCATGACGATGCTCCAGCAGTGGGCCCCGCCCCACCTGCTCGCGCGCGTGATGAGCGTGATGCTGCTGGCGATGTCGGGAACGTTCCCGATCTCCGCGGCGGCGAGCGGCTGGGGGGTGCAGCGGCTCGGGGTGAGCACGCTCTTCCCGATCGCCGGCTGCGGCATCGCGCTCGCGATCCTCATCGCCGTCGCCCACCCCGCCTTCAGGAACGCCAGCCGCGGCGACCAGTACACCGACGACACGGCAGACACCGCAGACACGGCAGACACCGCAGACACGGCGACGGCGTCCGGCCCGGCAGGGGCCGGCGGGAAAGAGGTGGTGGGAACCATGACGTTCGACGCGCTCTCCGCTCTGCGACAGAACGGCCACGGGGTGGACCTGCTCTCCACGGGCCAGAGACAGGTGCTGGCGGAACTGACCGAGGAGGAGGTGGGCCTCCTCAACCGCATCAAGGTCCGGCTCGACGCGGCGTCGCTTGAGGTCCAGGGCCAGGAGATCAAGTTCCTGTGACGTGACCGTACGCCCGGACGCGCGGCCCCGGCCGGGACACGGCAGGAGAGGTGGTGGGAACCATGGCGTCGCCGGGGCTGCCGGACGTGCGCAAGAGCGTGGTCGTGCTCTTCATCGACCTGGTGGGCTCGACGGCGCTCAGTGAACGGTTCGACCCCGAGCGGATGCACGGCGTGCTCCAGCGCTACCACGGCGTGTGCCGCGCGGCCGTCATCGAGCACGGCGGCGTGATCGAGAAGTTCATCGGCGACGCCGTGATGGCGGTGTTCGGCGTGCCGGCCGGTCATGAGGACGACGCCCTGCGCGCGGTGCAGGCGGCCAGGTCCGTCGTCGAGGCCGTTCCCCGGCTGGCCGCGGACCTGCGGTTCGTCGACGAACGGCTGGACGTCCACTGCGGGATCGGCGCCGGAGAGGTCGCCGTGATCAGCGTCTCGGACGCGGACCTGCGGGTCGTCGGCGACACCGTCAACACCGCCGCGCGCCTCCAGAGCGCGGCGCGGCCCGGGGAGATCCTCGTGAACCTGGGGGCCGCGCGGCTCCTGCGCGGCCGCGTCGGGCTCGAGGAGCTCGACCCGCTGCCCCTGCGCGGGAAGACCGCGCCGTCGCGCACCTGGCGGGTCACGTCCGCGGTCCCCGTGCAGCCCCTCGTCCAGGCGCCGCTGATCGGCCGCGCGGCGGAGCTGCTCGACCTGACCGGCAGCTACCGGCGGGTCGTGCGCGAGCGGGAGTGCCGGCACGTCGTGGTCCGCGGCGAGGCCGGGATCGGGAAGACCCGCCTCGTCCACGAGTTCGTGGCGCAGGTCGCCCCCGGGGAGGCCACCGTGCTGACCGGGTCCTGCCAGCCGTACGGGCGCGACATCACCTTCCATCCGATGCAGGCGATGCTGCGCGACTCGCTGCCCGGCGGGCTCCCGGGCGCTGACCGGCTGCTCGGCGACGGCGAGCCGGGGCGGCGCGCGCGGCGGACGCTCGCGGTCCTCCTCGACGGCGAGCCCGGCCGGGTCACCGTCGGCGCCGAGGAGATCTGCTGGGCCGTCGCCCGGCTGTTCGCGGCGCTCGCGCGAAAGCGGCCGCTGATCCTCATCTGGGAGGACGTCCACTGGGCCGAGCCGATGCTGGTCGAGGCCATCGAGAACGTCGTACGGGAACTGGCCGGCCTGCCCGTCCTGGTCGTCTGCGTCGCACGGGACGAGCCGCAGGCCGCGCGCCCGCGGGCCAACGGGACGACGATCCGGCTGCGGCCCCTCGGCACGGCCGACACGTTGCGGCTGGTGGACCTCCTGTCGGCCGGGCAGGCGGACGTCACCGCGCAGCAGGAGCGGCCGGAGATGACGCGGATCGCCGAGCGCAGCGGCGGCAACCCGCTGTTCGCCACGACGCTGATCGACGCCCTCGCCGACGACGACGCGGTGATGGCGGAGCTCCCGCCGACGATCTCCGCCCTGCTCCAGGCGCGGATCGACGCCCTGCCCGCCGTGGAGAAGCGCACCCTGCAATGGGCCGCCGCCTGCGGCCACGACTTCCAGATGGACCAGCTCCGCGCGCTCGGCGACGGCGACGGGGTCGCCGGCGACGACGTGGCCCAGGCGTTCGCCGGCCTGACGCGGCGCGGGCTGGTCCTCCGGCTGCCGTCCGGGCGCCTGCGGTGCGGCCAGCCGCTCATCCGCGACACCTGCTACACGATGACGGCGAAGACGCTGCGGGCGCGGTGGCACGCGCTGCTGTCCGAACGCGAGCGCCCGGCCGAGGCCATGTACCACGCGGAGACGGCGGCGCTGCTCTACCAGGACGTCCGCCCGGACGACCCGGGCCTGGCCGGCCTGTCCGACCGCGCGGTGCGGCTCCTCGTCGAGGAGGGCACGGCCGCGCTGCACAGGCGCGACACCGAGGCGTCCCGGTCCCTGTTCGAACGGGCGCTGCACCTGCTCACGGAGCGCGGCGGCCGGTTCGCCGACGTGACCATCCGGCTGAGCGAGGCGCTGCTCTCCCAGGGCGACGGCGACGGGGCGCTGCGCGTCCTCGACGACGGCGTACGGCGCGTGGACGCCGACCACCGGATCACGGTGAGCCTGCAACGCGACATCATCGGCTTCCGCATGGGGCGTACCGGCTTCCTGGCCGCCCAGGCGGGCCTCGACGGCTACGAGGCCGTGCTGCGCGACCGGCCGGAGGACCACGTGAGCTGGTGCCTGCTCCACCAGCTCAGAGGGTTCATCGAGCTGGGCGCGGACCGCGCGGGCCGGGCCGAGTCGGCGTTCCGCGACGCGCTCGCCCGTGCGCAGCGGCTGAACGAGCCCTGGACGGAGGACCGGCTGTCCAGCGCGCTGTGCGAGCTCGTCCAGTGGTCGCCGACCACGGTCGCCGACGGGCTGGCGCTGTGCGACGAGCTCACCGAGCGGTTCGCGGTGGACCGGCTCCTGCTGATCCCCGTCATGATCACGCGTGCCCGGCTGCTCGCCCTCGCCGGCGACGCCGCCGGGGCGCGTACGACGCTGTCGGCCGCGCGCGAGCACGCCTCCGCCCTGCACGCGGCCCTGCCGGAGGTCGCGATCGCGCAGTCGGAGGCCGTCGTCCACGCGATGCTCGGCGAGCACGCGGCCGCCGCCGCGCGGTTCGCCGAGACGGCGGCGGCGCTGCGGAGCCACGGCCACCGGCAGCCGGCGCAGACGATCGAGGTGTACGCGGTGCGCGAGACGCTGCGCGCCGGCCGGTACGACGAGGCCGCGCGGGCGTTCGCCGGGCTGGACACAGACGGCCTGACCGTACGCGCGCGGATCTGGCTGCGGCTGCTGCGCGCCCGCCTCGCCGCCGGGGCCGGCCGCACCGAGGAGGCGTTCGGCCTGGCAGGCCGGGCCGTGGCGGAGCTGGTCACCGACGATCCCTGCCTGCGCGGCGACGCCTGGTTCGAGTACGCGGGCATCGCGCGGGCGGCGGGCCGTACGGACGACGCGGCGCGCGGCCGGTCCGAGGCCGCGGCCTGCTACGCCGCGAAAGGCGCGAACCCGCCCGCGGGCATGGCCGGCCCGCGCGCCGCCGGCGGGGAAGGCGGTGGCGCATGACGCCGCCCTGGCACCGTACGGGCCCCGAGCAGTTCCCCGGCGTCCCCGCGTGGGGGATGCCGACCTCGCAGGAGCCGCCGCAGGACCTGCCCGCTGTCCGCCTCGCGGAGGCGACGGCCGAATGGGCGTGGGGCGGCGCCGACGGCGCCGGGATCCGGGTCTGCGTCGTCGACAGCGGGATCGACGGCGACCACCCGCTCGTGGCGCCGGTGGACGAGGCGATGACCGTCGTCCTCGACGACCGCGCGAACCCGGGCGTCGTGCCGGCCGACGCGGTGGACACCGCGGGGCACGGCACCGCGTGCGCGAGCATCGTCCGGTCCATGGCGCCCAAGGCGTCGCTGTCGTCGATGCGCGTGCTGACCGATGCGACCGGCGGCACCGGGCAGGCGCTGCTCGCCGGCGTGGAGTGGGCGATCGACGCGGGCTTCGACGTCGTCAACCTGAGCGTCTCCACGACGAGACCGGAGCTCGCCCCGACGCTGCACGACCTCGCCGACCGTGCCTACTTCCGGCGGTGCGTCCTGGTGGTGTCGGCGCACAACATGCCGGTCCGCAGCTTCCCGTGGACGTTCTCCTCGGTCTTCTCGGTCGCCAGCCACGACCAGCACGACCCGTTCCTGCACTACTACAACCCGTCGCCGCCCGTGGAGTTCTACGCCAACGGCGTCCGCGTGCCGGTCGCCTGGCCGGGCGGCGGGCAGATCCGCAGCTCCGGCAACAGCTTCGCCGCCCCGCACATCACCGGGCTGTGCGCGCTGATCCTCAGCAAGCACCGCTGGCTCACGCCGTTCCAGCTCAAGTCCGTGCTCTACCAAACCGCCCGCAACGTCGTCACCGATGAGGTCCGCCATGCCGCTGCAGAACTACTCGCTACCGGAAACCCGCCCGGGCCAGGACGCGCTGCTCACTGAACGGCAGTTCCTGCAGTCGGTCGTGGAGATCGCGCGCAACGTCTGCGACGCGGCCGCGGCGTCGATCTTCCTGATCGACGCCGGCTCCGGTGACCTCGTCTTCGAGGCGGTCGCCGGCGAGGGCGGCGCGCACCTGCCCGGGACCAGGTTCCCCGGGGGCACCGGCATCGCCGGCTGGGTCGCGGCGAGCGGCGAGCCCATGTACGTCGGCGACCTGTCCAACAGCACCCAGTTCGCCAGGGACGCGGCCGTCTCGACCGGCTACGTACCGGAGAAGCTGATGGCCGCGCCGCTGATCCGCGGCGTGACCTGCATCGGGGTGGTCGAGGTCCTCGACCCGTCGCCCAACCCGCGCGGCGAGCTGTCCGATCTCGACCTGCTCGGGCTCGTCGCGATCCAGGCCGCGATCGGCCTGGAGATGCTGATCAGCGCCCAGCGCGCGCACGAGGCCGGCCTGGCCGGCGACGTGGACCCGCTGCGGCAGATCCGGGATCTCCTGACGACGGCGGACCCGGCCGACGCGGCGCTGGCGACGACCCTGCTGGAGGCCGCCGCCGAGGTCCTCACCGGCGGACGGCGGGGCGCGTGACCGCCGCCGACGGATGCGTGGTCTTCTTCACGCGGACCGCCGACGCGGAGGTGTCCGAGCTGGCGCGGCTCCTCACGCTGCTCGGCGTCCCCGTACGGCGGATCGACGCGGACGCCCTCGGACCGGTCCAGGTCGACCCGGCCGCCCGCGCGGCCGTCCGGGTCGGCGGCCGCGTCCTCCGGCCCACCGTGAGCTGGACCCGCAGGTTCTGGCCGTCGGCGATGCCCCCCGGCCGCGCCCCGGCCGACGTGCTGTACCGCGACACCTGGCTCGCCCTCGGCCATCAGCTCGCCGGGTCGGCCCCCGTCGCGCTCCCTGGCCCCCGCCTCGGCCTCCTCGACCAGCTCACGGACGCCGCCGCGAGCGGTGTGCGCGTCCCGGCGACGGTCGTGGGCACCGACCTCGCCGCGGCGGCCGCCCGGCTGCCCGGCGACCGGCTGGTCGTCAAGGTCGTCGGCGCGCACTTCGTCGAGACGGAGCCGGGCGTGCTGCACGGCTTCCTCCCGCGGATCCTCCCCCGCGCCGAGGTCGCCCGGCCCGGCGCGGCGTCGCGGATCCCGCTCGTCGTCCAGGAGTACGTGCCGCACGAGGCCGAGTACCGCGTGTACGCCGCCGGCGGTGCGCTGGTCGCCTTCCGGGTGCGCAAGCCGTCGCCCGACGCGATCTGGCGGGACCCGGACGCGGTCGAGGTCCGTCCGGTGGACGCGCCGGAACGCGTGGCCCGCGCCGTCCGCGGGCTCGCCGCGCGCTGGGGCCTCGGCTACGGCGCGTTCGACATGCTGGCGACCGAATCGGGACCGGTGTTCCTCGAGGTGAACCACGACGGCGACTGGCGGTGGTACGAGCGCAGGGCCGGGGTGCGGTCGGTCAGCCGCACCCTCGCGCTCCTGCTCCGCGACCGCCACGCCGCCTCCGACGGAGCGGTCGCCCGGCCGCGCCACGGCCTGCTCGCCCTGATGACGGGGTGATCGCGGTGGCCGGGGAGACGTTCACGACGCCGGAGCCGTCCGCGCTGCTCGACCTGGCCGGTCCGTACGGCGCGGTCGGCCCGCCGCAGCGGGTCAACACGCACGGCTGGATGCCGAGGGAATGCGCGATGTACACGGCCGCCACGGGGAACCCGTCGGCGGTGACCGGGCCGTACCGCGCCGACGCCCGCTCCGGCTACGGGACGGGCCGCGCGTACGGCGATCCCGGCCGCGCGCGGCTGCTCGCGGTGGCCGAGGCGATGGAGCGCTACGCGGGGCTCATGAACCCCGCGCACGGCCTGGTCACGGCGTCGGCCGCCGACCTCGGAGGCGACGCGCTCGACCTCGGCCGGATCGCCCGGTGCTCGGCCCGGGAGCTGAACCGGCCGGGCTGCCCGGTCCACGACGCCGACCCGGCCCGGCCGATCCGCTGGACCGAGGCCGTCGACATGCACACGGGCGGCACCGTGTTCGTCCCGGCCGTGCTGACGTTCCTCCGCTTCCCCGAGCTGGACGCGGAGGACTTCTGGATCCCCATCTCCACCGGCTGCGCCGTCCACCGGACCGTCGCGGCGGCGGCGGTCAACGCGATCCTCGAGCTGATCGAACGGGACGCGGTCGCGCTGACCTGGCTGCTGCGGCGGCCGCTCCCCCGGCTGGCCGACGCGTGCCTGTCCGCCGCCGCGCGCGCGATCGTCGGCTGGTGCGCCGACCACGGGATCGCGTCGTTCCTGTACGACGCCACGACCGACGTCGGCGTGCCGGTCGTGTACTGCCTGCAGACCACCGAGAACGCGCCGCGCACGGCACAGCTCGTCGGCGCGGCCTGCGGATTCGACGTCGCCGCGCTGACCGGGCACGCCCTCATGGAGACCATGGGCCTCCGGCCGGGGATCGCGTACCGCCGCGCGCCGCGCCGCTACGCCGACTACCGGTCGGTGGACGACGGCGCGACCGTGATGGCGGCCCGGGCACGCAGGAAGGCGTTCGGCTTCCTGGACTCCGGCCTCCCGGCGTCCCGCCCGGCGGCCCCCGACCCCGGCACGGACGAGCGGCGGCTGGGGTTCCTGCTGCGGCGCCTGGCCGCGCTGGGCATGACGGCCCTTCTCGTGGACCTGACGACCCGCGAGCTCCGCGACAGCGGGCACGTCGCCGTCCGCGTGATCGTCCCCGAGCTGCAGCCGATGTCGGCCCGGCCGCTGGTGCAGTTCCGCGCCCACCCCCGGCTCCGTACGGCGTCCGAGCGAATGGGCCGGACGCCGCCGGCCGAACGCGATCTCAACCCCTATCCGCAACCGATGGCGTGAGGCAGATGGGCGACGGGACGGTGGCGGGCGTGCGGATCGTGGCCGACGGCGAGTTCGGGGAATGCGTCGCCGGGCACCTGCGCGCGCTTCTCGCATCGGGCGCGGCGCCGGCGTCCGGCCGGATCCGCGTGCGGGCCTCGTGGCGGGACGTGCCCGCCGAGTTCGCCGCGTTCGGCGCCGCGACGGGTTCCGCGCCGTGGCTGCCGATCGCCCTTGGCCACCCGTACATCAGGGTCGGCCCGCTGTTCGTCACCGGCCGCGCCCCCTGCCCGGCCTGCTACGCCACCAGGGTCCGCCAGCACGGGAATCCGGTCGACGAGGAGGTCGGGCGGCGGCTCGCGGACGACCCGCGTCTCGGCGTGCGGGGGTTCCTGCCGCACCAGTCGATGATCGCCGCCGGGCTGGCCGTGGACCTGATGCGCGATGAGGAGGCGGGGCGGGTGGCCGTGGTCGACTGCCGTACGGACGAGGTGGCGTCGTGGCACCTGGTGCCGGCGGAGGCGTGCCCCGGATGCGGCCCCGGGGCGCGCCGATGACCGCCTGCCCGCGCCCCAGGGAGGGGCTCGCCTTCGTGCCGACCGCCGACGGCTACGTCGTCGACGGCGGGCCCCGGCGCGAGCACCTCACCGGCCGGCTCGCCCGCGAGGCGCTGCCCGTGCTGTTCCGCCTGCTGGACGGCGCCAGGACCGTCGAGCAGCTCGAGGAGGCGCTCGGCGCGCCCGTACGCCCGATCGTGGACCTGCTGGTCCAGCGCGATCTCGTCCGGTTCCCCGCCGAGCCGGATCCCGACCCGGTCCGGGTCTTCCTGCAGCGCACCCTCCCGGCCCCCATGGCGGACGGCGTCCTGCGGCGCCTTCACGCCGCGCGGGTCACCGTCACCGGCGACCCCGTGACGGCCGAGCCGCTGGCCCGGGTGCTCCGCCAGTCCGGCGTCGGAACCGTCGGCGCTGCCGGCGGGCCGGCGGACCTGGCCATCGCCGTACCGGACGGCGCCGGGACGCACCCGGCCGTCGCCGCGGGCACCGCCGCCGGGACCGCGCTGCGGCGCCTCGGCGGCTTCCCGGACGCCCCGCTCCCCCAGGCGGCGCCCGCGAAGCGCTACCTGACCGAACGCCGCCTGCCGCTGCGCCGGAGCCCGCATCCGCTCGTCCGCACGATGGCGTGGATCCTCGCCGGTCAGCGGGGCGTGCCCGCGGCGGGGCCGGACGGCGCGGTGCGCACGTACCTGCTGGGCGACCTCACCGGGAAGGGGTGCCGGGCGTACGCCGTCGACCCCGCCGGGGGCGCCCTGGTCGAGCTGCCCGGCGCGGCGAGGCCGGACGGCGCGGACGTCACGCTGGTCGTGACCGGGGACCGCTCCTGGATTACGGACGCGCTCCGCGAGAAGGGCGGGCGGCTGCTGCTCGGCGACACCGGCCTGCTGGTCGCGCGGCTCGCCGACGACGCCCGGTCCGCCGGCTGGGCCGCCCGGATGCGCGCGCCGGACGGCCTGGCCGAACCGCTCGACCTCGACCCGGAGCGCGAACGCGTGACCGCCGTCCTCGGCCTCACGCGGGTGCGCCGGGTCGCCCGGCCGGTCCGGCGCGGGCGGCGCCCGGCCGCCGGGGGCGATCCGCGAAGGCTCGCGGACCAGAGTCTGACCAGGGCCGACGAGGTGTGCGGCCCGGGGCGCCTCCGGTACGCGTTCCGTCCCCGCGACGCGGTCGGCGACTACCTGACGGACCGCGGGGTGCGCGCCGCGGACGTGCTGGTCTTCACCGCCGGACCGGATCCCCGCCTCGTGGCCAAGGCCGCGGTGGCGGCGGGCACGGTGCGCCTCCTGGCCGCCGAAGCGGGGATCGCCTGCGGGCTCCTGCCGGGCCTCGGCGACCACGACCCCGGTGTGCTCTACGGCTGCGCCCTGGGACGCCCCGGTGAAATTCCGGCCGCCATTATCCGGTGAAAGGGGAGATATGGGCGACGGCATGGAACGCGTCCTGTCGAAGGCCATGTCCTGGGTCGAGGACAACCTCGGCACCTTCGTCCCCCGGGCGGAGTCCTGGACGGCCGGTCCGCTCGTCCGGAACCTGGGTCCGCTGCTCGACCTCGCGATCACCTGCCACCTGCTGCGCCGCCGCGAGGTCCCCGTCCTGGTGCCGGCGGACAAGATCCTCGACGGGGTCGCCGAGCTGTTCCTCGCGGAGTCGTACCAGCGCGCGTTCCTCGGCATCGCCGAGCGCTTCCCGTACTACCTGTGGCTGCTCGCCATTCTCGGCGACAGCGGGCGGCTGCCCGACCCGCGGCTGACGACGACCGCGCAGGCCCTCGTCGACCGCGGCTACGGCACGGTCGCCGACCTCGACCGGCCCGCCCACAAGCAACTGGAACTGCGCTACATCCTCGACCTCGGCGGGTTCGCCAGCCCGCTGCCGTCGATGCGCGAGCTGCGCCGCCGCAATCCGATCGAAACGCTGACCGACCCCGTACCGGTGGCCGAACCCGACGTGTACGCGCTCACCCATGCCATCTTCTTCGCCAGCGACTTCGCCACCGAGCCGATCCCGGACCTGACCCCGCAGGGGAACGCGGCGGTCAACGCCCTCCTGGGCGTGCACGCCGTCTCGGGATACCGCGATCTCGCCGCGGAGCTGATCCTCTGCCGGCGGGCGCTCGGCCGGCCGGAGAACGACCTCGATCGGCTGGGCCGCGCGTGCCTGGCCCGGGCCCAGCTCGCGAGCGGTGCGGTACCGGGGCCGCGGTTCGACGCCGCCGAGGCCGCCGCCCTGCCGCCGGGCGACCGGGACGCGTACGCGTTCGACCGCTGCTACCACACGACGCTGGCCACGATCGTGTGCGCGGGCGCGGACTGGCCCCTACGCTGACTCCGCCGGCGGCGACGCGCGCCGCGAACCGCCGCCCGCCGTGCCCGGGGAGATGTCCGGCACGATCATCGCCTGCCGCAGGAACGCGGAGATGATGCGGGCGCCCGCCCGGTCCTGGGTGAGGTTCTTCGAGCCCGCCCACGCCCGGAGCAGTTGGACGTCGGAGATGCTCAGCGTCACGATGATCTGCTTCACCGACCCCGGCCGGTGCGCGTTCTCCGCGGCCTCCCCGTCGACCGTGTTCGACTTGAGGTAGTCCGACTGCTGCGCGTTCGACATGCCGGCCATCGCCGCCGCGAGCCGGCGCAGGTGCGCGTCGTCCACGCTCGCCGTGCCGCAGTGGTCCTCTATTCGCAGCGCCGTGCCCAGATCGATGTCGCCCTTCTTGACGAACTCCTTCAGCGTGGACCTCAGCCGGTCGAACTTCACATATCTGCGCACCCGGCCGTACGGGAGCCCGAATTTCTCCGCGACCGCCTTGATCGAGCCGTACTTGTTGTACAGCTTGGTGCAGGCGTCGATGAGGTCCAGGGTGTTCAGATTGCGGCGGATGAGGTTCTCGCTGATCGAAAGGGCGCTGGCCATATCGCGGTCCGGAGGGTCCTCGATGATCGCGGCGGAGATCTCCGCGGCGCCGAGCCGCCGCATCGCGATCCAGCGCCGCTGACCGGCCAGGATCTCGAAGAATCCCGCGCGATCTTCGGCCGGGGTGATGATGATGGGTTCCAGTTGGCCGTGGGCGCGAATGCTGTCCACCAGCTCGCTGATATCCTGCTCGACATCACGGGTCCGGGCCTGTTGCGCGCCGATTACCAGCCTGTCGATCCGGATGTTCTCGACTCGGTGGAAGAGCGCCAATTTACCTCCCACCACGACGTGCCGAATCCCCAGCGGATGCAATTCATGCGGCAAACCTCGGCGCCACAATAGCGACCGTTGCTTACGCCGTACTTACACCGCACTTACCGTGGCGGCCCCGGGTCGAGGCGGGCCAGCGCCGCGTCGAGCTCGGCCGCGGGATCCATGTCCGGGTCGTCGGCCCAGTCGAGCCAGACGGAGATCAGGATGCCGAACGCCGCGCCCGCGACGGCGCGGACCTCGGGGTCGGCGGCCGGGCGTCCGAGCCGGTCGGCCACCGCCTCCGCCAGGGTGCGCTTGGTCGCGGTGATCGTCGGCAGGCCCGCCCCCCACAGCGCCGGCACCCCGAGGACGAGCGCCTGGCGGTCGCGTTTGAGGGCGACATCGGTGTCGGTGAGGCCGCCGACGACGTCGCGGAGCGCGGCGCGCAGGGCCGCGACGGGCCCCAGCTCCGGCGGTTGCGCGCGGCAGGCCGCGGCGATGAGCGTGCCGTAGTCGTCGAGCGTGACCAGGGCGTCCTTGGTCGGGAAGTAGCGGAAGACCGTACGGTGGGAGACGCCGGCGGCGTCCGCGATCTGCTCGACGCTGGTCGCGTCGTAGCCCTGTTCGCGGAACAGCCGCACCGCGTGCCGCTGGATGGCGGCGCGGGTGTCGTCCTTCTTGCGCTCCCGCAGCCCGGGCGGCTTCGCGGACGTCATGTGGGCTCCTCCAGCGGGATGACCGAGCGGAACTTGCCGCCCGGCGACTGCTCCGGCGGCTCTTCGGCGCGTTCCAGCGTGACATGCGCGAGCCCGTGCTCGCCGAACAGCCCGCCGATCCCGGCCCGCACCCCGCGCCACACGCCGTCGGTGTCCGCGTCCGGCGCGACGCGCAGCCGCACCCGCAGGCGCGCCGGTCCGGTCTGCACGATCTGGTACTGCTCGACGCCCGGCAGCAGGTCGACCAGCGTGTCGAGCAGCATCGGCGCGATGGTCACCGGCCCGTCGCCGGCGGCGAACGTCAGCACGTTCGCCCGCCGGCCCCGCACGCGCACGGCCGCCATCGGGCTGCCGCACGGGCACGGGTCCGGCCGCCGGACCACGCTGTCGCCGAGGTCGTACCGCAGGATCGGCTGGACCCGGTTCGCCAGATTGCTGATGAGCACGGTGTGCGACGGCCTCCCCGGCGGGGTCGGCGTGCCGTCGGCCTCCACCGGTTCGAGGACGGCCCAGTCCTCGTTCACGTGGTACCAGCCGTGCGCGCAGCCGCCGGTGAGGTACGGGCATTCGCTGGCGCCGTACGTGTCGCGCACCTTCGCGCCGAACGCGCCCGCCATCCGCGCGTGGTCGTCCGCGCTCAGCGTCTCCCCCGCCGGCTCCACCAGGACGGGCGCGATGCGCAGCCGCCCGGCCTCCTGCTCGGCCGCCAGCATCCGCAGCAGGCTGCCGTAGCCGAGCAGCAGCGCCGGACGGAACCGGTTGAGCTCCTCGACGAGCTCCGGGAGCGGCGTGTGCACGGAGAACAGCCGGATGGTGCGGCGGCGCAGGCGGCCGCCGCTCATGCGCGCGGCGCCCGCCGACACCAGGAAGTGGCCGTTGGTGGCGGCCACGATGGCCATGCGCCCGGCCTGCGCCGCGATCCGCGCGACGTCGCCCGCGCCCAGCCAGGACATCATCATCGCCGCGCTGAGCGCGCCGTTCACCGCGATGTCGTGCGCGTCCTTGACGAAGACGCCCGGGTGGCCGGTGGTGCCCGAGGTGGTGACCACCAGGTAGCGGCCGAGGTAGCGGTCGCCGATGCGCGCCGGGTCGGCGACGAACGCGCTCACGTCCGCGTGCGTCACGGATCTGTCGGTGGCCCAGGTGTCGTAGTGGGCCATCAGCTCGTTCTTGCCGGTCACCGGCAGCGCCGCCGGGTCGTCCACGTCCGGGGGCAGGCCCGCGTAGAGGTCGCGGTAGTACGGCGACCGGGCCCGCGCGTACGCCACGATCTCCGCGAACCGCCGCCGCCGCGCCCGCTCCCAGGTGCCGTGCTTCCTGACCTGCCGCGCCTCGTACATGAGGCGGGGGATGCTGTCGCTCATGACGTGATTATGGCATACAACTGTCAAAAGTTATTCGAGTGTCAGATTATCCACGGCGTCCCGGCCCCGGCGGCACCTTCCGGATCACCGAGACCCCCGAAGGCGACCTCGACGTGCTACGCGACGGCGCGCCCGCGTACCGCCCCCAGTTCGGCGTCACCCTCGACCGGGTCCCCGTCCTGCGCGGCCAGCGCCGGCCCGGAGAATTCGATGGACACCCCGCGGTGAGCTCGGCGACGATCCGTGGGTGACGGACGAAGCCGATCGACCGAGTGCACCGGCGCGGAGCCCGAAGCGGGTCCGCTTTGTCGAGCTGTCCGGTGAGGTGATGAAGGCGCTGCTCGACGGGGACCTGGCGCAGGCCGGCCGGGTGGCCGGGGTCGCGCTGACCGCGTACTTCGTGACGGACGACGCCCGGTGGCTCTGGCGGTTCCGGCTCGGCCAGATGGCCGCCGACCCCGGCCGGGCGCGGTGGATGGCGCGGCAGGCGGTCGTCGGCGACCAGGGCCTCGTCGTCGGGCATGCCGGTTTCCACGGTCCCCCCGACGCGGCCGGCATGGTGGAGATCGGATACGCCATCGCGCCGGAGTTCCGGCGGCGGGGTTACGCCCGGTCCGCGCTCACCGAGCTGCTGAACCGGGCCGCCGCCGAGCCCGCGGTCACGACCGTGCGGGCGGCGATCAGCCCCGGCAACACGGCATCCCTGGCCACCATCTCAGGATTCGGCTTCGCCCAGGTCGGCGAGCAGTGGGACGAGGAGGACGGCCGCGAACTCATCTTCGAAGCCCCCGCACACCCGGCTACCGCCACCTGAGCCCCGGCGGCCGCGTTCAGCCGGTCAGGTCGCCGTCGCGGTCGTTGGCGGCGGCGTAGTGGCGCAGCTTGTCCTCGTCCACGGTGACGCCGAGGCCGGGGCCGGACGGGAGGCGGAGGCTGCCGGCGGTCAGCGTGAGCGGCTCGATGATGTCGTCGGCGTGCAGGTAGTACATGCTGTCGATGGCGCGGTCGAGCTCGGGTGTGCTGGCCACGAGCGCCAGGTGGGCGGCGGTGGAGATGCCGAGCTCGCCGCCGCTGTGCAGGTTCATGCCGAGCCCGAACGTCCGGCAGTGGGCGGCCAGTTGCTTGGTCGCGGCGACCCCGCCCCACTTGAACGCGTCGCCGTGGATGACGTCCACGGCGCCGAGCCGTACGGCGGGGGCGAAGTCCTCGAAGCGCACGACGCACATGTTCGTGCACAGCGGGATCCGCACCTTCGCCCGCACCTCCGCCATCGACTCCAGCCCCTCGCACGGGTCTTCCAGGTATTCGAGGTCCAGCTCCTCCAGCCGGTAGCCGGCCCGGATGGAGTCCTGCGCCGACCAGGCGGCGTTCGGGTCGACCCGCAGCTCGACGTCCGGCAGGGCCGCGCGGATCGCCTGGAGGATGCGGACGTCGCCGTGGACGTCCTCGGTGCCCTTGAGCTTGACGGCGGTGAAGCCGCCGTCCCGCACCACCGCCGCGGTCTGCTCGGCCAGCGCCTTCGGCAGGTCGCGCGCGCTGGCGCCCGGCGCGTCGGCCCGGGTGACCAGCGCGGTGATCGGCACCTCGTCGCGTACGGTGCCGCCGAGCAGGTTGACGAGCGGCTGTCCGGTGATCTTGCCGATCGCGTCCCAGCAGGCCACGTCGATGCCGCCGAGCGCGGCGTACCCGAGGTAGCCGTGGAAGAACGGCGTCATCCGGCTCCGCCGGTGGAACCGCTCCAGGTCGAACGGGCTCGTGCCGATCAGCGACTCGCCGAGCTGCCGGACGAGCGCGGCCACCGGCCGGCCCCACATCGTCTCGCCCCACCCGACGACCTCGCCGCCGTCCGGGTCGGCCACGGTGATCTTGACGATCGTCCGCGTCTCGCCGGTCTTCGTCTCGAACGAGCTGGTGAACGGGTTGGTCAGGGGCAGGTTGACGACCCGGACCGCTACGTCGGTGATCTTCACTGCTGGTGGCTCCTCGTCGTGGTCGCCTGATCGAAGGCGTCGATCGCCCCGGCCAGCCCGCGGCCGCATCGGTGGAGCAGGTCACGGCCGGTGGCGCCGTCCGCCGCCGTGGGGTCGTCGGTGATGCCGCCCACCCGCGGCCATTCTCCGCCGCGCTCCACGAGCAGCCCCGGGTGCACCGGCCGGTCGAACAGCGGCGGCGGCACCGCGGGCCCGTCCCAGGCCGGCGGGCGGACCAGCGCCGGATGCGCGGCCAGCATCAGCGAGGTCTCGAACCAGCCGGCGTGGCCGGGCCGCCGTACGTCGCCGGCGGGCTCGGTCTGCCAGTAGCTGCACGCCGCGGCCGCGACCGGCGCCCGCAGCGCGAACCGCTTCACCGCGAGCGCCATCACCTCCGCGTTGCCGCCGTGCCCGTTGACGATCATCACGCGGCCGAACCCGCTGGCGTGCAGGCTGTCCAGCATCTCGCCGAGCACGCGCAGCAGGGTCTCGGCGCTGAGGCTGACGGCCGCGCGGAACAGGTGGTGCGGGCTGTGGCCGTACGGCAGGGCCGGGAGCCGTACGAGCGGCGGACCGCCGTCGGTGAAGGCCGCGAGCGCCTCGTCGAGCACGGCCTCCACGAGCAGGGTGTCGGTGCCCATCGGCAGGTGGCCGGCGTGCTGCTCCTGGGAGCCGATCGGCACGACGGCGATGGCCCCCTCGGCGTCGGCGTCGGCGACGCCGCGCCAGGTCAGCTCCGTCAGCCGGCGTACGGTCATGCCGTCCTCCTGGCCCGGCTGCGGGCGCCGGCGTAGATGAGCACGGTGACGACCGCGCCCAGCAGCAGCCCGGCGCCGATGACCCACAGCGCACCGGTGGCCGGCCCGTTGCCGGCGATGAACCCGACTGCCAGCGGCGCCCCGATGCCGGCCATCTGCCCGAAGAACTGCACGACGCCGATGGCGATCCCCACGTGGGCGTGCGGGGTCAGGTCCTCCAGCCACGCGATGATGATCCCCGTGATGGCCGCGTTGCAGCCGGCGCCGAGGAAGATCACGACGAGCTTCCACACCGGGTCGGAGATGCCGGGACCGAAGAAGATCGCCAGGCCGCCGAGGACGAACCCGGCGACGATGAACGTGTCGCGCCGGTGCAGCCGGTCGGAGGCGTAGCCGACCGAGAACAGCAGCACGATCGCGATCACGTACGGGATGGCCGAGAGCAGCCCGACGTTCCCGATGCCGATCCGCGTGACCTCCTCGACCACGGTCGGCACCCAGGACTGCAGCCCGTAGCTGCCGGCCGACGACATGATCCACACGACGACGAACCCCCACAGCAGCGGGCTGCGGATCACGGTCGTCCAGTGCGGCGCCTGGCGCGTGCCGGTCTCCGCGGCCTCGCGCGCCCGGCTCTCCAGCAGCATCCGGCGTTCGGCCTCGCCGAGGCGCGGATCGGTGTCCGGCTCGTCGGCGATCCACACCGCGACGACCGCGGCGACGACGAACGCCGGCACGGACTCGATGAAGAACATCGTCTTCCACGACGTGGCGGCGATCAGGACTCCGGTGATCGCGGTGCCGACCAGGTTCCCGGCCTGGCCGAAGACGAAGAACGCCGACGTGGCGCGGCCGCGCTCCTCCCGCGGGAACCAGCGCCTGATCAGCACCAGGAGCGTCGGCACGGCGGCGCCCTCGGACAGCCCGACCACGACGCGGAACGCGATCAGCTCGTGCAGGTTGGAGCTGATGCCGCTGAGGATGGTGCCGATCCCCCACAGGGTCAGGGCCGCGGTGATCAGCCACTTCGCGTTGACGTACTGGCCGAACAGCGCGCCCGGCAACTGGATCGGCACGTAGCCCCAGTAGAAGGCGGACAGCACGACCCCGACCACGGCCGTCGACAGTTGGAAGTCCGTCGCGATGGTCGGCACGGCGACCGCGATGTTGGACCTGTCGATGGCGGTGACGAAGAACGTCAGGCAGATGGGGAGCAGAATCCGCAGGTATCGCGCGCGTCCGGGGCGCACTGCTGTCTGCTGCGCGACGCTCATAGGCGAATCTCCTTGTCCGACTCCAGGGATTGCTCGATGGCGGCGGCGATCCGTACCGCCGCCAGCCCCTCGGCGGGGGCCACCGCGGGCGGCTGCCCGCGCTCGATACAGCGCACGAAATGGGCCAGCTCGGCGGCCAGGATGCCGCCGCCCGCGCCGTCGTCGTACTGGGCGTACCTGGTGGTGTCCGGGTACGTGATGCCGGTCGCGTCGGCGACCATCAGGCCCTGGGCGAACCCGGACACCTCCAGCGTGCCGTCCGTGCCGGTGACCTCCAGGCGCGAGTCGATCGCGGACCCGAGGTGGCGCGGCAGCACCCAGCAGCTCTCCACCACGGCGCTGCTGCCGTCGTCCAGGAACAGCAGCGCCTGGAGGCCGTCGAGGTGGCCGAGGGCGGCGAGCGCCCGGCCGGTGCCGTGCGCCCGTACGCCCACCACCTCGCGCCCGGTCACCCAGCGCACGAGGTCGAGGTCGTGGACGGTCACGTGGTACGGCAGCCGGGTCGTCGAGCCGTACCGCGCGGCCGAGCCGATCGCGCTGTTGCGCCGCGCGTACACGTGCACGAGCTCCCCGATCGCGCCCTGCTCCACGCGGCGGCGCGCCTCCAGGTAGCGCGGGTCGAAGCGCAGCATGTGGCCCACCATGAGCAGCCGGTCGCGGCCGGCGGCGACGATGGCCTCGGCGTCCGCGAGATCGGTGGCCAGCGGCTTCTCCACCAGGACGGCCAGGCCGCGCTCCAGCGCCCGCACCGCGGCCGTACGGTGGGCGCTGTCCGGCAGCGCGATCACCACCCCGTCGACGTCATCGGGGTCGAGATCGTCCACTGACGCCACCGCGGGCGCGCCGAACTCCGACCCGGCGCGCCGCCGGGCCTCGTCGCTGGTGTCCACCACCGCGGCCAGGTCCACGCCGGGCATCCCGGCGAGGACATGGGCGTAGCGCGCGCCCATCAGGCCCAGGCCGATGACGGCGATCCGTACGCGTCCGCTCACGTCGACTCCACCTCACAACTGGGGGTACGGCAGCCAGCCGAGCGCGACGTTCGGGAACACGCTCTTCCGCAGCCGCTCGATCGCCAGGTCGATGTGCTGCTGGCCGTCCTGGACGGCGAACAGGTAGTGCCCGGGGAACAGCCCGTCCACGGCGAGCGCCCCCAGCGGGGGGACGCTCCGGCGGTAGTCCGCCGGGTCGCAGCCCGCGACGTTCAGCAGGCTGATGAAGCCGCCGAGGAACAGCGTGTCCCCGCTGAACAGCGCCCGGTATCCGGGCGCCTCGAAGAGGTAGCAGGTCGATCCCGGTGAGTGGCCGGGCGTCGGGATCGCGCTGAGGCGGCGCTCGCCGTCGCCGGACCGCCAGTCCGGCGCGAGCGGCCGGCCGCCGTCGAAATGCGGGTAGCGGTAGTCGGCCGGGTACGTGCCGTTCTCCTTCGCCGCGCGCAGGCCGAGCGCCTCGTCGCTGCCACCGCCGAGCAGCCGGAGCTCCGCCGCGTCGGACCGTACGGGCGCACCGCTCGCGGCAGCCAGCGTCCGTACGCCGCCGGCGTGGTCGGCGTGCGCGTGGGTGAGGAGGATGCCGCGCAGGTCGGTGAGCGCGACGCCGAGCCCCTCGATGTTCGCGCGGATGCCCGCGGCGTCCGGGTCGACGCCCGTGTCGATCAGGTACGGCCCGGCGTCGGTCTCCACCAGGTACGCGTGGCAGTCGAGCGGATGGGAGATGCCGAGCGGCCCGCTGGCGACGAGGTGGACGCCGGGCCGCAGCGTGATGGCGTGGGTCATGACGCGCCCTCCGACGAGCCGCGGACGACGAGCCGCGGGTTGACCAGGCTGCGGACGAACGGCTGGTCCGTACTCGGCGCGCCGAGGCGGTCCAGGAGCCGGCGGACGGCGATCTGGCCCATCTGCTGGAGGAACACGTCGATGCTGCTCAGCGGCGGGCGGAGCAGCGCGCTTGTCGGGCTGTTGCCGAAGCCCACCACGGCCAGCTCCTCCGGCACCCGGATGCCGAGGTCGGCGGCGGCGTGCAGGGCGCCGACCGCGATGACGTCGTCGCCGGCGACGATGCCGTCCGGCCGGTCGGGACCGCTCAGCACCGATCGGGCCGCCTCCTCGCCGGCCTCGACGCTGAACTCGACCTGGCGGACGTCGGACGCGGCCCACTCCAGGCCGCGCTCCTGCAGCGCGTCGCGGTAGCCGATCAGCTTGCTGTTGGTGGTCGCGGCGCGCGCCGGCCCGTTCAGCAGCGCGACACGGCGGCACCCGTGGTCGAGGAGGTGGCCCGCGGCGAGGTAGACGCCCTGCCGGTTGTCCGCCAGGACCGCGTCGATCTGCAACTGGGGGAAGGACGTGCCGACGACGACCGCGGGCACGTTCACGCGGGCGATCAGGTCGGGGGCGAACGCGCCGCCGAGGAACAGCATGCCGTCGATCCCCGCCGGGATCTCCGGGCCGCGTTCCGGTGTCCACATCTCCACGTTCACTTGAAACCGCTGACGCCGCGCCTCGCCCTCGGCGCCGGCCAGCAGCTCCGCGACGTAGTAGTTCGGCGTCTCGCCGCGGTGCCGCGTCGGCGACAGGGCCGCGCCGAGCGTCCCGGCCGAACGCGGCCTGGCCTGCCGGGACCTGCCGTGATGCCGGTAGCCGATGCGGCCGGCGACCGTGCGCACGTGGCGCCGGGTCTCGTCGCTCACCCCGGGCTGGCCGTTCAGCGCGTACGACGCGGCCGTACGCGAGATGCCGGCGGCCCGCGCGAGGTCCTCCAGCGTGGGCTTCGCTGATTCGTCCACCGCTTCACGGTGAAGGCGTTCCGCCGGTGCCGTCAATGATGTTCAACTGAATTTACTTCCAGTTCAGTAAATTCAGTTGGGCGCCGCCGGAGCCGGACGAGGGCGCTGATCGCGCCGGCCGACACGAGGACGGCGGCGCGGAGGAGGTCGGCGGGGCCGTGCACACTGAGGTCGCCGAAGGTGTTGACGTCGAAGCCGGTCGCGCAGGCCCAGGCGATCGCGCCGAGCAGGGCTCCGGTGGCGACGGGGCCGGCGCAGGACCACGCGGCCACCGCGACGGCGAGCGCGGCGACGGTGAGCGGCCACGGGAGCCCGATGCCGACGATCGCGAGGGTGAAGACGCAGGCGCTGCCCGCGGCCAGGCGCCAGGCGGAGGACTCGAATCGCCGTGCCATGCGGGATCTCCTCCTCCGACCGGGGACGCCGTGTACGGCGGGTCGGCACCAGTGAACGTCCCGGAGAGGCACAGAACGCCGTTCCTGATGGGGAATTAGCGTCCCGCTGGGCGGTCTTAACGACGGCCTGACGAAGACGGGAGGCTGGACCGTTCCAGCAAAGTCCGCGGCGCCCGCCCGCCCGCGTGCCGCGCCGCGGACGCGAATTCCGCGCCGCCGTCCCGGGCCGGAACGGCCGTGACCAGCGGCCCGGCCGGGATCGCGTGCGGCGGCGCGATCGCGGGCGCCGTACGGTGACGCATTTGACGTTGCATGGTCATGCAACGCAATGCATAATTCTCTCCATGTCCAAGGTTCTCACCTCCCTGCCCCGCGGCGAGCGCGTCGGCATCGCGTTCTCCGGCGGCCTCGACACCTCGGTCGCGGTCGCCTGGATGCGCGACAAGGGCGCCGTCCCGTGCACCTACACCGCCGACATCGGCCAGTACGACGAGCCCGACATCGCGTCGGTGCCCGGCCGCGCGCTGGCGTACGGGGCCGAGCTCGCGCGCCTGGTCGACTGCCGCGCGGCGCTGGTCGAGGAGGGCCTTGCCGCGCTGACCTGCGGCGCGTTCCACATCCGCTCCGGCGGGCGCGCGTACTTCAACACCACTCCCCTGGGCCGCGCCGTCACCGGCACGCTGCTCGTCCGGGCGATGCTGGACGACGAGGTGCAGATCTGGGGCGACGGGTCGACGTTCAAGGGCAACGACATCGAGCGGTTCTACCGCTACGGCCTGCTCGCGAACCCGCACCTCCGGGTCTACAAGCCGTGGCTGGACGCCGACTTCGTGACCGAGCTCGGCGGGCGTACGGAGATGTCGGAGTGGCTGCTCGCGCACGGCCTGCCGTACCGGGACAGCACGGAGAAGGCGTACTCCACCGACGCCAACATCTGGGGCGCCACCCACGAGGCGAAGAAGCTGGAGCACCTCGACGCCGGCATCGAGATGGTCGACCCGATCATGGGCGTGCGGTTCTGGGACCCCGCCGTGGAGATCCCCGCCGAGGACGTCACGATCGGCTTCGCGCAGGGCCGCCCGGTGACGCTCAACGGCAAGGAGTTCGGCAGCGCCGTCGACCTGGTGCTCGAGGCGAACGCGATCGGCGGGCGGCACGGCATCGGCATGTCCGACCAGATCGAGAACCGGGTGATCGAGGCCAAGAGCCGCGGCATCTACGAGGCGCCCGGCATGGCGCTGCTGTACGCGGCGTACGAACGGCTCGTCAACGCGATCCACAACGAGGACACCCTCGCGACGTACCACGACGAGGGGCGGCGGCTCGGGCGGCTGATGTACGAGGGCCGCTGGCTGGACCCGCAGGCGCTGATGCTGCGGGAGTCGCTGCAGCGCTGGGTCGGCATGGCGGTCACCGGCGAGGTGACGCTGCGGCTGCGCCGCGGTGAGGACTACTCCATCCTGGACACCACGGGCCCCGCGTTCAGCTACCACCCCGACAAGCTGTCGATGGAGCGCACCGAGGACTCCGCGTTCGGCCCGGTGGACCGCATCGGCCAGCTCACCATGCGCAACCTCGACATCGCCGACTCCCGCGCCAAGCTGGAGCAGTACGCCGGCCTCGGCATGGTCGGCACCACCCACCCGGCGCTCATCGGCGCCGCCCAGGCCGCCTCGACCGGCCTGATCGGCGCGATGCCCCACGACGGCGCCGACGCCATCGCCTCCGGCGGCACATCCGCCGACGACTCCCTCCTCGACCGCGCCGCGATGGAGGCGGGCAACGACTGAGCGCGATCGCGGGCGACGGGCCGGGCGCGTGAGCGTCACCGCGGGCGCCCCGCGGCAGGCCGGGCGCGTGACCGTCGCCGCAGGGTGCCCGCGCGCGGGGGCGGGCGCGTGAGCGGCTTCGACGCGGCCGCGCTGCGCGGCGCCGTGCGGGCGGAGCTTCCCGCCGCCGGGGCGCTGCGGCGGGAGCTGCACGCGCGACCGCACCCGTCCGGGCAGGAGGGGCCGACGCTGGAGACGGTGCTCGGCGCGCTGCCGGACGGCGCGGTCACGCGCGTCGCGGACACCGGCGCGCTGGTGCGGTTCGGCGGCGACGGCCCCGCCGTGGGGATGCGCGCCGAGCTCGACGCGCTGCCGATCGCCGAACGGACCGGCGCCGCGTGGGCGAGCCGCGGCCCGGCGATGCATGCGTGCGGCCACGACGTGCACATGGCCGCGCTGGTCGCGGTGTGCCGTGCGCTGTCGGAGATCGGCCCGCCGGTGCCCGTACTGGCGGTGCTCCAGCCGCGCGAGGAGACGTATCCCTCCGGTGCGCGCGACATCGTGGCGTCCGGGCTGCTCGACGGCGCGCTGCGGGCCATGGTGGGCGCGCACGTGCAGCCGGCGCTCCCGCCGGGCACGATCGCGTGCACCCCGGGCGCCGTGAACGCCGCCGCCGACGAGTTCACCGTGACGATGCGCGGACCGGGCGGGCACGCCGCGTACCCGCACCTCACCAGCGACCCGGTGCTGGCGCTCGCGCAGTTCGTGGTGGGCGCGCAGCAGATCGCCGGGCGCGACGCCGACCCGATGGTGCCCGCCGTGGTCACGGTGGGCACGCTGCGCGCGGGCGAGGCGCCCAACGCGATCCCCGGCACCGCGGCGGCGCGCGGCACGCTGCGCGCCATGTCCGGTCCGCAGCGCGACCTGCTGCGGCGGCGGCTGCGCGAGGTCGCCACGGGCGTCGCGGCGATCCACGGCTGCACCGCCGACGTCGAGGTCACCGAGGGCGAGCCGGTGCTGGTCAACGACGCGGACCTGGCCGCGGGCGCCGCACGGGCGCTGTCCGCGTACGGCCGCCGCGTCGACGCGGCGAGCCGGTCGTGCGGCGCCGACGACTTCGCGTACTACACCGCCGCCGCACCCGCGCTGATGATGTTCGCCGGCACCGGCGGCGACGCCGCCTTGCACAGCCCCGCGTTCCTGCCCGGCGACGACGCGCTGGCCGCCGTCGCGGACGCGCTCCTGGCGGGTTACCTGGCGGCCGCCGGCCGGGCGTAGCGTCGGCCCCATGGACTACACGCATCTCGGCCGCAGTGGCCTGTCCGTCAGCCGTCTCTGCCTCGGCACCATGAACTTCGGCCCGCTGATCGACGAGCCGACGTCCCACCAGATCATGGACACCGCCCATGAGCAGGGGCTGAACTTCTTCGACACCGCGAACCGCTACGGCGGCCCCAGCGGCCCGACCGGCCAGGCCGCGAACAACGACGGCGCGCACGTGGGCTGGACCGAGGAGATCGTCGGCAACTGGTTCGCCTCCGGCGGCGGCCGCCGCGACCGTACGGTGCTCGCCACCAAGGTCTACGGGAAGATGGACGAGTGGCCCAACGCGGGCGGCCTCTCGGCGCTGAACATCCGCCAGGCGTGCGAGGCGTCGCTGCGCCGGCTGCGCACGGACCACATCGACCTCTACCAGATGCACCACGTCGACCTCCAGACCCCGTGGGACGAGATCTGGGAGGCCATGGAGGTCCTCCGCCGGCAGGGCAAGATCATCTACGCCGGGTCGTCCAACCACGCGGCGTGGCACATCGCGAAGGGGCAGGAGGCCGCGCACCGCCGCGGGTTCCTCGGCCTGGTCAGCGAGCAGTCGCTGTACAACCTCGCGGAGCGCACGATCGAGCTGGAAGTGCTCCCGGCCTGCCGCGACTACGGCATCGGCGTCATCCCGTGGAGCCCGCTGCAGGGCGGGCTGCTCGGCGGCGTGCTGCGCAAGCAGGACCGCACCCGCAGCGCCGGCGGCCGTACGGCACAGGCGCTGCAGACGATGCGCCCGGCCGTGGAGGAGTACGAGGCGTTCTGCGACGACCTCGGCGAGCGGCCCGCGGACGTCGCGCTCGCGTGGCTGCTGCACCAGGACGGCGTGACGGCGCCGATCATCGGGCCGCGCACCGCCGAGCAGTTCACCGGCTCGCTGCGGGCGCTGGAGATCACCCTCGACGACGACGCGCTGCGCCGGCTCGACAAGATCTTCCCCGGCCCGGGCGCACCGGCACCGCAGGCGTACGCCTGGTAGCACGGGAGCATTGCCCGACCGAATCGCGTTCGGTACGTTCGTGGCGTGGTGGACGTCTTCGATGACCTCGGCGCCGAGTACGCGCACCTGAACGCCGTGCTCGCCGCGCTCTCCCCCGCCCAGTGGGCGCACCCGTCGGCGGCGGCGGGCTGGTCCGTCGCCGACGTGGTGCTGCACCTCGCGCAGTCCGAGGAGCTGGCCGCCGCCTCGGTCGCCGGCGACGAGTCCCTGTTCGCCGCGGGGTTCGACGACCGCGGCAGCGGCGGGCGCGTCGACGCGGTGGCCGGCGAGCGGGTCGCCGCGCAGCGCGGCGCCTCCCCCGCCGGCCTGCTCGACCGCTGGCGCACGGTCGCGCTGCCCCTGCCGGACGCGCTGCGCGCCCGCCCCAAGGGCACCCGGGTGCGGTGGATCACCAACCGCCTGTCGCCCGCCGCGCTCGCGACCACCCGGCTGGCCGAGCACTGGGCGCACGCCCACGACATCACCGACGCCCTCGGCCTCGCCTACCCCGACACCGCGCGGCTGCGGCACATCGCCTGGCTCGGCCACCGCACGCTGCCGTACGCCTTCGCCGTCGAGGGCCGCGAGGCCGGCCCCGTCTACTGCGAGCTGACCGCGCCGGACGGCGGGACCTGGCGGTACGGCGACCCGTCCGCACCGTCCGCGATCACCGGCACGGCGGCCGAGTTCTGCCGGGTCGGCGCCCGCCGCCTGGCCCCGGCCGACACGGCGCTGACGGCGACCGGCCCGTACGGCCCGGCGGCGCTCGCGGTGCTCCGCAACTACGCCTCCTGACCCCGGGCACGGCGAAAGGGCGCCCCCTGGTGCGGGACGCCCCTGCCGGTGCGGCGGGTCAGCCGATCTGGCTGCTGTCCTTCAGGCTGCCCCAGCCGTGCCACGTGTCGACCTCGATCCAGGCGCTCACCCGGGCGCGCTCGCGGCGCGGGTAGTCCTCGCCGGTGTAGTGGCGCGCGATGCGGTCGATGTCCGCGAGGCCCGTGTCGTCGCGCAGCTCCACGACCCGGCCGATGACGCTGACGTGGGTGTACCAGCCGTCGGCGTCCAGCGCCGTGAGCGAGACGCGCGGGTCATTGCGGATGTGCTCCAGCCGCTTGCGGCCCTCGTCCAGGTTGACCAGCACCCGCCCGTCCTCCCAGAGGTACCAGGTGGCGGTGGACACCGGCTGGCCGTCGGACCGCAGCGTGGTCATCACGGCCGGGTTGGCCTTGGAGAGCATGGCGACGGCGGCGTCAGGAAGCGGCGGCTTGGACACGGGGTCACTCCTCGCGGATCGATGATCATTGGCCTCGCCAACCTCCTGCCCGGCGCGCCGTATTCCGATGCGGCGCGGTCAGCTCGACGGGTCGCGGTTGAACAGGGCGCGCGCCCAGAAGTACGACGCGATGACGATGGCGACGCACCAGCCGACCGCGATGACCGCGTTGTGGCCGATCGGGGTGCCCGTCAGCAGGCCGCGCAGCGTCTCCATGATCGGCGTGAACGGCTGGTAGTCGGCGAACCAGCGCAGCACGAGGGGCATCGAGGCGGTGGGCACGAACCCGCTGCCGAGCAGCGGCAGCAGCACCAGCGGCATCAGCACATTGCTGGCCGACTCGACCGTCTTGCACGCCATTCCGGCCGCGACGGCGAGCCAGGTGAGCGCGAGCGCGGCGAGCACGAGCATCCCGGTCGCGCCGAGCCACCCGGCGACGCCGGCGTGCGGACGGAAGCCGACGGCCAGCGCGAGCCCGACGACCACGGCCAGGCTGGCCAGCGCCTGGATCATGGTGGCGATCACGTGCCCGGCGAGCAGCGACGCCCGGAAGATCGACATGGTCTTGAAGCGGGCGACGATGCCCTCGGTCATGTCCATGGCGACCGACACGGACGTGCCCTGCACCACGCCGGTCAGCGTGAAGATCAAGATCCCCGGCACGATGTAGTTCACGTACGCGGCGCGCCCGGTCAGCCCGCCGGACATGCCGTCCAGCCCGGAGCCGAGCGCCCCGCCGAAGACGTACACGAACAGCAGCAGGAAGATCACCGGCATGCCGATGAGCAGCAGCGTCATCGACGGGTAGCGGAGGACGTGCCGCAGGTTGCGGCGCAGCATGGTGCGCGTGTCGCGAATGGCGTAGGTCGCGGTGCTCATTCGGGGCCGTCCTTGGTGGTCGTGGCCGCGTCGGAACGGCCGGTGAGGGCGAGGAAGACGTCGTCGAGGTCGGGGGTGTGCACGGACAGCTCCTCGACGTCGAGCGCGGCGGCGTCGATGCGGTCGAGCAGGGCGCGCAGGTAGCGGATGCCGCCGTCGCCGGGGATCTGGAGGGTCAGCGCCTCGTCGTCGCGCGTGCCGTCGCCGAACGTACGGGCGGCGAGGTCGAGGCGGCTCTCGTCGGTGAACCGCAGCAGGACGTGGCCGCCGGCCACCCGGCGCTTCAGCTCGGCCGCGGTGCCCTCGGCGACCAGGGACCCGTGGTCGAGCACCGCGATGCGGCCGGCGAGCTGGTCGGCCTCGTCGAGGTACTGCGTGGTGAGGAAGATCGTGACGCCGTCGGCGACGAGGTTCCGGACGATCTCCCACATGTCGCGCCGGCTGCGCGGGTCGAGGCCGGTCGTCGGCTCGTCGAGGAACACGATCCGCGGGTCGCCCATCAGGCCCATCGCGAGGTCGAGCTTCCTGCGCATGCCGCCGGAGAACGTGGCGACGTACGTGCCCGCGGCGCCGTCGAGGTCGAACCGCTTCAGCAGCCGGGCCGCCCGCGCCTTGCCCTCGGCGCGCGGCAGGTGGTGGAGGTCGCCCATCAGGAGGAGGTTCTCCTTGGCGGTGAGCAGGTTGTCCACCGCGGAGAACTGGCCGGTGACGCCGATGGCCTCGCGTACGGCGTCGGGCTCGGTGGCCGGGTCGTGCCCGGCGACGCGGATCCGCCCGTCGTCGTAGCCGATGAGCGTGGACAGGATCTGCACGGTCGTGGTCTTGCCGGCGCCGTTGGGGCCGAGCAGCGCGAAGACCGTGCCCTCGGCGATGGTCAGGTCGAGGCCGCGCAGGACGGGGTGGTCGCCGTAGGACTTGCGCAGGCCGGTCACCTCGATCGCGTTCCCGGTCGTGGCGGACGCCCGGGCGGACGTCCTGGTGACTGCGGTCATGGTTCCTCGTCTCGGGTTCGGTGGGGGGTCAGGCGCGGCGGACGGTGATGTCGCCGTAGTGGTTGCGGACGCGGATCTCGACCTTCCGGTCGGTGTCCGCGGGGGTGTCGGCGGCGTCGAGCTCGCTGCGGACGTTGCCGTTCAGCGACGTCATGTCCAGCCAGGCCGCGACGTCGGCGGGCACCCCGACCTCGACCTCGCCGTAGGAGGTGCGGAGGGCGACCGAGCCGCCGCCGACCTCGTCGATGCGGATGTTGCCCGCGGAGGTCGTCGCGTCGACCGACGTCGCGGCGTGCTCCACGGCGATGTCGCCGTACGCCGTGCGCAGCCGCAGGTCGCCCGCCGCGTCGCCGATGGCCAGGTTGCCGGCGGAGGTCTTCGCCACCGTCGTGCCCTCGGCCGTGCCGATGCGGATCTCGCCGGTGGCGGTGTGCAGGTCGATGGGGCCGTCGACGCGGCCGATGATGATGTCGCCCATGGAGCTCTTCGCGCGCAGCCGCTCCGCGTGCTCGATGCGGATGTCACCGAGGGCGCCGGTGATCGTGACGGGGCCGAGCCGGCCGTCGCAGGTGTAGTCGGTCCAGCCGGAGCCGTCGAGCTCCGAGCCCGCGGGCAGGTCGACGATCGCGTCGACGCGCGGGCCGCCGCCGCCGAAGGTGTGGCGCAGCCGGTTCCGCGGGGTGCGGACCACCAGCCGGCCGTCGGCGTAGTCGACCTCGGTCTGCTCGGCGGCCTGTACGTCGTCCTTCTTCTGCGGGTTGTGCGGGCGCACGTCCACGACGGTCTCGGTGCGGTCGGTGGCGCGGACCCACAGCGACCCCGCGGTCATGTCGATCGACGCGACGATCGGCTCCGGTGTCTCGAATTTGGGCATAGCGGTGCCCTCCCTATGGCGATCTCGGGTTTCCGGGCTGCCGGCCCGGGGCGGAAGTGGTCGGGTTCTGGTCGGCCGGGCCGGCTAGCGGACCCAGCCGGTGTAGCGCCGGCCGAGCGACTCGCGGCGCTCGGCGCGGCTCCCGCCGTCGCCGCCGTCGAGGGCGGCGGACACGGCGCGGACGAGCCACGCGTTGACCGAGAGCCCGGCGCGGCCGGCGGCCTCCTCGATGCGCGGCTTGAGGTGGTCGGGCAGCCGGAGGCTGATGCGGGCGGTGCCGCCCTCGTCGCCCTCGGGCGCGGCCGGCGGGGGCGGGGCGGCGCTCGGCGCCGCGGCGTCGCCCGCGCCGGACGGGTCGTCCGGCGGCGGGGTCACCACGAAGGCGGGGTCGCGGCCGTGCAGCCGGACGTCGACCGAGCCGGGCTCGAGCTCCTGGGTGATCTCGCCCGCCGCCTCGGACAGGGCTTCGAGCAGGACCAGGCGGGTGGCCGACTCCAGCGGCGCGGTGAGCCTCTCGGCCAGCAGGCGCGCGTCGTCACCGCCGGCTTCGGCGGCGACGGCGAGCTCGCGCTGCAACTGGGCTACGTACGGAAGCAACTCCATGACCCCAGTATGGCGTCACCGTGACGTCATTGCAAGCCCACACATGACATCACCTGACGCCCGACCGCTCCGGAGCCCCGCGTGTACGGCCCTGATCAGGCGATATCACCTGACGTCAGGGGTGACGTCACCGCGGCCGCGGGAGGTGCACACCGAACCGCGCGCCGCCCTCCGGCGCGTGCCCGGCCTCCGCGCGGCCGCCGAGATGGACGGCCAGCCGGTCGACGATGGCCAGCCCGAATCCCGTGCCGGCGGGGCGCACCCCCCGGTAGCGCTGGTACAGCACCGACCGCTGGAACGCCACGCCGATGTCCTCCTCGGTGAGCCCCGGCCCGCTGTCGCGCACCTCGACCGTGGCGGCGCCCGCGTACGGCCGCAGGGCCAGGACCATGACGCCGCCCTCCGGCGTGACGCGCAGCGCGTTCTCCATGAGCCCGTCGACGATCTGCCGCAGCCGCCCGGGATCGGACCGCGTCTCGACGGGGCCGCCCGGCAGCTCCGCGCGCAGCGTGATCCCGGCGGCGGCGCAGCGCGGTGTCCAGGTGTCGGCGGCGTCGCGCAGCAGCGCGGTCAGGTCGACGGTGACCAGCGTGACGCGGAAGTCGTCGGCCTCGAGGCGGGCCAAGTCGAGCAGGTCGCCGATCAGCCGCTGCAGCCGGTCGGCCTCGCCGAGCATGAGCCGCCCGGCCGGCGCGACGTCGGCGTCCGTCGTGACGCCGTCGGCCAGCGCCTCCGCGAAGCCCTTGATCGCGGTGAGCGGTGTGCGCAGCTCGTGGGAGATGGACAGCAGGAACTCGCGCTGCCGCCCCTCGCTGGCCGCCAGCGCCTGGGCCAGCGCGTTGACCGCCTCGGCGACCCGCGCCACCTCGGTCGGGCCCGCCGGGCGCACCCGGAAGTTCCGCTCGCCCGAGGCCAGCCGGTCCGCGCCCGCGGCCGTCTCGCGCAGCGGCCGGGCCAGCCGCCGCCCCAGCAGCGCGCCCGCGAGCAGCGCCGCGACCAGCCCGATGAGCGTCGCGAGCAGCACCCGGCGTACGAACTCGGCCTGCGGCCCGGCGGCCGACGCGGCCGGCTGGACCAGCACGGCGGCGCCGCCCACGGCCAGCGGGCGGCCCTCGACGAACGACCTGCGCCCGGCGACCGGCTCCACCCGCGAGACGGGCGCGCCGGCGAGCAGCGCCCGCCGGTCGCGCGCGGGCAGCGTGACCCGGCCGCGTACGCCGCCGTCCGGCAGATAGAGCACCAGCCGCGTGCCGGACTCGCGCAGCAGGCGGCGCACGCGCGGCGAGACGGTGCGCGCGGGCGCCAGCCCCGCGACGAGGTCGGCCTGGCGGCCGAGCTGGCGCCGCGCCTCGGTCTCCGCCGAGCTGCGGACCAGGCCGTACGTCACCGACGCCGCCACGACCAGGGACAGCACGGCGACGCCGACGGTGACGAGCGCGATCCAGAAGCCGAGGCCGCGGCGCGGGCCGGTCATCCGGCGTCCGCGACGTAGCCGACGCCCCGCACCGTGCGGATCGGGCACGCCGCGCCGATCTTCGCGCGCACCTGCGCCACGTGCACGTCGACGGTGCGGCTGCCCATGCCGGCGTAGCCCCAGATCCGGGACAGCAACTGGTCGCGCGACAGCACCTGGCCCTCGTTGCGGAACAGGCACAGCAGGAGGTCGAACTCGGTGGCGGTGAGCGCGACGCCGGTGTCGCCGACGTACGCGCGGCGCCGCCGCGGGTCCAGGCGCACGTCTCCGACCGCGACCACGTCGGGCTCCGGCATCCGGCCGCGGCGGAGCACCGCCTTTACCCGGGCGACCAGCTCGCGCGGCGAGAACGGCTTGGTGAGGTAGTCGTCGCCGCCGAGCTCCAGCCCGAGGATGCGGTCCACCTCCTCGTCGCGCGCGGTGACGAACACGATCGGGGTGGGGTCGCCGTCGGCGCGCAGCTCCCGGCAGACGTCCATGCCGTCCATGTCCGGCAGCCGTACGTCGAGCACGATCGCGACGGGCCGCAGGCGGCGCGCGGCGTCCAGCCCGGCGCGCCCCTCGGCCTCCACCCGGACACCGAAGCCCTCGCGGGTGAGGTAGAGCCGCTGAAGATCGGCGATCGCCCGCTCGTCCTCGATGACCAGCACCAGGCCGCGTCCGGTGTCGCCGGGTGCGGGCTCGCTCATCGGCCGCCTCCTCGCCTTCGCGCGTACGGGTCCAGCCTGGCCCAAACCGCGCGGTGGTGCGGCATCGGCCCGTGCGGTGAGGCGATTCCTGACATTCCTCGAACATTCCCTTCGACGGATCCTTACCCGCGCCCGGCATGCTGGCCGGAACCGATGGCGGTCACGCCGAAGAGGAGAGCGCAATGCACAGGTGGAAGATCATCGCAGCCGGGACCGGCGCCGGCGTCCTGCTGCTCGGCGGCGGCGTCGCGTACGCGAGCACGGCGGGCCCGGGCACGGCCGCGAACGCCGCGGTCCCGGCCGCGGCCCAGTCCGCGAAGCCCGGCGCCAAGCAGCCGGGCGCGCGGCGGGCCCGGCCGCTGATCCGCCGTGCCGTGCACGGCACGTTCACGGTGCGGACCAAGAAGGGGTTCAGGACCGTCGAGGTGCAGCGCGGCTCCGTCACCGCGGTGTCCGGCGGCACCGTCACCGTGACGAGCAGGGACAAGCAGGCGCACCGCTACACGGTGAACGGCGACACGCGGGTGCGGCTGGACAAGAAGAAGTCCGACCGGAGCCACATCGCGAAGGGGCTGCGCGTGTACGTGATCACCTCGCCGCAGCGCGGTACGTCCGTCGCGCGCGTGATCGTGCTGCGCCACCCCAAGTGAGAGCGGGCGGCGCCCGGCGCCGTCCGGCCCGCCGTACAGTATCCCCATGAATGGCGAGGTTTCGCCGCTGGGACGCGGCGACGGTGGGGTACCCGACGGTCTGCGCGCGTCACACGCCGACCGCGACCGCGTCGTCGACCTCCTCCGGGTCGCCGCCGGCGACGGCCGGCTGACCTCCGAGGAGCTCGACCAGCGGCTGGAGCTCGCGCTGAACGCCCGTACGTACGGCGAGCTCGCGGCGCTGACCACCGACCTCCCCGCCGCGCCGGGCACGGCTGCGGCGCCCGCGCCGGCGAAGGACGTCGTGCTCATCAGCACCCGCTCCGGCAGCGCGCGGCGTGACGGCCGCTGGACCGTGCCGCGCCGCATCGAAGTGCGGGTCAGGAGCGGCAGCGTGAAGCTGGACCTCACCGAGGCCGTGCTCACCCATCCCGTGCTGGAGATCGACGCCGAGGTCGGCAGCGGGTCGCTGGCCGTGATCACCCGGCCCGGTGTCGTCGTCGACGCCGACGACGTCGAGGTGCGCAGCGGCAGCGTGCGGGCGAAGTCGCCGTGGAACTCCCGTGTCCCCGTGACCCTGCGCATCCACGTCTCCGGCAAGGTGGGCAGCGGCCACATCTCGGTCCGCCCGCCGTACCGGTCGTTCTGGCAGTGGCTGACGCGCCGCCCCCGCCGCTACGCCGAGTACCGCTGAGGGCCCGGACCGCGGGTCACGAGACGGGGGTACGGGCGGCCGCGCGTGCGCCGTCGAGGACGAGGTCGACCACACGGTCGGAGAATTGCGCCGGGTCGTCCGCGATTTCCGCGACCCGCGTTTCCGGTGCCATCAGAATGTGGTTCACAATGGCGCCCGCGAGGCCGTCCATCACCATTCCCGGTGACGTTCCCGGGGGCAGCTCGCCGCGTTCGACGGCGGACAGGATGATCTTGCGGCCCTTGGCGATGATCGACTTCCGCGAGGTGTCCATCGCGGCGCCGAGGACGTCCGGATAGACCTTGGCCTCGAGCTGCGCGCGCAGGAACGCCAGGCCGTGGCGCCCGGCGTAGCGGCGGGTGAGGCTCTCGGCCACCGAACGCAGGTCGTCGCGGATGGGGCCGGTGACCGGTTTCCTACGCGGCAGCCGCAGGGTCTCGATCGCCTCGACGATGAGGTCCTGTTTCGACGGCCAGCGCCGGTAGAGCGCGGCCTTTCCGACTTTCGCGCGGCGGGCGACCGCGTCGAAAGTGAATCCCGCCCAGCCGACCTCCGAATAGATCTCCAGCGTCGCCTCGATGGCGCGGCGCTCGATGTCGGGGTCCGGCGGGCGCCCGGGCCCTGAGCCACTGGTGGACGTCACGCGCCCGATTTTGCCACAGTGCGTCACCAACTCCGGTCATACGCGGGATACGCCGGCCGGCTTCGCGTCACCGCCCTTGGAGACGGACTCCAGCGACACGCCCGTCGTGTCGCGGGCGAGCAGCGTGAGGATCGCGACCAGCGCCGACGCGGCCGCGATCGTCGCCCACACCGAGCCGAACCCGAAGTGGTCCAGCATGAACAGCAGCACGAACGGGGCGATCGCGCCGCCGACGTGGCCACCGCCGTTGGCCAGCGACACCCCCGCCGTACGGCCGCGGGTCGGGAAGTGCTCGGCGGTGAGCAGGTACATCTGCGACTGCGCCGCGCCGATCTTGAGCTGGTACAGGAAGTACATGACGGCGATCGGCACCACCTCGGGCTGGAACGCGACCCACGCCCAGCCCAGCGCCGCGATGAACGCGAACAGCGCGCCGACGTACTTCCGGGGGAACCGGTCGGCGATGTACGGGGCCAGCACCGAGCCGATGATCAGGCCCGCGCTCGAACCGAGCGTCATCTGGATGCTGTGCTTCAGGTCGAAGCCGTGCTCGGTGATCAGCGTGACGCCGAGCCCGAGGAACCCGTAGTCGCCGATGTACAGGACGAACCAGAGCACGAAGAACAGCAGCGTCCAGCGGAAGACGGGGCGCTTGAAGATCACCAGGATGCTGCGGTCCTTCGCGTCCTCGGGCGCCGTCTCCGGGATCTCGGGCACCGGGGGGAGCTCCGCGCCGGTGGTCCTGCGTACGCGCTCCTCCGCGGCGGCGATCACCGCCTCGGCCTCGTCCGCACGGCCGGTGACGGCGAGCCAGCGCGGCGACTCCGGCAGCAGCTTGAACGCCAGCGCGAACGCGACCGTGCCGGCCGCCGGGATGACGAGCAGCACCCGCCAGCCCCAGGTGAACGTGGGCAGCAGGACGAGCGAGATGAACGGCACGGTCGCGGTGCCGATCATGGCGGGCAGCGCGACCAGGGAGATGTACCGGCCGCGCCGGTCCGCCGGCGCGATCTCGCTGACGTACGTGCTGAACACCGCGAGCGTGGCGCCGATGCCCATGCCGGAGACGAACCGCGCGATGCCGAAGAACGTCATGTCCCCGGCGAGCGCGGTGCCCAGCGAGCCGACGCCGTACATCAGCGCGCCGGCCAGCAGCCCCGCCCGCCGTCCCAGCCGGTCGGAGACCACGGCGTTGACGGCGCCGCCCGCGATGTAGCCCCACAGCCCGCCGCTGAGCACGAACGCCGCGGCGGCCTTGTCCGCCTGGAGGTCCTCCAGCACCCGCGGCAGCGCGTAGCCGATGTTGCCGATGTCGAAGTACGCGAAGAAGTATCCGATTCCGACGACGAGGAAGACCGCTCGCCGGTAGGGCCAGATGGGCAGGCGGTCAAGCCGTGCGGAGAGCAGGGCCGAGCGGTGGTCCATGCGTCCATTCCTGGGGGGTGGGGGACGGCTTTACCTCGAGTAAATACGGACCGCATTCGTCCGTTACGGAAGCTACAAGCCCCCGGTTCCCCCGTCAATACCAAGATCACCCCAACATCCGAGACAGCAGGGTCCACATCGTGGACCACTCATCCGGGAGGCCCGCGCGGCTACAGGAGGCCGAGGGCGTCGGCGGCGCGGATGGCGTCGCGGCGGGTCGTGACGCCGAGCTTGCGGTAGACCGCGCGCAGGTGGGTCTTGACCGTGTTCACCGAGACCACCAGGGACTCCGCGATCTCGGTGTTGGTCATGTGGGACGGCAGGAACCGCAGCACGGCGAGCTCGGCCCGGGTCAGCGGCTCGTCGCCCACGGTCGCGTGCGCCGCGGCCCCGCGCCGCTCCCCGGCCGCGGGCCGCAGGTCGAAGCGGCGCAGCAGCTCGCGCCGTACCCGGTCGCGCCCCGCGTCCGCCGGCTTCACCATGGTGACCAGCGCGCGCAGCGGCGCCCCGCACGCGATCAGCACCCCGTACGCCGCCTCCGCCTCCACCAGCCCGAGCGCCTCCCCGAGCAGCCGCGCGGCATCCTCCCCCGCACGCAACCGCCCGTACGCCGCCGCGGCGATGGCCAGCGCCCCCGCCCGCTCCCCGGCCCCCACGTACGGGCCCTCCGCAGCCGCGCCCGCCCGGCCCCGCTCGTGCACGGCCGCTCCCCGCCCGCCGCTCCCGCGCGCCTCCACGACCACCGGCTCGGCGGGCGCGGGCTCGGCCTCTGTGATGATCGCGGCTACCGCGTCGAGGGCCGCGCGCGGTTCGTCCGCCTGGAGGAGGACGCGGCCCAGGAGCAGCGCCGCCGGGGCGGACGGCGGCCCGGACACGCCGCCGGTCAGGGTGCGCGCCAGCTCGCGGGCGCGCGGCATGTCACCGGAGCGCTGGGCCAGCTCGACCAGGGCCCCCGCGCGCAGCGACGCGCCGTACGGCCCGAGCTCCGCGCCCGCGATCTCCTCAAGCGCGGCCCGCGCCCGGTCGAGGTCCCCGAGCGCGATGGCCGCGCGCGCCCACACCACCCCCGCGAGCCCCGACGCGCACGGCTCGCCCGGCAGCGCGGCGGCCGTGCCGTCGAGGTCCCGTACGGCCTCCTCCGCCGCGCGCGGATCATCACGCTCCAGGCACACCCACGCGCGGGCGAGCGCCAGCGGCCACGGCGCGCCCCCGACCGCGGCGATCATCCGCTCCGCCGCGCCCAGATCCCGCCGCCAGGCCAGCACGAGCGCCCCCCACGCCCGCGCCCGGTCCGCCAGCCCCCCGGCATCGCCCGCCGCCCCGGCCGCGTCCGCGAACGCCGCGGCGGCCGCCCGCGACTCCCCCAGCCAGGCCCACCGCAGCCCCGTGAAGAACGCGTACTCCCCCCACGCCCGCACCACCGCGGGCTCCACACCCCCCTCGGTGACGGTCTCCGCGACGGTCGCGTCCGGGGGCCGCCCCTCGCTGAGGCGCACCGCGAGTTCCATCGTGGCGTGCTTGGCCTGGAGGAGGGGTGTGCGCGCGTCATCCCGTACGGCGGCCAGGTGGTGGCGGGCGCCCGCGGTGTCCCCCGCGAACAGCCGCGCGGTCGCCCGTACGATGCCCGCGGCATCGGGGTCCACGGGCAGCTCCGCGAGAAGCGACTCCAGGTGGGCCGGGCCGTGGGCCATCGCGATCGTGAGGCCCGTGTCGAGCAGGACGTGCTCCGTACGGCCTGGGTCGCCGGTGCGGGCCGCCGCGCGTACCGCCTCGGTGCCGTCGCCGTGCGCGGCGTACCACTCCGCCGCGGTGCGCAGCAGCTCCGTACGGCGGTCCGAGGCGAGGGCGTCCGCACCGCGGGCGGCCAGGGCGGCGGCCACCGGGGCGCGGCAGCGCGACCGCCCCTCCCCGGCATGCAGCAATCCGTCGTCGGCGAGCTCGCGCAGCAGCGCGGGCGCGTCGGCACGGCCGGTCAGCGCGACGGCCAGGTCCCCGGTCAGCCGGTCGGCCACGGACAGCTCGGCGAGCAGTGCCCGCGCCCCGGGCCGTACGTCGAGCACCTCCTCGTCCACGTACGCGAGCAGCACCCCGGACGCCGCACCGTCATCCACGTACAGCCGCATCGCGGCCATCCAGCCGTCCGTGGCGGCCATGAGCCCGGCGGGACCGGTGCCGGACGCGCCCGTCAGCTCCAGGTACGCGGCGGCCTCGGACGCGTCGCAGGCCAGGTCGGCGGTCGTCAGCTCGGACAGGTCGCCCGCGACGTGCAGGCGGGCCAGGCGCAGCCGGGGGCGGCGGCGGGCGAGGAGGATCAGCCGCAGCCGCGGCGGCGCGTGGGCGATCAGGTGGTCAAGCGGCGCCAGGCTCGCGGCGGACAGCGCGTCCGCCTCGTCCACGACCAGCACCACGGGCCGCTCGGCCCGCGCGACCGCCGCCGCCAACGCCCGGTCGCCCACGGCGTCGGGCTCGCCGGGCTCCCTGGCGCCGGGCACCGCCGCGCCCCGCAGCGCGGCGGCCCATCCGGCGTCCACTCCGGCCAGCGCCGCACGGACCCCCGTGCGTACGCGCTCCGCGTCGTCGGACGCGTCCGCGGTCAGCCAGGCGACGTCGCAGTCGCCGACGCGGGCGGCCCAGCTCGCGCAGGCGGTCGTCTTCCCCGACCCGGCGAGCGCGTGGACCAGGGTGACCCGGCGGCGGACGGCCGCGGCGAACGCGGCGTCCAGGCGCGGCCGGGCCAACAGCGGGAACCGCGGCCGCGGCACGCGGGTCCGGTCGGCGAGCAGCGGATCGGAACGGAACGGCCGCGCGGCTCCGCGCGGCCGGGTCGCAGTACGCACAGTGATGTCCCCCCGGGCACCGGCCGACCCCCATCGGCCGGTATCACGCCAGCTCACGTGGTAGCCGGCGCGGCGCTGTCATACCCCGGGGGCGGCGGTGTCACCCCGCACGGGTGACCCGCCGCGTCCGGCGGGCGTGCCAGCGTGGGAGGCCCACGGAGGGAGACGCGATGCCGCTGCCACGCCGCCCCCTCATCCGCTGCACCATGACGGGCGGACCGTCGCCCGCACCGCGCGGCGCGGGCGACGACCAGGTCGCCGCCCTGCGCGCGCTCGCCGGCCTCCGGGAGAACGGCCGGCTCACGGACCGGGAGTTCGCGGTGCTCGCCGTGCGCGTGCTGGCCGGCCCGCCGGTGGCCGCGCCGTACGGGTGAGGCCGGTCAGTAGTCGACGGCGACCGTGTACGCGGGGTCGTCGTGCAGGTCCCAGTAGCGTGCGCGGATCTTGGCCGTGAGCGGGCCGGGCGCGCCGCCGCCCACCGGATGGCCGTCGAGCGTGGCGACCGGCATGACGCCGCCCGCGGTGCTCGTGAGGAACAGCTCCTCGGCCCGGTACAGGTCGTTGACCGGCAGGTCGCCGACGTACGGCGCGCCGCCGAGCCCCTCGGCGATCTCCAGCACCGTGCGCCGGGTGATCCCCTCCAGGACGCCGCGCGCCGGCGTGCGCAGCCGCCCGTCGACGACCGCGAACACGTTGAACCCGGGGCCCTCGGTGACGAGGCCGTCGCCGTCCGGGAGGATCGGCAGCGCGGCGCCGCGGTCGTACGCCTCGAACATCCCGCGCACGAGGTCGCCCCAGTGGAAGTTCTTCACGGTGGGGTCGACGGACCCGGCGGGGATGCGCCGCGTGCCGCGCGTGACGACGACGTCCGCGCCGCGCTCCTGGGCCTCCGGATGCTGGATCCAGACGTACGGGACGGCGTAGGCGTACAGCCGCGGCGCGAACCTCCGCGGGTCGCGCTCCCCCGCCGGCGGCACGCCGCGCGTGACGACCGCCTCGACGTACGCCGACCGCAGCCCCGACCTGCGGACCGCCTCAACGAGGATCGCGCGGACCTCGTCGCGGGTGGCGGGCGGCGTGATGCGGATGCGCGCGCAGCCGCCGTACAGCCGGTCGAGGTGGTCGTCGAGGCGGAAGAACCGCCCGTTCCACACGGCCACCACGTCGTACGTGAGGTCCGAGCGGGTGAAGCCCACGTCGAGAATCGGAATGCGGGCCTCGGCGATCGGCACGTACGCGCCCTCGATCCAGGCACAGCCGTCGGCGTACGGGTTCTGCGCGCTCTCACGCTCGGTCGTTTGGGGCCTCCTCCGTCGCGCTGCGCTGACGCGGCGACGGTAACCCGGCCCCGGCGCACCTCACCAGGCCCCGGTCAGGACACGCGGACGACCTTCCCGGTGGTGCTCTCCCGGCGGCGGCACTCCTCACCAGACCCCGGTCAGGGCACGAGGACGACCTTCCCGGTGGTCTCCCGGCGGGCGAGCGCCGTGTGCGCGGCGGCCGCGTCGGCGAGCCGGAACGCCTGGACGGTCGGGACGAAGTCGCCCTTCGCGGCGGCCTCCAGCGCGCGGCGCTCCATGTCGGGCCACCGCGAGGGATCGGAGACCATGGTCGTCAGCGCGTTGAGCACGGTGATGTCGCGCTCCTTGAGCGTCTCGGGGTCGGCGGCGAAGTACGTCCGCGAGGACGCGCCGATGCTCACCATCCGCCCGTGGTCGGCGATCAGCCCGAACGCCGCGTCGGCGATGTCGCCGCCGACGCCGTCGAGCGCGGCGGTCACCCGGCGCCCGCCGAGCGCGTCGCGCACCTCGCCGTCCCATCCGGGCTTCCGGTAGTCGACGGCGATGTCCGCGCCGAGCGCGCGCACGGCCCCGACCTTCGCGGCCCCGCCCGCCGCGCCCACGACGGTCGCGCCCAGCCGGTGGGCGTGCTGTACGAGCAGCCGCCCGATGCCCCCGGCCGCCGACGTGACCAGCACGGTGTCCTCGCCGGTCAGCCCCGCGATGTCCAGCATGCCGACCGTCGTCGCGCCCGTACGGATCATGGCCACCGCGGTCTCGTACGAGACCCCGTCCGGGATCACCTGAAGCTGCGCGGCATCGGCCAGCACGAACTCCGCGTACGCCCCCGACCGCACCATCGCGGTCACGACACGCGCCCCGACCCACCCGGGATCCACGCCCTCCCCCACGGCGTCGACCACCCCCGCGACCTCACTCCCGAACACGGTCGGCAGCTCCGGCAGCGGCGGCCCGATCGCCAGCCCCTCCCGCACGACGGTCTCCACCTGATGCACCCCGGAGACCTCGGCCGCAACCCGCACCTCCCCCTTCCCCGGGGCGGGCTCGTCCACCTCCTCATACGACAGATTCCCGGCCGGCCCGAACTCCCGCAGCACAACGCCGTACATGACATCTCCAACCGATCGGTTCACAGCAACACCCCCGATCCTGCAACCTCAACCATGGTAGAGGTCAACTGTTACGGCTTTCCGTCCCACATGTTGGCTTAGCGAAAATTGCCATTCTCTACTAAGTTGAATCGGAGTCCCGAGGAAACGGAATCAGGATGGCTGGCGGAGAGGAAGACGCGAGCGCGGACCGGCCCGAACGCCCGTCCGCCGCGCGCGAGATCCACAATGCGACGATTCGCGGACCTGTCATCCAGGCAGGCGATATACGCGGAGGTGTGCATTTCCATCCACAACGGGAAGATCGTCCGCAACCGCGCGAACTCCCGCCCGCGCCGGCTCATTTCACCAATCGCACCGACGAGCTGACCCTGCTCGACCAGTTAGCCGAGGAGACGGCGATCGACAGAACCCCGCTGGTCACGGTGGTCGGCGGCGCCGGCGGTGTCGGCAAGACCGCGCTTCTCGTGCACTGGCTGCACCGCAATCACGACAGCTTTCCCGACGCGCAGTTCTATGTCGATCTCCATGGATTCGCATCCGCCGAACCCATGCCGCCGGGCGAGGCGCTCGGCAGGTTTCTGCGCTCGCTCGGCGTCGGGCCCGATCGGATGCCGCCCACCCTCGACGAACGCTCGTCGCTTTTCCGGTCGCTCACGGCCGGGCGCCGCATTTCCATCCTGGCGGACAATGCCGCTTCCGCCGGACAGGTCCGCGCGCTGCTCCCCGGGCACGGCCGCAGCCTGGTGGCGGTGACGAGCCGCCGCGCCATCCGCGGGCTCACCCACGAGGGCGCGCGGTTCATCGACCTCGGCCCGTTGAGCGCGCGCGGCGCCACCGAGCTCCTTGGCAAGGCGCTCGGCGACGAACACGCCGTCGCCGGCTCGGACTCCGCGCGAACGGTCGCCGACCTCTGCGGACGGCTGCCGATCGCGATCTGGGCCACGGCCGCACGGCTGGCCCGGCGTCGCTACTGGGACCTGGAGCGCGTCGTACGGGAGCTGGCGGACGAGCGCCGCCGCATCGCGGAGCTGAGCACCGATGACGAGGTCACCGTACGGGCGGTCTTCGACCTCTCCTATACCGCCCTGGACGCCGAGTCGGCGGCGCTGTACCGCGTACTCGGCCACTTCCCTGGCCCGGACTTCACCGTGCCGGTCGCCGCCGCGATGCTCGGCGCCGACGACAGCAGATGCGAACGGATCATCGAGGACCTGGAGGACGTGAGCCTGGTCGAGGAGGTCGCCGACGGCCGGTTCCGGCTGCACGACCTCATACGCCTCCACGCGGCCGAGAAGTCCGACCGGATCGACACCGAACCGGAGCGGACCCGGGCGCTCGCCCGTGCCGTCTCCTGGTACCTCGCGAACACCGCGGCCGCGGACCTCGCCGTCCTGCCCGGACGCTGGCGTATCGGCCCCGCGTACGCGGCCGTGCCCCGCGACCCGCCCCGGTTCCCGTCTTCGCGTGCGGCGCTGGACTGGCTGGAGGCGGAGCTGCCCAACCTGATGGCGCTGCTGCGCGCCGCGCACGGCGCCGGCCTCAACGCCGAGGTGTGGCAGTTGTGCGAGACACTGTGGGGCCTGTTCCTGCTGCGCAAGCACTATCCGGAGTGGATCGCCAGCCACGAGATCGGGATCGCCGCCGCGCGCGCATGCGACGATCCGGTCGCGGCGGCCAGGATGCTGTTGCAGCTCGGTCGCGCCCGGCTCGATCTCCGTGAGCTCGGCGAGGCTGAGCGCGCTTTCACGGAGTCACGCGACCTCGCGCGTGCGGCCGAGCACCAGATCAGCGAGGCGACCGCCGATCAGGAGATCGGGCTCGTCCACATCGCCCGCGGTGAACCGGCCGAGGCCGTCCCGTACTTCATCGCATCGCGCCGCCTCCACGCCGAGCTCGGTGAGAGCCGGGGCGTCGCGCTGCTCACCCGGCGGATCGGCCAGGCGTACCGGGAGAGCGGCCGGTACGCCGAGGCCGTCGACCATCTGGAGGCCGCAATCGACCAGTTCACCGAGCTGGGCGACCGGTTCAACACCAGCCGGTCACTGACCGACCTCGCCGGGACGCACCTCCGAGCGGGCGCGCCCCGGCCGGCGCTCGCCGCGCTCGACCGGGCCCAGGAGATCGCACGCGACGAAGGGGCCGAGTTCGAGGAGGCGAGCATCAGCCTGCTGCGGGCCGACGCCCTCGAAATGCTCGGCGAGACGGCCGGTGTGCGGGCGCCACTCGAGCACGCGCTCACGATCCTGCGACGGCTGGACGCACCGCAGGCGGACACGGTACAGGCGCGCCTCGCCGGCCTCTCCACCCCAGGAGCCGAGGAGCCCGGACAGCAGCAGGTGGACGATTGACGCGCACAGCCCGAGGGGAAACGCACCGGTCACCCGGAATCTGCGCAGCGGATCTCCCCGGGCCGCGATGATCCGGCCGCCGGGGCCGGCGGCGCTGGCCGCGACGAGGCATCCGGGCCAGTCGCGGAGCAGATCCACGGGTTCCGCCCGCCCGCGGTGGTCGACCAGGACGTCCGCCGATTCCCGGCACCACGGCGCGGACCCGTGCACGTCCGCCACCAGGTGTTCGTCCGTCCCCCTCGGCAGCTCCCACCGCATCCACACCCCGGCCATCACGCCGCCTCGGGGAACGGCACGATCGGTACGGGCGCGGGCGCCGGCTCGGTGTGCGCGGGACGTGCCGGTTCGGGCAGATCCATCAGCTCGTACATCACCGACCTGATCAGCTCCGCGCTGCGGCCGGGCACCGAGCTGGCGCGTGCCCGGATCTCGGCGTAGCGGAGCGGAGCGTAGTCCGCCATGACCGCATCGATCTGCGGACGCAGCGGCAATCCGGAGTCGAGCCGGGGCGCGATCCGCGCGAGCAGCGCCATCTGGGACGACGGATCGATGCCGGACTCGTCCGGGAACGCGGCCAGCGCGACCGGGCGGCCGGCGGCCGCCGCGTAGTACGTGACCGAGCCGCAGTCGCCGAGTACGACATCCGCGGCTACCAGTGCGCCGTGCCATCCGTGCTCCGGCGGCAGCAGCCGCATCCCGGCCCGGATACAGTCGGCGTACCAGGCGGTAACTTGCCGCCGTCCATGCCACGCCCACACGTTCGGGTGCACCGCGGCGGCCACCTGGTAGCGGTCGGCAGGCAGCGCCGCCATCAGCCGCGGCAGCAGGTCCGGGTGGCGCCCGAGCAGCGAGCTCGTCTGGTGCGAGCTCGACACGACGACGAGCCGCCGCCCCTGCCGTACGCCGAGTGCTGCTCGGTACTCCGCGCGGTGTGCGGCGCTCGCCAGCAGGCGGTCGTACGCCGGGTCGCCGGCCACCCGCGCGACCGGCACGGCCTCCGGGCACCCCTGGGCGAGCTGCTCGAGCTGCGCCTCGTGGGCGACGACGATCGCCGACGGCACGATGCGCCCGTACTTGACGATCGCGGCGGGCGACGCGTCACCGGAGTACCGGCGCCCCGCGGGCCCCTCGCCGGACCGCAGCGCCGCCTGGTATCGCGCGAATCCCACGCCGTGCGGCAGATAGAGAACCGGCGCGTGCAGCGATTCCAGCGAGCCGTGCGTGGCCGCGACAGCGAGATCGAACCTGGACGCGATCGCCAGCCGCCACGGGATGACCACGGCTCCCAGGCCGCGCAGGTACTCGGCGGTTCCCGCGCCGAACCGCTGCGTCGGCGCCTGCGTGTACACCACCTGGATCCGGCGGTCGGCCTCCAACATCGGCACGACCTCGGCAAGCCGAGTGCCCGCCGTCAGGTGGTGCACCGGCACCAGGACCGTACGGTCGACCGCGCGGGTCGCGCAGACCGACCGGTCGAGGCCGAACGGCCCCAATGGCGCTTCGCCCGTCATGACTCCTCCTCGTGGGTCGTCTCCATGACCGCCACGATGGGCCGCGCGCCTGGACGGCACGGCGGACGGGAAGCTGGATCACCTTGACGAAAGGCTTGGAAGAAATCTGACGGTCCGCCGGACGAACGGATTGTCCATCGTCAACATGTGGCCACGCCGATGCTGATTGGGCGGTTGCCGTACGTGGAAAACCAACGACTGATGGGGCACGTCTAGGGAGTTGCCAGTGGAACTCCACATTCTCGGCCCGGTAGAGCTCTGGGCCGACGGACGCCGCCACGCGGTCGGCTCACCCCGGCAGCGCGGCATCCTCGCCCTTCTCGCGATGAACGTCCGCCGCCCGGTGCCGATCGACGCCCTCATCGACCGGCTCTGGCCGGAGAACCGGCCCACGCGGTCCACGATCCACAGCTACGTCGCCCGATTAAGGACGGCACTGCAAAACGCCACCGACGCGGCCAGAATCGACCTGCGCGACCACGGCTACGTCCTGGAGACGGACCCCGACCTGATCGACATCTACCGCTTCAGGAGGCTCCACGAGCAGGCGGACAGCCTTGCCGAGAGCGGGCAGGACGCCGAAGCCGCCGCGCTGATGCGGGAGGCCGCCGCGCTGCGGACCGGAAGCCCCCTCGCCGACCTGCGCGGCGCGTGGGCGGAGCAGAACCGGCTGGCACTCGACGAGGAACTGCTCGCCGCCTCGGTCAGCCGGATCCGTGTCGAGCTCCGGCTCGGCCGGCACGCCGCACTCGTCGGCGAGCTCACGCACCTCGTCGCCGAGTACCCCTTCCATCAGGAGCTGCTCGCGCTGCTGATGCAGGCCCTGGACGGATGCGGCCAGACCGCCCGTGCGCTCGAGGTCTACCAGCGCCAGCGGCGCCGCTTCGTGGACGAGCTCGGCACCGAGCCTGGACGCAGGGTCCGCGAGCTGCAGCAGCGCCTGATCGCCGGCGATCAGGGCACCGACGAGGAAACCGCGCGCCCCCGGATCCGCCGCCCGAACACCATCCCCCGCGCACTGGCGGACTTCATCGGCCGCGAGTCCGAGATCGAGCGCCTCCTGGCGGCGTGCCCCACGCCCGGGCCGAACTCGCGGGGCGGCGTGATCGCCATCGACGGAATGCCGGGGGTCGGCAAGTCCACGCTCGCCCTACAGCTCGCGCACCGGCTCGCCGATTCGTACCCGGACGCCCGCATCCATCTCGATCTCGGTGCGCACAGTGCGCGCGAACCCCTCGACCCGCCGGACGCGCTGGCGCGGCTGCTGCCGATGGTCGACGTTCCCGAGGCCGGAATTCCGCCGAGCCTGGACGAGCGCGCCGACCTCTGGCGGACCCGCCTGGCCGAACGGCGCGCCATCATCGTGCTGGACGACACGGCCGACGACGACCAGGTCAGGTACCTGCTCCCCGGGTCGTCGCCCAGCCTGGTGATCATCACGAGCCGCCGCCGACTCAGTGCGCTCGACGGCGTACGCCCGTTCACCCTCGACGTCATGTCCCCCGACGACGCGGCGCGGATGCTGCACGCCATCATCACGCCCGCCCAAGCCGATGACGACGAAGCGACGGCTACGGTCATCCGCCAGTGCGGGGCGCTCCCGCTGGCGATCCGGCTGGCGGCCACCCGGCTGCGCGACCGGCCCGCCCGCACGATGCGGGACCTCGCCGGCCAGCTCCACAGCATGGGCAGCGTCCTGGGCGTGCGGATGGGCGACCGCAGCGTACGGGTCACCTTCGAGCTGTCGTACCGGGACCTTTCGGCCGGGCAGCGGCGCGCCTTCCGCCTGCTGAGCCTGCACACCGGCACCGAGTTCACCCTGGAGTCCGCCGCCGCCCTGCTCGGCCTGGAACACGACGCGGCCGTCCATGCGATCGACGGGCTGCTCGACGACAACCTGCTGGAAGAGCGGTCACGCGGCGGCTACCGGTTCCACGACCTGCTGCGCGAGTACGCGCGCGAGCGCACCGAGGCCGAGGACGACGAGACCGTACGCGCCGGCTGCGTCCAGCGGCTGTGCACGTACTTCCTCGCCATCGCCGAGCACGGCGACCAGCGGCGGCTTGAGCGGGAGAGCTCCGGCATCCTCGGTTACGCGCAGGGTCCGCACGACCGGCAGCCGGAGCTCGCGCACGCCATCGCGTCGTTCGTGGAGACCACGGCACGGTGGAACGAGGGCGTCGAGATCCACCGGAAGGCCATGCTGACCTTGCGGTCCGCCGGTGAGCCCATCCGCGAGGCGGCGGCCATGGTGGACCTCGCGCTCGTGGACCTGCGCTGCGGCCGCTATGAGGAGGCCGAGGACCTCGCGCGGGACGCGGCGGACGTCTGCCGTGCGGCCGGCGACCCGCGCGGCGAGGCGGCGGCCCTGGACCGGCTCGGCCTGGCGCGGTGGCATCTCGCCGCGTACGACCAGGCACTGGAGAACCTCGACGCGTCCGCCACGATCTGCCGGAGGCTCGGCGACCGTAAAGGCGAGGCCACCGCACTGGCACACAGCGCGATGGTACTTTTTCATATGGGTCGCTACGACACGGCAACTCTCATTACCGAGCGCGCACTGAGCGCATATCGCGCCGTCGGGCACCTGCGCGGAGAAATCGAGTCACTCAGCAATCTTGGAGATATCCAAATGCGTCTCGGACGCCCCGAGGACGCACTAGATAATTACCTATTGTCATCACGCCTCAATGAGGACGCGATCCATCCGCAGGACACCGCGATCGACCTCGCCAACATCGGGACCTGCCGCCTCGCGATGGGCGAGACCGACGAGGCGTTCGCCTCCTTCCGCCGGGCCCTCGGCATATACCGGGAAATCGGCGACCGGACCGGCGTCGCGGAAGTGCTGGACAATATCGGCGCGACGTATCAGGCGATCGGCCGGAACGACGCCGCGTTGAGCCACCACCAGAACGCGCTTCGGATCGCACGGGACGTTTCGGAACCCATGGAAGAATGCCGAGCCATGCGGCATATCGGCGCTATTTATACGAACACCGGCAAATACCGCCTGGCGATCGAACACCTCGACGGCGCGCTCGAGATCGCCCGCCGCATCCGCGAGCCGTACGAGACCGGGCTCATCCTCGCCGCTCAAGGCGACGTGCTCCACCGCACTCACCGCCAGGCCGAGGCCCGCGACCGATGGACGGAAGCCGCGGACGCCCTCCGAAGCCTCGGCCTACGCGAGGCCGAGGACATCGAGAGCCGGATCAACGGGCTGGCGGTGACGAGTCTCTAGAGCACGCGCAGTCGACGGCGAGCGACTTCTCCGTCACCGATCCGTACTCAGTTGATCAGCCAATCGCATTCCGTTAGATTGAGGCGCCCTTCTGGCAATCCGCCGGAAATCACGCCCCATTAGGCAGGAACGCGCATTGCGCACCACGCACATTTCGGGAGCGGCTATCGCCGCAATGGCAATTTTCATCGCACCGTCGACGGCGGCGAGCACCGACGGTTCGCAGGATCGACCAGACATCGAAAGGGTCGCTATCTCCCAGCTACAACATACCTGGCACACGGTGGCCACGTTTGCCCGCTTCAAGTACTCGGGTCTGATGATCCTCGACCAATTCACGTACTCAAATAGGAAGCCAATGAAGTACGTTCTCGTCTAGATGAGATCTCATCGCCGTGGGCGTGTGGATGCGCGCCCACGGCGGACCCGCTCCCCCGCGGTGCGGGCGTGATCCCCCGGTCGCGGGAAGCCGGGGTGGGGCGCTGGGCACCAGGGCCGGGGGTCGCTGGCTTGGGTTGTTTGTGGGGGGCTGGTTCTGCTGGCGTTGCCGGCGCATCTGGTGGTGCAGGTCGTGGGGGCTGCGTTCGGGATGGGGTCGGATCCGCGGGATCTGGTCAATCGGGGCGTGCTGTTGGCCGGTGGGGTCGCGTACGGGAAGACCGCGGCGGCCGAGCGGGCGTACTCCTCCATGCCGGTGCTGATGACTGTGGGCGGGCTGGCGCCGGTGCTGGGCGGGCTGGCCACGCTGGGGCTCATCAGGCCGTGGGGGCAGGTGGTGCCGTGGCTCGGCGGGAGGCGGGTGCCGCGGGGGGACGCCGGGCCGCCGGCGGCGATCGGGCTGACGATGGCCGCGCGGCGTACGGCTACGTCCGGATCAGCGGGGCGGACGCGGATCGGGTTTGATTCTCGCGACGGATCCTGGCGCGGAGGTGGCGATGGGCGGCACGTACGTGGTGACCGGGGGCGGGCGGGGCATCGGGCCGGCGATCGTGGAGCGGCTGCTCGACGACGCGGCCGGTGTCGTGGTGCTCGAACGGGACGAGGACGCGGTGAGCTGGGTGGCGGGGCATCCGGACGCGGCGCGCATCGGGGTGGTCGGCGGCGACGCGGGCGACCCGGCGGTGGCCGAGCGCGCGGTCGAGCGGGCGCGTGAGCTGGGCGGGTTCGCCGGGTGGGTGAACAACGCGGCGGTCTTCCCCGCCGCCTCGGTGGACGTGCCGGACGCCGGCGACCTGCTCCGGCAGATCGCGGCCAACCTCGATCCGGTGGTCGTGGGGTGTATGGCCGCCGTGCGCGGGTTCCTCGCCGACGGTGGCGGCGGCGGTGGCGGCGGCGGTGGCGGCGGTGGCGGCGGTGGCGGCGGCGCGATCGTGAACGTGTCGTCGCACCAGGCGGTGCGTGCCGTGCGCGGGTCGCTGCCGTACGCCACGGCCAAGGCGGCCGTCGAGGGCCTGACCCGGGCGCTGGCCGTCGACTACGGGCCGCGCGGCATCCGGGTGAACGCGGTCGCGCTCGGATCCATCACCACCGCCCGCTACACCTCGATGCTCGCGGAGCGGGGTCCCGCGGCGGCCGGGCGGATCGAGGCGGAGATGCGACGGCTGCATCCGGTGGGCCGGGTGGGGCGTCCGGACGAGGTGGCCGAGGCGGTGGCGTACCTGCTGTCCGACCGCGCGGGCTTCGTGAACGGGGTGACGCTCCCGGTGGACGGCGGGCGCGCCGCGCAGGGGCGTGACCCGGAGGAGGCCAAGGACTGAGCCGTAGGTATGCCGATCCGTACGGCCGCGACCGCCGGTTAGGTGCGGCGGATAGGTCATCGTACGGATTCGCGCACATCGCCCGATCCCGGATAGTCGGGGCATGTCGGCGCATGCGCGGAGGCCGTTGACGCACGGGGACGACCCGGTGTCCGCGCATCGCCGGCGGCCTGATCGGGCGGGCCGGCGACGTACGCCGTGGGCCGGGGCCTGAGGGGGGCCCGGCTCGCGGCCGTGGCCGGCCCGCCGTGGGTGGGGAGGCGGCGGTGGCCCCAGCCGTGCCGCTTCGGTGGCCACCGCCGTCGGGGTCACCCCGCCCGACGGCGCGGCCGGCCCTACGGGTTCGTCGTGAGCCAGGTGGTGATCTGGACGCGGGAGCTGACGTCGAGCTTCGCGCGGATGTGCTCCACGTGGGCGTCGACCGTGCGCTTGGAGATGAACAGCCGCGCGGCGATCTCCCGGTTGGACAGGCCGTCGGCGACCAGCGCGGCCACCTCGCGTTCCCGGCTGGTCAGCGGGTCGGACTCCGGGCGGTCGTCGGACGCGGGATCGGTGAGCCGGTCGGCGTTCGCCAGCGCCAGCCGTACGACGTGGTCCACCGGGTGGCGGGCCCCTTTGTCGTGCAGCGCGTCGAACGGGCCGTCGCCGAGGTCGTCGCGCGCGGCCTTCTCGGCCTGCTGGTGGATCTCCTCCATGGTCGGGTTGCCCGACAGCCGCTGCCCGATCCGCGCCCACAGGGCGTCGGCCGCGCCGAGCAGCCAGGCCGTACGCTCCTGGCGGCCCGCGGCGCCGGCCAGCCACGCCAGCGTCTCCAGGCAGTAGGTGACGCCGATGGTGTCGCCCATGGCGTGCTTCATCGGCAGCGCATGGCACAGCGACTCGGTGGCGGCGTCGTAGCGGCCCTGGAGGAACCGGCCGGTGCCGCCGATGAAGTGCAGCCAACTGTTCATGCAGCACTCGCGGCTGCCCGCGCCGAGGCGGGCGATGCCGCTCTCGTAGCCGGCCTCGCAGGCGTCGAGCTCGCCGGCCAGCAGCGACATGTACGCGAACTGCGCGTCGAGGGAGACCAGGCCGATGTGGTCGCCGATCGTCTCCATGTGCGCACGCGCGGCGGCCTCGGTGGCGCGCGCGTCGTCGAGCCGGCCCGCGACGGTCAGCGCCAGGTGGGAGTAGAGCAGGCCGCGGGAGGCCGCGACGGCGTCGCCGGCGCGTTCGGCCACGGCGACGCCGGTGCTCGCGTCGTCGAGCGCGCCCGCGTGGTCGCCGCGCAGCGTGGAGAGCTGGGACCTGGCCACCAGCGCCCAGGCGCGCTCGCCGGACGGGTCGGCCGATCGTTCGAGCACGCGGCTCAGCCAGTAGCGGCCCTCGGTGAGCGCGCCCGTGACGTGCCAGTAGCCCCAGAGGTCGTTGGCCAGCGCGGCGGCCTGCCCGCCCTGGCCGGGGATGGTGAAGCCGTACTCCAGCGCGACGCGGACGTTGGCGTGCTCCCGGTTCAGCGCGCTGATGCGCGGCACCTGGTCGTCGTCGAGGAAGTGCTCCCCGATGTGGTGGGCGAGCCCGGCGTAGCGGGCGAGGTGGCGCGTACGTACGGCCTCCTCCTCGCCGGACGCCGCCAGGTGCTCGGCCCCGAACTCGCGGAGGGTGTCGAGCAGGCGGTAGCGGGTGCCGCCGGGGCCGCCGGGGCCGTCGCCGTCGTCCACCCGCAGCACCAGCGACTTGTCCACCAGGTTGATCAGGGTCTCCGGGATGTCCATCTCCGTGAGCCGGTCGTCGGCGCAGACCTCGCTGACGGCGGCGATGTCGAACGTGCCGGCGAACACCGACAGCCGCGCCCACAGCAGCCGCTCCTCGGGGGTGCACAGCTCGTGGCTCCACTCGATGGCGGTGCGCAGCGTCTGATGGCGCGGCAGCGCGGTGCGCCGCCCGCCGGTCAGGACCCGGAAGCGGTCCTCCAGCCAGTCGATGAGCTGCGTCAGCGACACGGCCCGCAGCCGTACGGTGGCCAGCTCGATGGCCAGCGGTATGCCGTCGAGGCGGCGGCACAGCCGGATGACGTCGGCGCGGTTGGCGTCGGTGACGGCGAAGTTCGGGTCGACGGCAGCGGCGCGCTGGGCGAACAGCTCCACGGCGTCGCCGCCGGCCTCGGCGTCGTCGGCGTCGGGCACCGGGAGCGGCGGCACGGGCAGGGTGTGCTCGCCGGGGACGTCCAGCGGCTGGCGGCTCGTGGCCAGCATGCGCACGCCCGCGGTCTCGCGCAGCACGACGTCGGCGAGCATCGCGCAGGCGTCGACCAGGTGCTCGCACGTGTCGAAGATCAGCAGGATCCGCTTGTCGCGCAGGTGGTCGAGGACGGCGTCGAGCTGCGTACGGGTGTCCTGCTCGGGCAGGCCGAGGCAGGTGGCCACGGTGTGCGGCAGCAGCTCGGGGTCGCGCAGCCCGGACAGCTCGACCAGGCACACGCCGTCGTCGAACCGGTCGGCGACCTGCGCGGCGCAGCGGAGGGTGAGCCGGGTCTTGCCCACACCGCCCGCGCCGATCACGGTCACCAGCCGCGCGGTGTCGAGCAGACCGGCGAGCCGGGTCAGCTCCGCGCGGCGGCCGACGAACCCGGTCACCTCCACCGGGGGTTCCCCGGCACGCCGCCGGCTGACGGTAAAGGCCATTTCGCCCCCCACAGAGCGTCCCTCCCCCGTTTCCGCACCGGACGATACGCGCGCGGTGACCACACGTAAGGGGGAACGGGGAATCGGACCCGATCTCGTATCAGGAGCACCGGACCGATATCCGGCACGGTGTCCCGTACGGCCTCAGGTGCGGTCGGTGAGGGGCCTGTCGGGGTCGGGGCGGTCGTGGACGCGGACGGTCCAGTGGCCGTCGACGCGCGCCGGGTCGAGGAGGGTTCCGGGCGCGGAGACGGCGGCGCCCGCCCAGTCGAGCGCGGCCGCCAGGGCGTCCGGGCCGTCGGCGCCGGCGGCGAGGAACCCGGCGAGCAGGGCGTCGCCGGCCCCGACGCTGCTGCGCGGCCGGTCGATGGCCACCTCGCCGTGGACCGCGCCCGTACGGGTGACCAGCAGCGCGCCGTCGCGGCCGAGGCTGGTCAGCACCTGGCCGGCGCCGCGGTCGAGCAGCAGCGCGGACGCGTCGAGCGCCTGCCCGATCGTGGTGATCACCGCGCCGGTGGCGTCGGCGAGCTCCACGACGTTGGGCTTGACCAGGTCGGGGCGGGCGGCGAGCGCGGCGCGCAGCGGTACGCCCGAGGTGTCCACGGCGACGCGCGCGCGGCCGGGGCGTACGGCGGCGCACAGCTCGGCGAAGAAGTCGTCGGGCGCGCCGGGCGGGAGGCTGCCGCATCCGGCGATCCAGCCGGCGCCGTCCGCGGCGTCCAGCACCGCCTTGATCAGGCCGTCCGCCTCGTCGCCTGTGATCTCCGGGCCGCGCTCGTTGATCTTGGTGACGGTGCCGCCCGGCTCGGCGAGGCTCACGTTGCTGCGCACCTCGCCGGCGATGGGCACCGGGCGGAAGTCGATGCCGGCCGCGGTGAGCATCCGGGCGAGCCGGTCGCCCTCCGGGCCGCCGACGGGCAGCACGGCGCGGGTGGCGCGGCCGTGCGCGGCCAGCGCCAGCGAGACGTTCACGCCCTTGCCGCTGGGCTCGTGCCAGGTGCTGGTGGCGCGGACGACCTCGCCGCGGCGGATGCCGGGCACCGCGATGGTGCGGTCGACGCTGGGGTTCGGGGTGACGCTGACGATCATGCGCGGACCAGTTCCACACCCGCGGCCGTGAGCCGCCCGGCCTCCGCGTCGGCGATGCCGGTGTCAGTGATCATGAGGTCGATGTCGTCCACCGATCCGTAGCGGCGCAGCGAGGCGTGGCCGATCTTGCTGTGGTCGGTGAGCAGGACGCGCCGGCTCGCGATGGCGAACATCTCCCGCTTGATGTCGGCCTCGGCGGGGTCGGGCGTCGTGAGCCCGGCCTCCAGGTCGATGCCGTTGCAGCCGAGGAAGGCCACGTCCACGTTGATCTCCCGTAGTGCGCGCAGCGCCCAGCCCTCGACCTGCGCGTACGTGCGCTCCCGTACGCGCCCGCCGGTGGTGTAGACGGTCAGGCGCGGACGGGAGACCAGCGCGAGCGCGATCGTCAGCGTGTTGGTGAACACGGTGAGGTCGCGGTCGGCCGGGATCATCTCCGCGAAGTACGTGCAGGTGGAGCCCGCGTCGATGAGGATCGTGCCCTGGCGGGGCAGCTCCTCGACGGCGCGGCGTGCGATGCGCTTCTTCTCGTCGGTGTACTCGGTGCGTGCGGGGACCGCGGGCTCGAAGGACAGGCCGTCGCCGGCCACCGCGCCGCCGCGGACCCGCCGGAGCATGCCCTGGTGCTCCAGCTCCGAGAGGTCCTTGCGGATCGTCTCGGTGGTCACCCGCAGCTCCGCGGCGGCGCGCGCCGCCTCGATCCGGCCGGTGGCGCGGAGGGTGTCGAGCAGGGCCTGCTGGCGCTCGACGGCGTACAGCGCCGACCCGCCGTCCGTACCCTGGTCCCCGCTCACATCGGCTCCCTTCTCCGGCCGCGGCCGCTCAGCACTTCGTCTTGTAGGTGGCCGCCTGGCCGGACTTCAGGTCGTCCTTGGTGATCGCGACGGTGCCGGTGCCGGTCTGGGCGGCGGGCTTCTGACCCTTGAGCAGTTTGACCATGTTGTCCACCGCTTGTACGCCGATCTGGTTCGGCTGCTGCGCGATCAGCGCCTGGACCTCGCCGCGGCGGAGCTGCTGCACCTGGACGGGGCCGGCGTCGAAGCCGACGAGCTTGACCTTGCCCTGCTTCTTGGCGTTCCGCAGGCCGGTGGCCGCGCCCTCGGCGGCGAACTGGTTGGTGGCGAAGATGCCGGTCAGGCCGGGGTTGGCGGCCAGCGTCGCGGACACGATGGACGCGGCCTTCGCCGGGTCGTTGTCGTTGACCTGCGGCTTCAGCGCCTTGATGTTCGGATACTTCTTGATCTCGTCGAGGAAGCCGTTCTGCCGCTCGTCGGACGTCGACACGCCCGCCTTGAACGCGATGACCAGCACCGTGCCCTTGCCGCCGACCAGCTTGGCGAGGGAGTCGGCGGCGGCCGCGCCGGCCTTGCGGTTGTCGGTGGAGACGCCGAACGAGGAGACGCCGCTCTTGGCCAGGCTCGTGTCGACCGTGCCGAGCTTGATGCCGGCCTGCTTGGCGCGCAGCAGCGGCGGCAGCATGGCCTGCGCGTCCGTCGGCGCGATGAGCATCCCGGCGGGCTTCTTGGCCACGACGCCGCTGACGATGGGCGTCTGCTGGGACGGGTCGAACTGCTGCGGCGCCTGCTCGTTGATCTTCAGGCCGTACTTCTTGGCCTCGCTGCGGATGCCGCAGCCCATCGTGATGTAGAAGCTGTCGCCGGAGACGCCGGGGACGAAGGCGATGTCCTTGCCGTTGACGGCACCGCCGCCGGTGTCACCGCCGCCACTGGTTCCGCCGCAGGCCGCGGCGGTGGCGAGGACGGCCGCGGCCGCCACGGCCGGGACGATCTTACGTGCGCGCATGGGGAGACTCCTTGACTGGAACTCGTACGGGGTGGGGCGGGCCGCGCGGTGGCGGCTAGGTTCTGCCGCCCTGGCGGGCGCGGCGCCGGAGCTGGTCGAGGTAGACGGCGGCGATGAGGACCGCGCCGACGGCGACCTGCTGCCAGAACGCGGAGACGCCGAGCACGACGAAGCCGTTCTGCAGCACGGTCGGGATGAAGACGCCGACGATGGTGCCGAACATCGACCCGCGGCCGCCGAACAGGCTCGTGCCGCCGATCACCACGGCCGCGATCGTCTGGAGGTTGTCGGTGGTGTGCCCGCCGAGCGTCGTGGTCGCGAAGCGGGCCAGCGACAGGTAGCCGGCGACGCCCGCGAGCAGCCCGCCGATCATGTACACCTTCATCAGGTGCGCGGCGGTGTTGACGCCCGAGCGGCGCAGCGCCTCGGCGTTGGAGCCCGCGGCGTACGTCCGCCGCCCGAACCTGGTCTTCGCCAGCACGACGCCGAACACGACGGCCAGCGCGAGCGCGATCACGAACAGCCAGGGGATGCCGATGACCTGGCCGGAGCCGATGCTGAGCACCAGGCCGAGCGGCACGTTCCGTACGTCCACGCCGCCGGTGATCAGCAGCGCCGCGCCGGTGGCCGCGCCCATGGTGCCGAGCGTGACGATCAGCGGGGGGATGCGCGCCTTCGCGACGAGGAAGCCGTTGATCGCGCCCCACACGGCGCCGCTGAGCACGGCGCCGACGACGCCCGCGAGGATGGCCGCGGTGCCGTCGCCGCCGAGGGCGTTCATCGTCTTCGCGGCGATCACGCCGGAGAACACGAGCACGCCGTTCACCGAGAGGTCGATGCCGCCGGTGAGGATGACGTACGTGCTGCCGACCGCGAGGACCAGCAGGATCGCCGCGTCCGACACGATGTTCTGCGCGTTGGCGACGGACGGGAAGCCGCTCGGGCTGAGGATCGAGAAGACGATCACCAGGAGCACGAGGATGCCGAAGATGCCGCTGGTCGGGTCGGCGACCAGGCGCTTCGCCCGTACGGCCCAGCCGCCGGGTTCGGGTCCGCCGGCCGCGCCCGCCGCGCGTGGCCGGGTCGCGGGGGTCGTCATGAGCGGTCCTTTCCGAGATCACCGCTGGTCATCGCGGTCACGAGGTCGTCGACCGTGGCCTGCGCCGACGTGAGGGAGGCCACGCGCCGGCCGAGCCGCAGCACCTCGACGCGGTCGGAGACGGCGAGGACGTCCGGCATGTTGTGGCTGATCAGCACCACGGGGATGCCCGAGTCGCGGACGCGCCTGATCATGTCGAGCACCTGCTTGGTCTGGATCACGCCGAGCGCCGCGGTCGGTTCGTCCATGAAGATCACCTTGGACGCCCACATCGCCGCGCGGGCCACCGCGACGCTCTGGCGCTGGCCGCCGGACAGGGCGATGACCTCGGCCTTGTCGTCCTTCAGCGTCACGCCGAGCTGTTTGAGCGCCTCGTTCGCGCGGCTCCGCATGGCCTTGTCGTCGCGGAAGCCGAGCTTGCCGAGCAGCCCGGGGCGCAGCACCTCGCGGCCGAGGAACAGGTTGGCGGCCGGGTCGAGGTCGGTGGCCAGCGCGAGGTCCTGGTAGACGGTCTCCACGCCGTGCGCGCGTGCGTCGAGCGGGCTGGCGAACCGTACGGGCTCGCCCTCCAGCCTGATCTCGCCCGCGTCCGGCTGCTCCACGCCCGACAGCACCTTGGTCAGCGTGGACTTCCCGGCGCCGTTGTCCCCGATCAGCGCGACGACCTCGCCCGCATGGACGGTGAAGTCCGCGCCGTCGAGTGCGCGCACGTGGCTGAAGCTCTTCTCGATGCCGCGCGCTTCGAGCAACGGCTCACTCACCGCGACCTCCCTTCCTGCTCGATCCCTGCACCCCGCTGTTGGCCCCCGAGGTGTCAGCGGCCAAGTGCGCGGTGGTGCCCGCGGCCGGGAGCGGCGTCGGGGTCGACGCCGTGGCTACGGTCATGGCCTGGGTGCCGAGGAGGGCGGCGCCGCGGGCGCCCGGCTCGGTTACCTCGGAGCGGCGCAGGCCGGGGATCGCGGCGGCGCGCAGGGCCATGAACGCCTCGCTGCGGGTCCAGCCCCCGACCGCGATGACCTCGCGCGCCGGGCCCGCGACGGCGGAGATGGCCCCGTGGACCTCCGCCGCCTGACCGGTGGCCGCGCGCAGGGCGGCGCGCCAGACGCTGCCCGGCGTGCTCTGCTCGCCCACACCCCGGATGTCCAGCCCGGCGTCGCCGAGCCCGACGTGTTCGGCGGGCTCGGTGTCCAGCGCGAGCGCGGCCGCGTCGAGGGCGGCGAGCCGGTCGCCGTCCGGGTCGAGCAGCCCGCGCACCCGCCTCAGCAGGAGGCCCCCGCGCGTGGCCCCGAGCAGCGCGAACCGGTCGGCCACGACGTGGCGCCCCACGGTCACGCCGCGCCCGGCCAGCAGCTCGATCTCGTCGTCGGACACCTCAGCGGTCGGCACCGTGCGCACGAACGCCTCGGCCGTCCCGCACGACTCCAGCTCGCCGCCGTCGGCCACGGCGCCCGCGCCGTACGCGGCGGCCAGGTGGTCGTGCCCGGCGATGGTCAGCACGGCGCCGCGCAGCCGCTCCGGCCCCGCGGTGACCCGGCCCAGCGGTGTGCCCGCGGTGACCAGCGGCGGCAGCAGCGCCGGGTCGAGCCGCGACCATTCGAGCGCCCGCCCCCACCAGGCGCCGCGGCGTACGGCGAGCCAGCCCGTACGCGACGCCTGCGAGAGCTCGGCCGCGTCGTCACCGCCGAGCGAGCGCACCACCCAGGCGGGCACGTCGAGCCGCCGTACGGCGTCGCGCACGGCCGGGTCGTTGGCCGCCTGCCAGCGGTGTTTCGTCGCCGACCACTGCGACCACAGCGGAAGCCCGGCGGTACGGGCGAACGCCGCCGCGCCGATGTCGTCGCCGAGCCGCGCGACCTCCGCGCGGTCGCGGGTGTCGTACCAGGCGATCAGCGGCGCGACAGGCGCGCCCGCACGGTCGAGCAGCACACCGGCCTCGCCCATGCCGGTCACGCCCACCCCGGCGACCTCGCCGCCGATCCCGTCCAGCGCGGCCCCGGCCGCCGCGTACGCGGCGGCGACCAGCGCGTACGGGTCGAGCTCGGCGCCCGTCGGCACCGAACGCCAGGTGACCGGGTGCCGGGCGACCGCGAGCTCGGCGCCGTCGACATCGAACACGGCCGCCTTGCACGCGGTCGTCCCGACGTCGATGCCGACCACCAGCCTCCTGGCCACTCCAGCCACTTCCGCGCCCTCCGCTAGGAACCCGCTTGTTAAGTCTTGGTTTCTCTTTGTTTCAGTTGGTTATAGTTGGCCATCGTTGGGTTGTCAATGGGCGGTTTGTCGGCGTTGTCCGGTCGGGCCGCCGACAGAGAAGGAGCGCGACGTGGCCGTACGGTCGACCGGTGAGCTGATGGAAGCCGCACGTCAGGCGGGGCGCGGCCTCGCGGCGTTCAACGTGATCACGCTGGAGCACGCCGAGGGCATCCTCGACGGCGCCGCCAAGGCGGGCGCGCCGGTGATCCTCCAGATCAGCGAGAACGCGGTGAAGTACCACGACGGACGCCTGGAACCGCTGGCCGCGGCGTGCGTACGGCTCGCCGAGGCGGTCGACGTGGACGCCGCGCTGCACCTCGACCACGTCACCGACCGCGCGCTGATCGAACGCGCGCCGGACGCCGGGTTCGGCTCGGCCATGTTCGACGCCTCCACGCTCCCGTACGACGAGAACGTGGCGGCCACCGCGTCCGTCGCCGCGTGGGGCCACGCGCACGGCCTGTGGGTCGAGGCGGAGCTCGGCGAGGTCGGCGGCAAGGACGGTGTGCACAGCGCCACCGCCCGCACCGACCCCGCCGACGCGGCCGCCTACGTGGCGGCCACCGGCGTCGACGGACTCGCGGTGGCCATCGGCACGTCACACGCCATGCTCGACAAGACCGCCGCCCTGGACCTCGGCCTCCTGACCCGCATCGCCGATCAGGTGCGCGTACCCCTGGTGCTGCACGGCTCCTCCGGCGTTCCGGACGAGCTCCTCGGCAGGGCGGTCTCCGCCGGCCTGACCAAGATCAACATCGGCACGGCCCTGAACATCGCCTTCACCCACGGCGTCCGCGCGTCGCTCGCCGCGAACCCCGACCGCGTCGACCCCCGCCGCTACCTCGCCGCCGCCCGCTCCGAGGTGGCGGACATCGTCGCCCACCTCGCCACGGTGGTATCCGGCACGCCCTGACGGACCGGACCACGGCACACTGGTCGGCATGACCAAGCGGATCACCCGGCTCAACCCCGACGGCCTGCACGACACCCCCGGCTACCACCACGTCACCATCGTCGAGGCCGGGCGTACGGCGTACCTGGCGGGCCAGTGCCCGCTGGACCCAACGGGCGCCGTGGTGGGCGCCGGCGACCTCCTCGCACAGACCGACCAGGTGGTGGCGAACTCCCTGGCCGCGCTCGCGGCCGCGGGCGCCACCCCGGAGGACGTCGTCCGCTCGGTGATCTACGTCCGCGCCGACGCCACCACCGCCCTGGGCGGCGTATGGGACCGCCTCACCGCCTCCGCGCTCGGCCCGGCCTTCACCACCGCGAGCACCCTCCTCGGCGTCTCACAACTCGGCTTCGCCGGCCAGCTCATCGAGGTGGACCTCACCGCCGCGCTCCCCCGCTGAGCGTTCGGCCGACCGGTCGAACGGGGACGCCCGACCAGGGACGGCGGGTCGCGGGCCGTTCCGCGAAGGGGTACTTTCCGGGCATGACGAGCGAGATGACCGCGTACGCGGTGGGGCGGGCGCTGGCCGGGCTGGGGGCGCGGCGGTGCTTCGGTGTCGTCGGTTCCGGCAACTTCCATGTGACGACCTCTCTTGTCGGGAACGGTGTGGAGTTCATCGCCGCGCGGCATGAGTGCAACGCGGTGACGATGGCCGATGCGTACGCCCGGATGACCGGCGAGCTGACGCTGGCCAGCGTGCATCCCGGCCCGGGGATCACGAACGCGGTCACCGCGATCACCGAGGCCGCCAAGAGCCGCACGCCGCTGGTCGTCCTCGCCGGGGACACCGCGAACGGCGCCCTGCGCTCGAACTTCCACCTCGACCAGACCGGGCTGGTCACCGCGATCGGCGCGGTGGCCGAGCGGCTCTACTCCCCCGCGACCGCGGTGGACGACGCCGTACGGGCGGCCCGGCGCGCGCTGGACGAGCGCCGCACCGTCGTGCTCAACATGCCGCTGGACGTGCAGGCGGCGCCGGCTCCGGACACCCCGCCGCCCGGACCGGGGGGCGCGGCGGCCGTGCCGTATCCCGACCCGGCGCGGGTGCGGGAGCTCGCGGACGCCGTGGGGCGGGCGCGGCGGCCAGTGGTGATCGCCGGGCGGGGCGCGCTGGTCTCCGGGGCCGGCGACGCCCTGGCGGAGCTGGCCGAGCTGACCGGCGCGCTGCTGGCGACCTCGGCCTGCGCCCACGGGATGTTCGCCGGGAACCCGTGGTCGCTGGGCATCTCGGGGGGTTTCTCCTCTCCTGCCGCGGCCGAGCTGATCAGCGAGAGCGATCTGCTGCTCGGCTTCGGCGTGTCGTACACGCAGTGGACGACACGGCACGGCGCGCTGGTCGGCGCGGACACGACGGTCGCGCAAGTGGATGTCGAGCCGGAGCGGCTGGGCTGGCAGCGGCCGGTCGACCTGGGGGTGCTCGGCGACGCGCGGGCGACCGCCGAGGCGCTGACCGCCGAGCTGCGCGGCCGCGGCCACCGGCCGGCGGCGCGGCGCGACGCCGCGACCGCGCGGCGCATCGCCGACGGCTCGAACCACGCGGCGCCGTACGACGACGCGTCGACCCCCGCGACCATCGACCCGCGCACGCTGAGCAAGGCCGTCGACGCGCTGCTGCCCGACGCGCGGACGGTCGCGCTCGACTCTGGCCACTTCATGGGCTGGCCCGCCCGCTATCTGCGGGTGCCGGACGCCGCGGGCTGGGTCTTCACCCAGGCGTTCCAGTCGATCGGGCTGGGGCTCGCCACCGCGATCGGCGCCGCCGTGGCCCGCCCCGACCGGCTGACCGTGGCGGCCGTCGGCGACGGCGGGCTGCTCATGAGCATCGCCGACCTGGAGACCGCGGTGCGCCTCGGGCTGCGGCTCTTCGTGCTCGTCTACGACGACGCGGCGTACTCCGCCGAGGTGCATCACTTCGGGCCCATGGGCCACCCCACCAAGATCGTCGAGTTCCCCGACACCGACATCGCCGCCATCGCCCGCGGCTACGGCGCGCACGGCGCGGTCATCCGTACGGAGGCGGACCTGGAGGCGGTGCGCGCCTGGCTGGCCGACGGCGCGCAGGGCGTCTTCGTCGCCGACGCGAAGGTCACCCCCGCACTGGCCGCCGACTGGCTGGAGGAGGCCTTCCGCGGCGAGCACTGACCCCGCGCCCGCCGCGCCCCGCGGCGCCGTCACAACGGTGCCGCCGGGGTGTCGGCGCGGCCCTTTTCGTACGTCGTGAGGCCGCCGGAGACGCCGAGGGGGACGAGGACGAGCTCCACCACCATGGCCTTCCAGGCGTAGTAGAGGTTGACGGCCTTGGTGGCGTAGACGAAAGGGACGTTGCCCAGCACACGGGCCAGCGGCAGGCGCCGCCGCACCGCCGCGTAGACGAGGGGCGGTGTGGTGAACGCGAGTTCGGCGCCCAGCCACCACGCGAGGGTGCCGCCGACGGACCAGTGCAGCGCGAGCGGCGCGAGCACCGGGGTCGCCCACCACAGCGGCGCGACAAGGATCTCCAGGACGGCGAGGATGATCCACACCGCCAGCATGGGTTTTCGCCGCACCAGCTCACCGAGGTGCAGCCGGACGTTCTGGAAGAACCCGGCCATCCACCGCCAGACCTGTTTTCGCAGGTATCGGAGCGTCTCCGGGTCGGCGGCCCAGGCGACCGCGGCGCCTACGTAGACCGCCCGCCGCCCGGCGATCTGCTGGGACCAGGTGACGTCCATATCCTCGACGATGGTGCGCTCGGGGAAGCCGCCGAACGCGACCAGAGCGTCGCGCCGGAAGACCGAGCAACAGCCCGAGCACACGACCGCGCTGTTGGCCGCGTTCTGGATGGGGCGGTGCCAGTGGAAGCCGAAGAGGTATTCGATGGATCGGCCGCGCTCCCAGATCGTCCGGGTGAAGCGGGTCTGGACGTTTCCGGCGGCGACGGCCACCGCGGGGTCGTCGAAGGCGGGCGTGATCCGCGCGATGTAGTCGGGCGCGAGGACGGTGTCGGCGTCGACGGTGAGGACGAGGGCGGTGCGGCAGTGGGGTAACGCGTGGTTCTGCGCGCGGGCCTTGCTGCCGAGATGGCGCGGCGGCGTGAGCACGGTGACGCCGTAGGACCGGGCGATCTCGGGTGTGCGGTCGGTGGAGCCGTCGTCGACCACGATGATCTGGTCGGCGGGGGCGGTCTGCGCGGCGAGGGCGTCGAGCGTGGCCGGGAGGCCCTGCTCCTCATTGTGCGCCGGGACGATGACAGTGATGCTGTGGGACATTTTCCTACCTCCGGATTCGGCGGATTCCGCGGGCCGCGAGCGTGACGATCGCGACCGTTGTGTAAACGACCGTGCTGAGGCCGACAAAGGGCAGACCTCCGTGCATGTGATTTCCCTTTCACTGGATTCACCGGACGCATCCGGTTTTCTTCCACGCCCGCAATTCTGCCCCCGCCGCCCGCCCGCGCACAGCCACCGAACGACATTCTGTGGATAAGTCCTTCACACACGCGGAAGCGCCCCGGCGAATTTCGCCGGGGCGCATCGTTTCAGCAGGTCATACCTATTCCGGCGGCGCCGTGTACGCCGCGATCGTACGCGCGGCGGCCTCCTCGGCAACGGCCCGGTCGGCGCCCGCGGCGATATTCGCGTCACGCCACAGGTCATTGCTCTGCATCATGAACTTCGCGCCGTCTTCGGACATCGCCCACGCCATGGATTCCTCCGGGTCGTTGGACGCGCCGGTCGACAGGTGCAGCGCCAGGCCGAGGACCATCATGTCCCATCCGACACCCACCGCGCCCGGGCCGAATTCCGCCCATTTGGAGTCGCCGACCTTCGCGATGTGCTCGATATCCAGCCGCGTGCGCTCGGCCGATTCCCGGGCGAGCCGCACCTCGATCCAACTGACCTCCCCGCCGTACTCCCATGTCGCGGCGAAGGCGTTCGGCGGGTCGCAGGACGTGACCGTGCCGCTCGCGTTTCCCACGAGCTGGTACGTCCCGCCGACCCGCAGGTCGCCGGTGATCGGCATCAGCCAGCACGGAATGCGCTCGATGTTCGTGCACGCGTCCCAGACGTCGTCGATGGGCGCGTCGTAGGTCTGGCCGATCGTGATCGTACGGGCCTCCCCCTCCTCAAGGGTGCACGATCCGACCTGCCTCCGGACGGCGTTGATCTGGTGGGTCGCATCGATCATGGGTTGCTCCTCAGGTCTTCTCACCGCCGCGGCGCCGCTCGCGGCGGCCGCGTGCGAGCTCGGTTGCCAGGGCGTCGAGATGCGGCGCCCAGAACGCGCGGAACCGGTCGAGCCAGGCGTCGACGTCGCGCAGCGGCTCGGCGTTCACCGCGTACAGCCGGCGCGTGCCCTCCGGGCGCACGGTCGCGAACCCGGTGTCGCGCAGCACCCGGAGGTGCTGCGATACCGCGGGCTGCGAGATCTTGAATTCCCGCTGGACGACCTCGGCCACCGCACCCGAGCTCATCTCGCCGTCGGCGAGCAGCTCGAGGATCCGGCGGCGGACCGGATCGCCCAGCACATCGAACGCGTGCACGCACCCACTAGTACCAGACTCTGCTTATATAAGTCAACGCGCAAATATAGAGTACACGGCCCGCGCGCACCCGCCCGCCCGCATCCGGACCCGTTGACTTCGATACCGGTGTCGAAATACCGTCCCAACGGCGACTCACCCCCCGGGAGGCAGCATGGGACCGGCCGGTACGCAACCGTTGACCTGCGAGCGCGCATGAGCCTCGAACTGTGGACGTCCGCGCGGTCGCTGCCCGGCGCCAGCGGGCCCACCGCACGCCGCACGGAAGACGAGGGCTGGACCGGGCTCACGTTCACCGACTCGCAGAACCTCTCCGGCGACCCGTACGTCGCGCTGACCGTCGCGGCGGGCGCCACGTCGCGGCTGCGGCTCGGCACCGGCGTCACCAACCCGTGGACGCGCCACCCGGCGGTCACCGCCAGCGGCATCACCAGCGTCGACATCGAGTCCGGCGGCCGCGCCGAGCTGGGCGTCGGGCGCGGCGACTCCGCGCTCGCCTACCTCGGGCTCGCGCCCGCGCCGGTCGCGGCGCTGCGCGACTACCTGGACCTCGTCCGTACGTACCTGCGCGGCGAGCCGGTTCCGATCGAGCGGGTGAGCCAGGCCGCCGGCCATCGAATCGGCGCCGGACTGCCGCTCGGTTCCGCGCCGCCGGAGAGCCGCCTGCGGTGGGTCGCCGAGCGGTTCGCCGACCGGCCGCCGGTGCCGGTCTTCGTGGTGGCGTCCGGGCCGAAGGTGATCCGCACCGGCGCCGAGCTGGCCGATCGGGTCACGCTGGCGGTCGGCGCCGAGCCCACGCGACTGCGGTGGGCCGTCGACGAGGCCCGCGCCGCCCGCGCCGACGTGCGCCTGGGCGCGTACGTCAACGTCGTCGTGGACGAGGACGCCGACCGGGCGCGGGAGGCCGCCGCGGGCAGCATCGCCAGCTTCGCGCGGTTCTCCGGCATGCACGGCACGGTCGGCGGCCGGGTGTCGGACGGGCAGCGGGCCGTCATGGAGGCGATACCGCGGCAGTACGACATGAACCGCCACTTCAGCACCGGGGCCCAGGCATCGCTGGTCACCGGCGAGTTCGCCGGCGGCTACGCGATCCTGGGCCCGGCCTCGTACTGCGTGGAGCGGCTGACGGAGCTGGCCGAGATGGGCATCGGCCGGATCCACGTCGTCGGGGCCTCCCGGGACATCGATCCGGACGTCGCCCGCGCCTACCATCGCCGCTTCGTGACCGAGGTGCTGCCCCGGCTCATCTGACGCGGACCGTCAGTAGTCCTTCAGCTTCAGGCTGTTGTAGACCTCCGCGGGGTCGGGCACCCCCTGGAGGTCCGGGGCCTCGCCGCCGGTCAGCTCGGCGGTCCGCGCGTCCATCTGCGCCTTGTTGGTCAGCGCCAGCGCCTGGTTGGCGGTGACGTAGTCGCGCAGCTCGTCGTCGTACCGGGCGAACGCCGTACGGTGGTCGCCGCCGGCCGCGGCCAGCTCGCCGGCCAGGACGTACGCGCCCACGATGGCCATCGATGTGCCCTGGCCGGACAGCGGCGACCCGCTGTAGGCGGCGTCGCCGATGAGCACGACCCGGCCACGCGACCAGGAGTCCATGTGGATCTGGCTCATCGAGTCGAGGTGGAAGTCCGGCGCGTCCCACATGTACGTCTTGACCTGCGGCCAGATCCAGCCGGCCGAGGCGGTCCGCTCGTCGAGGAGCCGCCGCTGCGCGTCGGTGTCGCGGTAGTCGTACGCGAGCGGTTCGTCGGTGGAGAACCCGAGGTACGCGCGGATCTCGGTGTTGTCGCGCGCGCTGAGCACGCCGCCGCCCACGTCGGTGCCCGCCTGGAAGATCTGCCAGTAGTCGAGGCCGAGGAAGTTCGGCACGGTGAAGACGGCCAGGTACATGCCGAGGTGACTGATGTAGTCCGGCTCCGGGCCGAACGCCAGCCGCCGCGTGTTGGAGTGCAGGCCGTCGGCGCCGACCACGATGTCGTACGCGCGCGGCGCCGCGTTCTCGAACGTGACGTACGCGCGGTCCGCGCGGTCGTCGATCGCCGTGATCGAGTCGTCGAAGATGTACGTGATCCGGTCGGTGGCCGCGTCGTGCATCAGGCGGCACAGGTCGTCGCGCAGGATCTCGACGTCCGGGCTCTCCATCTCGCCGCCGCTGAACGTGAAGTCGGTGGTCGTGAACAGCTCCTCGCCGTCCGCGCCGACCATGGTCATGCCGCGCATCTTGGTGCTCTGCCGGCGGACCTCCTCGAGGACGCCCATCCTGTCGGCCACGTCGAGCGCGGGTCCGCGCACGTCGATGGCCTGGCCGCCGGGGCGCAGGCCGGGTGCGCGCTCCACCACGGTGACGTCGAAGCCGTGCCGGTCCAGCCAGTACGCCAGCGCGGTGCCGGCGACGCTCGCCCCGGAGATCAGTACGGAAGTGCCGCTCATGTCGCCCTCTCAGGTCGTTGGGATCAACGAGTACGACCTTCGCGGGCCGCGCTGACCGGCGGCTGACGGGCGACTGACGGGGCGTGACGAGTCCTGACCGGCACTGGAAACACGGCAATGTGGCGCTTGTCGCTTGCACATCCCGCGAAAAGGCAACATGCGCCACGACGGCACCGTAAGGTCATGCCGTCCGTACTCCTCCGCGAAAGAGAGGAGGTGACGCGGATGGTGGAAATCAGGATCGACACCGTGATGTGGCGGTTCCTGATGAAGATACGGCTCCAGCGGGCGCCAGTTGCTGGCCGGCACTCTCGACGCCCGCGGAGCCGGAGGTGAGGGAGGTCGGCCTCGGCCATCTGGCCGGGGCCGGCTTTGACGTGGTCATCGCGGCCACGGCCCTCGTATTCAGCTTACGGCCCGGCCGCCGGGCGGGTGCGCGGGTTTCCCGGAAGCGGCCACGCGCGGCCGAGCGGCGCGGAACGGGTCATGCGGACTCCACCTCGCGCTTGCGCTCGAGGACCACGCGCGGGCAGTTCAACGCGGTGGCGAGCTTGTTGATCGTCGCGGGCGTGGCGTTCCTGCGCCCGCTCTCGATCTCGCCCATGAGCTGCTCGGAGATTCCGATCAACTGGGCTAGCTGGCGCTTGTTCAGGCCCGCCTGTTCGCGGGCGTAGGTCACCGCCTCCGGCTCATGGTTCAGCGGCGCGTTCCGCCGCCTCCGCTGACCACTCGTCATGCGGGTCAAGTTATCGCGTAGTGCTGCGTAGTACAAGTACTACGCACAATCTGATGATCTTGGACGCGTTAGCCTTGTGCCGTACGAGATGCGTACGTGTGGCGCGCAGTTAGTGCGTAGTTGTGCGAAGCTATGCGCATGGCCGACCGACCGTCCCCGCTGCCCGAGGGTGACCTGATCAGGATTGCCCAGAAAGAGGCCGGGCTCTCCGCGCGGGAGGCCGCCCGCCTTGCGGACATCAGCGAGAGCCGCTGGCGGCAGATCGTCAGCGGGGTCCAGCGCGTCAGCGGAGGGGACGCCCGCGTCAGGGGGCCGGCGCAGACGGTCGCCCGGATGGCCAGGGCGGTCGAGCTGAGCCCGGAGCGGCTCGCCAAGGTACGTCCGGACGCCGCGAAGGAGCTCAGGGCGCTGAAGGACCGCCCCGACTCCGTTCCCACGAACCGGACCGAGCTGAAGAAGTTCCTGGCCGAGCTCGCCCACAAGCAGGCCGAGCTGGCCGAGCGCACACGCAAGGCGCTGATGTGGCTCGAGGAGTCCGAGAAACGCGAGGCGCGGGAGCGCGGCGGGTCCGGGAAGCCCGGCGGCTGATCCGCGGCGGCTTCAGGCTGGGGATTCGGCGCCGGTCAGGAAGTCGATGAGCGCGAAGGGCGTGCGGTCGCCGAGGCAGATCTCCAGGATCTCGTGCGAGTCCACGGCGGCCGCCTCGCTGCGCGGGAACAGGGCCTCTTCGTACGCGGTGAGCGCCGCCTCGACGTCGCCGGGATGCGCGGCGATCGCCCGGCCGAGCTCGGCGCCGTCGAACATCGCCAGGTTCGCGCCGTCGCCGGACGGCGTCATCAGGTGCGCGGCGTCCCCGAGGAGCGTCACGCCGGGCACGCGGTCCCATCGGTGCCCGTCCGGGAGTGCGTAGATCATGCGCGGGACCGGTGCCGTCTCGCCTTCGGTGATCAGCGCGGTGAGCGCCGGCGCCCATCCGTCGAACTCGGCCGCGATCCGCGCGGTCGCCGCGGCGGTGTCGGTGAAGTCGATGCCGGTGAACCATTCGGCGGGGCGGGTCATCTGGACGTACGTGTGCAGGATGCCGCCCGCCTCGCGGTGGGCGACGATCCCCTTTCCCGGGGTGAGCGCGAACATCGCGCCGGAGCCGACCGCTTCGGCCGTGGCGGGGTGCCGGTCGTCGGCGTCGAAGAGGTACGTCTCGATGAACGTCGTGCCGATGTACGCGGGCTGCGCGTCGGAGAGCAGCGGCCTGACCCTCGACCAGGCGCCGTCGGCTCCGACGAGGAGGCCGGTGGCCACGGTCGACCCGTCCGCGAAGGCCAGGGTGTACCGGCCGTCGCCGCAGGGGCGGACGTCGGTGGCCTTGCGTCCCCAGTGGATCGCGCCGTCGGGCAGGGAGTCGAGCAGGATCCGGCGGAGGTCGCCGCGCAGCACCTCGGGACGCCGGGCGGCGCCGTCGTCGGGTTCGTCGAGCAGCAGGGTGCCGTGCCGGTCGAGTACGCGCGTGGCCGCGCCGCCCTCGTGGATGATCGCGCGGAACCCGTCGGTGAGCCCGGCCGCTTCGAGCGCGAGCTGCCCGTCGTCCTCGTGGATGTCGAGCTGCCCGCCCTGCGTACGGGTCGCGGCCGAGGGCTCCGCCTCGTAGATCGTCACGGGGATGCCGTGGACGTGGAGAACGCGCGCGAGCACGAGGCCGCCGAGCCCCGCACCGACGATCGTGACCGGCGTCGCCATCGGGTTCCTCTCAAGTGGCACGGGCGGCCACCGCCGCCCTCAGGCCTGCGTATACCCGCCCAGTGTGGATGATCACCGGGCGCGGATCCCGCACAGTGGCAACACGCTGCCCCGCCTGGAGGCGGCGGGTCTCTCCAGGGACCGGGCCCATGCGGGGTGGCCGGAGGGACTCGGACCCTTGGGCCGACCGGCGACTGCGACGGGATTCGAACCCGCACCTCCCGCCTCGACAGGGCGGCGCTCTTGCCGTTGAGCTACACAGCCATGGCTGGCGTGGCGGGACTCGAACCCGCACCGGCCGCCTTAACAGGGCGGTGTCCTGCCTGGTTGGACCACACGCCATCGGTAGCGGAGGGCGGATTCGAACCGCCGATCTGCGGCTTATGGGGCCGCCGAGGACAACCGAACTCCTCTACTCCGCCAAGCTCGCGGCCGCACGGGGCCGCACGCAGCGCAGACGGGACTCGAATCCGCACGTTCCGGGGTGAAAACCCGGTGACTCTCCCTGTTCGTCCACTGCGCCAAGTCCAGGCCGGGCGCGGCCTGGGTCGTGCTCGTACCCCGCACGGGATTCGAACCCGTGGTCTCCCGGCTGAGAACCGGGCGTCCTGACCGCTAGACCAGCGGGGCATGCCTGATGTCGCGCCGTCCGTACGCCGGCGGCGCCGCCCGTTCTCGTGCACGGCCGCCACGGCGGGCGCGCACTCCTCTTGCACCTGGGCAGGTCGCCGTGGTGCCGCCCCCGGGACTCGAACCCGGAACCTCCGCGTCCTGAACGCGGCGCCTCTGCCTGATTGGGCCAGGGCGGCATGGAGTGGGTGGGGCGGTACGAACGCGGGGCCGCAGCCGTGCGCGGCGGCGTAGCTGCCGGAGGAGGATTCGAACCTCCAGTCGCCCGATCCAGAATCGGGAGTGCTTCCAGTTGCACCATCCGGCATCGCGGGACTCCCCAGCTGGTACGCCGCCAGGGACTCGAACCCTGACCTCGCCGCTTAAGAGGCGGCTGCTCTCCCGTTGAGCTAACGGCGCTCGTCGTGCGCGCGTCCGGATGGCCGGCCGCGGCGTTGCGCCCCCACCAGGATTCGAACCTGGATTGCCCGCTTCGTAGACGGGTGCCCTGTCCGTTGGACGATGGGGGCTGGATTGGTGGTGGCCCCGGGTAGCGAAGGTCGGGGCCACCACCGGCCGGCGCGGAAGGGCCGGCCTGGGATGGGCGCGCGCGGCGCGCCTCGTGGGAGCCGTAGCGGGGAGTCGAACCCCGTTCGCCGGTTTGGAGGACCGGTACCTCACCGCCAAGGTGTCTACGGCATGGAAGCCGCGCTCCCGGAAGGACTCGAACCTCCACCTTCCGGTTCGGAACCGGATGCTCTGTCCCTTGAGCTACGAGAGCCTGCGTCGGACGGGCCGGGCTCCCTGCCGCGCCGCCGTCCGATGTGCTGTGGACCCGCCGGGAGTCGAACCCGGTGCGGCCGGTCTGCCGGACCGGTGCGTCGCCGTTCCGCTTCAAGCCCGTGAACGTGGACCTGCGGGGGCGAAGCTCGAATTCCCGTGTGCGAGCCCATGCCCCTTCCCCGCACATTCGGGAAGGGGCGGCGGGCCATTATCGGCCCGCATTACGTGTTGCCACTGTGGAGTTCTCAAAAGCGCATGCCCAATTCCCCGCGGGGCGGGTTGAAGCACGGGTGGTAGGGGTCGAACCCACGCCACCGGTTTTGGAGGCCGGCTGCCACGCCGCCGTGGTCACCCGCATAAGAAAAGCCGCCTGGAGCTGTGCTCCTGGCGGCTTCCGTGCACCGATGCCGGTTACCCGGAAGCCTCCCACGCGCGCAGCTCACCGCGGTGATCGCCGCACGACTGCGCGGCTTCCCACGTATTGATCAAGCTGCGATACACGATGCTCTCCTCTGCTGCCACGTCGAACCCGGACAGGGCCAACGCCATTACCTCAATGGTACGCCGGGACCGACTCCGAAATCCAGCCCCTTTTTCCGTTGCCGTCGTACCGACCTGATTCATGATGCCGCCTCCGCGCAGCGGCCTCAACCCATTTTCCGGCCTGCGATTTCCCCCGCACGCCATCCACCCCTGAACGCACAAAACCGCCCCCGCTGACACGGGGGCGGTGCACTGCCAGCCCTGAGGAGGCTGACCTGGGTGGGCAAGAGCCAAGCTAATTACAACACAAAAACGCAGGTCAGGGCGCTAGAGGTACTGATCAGCAAGCTGCCGTCGCCGTCCGACCCGCTACCGCCGCCACGAGCACGAAACCCGCAACGTCGGGCCAAACAGCTCAAGGAGGACGAAGCGCGAGAGATCGTCGCCGAGTACAAGGCAGGGGCCACGGTCTACCAGCTCGGTCAGCGCTTCGGCATTAACCGGCAGACGGTGAGCAAGATTCTCAAGCGGTACGGCATCAAGATGCGCATGGGCGGGTTGACCCCGGACCAGGTCGACGAGGCCGTGCAGCTCTACGAAGGCGGCTGGTCGCTGGCGCGAATCGGCAAGCGCATGGGCGTCAACGACAACACGGTACGAAGCAGACTGCTCGAACGCGGCGTGCGGATGCGACCCCGCCGTGGTGGAAAGCACTCCAAAACGGCCCAGACCTAGCCCGAGCCTGAGCGGTAGTCGCTGCCCGGGAGGAACCTGGTATAACGCCGATCGCAGGTTGCCCTGTACCTTTTCTGGTGGAGTGCACCGGACTTGAACCGGTCACCTCGACAATGCCATTGTCGCGCTCTACCAGATGAGCTAGCACCCCAGAAGAAAAGATGCGGGACGTGTGCGGCAGTTGATGATAGCCCTACCTGACTGATACTGCGTTCAGCCTAGGCTGCGCTCTATTATGCGTACTGCGCCTGAAAGGTCAAGCACCGAGTGTGCCTGCTAGCCCTCGCCTATTAGGTAATCCGTCTCTTACCCGGGGACCACTACCATCTTTCCGACATTGATATCACCAGTAGATCGCTACGACCTCAACATCTAGCAGTCGATCCTCTTCGTCGTTAGACGATGTCGACTCACCTGTATCGGTGGTGAACGACTGCACTTCCAGCGACGGGAAGAGTGGCAGCCCTGTTTCCTCCCGTGCCTCTTGCCGGGCACGAAGATCCACGTCATCCCCTACTACCACCGACCCATCAATAGCAGCATTGATAAAGTCCCTGACCTTCGCAAATGCTCGCCGCTGTTTTGACGGTGACGTAGCCTCTGCCTTCATCTCAGCGATGATGGCGACGAGCTTTTCCTCCGTGGTCGAGCTCAGCTTCAATCCTGACGCAGAAATCAGTTTGTCCTTGTAGACGGCCAGTGCTTTACCAAGCGCCTCACTGTAAGCATCGTCAGTCGCTGATGCACTCATGCCGCCAACATCGGAACGACTCGCCGCATTGATCTCATCAACAAGCGACGGTGCCACCTCACGAAATAGATCCGCAAGCTTAACGGGCGTCCAGGTAGCCTGCAGACCATCACGAGACACACGGCAAAGCATTGTGAATCTTCCGGCCGAAAACAAAACTCGTCGAATATCTTTCCAATACCCAAGATGTTCAGTGACCCCCACGACCTCAAGTGGACGGCGCTCAACCTCAAGGTCGGCGATAGCGTCATTGTGTACAACATACTCGCGGCCACCTACGGTCACAACTGAGTAACGTACGGCCTTTGCCCGGACAGGGATCAGCCCGGCGAGTAGACGTTGCAGAACCTTGTTGACAGGCTGAGCTTCGCGCAACATAGTCTGGCCAACTTCGCCAGCTTGCCCGAACATGGCGGGATATTCCTCCGCCATCGCTGTAAACTCGGAGATGCGGGTTCCTAGCTTGAAGACAGGATCAACCTCAAGTATCACCTCAATCTCTACCAGCGCTCCTCGTTCAAAGCAGGACGCGGGGACGGCCAAATCAGGGTCAACCGTGCTCGAAATTTCCTCGATCGACTTGAACTTCTGCGCCGGTTCGGTGCGAACGACAAGCGCGTAGTCAAGATTCTCTTCGTCGCGCAATTCCTTGAACAACGTCTGCACGATTGCCTTGCGCGATGTTTGCACCGTGCTTGAATTACTCGTCTGATATCGCGTCCCGGCCTCAGCCTTCCCGACCGCTGCCACGCCGGCGGACATCTTGCCGGAGAGTTCAGCCTCCTCTGCGACAGCCCTAGCGCGCGACACCTCTTCCGGAATTGTATCCTTCTGCGAAACCAACAGGCTTTGCAGACTTACCTCATCGAGGTACACAAACTCCCGTAGCGGTCTCTTCTCAGGCACCTCTCCGACCGCTTGGACCCGCTTTCGACGCGATCGCCAGCCCTTCCACCACCTCCTAACTCCCATTGCGTCCGACCTCCTTGTTACGTCGCGTCGGCCGGTTCCCAACGCGCTCGAACGCTAGTGCCACATCTTCATCCGAAATTGATTTTCGATTGTCGCCTGCTGCCACAAGTGCCGCCTCGGTCCAGATCGATGACAACCGCGCCGCCGACCAACCATCCGTGAGCATCGCCACTTCCTCGAGTGGAAGGTCGCCTGTCGTCCGCACACGCTGTGCGCCAACCTTGAGTATCTCGAAACGGTCTTCGAGCGCCGGCATTCCAAATGGAATCTCCCAGTCGAAACGTCCCGGTCGAAGCAGAGCGTCATCGACGTCCTCAATACGATTTGTTGCCGCGATAACGACCACGTTTCCCGAGCTCTGGTCGAATCCACCAAGTAGCGTAAGCAATTGAGCGACGAGACGTTTCGATGCTTCATGCGAGTCACCTGTCCGGCGTTCAGCGATACTATCTATCTCGTCAAAGAAGACAATCGCGCGGTCTTCCTTCTTAGCAGCCTCGAATATACGCCGCAGCGTGTCTTCGCTATCACCAAGCCACTTGCTGACGATCGACGGGCCACTGACAAGGTAGAATGTCGCCTTCGACTCGTTGGCAATGATCTGGGCAAGATATGTTTTTCCAGTTCCTGGCGGGCCAGTAAAGATTACTCCCTTAACCGGACGCGCACCAATGGCGTCGAGGTTATCACGCTTGTTCAGCTGTGTTTCAATAAGCTCAATTGCACGCTCACGAACCTCGTGGTATCCACCGAAGGTTTCGAAGGTAGGCCCACTATCACCTGGGCGTTCCACCAAGAAATCTTCAAGACCCTCCTCATCGACACCCACGTCACGGAACCGGAGAGGACTTTGGCTGATGACACGAGTAATCCCATCCGTCTCGTTAAATTCGACGGTGTTGCCGACCTCGATTTGGATATCGGGCTTTCCGGGTAGCACTCGAATGCTGGTCCCGAACTCGACAACAATGCCATCCTCCAAAATGCGGCGAATGACGGCGACCTCAGAGAGTTCCGGCCACACAGCATCGGGAGCCTTCTCCCAGCCGGCGTCGCTAACGAAAACGATATCCCCTCGCCGTAGGTCAGTAGCTCGACCAATAGAGAACCTGACGGTATTTCCGTTAGATATGCGCCCGAGAAATGCCTGGCCACCCTCGAGAACGGCAAGAACCTTAATCAGGTGACCATCGTCCCGTGCCTCGATTTCACCTCCGGCGGCACTCATAGCACTCCTCCCGCAGCTCGTCGCAGCTCAGGCTGAGCGAGCTGTACTCGCCCGACTTCTTGAGAAGCCCTATCACGCCATCCCATCCCGCGTGGAGAGCTGAGACCTTCGGAGAAGGTGCAGCTGGCCCGGCCATGCTCTTGCATCCACCCTCCACGCCCTACCGGCACGATCGTCAACACCCAGTGTGACACTTGCCCTGGATACGCACACGGTAGCGTCGGACACCGACAGCCAACCCCATAGCGCCGATGACGGTTTCGCTGCACGTCAGTCACACGTCGGGTGCGCCGGCATGGAACGGTCTTGTGGATGTCATGGAGCCATACACGGTAGCTCACTGCAGGTAATCGAACTCGTAAACAATCCGACACAACTACACCCAACGAAAATTTCCCATGTCACATTTCACCTTTCAGCTCAATTATAGAATACCGACTCCGCGCAGAGAAGCCCCGACTTAAGCATCGTGAATTTGAAGAAGTTCGATGCTTGAGTTATAAATGGAGGGCATTAAAATGACAAGCGCCGGAAGGAGGATCGCATGGTCGAACAACAACAGGCAGACATGCAAAAACCGCAGGAGACAGGGAGCGAGAACGAACGAAAGCAAGTCGTCTTCGCTCCACGAATCGATCCGGATTTACGAGAACAGGTAGAAGGATTGCGAACAATCACCGGGCAAACCATCAACCAGGTTGGGGAGGAGGCTCTTCGAGGGTGGATTGAGGGCAAGCTCGCTGATGAGGATGTGCGCAACAAGGCTATGGAAGGAATCGAGGAAGAGAAACGACATCTGCAAGAACGGGAGGAGGCAATCCAGCGTGTGTTAGGACAGGCAGCAGGCGCGACGAGCGAGGACGCATCAGGAGGCAGCGGCCGGACGGGTCGCCGAAACAAGACCTGAGAAGCATCGCCGACTTCACATCAAGCCTTGTAGGCGCTGGATCTCTCGTCTAGTTGTGACAGCAGGCGGTGCATCTGCTGACTGGTGAAGTTCAGTTGCGGTACTCGAGACATTCGAGCCGGAGAATACTTCGGCCGCTTACAGCAGGCTGTACGTGCCGTCGCTGTGCCGGACGAAGTAGGCGGTATAGCCGCCGGGATTACCGAGGCGATGCTTCGGCAGGAAGACACCGTAGGTGTGCTCGGCCCAACCCGGACAGGCCTGCCGTACGTCGGTCGGATGGAAGCGCTCCGGCAGGCGACCTTCGTACCTGGCCTGCCGGATATCCGCCATGAAGCGACTCATAAGCGCAGTATCCGCCTTCCGGCTGATGGCGCCTACCGTCCGCTGACCTCGTTTTCCAGCACCCATACGAACGCCACGCCAGCCTTGGGTAGGACCCAGCCATCGAAGGCGACTTCGGCCGATCGCGTGGGGATGGAGTCAGGCGTGCGGGAAATCCGCGGCTCCTGGGCGCTGGCGATGTAGTCGAGCATGTTGACGTAGCGGATGCCGCAGTCGCCATACCAGAACTCGACCTTCAACCCCTTGGTGGGTTCACCGGTATCAAGGTGGAGCAGATGGCTGTGCCGCTGGACGAGCACACGGTAGGTGTAGGCCACCTGGGCACTGCGAGTTTCGGCTGCTTCGGCGACGCCGGTGCTCACCGTGAAGGTCTGCGCCCGGCGGCGCTTGGCGCGTCGGATCGGGCGCGGTTTGCCGTCGACGGTGAACTGGGCAAGCTCGAAGGACTCCGTCGACGCAGCGGTCAGGCCCGCGGCCGGCTCGAAGTACCAGGCAACGGTCGATGAGGGGTCGCGAAGCAGCTCGCGGTACTCGCTCATGTCGGAGACGCACGAAAAGCGCATCACGGGGCTGAGCGGGGTGACTCGATACTCCCAGCGCACGGTGGCCACGAACATGGCGTCGCTGCCTTGGGCTGGCCCGTCGTCCCAAGGGGATAAGGCCACCGAGACATGGACATCGTAGCGCCGCTCCTTGGCGCGGATGATCTGTTGGCGCAAGTCGGTGTAGAGGTCCTCGGCCAGGCGCCGGTCGCCGAGCTGCAGCGTCAGACAGTTCTTGGTAATCCGATCCAGGGTGGCTGGCGAGGCTACCTTGGCGATGTCATCGGCCTTGAGGTCGAAGCCTTGGATGACGGCATCGCGGATAGCGGGAGCCTCCTCGGCAAGCACACGGCGTAGGCGCTGGGTGGCGCGCGTCTCCGCATCCTGCTGATCGATGTATTGGAAGAAGATGGCGATGAGCCCCGTGGTGAAGAGCGCCGAGCCGATGTCGGTGATCGGTAATGCGACGAGCCAGGGCCAATGCGCGGTCCCCCACGTCCAATGAGCCAAGAGCAGCAGGACAATCCCGAACACGGTGGCTACCGTTGCTAGGAAGGCAAGCTTGGTCTTGTAGAGACGTTGGAGTGCGTTGTTCATTTACCATGATCAATTATACACAACGCACGCAATTCCAGTCGACGTGAAGGAGCCCCGAGCCGCGGCGACTCGGGGCTCCACCTTTCGAACGTTGGCCCTACCGGACGTTGCCGCCGGTGCCGCCACCGCCTCCACCGCCGCCGTTGGCCGTGTGACTGTGCATGGCTACCTCCTTCCCGAAGTGCTCCGAGTGCGTGCGCGCTCGGGGTGCCGGACTCGCGATCAGAGCGTCGTTCGCTTTGGAATTCTTCTGCACGACTCGGTGTGGCCGTATGCGCGATCCGCATATTTGCGCATGTGTCAGGCGCGTGGGCACAAGGTCCACACGCGTCGACGCTTCCAAGCGGCAGCTACTCCATGTCGCAAAGGAGCGAATTCATGCGCGGGCGTTTTTCTCGAGGGAATGGGTGGGCGACTCGGCACGTGGCGCACCTGGTGGTCTCGCTGGTTCTGGCGCTGATGCTCGTGGGTGCGGTGCGCAGGCCGAGCGGAACGGGCCGCTCACCGTCGTACACGTGGCCGCCCTGCCGGTGGTTGACGATGCGCCGCTCTATGCCGCTAAGCGGAAGGGGCGTGTTCAAGGCCGAGGGCCTGGAGGTCAAAATTGAGCCGATGGCGTAGGTGCACGCGCTGCGGCCGAAATCGCCGAACTAAATCCACACCAGCCTCGACCGCAGGGAGCAGCAACGAGGATGCCATGACCGACCGCTTCTGGCAGGACGTTCCGGATGCGCCATTCGCAACGCTGCTCCGGCTCATCGAGACCTACTGCCACCCTGAGGTGTACAACGAGGCCATCGATGACTTGAAGGAAGCCGTCGAGCTGCCCGGCCACTCGCCAGTTTTCGATGTTTTCAAAGACGAACTCTGCCGAGCGCTCGAACATCCCGGCGAGCTACCCGAAGGGGCACTGCGCGACGCCGCCCAATACTCCGACAGGTCAGACGAGGACTTCCTCGCGCAGCTGTGGCGCGAAATCTACCCTGGCGAGCCGCTACCGACGCCGGGCGCTCGGATACGTTGTGACGCGCACCATACGTGCGAGTCGATATGGCTGAGCCCCGACTGGCAGGAGGAATACGTGTCCCACGAGCATCGCGTGACCACCTTCCGGAGCCTCGATGGTCTCCGCCTCGTCGGCACCCTCACCGAGAACGCTTCGCCCGGGGCACATGCTGCCGTGCTGGTTCATGGCGGTGGGGTGACGCGCGAGGAGGCCGGCTTCTTCCGCCGGCTTGCCGAGGGGCTTGCCGAGGCTGGTGTGCCGTCGCTGCGTTTCGATCTTCGCGGCCATGGCGAGAGCGAGGGGCGGCAGGAAGACGTCACGCTCGCCGGCATCGCCAACGACATCCGGGCCGCGGTGGAGCACGTCCAGGCGGAGACCGGGAGCGGCGCGGTGCACCTGTACGGCACGAGCTTCAGCGGCGGCGTCTGCCTGATGTTCGCCGTACGCTACGCCGAGCTCGTGCGGAGCCTGACGCTGGCCAATCCGCTGCTCGACTACAAGAAGCGCTTCATCGACGACAAGCCCATCTGGCACGACGACCACATCGACGAGGCGGCCGGGCGCGAGCTGGCCGAGCAGGGATACGTGCCGCACTCGCCGACGTTCAAGCTAGGCCGGCCACTGCTGAACGAGGTCTTCTACGTCGCGCCGTCGCAGATGCTCGGTGACGTCCGTGCGCCGACGTTGTTCGTGCACGGCACCGGGGACACCTTCATCCCGGTGGAGAGTTCACGGCAGGCGGTTGGCCACCTCGCTGGCGAGGCGAAGCTCGTGGAGATCGAGGGCGCGCAGCACGGCTTCGCGGTGCACGAAGATCCGGAGTACCGCGAGCCGCAGACGCAGGAGTGGCAGGCGTTTGTGATTCGGGTGGTGGCGGAGTGGATGGCAGGGCACAGCCGCTAAAGTGTCCTCGGCTTCCTCAGGGAGTCAGCGTTCGCGGTGCCATGTTATGTGTTTTCTTCGCAAGGCATACAGGGTTGGGAGCGTCCATTTTCGCCGTAGCTTATCCATCGGGTGAGTATCGTGATGGTCATGGGCAAGAGTCTGCATCGCCGAGCGGCTGACATGATGGCCCTTGAGTGGGCGGAGACCGGAGATGGCGCAATCCGGCTTGCCACCACCTATCGCATGATCAACGACGAGCAGCTACGTGATCAAAGAATCGTGCTGGGGCAACCGTATAGCGGATGGGACATGGGACAACTCTTTGCTGTGCATTGCCTCTGGACGCTGTTCACGTTTGGTCACCTGGCTGCCGTTGAGTTCGAGCTCGGAGAAACTCCGCAGAAGGACGTAGCACGAAAAGCCAATCAGGACGCTCTACGACATCTCCCGGAGGGTGTCGTCGCGACGGTCAACCCGACCCAACGTGGAGCTGACAGTGATGGCGTGTTGGTCTGGAACGCGGAGCTCTCAGGCGTGATCATTCCCAAGGGCGGCCACAACGAGGTAACCGTACAGCCGGGTCGCGCGCCCCTGGAGATCGGCCACACCGACGCGAGTGCGACATGCCTCCATCTTGCCCGCACAGGATCAGTGGCGCGGTGGCCTTACAAGGACGGAGTGCTCACCCTGCTCGTTGCCCACCCTCGAGGCATCTTGCAGCGCTGGCGTATAGACGGGCCGCCGGACGAGCCAGTGCTTATTGATCTCTGCTCGTTTCTGAACCGTATTGCAGCCACACGGACGTTCGGCAGGCGCCTTTCATCAAGCATGGGCGTCGGAGTAGGTGCGCTCGAGTGAGTGGCTCGTCAGTGCGTGGTCGTATGCGCCCACAAGGCTAGGACAATTACCACGAAGACAGCGCAGGTAGCAACACCCCACCCGAATGCCTTCCATGACCAGTCCCGGCGAGGCTCTGTTTGCGCTGCGACAGCAAGGTTATGCGCTACACGATCGATCGTGGCTTTGTCAGCCTTAGTCCACGAATCATAAGCCTCTTTCAGTTGCCTCGCCGCTTCTCTGATATCATCAGCATCGCTAGTTATGCCCGGTAGTCGAGAGTCCCCGAGCCCCTGCACGGCAGAGTGGAATTTCTCGATGCGCCCTGATGAATTGCTTAAAATATCTGCTGCACTCAGAAACGCCGGCGCTCTACGCTCGAGATTCGCCAATAGGTCAGCGGCCTGTATCAACGTCGCTGCATGGTCTCCTAGGAAACGGAGCTCTCGTGCCGCCTGGTAGAGCACAATGCTGCTGTCCGGCAGCGTGTGAAGATCGCGGGCCGTCTGCTGCAAAGAGGGTATATATTCTCTGAAATCTTGGAGGCTAACTGCAGTGCGTTCAAGCGATTCGATCTCCTCAACATCAAGATAGGGCCGCTGAAAAGACTCGACCGCGAGACCCTTCAGTAGGGTCAAGGTCTCATGACTCACGTCGGAGATCTTTGCGATCGCTCCGTCGAGCTTATCGTAGGTCTCAGATATCGCTTTCGCCATGAACTCCTGAATATTGTCCTCGGTGAGCCAATCGAGCTGATCAAGCTGTACCGCGAGCGGACCTTCTCGCTTTGTCTTCCACTCAATCAGAAGTTCAATCGAATAGTCGTCACCGGTGGGCTTCTTGTCTACAAGGTCATGATCCTTTTTGCACATGAGCAGCAGATTGCTGAAGTGGTTGAGCTCGTACTTCGACAGGCTTGAGTCATGTCGCGGACCGCCCGGTAAGCCCCGAATGTGAGCAACCTGCACATCCTTCCGCCACTCGTTCCCGTTCCACTCCATCACGCGATGTTTGCACTCCGGGTGGTAGCAATGGCCCCGGCTAAGCAGGAACAGGGCCTCGGTCGTGCCTGCGCGGTAGTTACGATCATTACTCACGAGCAACCTCGCTCAAGGGCAACGATGGACTGAATGCGCCGATGCGGGGGCGATCGGCTGCGCCGATACTACCGAAGGGCTATGACAAGTTGCCGTACATGCACGTCGGCCGCACATGCGCGCAGCGCTAAACGCCCAACGCGTCGCGAAAAGATCTTGATGAGTCGACCTCGATAATCGTCGGTCGCCTATCTCAAGATCTCTGGAAGCGGATCTCTCCTTCTTCGCCGTGGCCTGGTCCCGCCCTGGTTCACGCACCCGCATTTGATCGACCAGGGCCGATTCCTGGCCTTGATGCGGCTGGGCATCGAGCCGACGTTCGACGTCTGCTTCGGCCTCCTTGATCCGCTCCGTGAGGATCTCCTTGACGACGTCCCTGGCCGGGTAGCGCGTTAGCCCTCGGCGCACCGCAGGGATCTGAGACGTCGAGCGTTCGAATACTCCTCCGGGCGTCTTTAAACGGACAGCAGCGAGTCGCGTAGCTCCTGCACCACCGACCGCGCCGACCACGGCTCGAGCCGCTCGACGACCCGCTGTAGCTCGCCGGTCGTCCGGGTCGAGTTCGTCTCCCTCGCGATGCTCAGCGCTCCTAGCCCTACAGCACCCGCTTCGTCGGGCTCGCCGGCCGCAGCCAAGCTGCTAGCCATGAGTGCGCGGAAGTAGCCATAGTCGCGGTGCGAGAAGACGGCGGGGTTCAGCTCGATTTCGTAGAGCTCGATCGCCCGGGTGGGCTGGCCCGCTTCGTCAAAGCAAATGGCGGTCTGCATAGCCAGGAGCGGCGCGTCATAGTGCGCACTGAGCTGGGCCGCTGGATCATCGGACTCGAGCGTCTCGGTGACGAGCTCGCGGGCTTCGTCGAGCTTGCGAGCCATGAGGTTGGGATCGTCGCCGAGCATGGCGTGACCACGGGCCTCTTGCTGCGCAGCCTCGGCCCGCACCTTGGGCGGTAGCTCCCAGGGGCCCTCCTGCGCAGCCTGGGTCAGGGTGAGCATGCGTAGGCCGTCGCGCTCGTCCCACGCAGCTTGGCTCTTGCGCAGCAGCACATAGCCCTGGAGCGTGAACTGGCCAGCTTCCTGCGCCCATTCGCTTGCCCGGTCACGCCAGTACGCCGCCATGTCGGACGCCCCGATATCCCGGTAGAGCCAGCCGGCAAATTCCGCGCTCTCGGCACCGACCGCGAGCAGCTCACGGCGTATGCCCGGCCGCACTTGGCGGGCGCTGTGCTCGACCGCGGCGAGCAGGCCGAGGACGACGGGGAGCGTACGTCTCGGGCCGTGATTGCCGTCGTCGGCAGCGCACGCCGCCAGGCGCCGACGGAAGTAGTCGACCACCGAGCCATCCAGGTAGCGGCGAGCATCGTCCAAGGCGGCGGTGATGTGCCTGAGCTCGTCGAGGTTGAGCATGGGCAACGCCACGGTGCCGAACACGCGGGCCAGGAAGGCGCGGCGCTCAAGATCGCTCATATTGCGCCAGTCTGCCGCGAGCACAGTTGCCGCCGGGACCTGGGGCACTGTTCCGCCAGGCTCCGGAGACACCGCGTCGATGGTGACTGGCGCCTGGTCGTCAAGCGGCGCGACCGGTTCAGGCAGCTTGAACCACAGCAGCTCGGCGGGTACGCCGAGGATTTGTGCCCAGTGGATGAGCTTGCTGAGCTCGTCCGGGGATGGGCCTTTCTCAATACGGCTGAGCTGCGCCTGCGTAACGTGCAGCCAGTTGGCCACCGTCTCTTGGTTCAGCATCCGGCCATGCCAGGGGTGGGTGCGGTAGGCGCGGATCACCTGGCCCATATGCCAGGTCGTGAGCGCCGTCCGCATCTCCTCGGCGTACCAGAAGGCGATCGGCACGGCTGGGGGCTGCAGGAGTTCATCGCAGGCATGCCGCCGACAGCTCGCGCAGAGCCGACCGGCGTTGTCGCGGGCCAGGGGTATACGGCACCGCTGGCACTGACGGGCTGGTGGTGGGGCTGCCATAGTTCCCGCCTTCACGGCCGTGGCTGGCTAGGCGTCCGATTGTAAGCCGTGGCGGCACAGCGCGTTAGGGACTGTATGCGGCCTGCGCATATGGCCTATACGCCGGGCGCGTAGGCCAGGGCTTGGTGGCGCCGCAAGCTAGATCACGAACAACGTCGCATGTACGGCAGGTGCCGACGCGCGTTGTCCGCCGCCGCGTCCGCTTGCCGGACGTGGCTTGGGGCAACTTGGCGGCACTGACCTGAAGGGCTGGCGCGAACGCAGGCACCACGCTGCGCTTCTGCGCCAGCCCTCGCGACGACGGACGAGTCGGCCAGGGACATGCCTATGCGCACCGCGATCTCCGATCCTCAAGCGAGCAGGCCCGCCATGACTGCATCAGCGTTTCCGGTTCGTGACCAGCGCACTGCGAAGTTCGCCGCGATTCCGAGCGCGGCGGGCGCCGCCCGCCGGGAGACAGTGCAGACACTCAAGGACTGGGGCCTCCTCGAGCTGATCGACGCTGCGGAGCTGCTGGTCTCGGAGCTGATCACCAACGCCATACAAGTCACCGGCCTCAGCCGCGAGCCGGCGAATTTCGGCGACCTGGAGAACGTGCCCTGCGTGCTGCTGCAGTTGCAGCGCACCACCTTCGGTCTGCGGTTGTTGGTTTGGGACCGAGATCCGCGCCAACCGATCCGTCGTCAGGTCAGCGATGACGCCGAGAGCGGCCGCGGCCTCCAGCTTGTCGAAGCCATGAGCGCACGGTGGGGCCATTACCGCCCCCCGTACGGCGGCAAGGTCATCTGGGCGGAGGTGGTCGCCGAGTAGCTGCATTCCCTCTCGACCGGCGCAACCCCTCACCGCCTTCGGAGATTCAGATGATCCACGATGTCACCGGCGTTAGCCGGATTCGCATGCTCTACGTACAGCTCATGTACCGCTGCAACTTCGCCTGCCAGCACTGTTTCCACGGCGAGCTGCTCAAGGCGCCTGATCGCTACACCCCGAGCCAGGTGGCCGAGATGCTGCGCTACTTCCGTACGCACTACGACCTCCAGGCGGTCACTTTCCTCGGTGGTGAGCCGCTGCTCTACCCGGCTATCACGAGCGTCTGCCGCGACGCGGCCAGCCACGGCATAGGGGTGGAGATCTGCACCAACGGCCACTACGGCTTCCGCAGCCGACTGCGCGCGCTGGTGCCCTACGTCAGCAAGCTGCGCGTCTCGGTGGAGGGCCTAGCCGCCACCAACGACCACATTCGCCGGCCAGGCAGCTTCCGCTCGGCCACGCAGACCCTCTCCCTAGCGCGGCAACTCGGCATCCGGGTGGGCGTGACCATGACAGTCACCGCGCTCAACGTCGAGGAGGTGGTGCCGCTGGCCCAGCGCCTCGAGGTGCTGGGCGTCACCGAGCTCAAGCTGCACTGCCTCCGGCCGGTGGGCAACGCTCTCCGCCACCCGGAGCTGATGGTCGCCGACGAGGCTCAGTACGAGCGGCTACACGAGGCGCTCGCCGCGGCGGGGCTGACGATCGAGATCCGCTACGACGCCGATCTCGCCCCGCACCCGAGCTCGGCCGCCTGCACCGAGCCGGGGGGCCAGCCGATCGAGGAGCTCGAGCGCATCGAGGTCGATCCGCGCGGTGCGCTGACCATGTCGTGCAAGGCGGTCGGCCGGCACGCCCACGCCTTCCGCTGGGACAGTTCGGCCCGGACGATTCGCTACGAGCCGCACGACGGCGACGAGATTCACCAGCAGATCCCCGACGTGGTCTACCGGCCGGCATGAAACCGCTGTTCATCGCCCTGGAAGGGCTGAGCTGTAGCGGCAAGACCACGGTGGTCGGTGAGGTGGCCGACGCCCTTGGCGCTGGCCACCTCCCGACCATCCCCGACGAGTACAGCGTGCTGCGCCGGTGTTTCGACCAGGTCGACGAGCTGGACGCCCGATTCCTCTGTTATCTCTCGGCCATCTGTCGGGCGAGCCGGGATATCGGGCGGCAGCTGGATGCCGGCCGCAGCGTGGTCGTCGAGAGCTACCTCGCCCGCACAGTCGCCTTCCACCGTGGCATGGGCTCCTCGGCGATGGTCTACCTGCCCGAGCTGCGCCAGCCTGACGTCAGCTTCCACCTGACCTGCGCGCCGGCCGAGCGGCATCGGCGCGAACTGGGCCGGGGCGGCTCGCGCCACTTCTGGGACGAGCTGGCCGCCAAGCACGAGGCCGACATCCTCTGCGAGTACCGCCGCTTTCCCCTGCACCAGATCGACACCACGGCGCGTGTGCCGCGTGACGTCGTCGACGAGATCCTCCGTCATCCCCTCGATGGGAGTTGTGCTTGTGAAGACACAAAGCCTGTGGCAGGCCACCAAGACCTTCTTTCCGCTCTTTCTCGGTGAACTCACCCAGCGACCTGCGCAGACCGTCTGTGTCGTGGGCGCCTCGGACGGTAAGTTCGTCATCCCGCTGGCCAAGCTCGGCTACCACGTGCTGGCCATTGAGCGGGACCGTCAGGCCGTGCATGGCGGGGTCGTCGAGCTACCCGGGCACCTACAGGGCACCATGCTCGGACTCCGCCGACGAATGATGAGCGAGGAGGTTGCGGAGTGCGTCACGATCGTTGAAGGAGACCTCTTCGACCTCCGGCACCTGCCACCCTGCGATGCAGTGTGGACGAGCTGCTCCTGGCACTACTCGCTCAACCACCGACGGCCACTGAGTGCGTTCGTCGAGCGGCTCCAGGCGCTGTGCGCGCCGGAGGGGCTGCTCGGGGCCGAGTTCATGATGCCGGTCGAGGAGCGGCACCAGAGCATCGAGCACTACCTCGAAGAAGGCCAGATCCTCGACTACTTTGAAGGCTGGCGCCTGCTGTGGGAGGCGTACACGCCGGCCTTTCTTGAAGACCCGCACGTCGAGCAACTGAAGCCCCATACCCATCGCATGGGCTTCGTCATGGCCTCCCGCACCTCTCCGACCACCACCCACTTGAAAGGCATGTGATGGCGCAGTACCGCTTCCTCGCCCGCGACCTGGAGGCGCTGAAGAACCGCATCGCGCGCTACGACGCCCAGTGGCGCGAGACGCTCGGCGGCGTGCACGACTCCACCACACAGTCGAGCGAAACGTGGCACGACAACCCCCAGTTCGACGACGTGCAGCAACGCGCCAAGATGCTGGAGACCGAACGCAACAAGCTCCGAGCCATCCTCGCCGACAGCGAGTTGGTCGAGCCGGCGGCGCCGGACGGCCGCGTCGACGTGGGCAGCGTAGTGCGGGTGCGCTTCACCAAGACCGGGCGTGAGGAACGGTTCGTCATCGGGAGCTACATGGTGCTCGACTCGGAGGACGAGGAGCGGATCTCTTACGCGGCACCGTTGGCGCAGTTGCTGATGGGGCACAGTGCTGGGGAGAGCGTGACAGGTTGCGTCGGGAAACGGCCCGTCGAGGCACGTGTACTGCGCGTTGAATTGCTGGATACGTGATTGACGCCGTTTCCATCACCGCAAGATCGCCACCAGCTCCGCATAATCAGAAAAGTTGCACTACATATAGTGCGCTTGAAAATCCCCTATATAGTTGCCAATACATGCTTTGAGTTAGCTCAATTTCCCCATCCACCCATAGATACCCTTTCGCTAATTACCCTTCAAATTATACCTCATCTGACCACCTCCACGCTATTCCTTGGTGGGAACCAAGAGGGGATCCTTCATTATCGAAGACGGCATAAATGTATCGGCCCTCATTAAGAATATCGAGATACCGGCCTTCGTGACGCTCCGGTTCTATCCGCCCGCCGACATTATATGTAGTTCTAAACCACCATGCGCGTACTGGAGTCATCTCGCCAGCAAAAACGAGATGAAACTCCATTCGCCTCATCTGCGGGCGTATCTTGGTTAGCTGCACAATCGGCATCGATCGCTTTTTGCTATCAACATTGATCCGGTAACCACATGGGTAGAGGTCGTCAGTAGGTTTGAGAGACTCAAAAACTTCAATATAAGCCAACATGCCACCGCCGAAATCCTCAACAACGTTAGCGATGCGGCAGCCAAATAGTTCTTCGAAGCCAAGTACGCCTTTTCTGCTTTCGTTGTAGTATTGACGCGAACTCTGAAATTGGTAAACTCCTGATGGGTTTGTCGATCTCAACCAGACCATGCAATCGACTCTGACGATTGCGCCCGCCTTAGAAAAATAGTATGTTTCTGAGCTAGTTTCCGGAGCGAGGCCCTCGCCAGTCTCGGCGACTTGTGAATATTCATAACCTGCGGCAGTCGACGCCAGCCCTTCGGCGTAGTTCTCAGCAAGACAGCGCGCGAGCTCTTCGATCGCCTCATCCTCGTGCCTTTGCAGTGTGCGAGGGTCGCGGGCGAGCTTACGCACCTCCGGATCATCAGATTGAAGTAGACTGTTAATGTAGCTTTTCCGTCTCTCGCTAATGGTGTTCTTGTAATGCTCTGCGTCAAATCTGAAAGCTACCATTAGCTGATTGCCGTGTATGGGATTGTCGAATCCGTCGATCATTTCCTTCAACTCGGCAATGCACCGCTCGACCGTCTGCGGCTTTCCTTGCTGGGCTAGTCGGCGCTGAAGTCCAGCGAGCAGTTCAGGGTGGTTATTAACACGATCTCTCGTGCAACCGATTCCTTTCCTCAACTCTCTGAGGCTCTGTACGTACGCTTGTTGTACGTTGCTCGTCCTGTCGGCCATCTTCTGTACCTTCTGCGTCCCCTCATACCTGCACTGTCCATCAAATGATCGTTTACGCGAGCAGGCACTTGAGCTTAGCGTTTCATTCAGGAAGGTGAAGCACGAAATGCTAGGAGTAGAAAGGATCTCGAATGTCTTATTCCCTCGCCAAGCTCGGCAGCCGCCTGCCCACGCAGCGGGAGGTAGCCAAGGTCGAAGCGTACATCGACGGCAAGGTACAGATCGAGCGCAAGAGGATCCGGGCGATTGGCCTGGTCGGCACGTTCGCCGCGGATGATGCGCTCTACCTCAAGCAGCTCCAGCGGCAGATGGAGCATCTCGATCCGGATGCGGCCGAGGCAGTGGGCTTCATCATCAACACCTCGGTGATGGCCATCGGCCGGCGAGTGGCCCAGTTCGACGGGGAGCTGGACTGATGACCGGCTTCATCGTCTTCACGCTGCTCGCCTTGGTGGGGCTGGCCATGGTCACCACCTATCTCTGGAACGAGGTTGCCGTACTGCGCGAGCGTGACGCTTCACGGCGAATCGACGACCTGACACACAAGGCGATCAGCGACATCGCGACCATCCAGCAGCGAACCGAGGATCAGATGCGTCGCTTCAGGGAGGTGCGATGAGCGCCAGCCTGGCCTACACACTAGTGGCCACGGCGATCACGTTCCTGATCGTCGGCGTGTGGCTGGTTTTCATGGTCGCCACGGCCGCCATCGCACGCTCTGAAGAGCGGATGCAGAAGAAGGTGGCGCATTGGCAGGAGCGCGCCATACAGGCCGAAGATCCACGGTGGCGGCGGTCGATATGAGTGCGCGTACCTTGCTCAGCCAGTGGTGCCAGCTCGTCGCGAAGCTGCGCGACAGGCCGCAGCACGCCACGAGAGATCATACTCGTGGGACGAGCGCCGGTGACCTGCACCAGCGGAGGCATGCGGCATGCTGCCCGCTCGGCGCCGCATGCCGACGCCAGGCGCTGGAGAAAGCAATGCGGATGGATGTGTTCGCCAACTCCACCGAGCACGAGGAGTACCGGCCGTCGTGACCGGCGTAAGCAGGAGCGGGTGCGGCGATGGCGGGGCTCGTTGTGGATTTCACACGCTAAATTTCGCTGCCACTGGCTCCTCCGCCACGCCGCGAGTAACAGCGGTGGCCTGGTCTCGGACGATGCGAATCCTCGATCGAACATTCGCCCGATCAGATGGTTCTCACCCTGTCAATTTTGTGCCATAGATATCCATGGTCGAACCTGACGGCGCGAGCACTCGTCAATCGAATCAGGATCAGAAAGGAGGAACGCGTATGGATCACATAACAGACTCCCCGGCCGACCGGAGTGTACCCGCTAAATTTCGCACTATCTTGGCAGACCCCCCGTGGCTACCGAATCAGACCGGTGCGAAAGGCGCTGGGCGGCATTACCCGCTCATGAGCCTCGAGCGCATCAAGGCGATGCCCGTGCGCGAGCTGGCCGAGGACGACGCCCACCTCTGGGTGTGGACCACGAACGCGACGCTGCGTCACGGCTACGACGTCGCCGAGGCGTGGGGGTTCACGGTGCGCTCGCCGCTCACCTGGGTCATGTTCAAGCTCGGGCTGGGCGCGTACCTACGGAACGCCACCGAGCACCTGCTGTTCGCCACGCGCGGGAAGGCGCCGGTGAAGTTCCGTTCGCAGCCGACGTGGATCAACGCGCCGGTGCAGGACCACAGCCACAAGCCCGAGGAGCAGTTCGCAGTCATCGAGCGGATCTCCGACGGGCCGTACCTGGAGCTGTTCGCCCGGCGGCGCCCGCCAAGCGACCGGCCGTGGTTCATCTGGGGCAACCAAATCGACTCCGATATCTCGATCCCCGGGTATCCGGTGCCGGGCGATCGTGCACGGAGGGAGTGAGCAGTATGAGCCCAGATCAGGGAGGGCCCTGGCGGAATCCTCTCCAAATGCTATTCCAGACATGCGTGCTGCTGCTCGGTTCGGCGATTGCGCTTCGGCTCACCGTGGAATACATGCGCCCTATCTTGCCATGGCTACTGGGCGGCATTGTGCTCGCCGCGACGGTATTGGGTGTTGTCGCGGTGGTGCGGTGGCACCAGTCCCGGTTCTAGATCCGACACCTGTTATGTGTATCCAGAGGTAGCTCGTTGTGGAATACACAATCACCATTGACGGAACAGTCGATTTCTGTCACGAGTAGAAGCTACGGGCGTTGCCAAATGACAACGGGTAACAAGAAAGGAGGTATGCAATGGGAAGACGAAAGAAGCTTTTTCAGCAGCGACGCCGTGAGGAGCGGCGATTCCGGGTACGCGGGGAGCGGCGAGATCCGCCGGATCTGCGCAAGCTCGGTAAGGCCCTGATCAGCCTGGCGCAGGCCGAGGCCGAAAAGGAGGCTCAAGCCGAGCATGAGGATCAGCAGCAGCCTGGCGGCACTCGCCCTGACGACGCGCCGGATGGCGGGGGTGGCCATGCCTGAGCTGGCCGGCCTGGTCTTCAGCGAGGTCCATCTCCCCCGCCCGCTCGATCCCGCCGCGGTGAGCGCGTTTCTCACCCGGTTGGCTTCGGATCAGGAAGCGCCGCGAGTGGTGCTTGAACTGCGGGCCGATCAGGAGCGGGTACGGCATCTACTCGGCTGTGCCGCCACGGACGTCCACCCGCTGCGTCGTCTGCTGCAAGACCTCATCCCCGGCAGCCTGCTGACCGGTCTTGGCGATGGCGATAACCCGGCACGGCCGGAGGTCGAGGTGGTTGGTCGGCTGCGGCTGCAGCCGAGGGAGCTGCCGCTGCGCGCTGATACGCCCGAGGCCACCACGCGAGCGGTGCTCTCCGCAATGGCGACCCTGTTGAAGTCCGACGAGAACCTAGTGCTGCAAGTCGTGCTTGGCCCGCGGCGTGCGCCTCGCCTGGTGCCGGCCACGGTTCCGGAACCGAACGCCACGGTGGTCGAGGCGCTCATCCGGGGAAAACGGCCGGCGAGCACAGAGACGCGAGCCCGCCTGCGCGAGCGGTGCTCCCTCCCGGGTTTCGCCTGCACGATTCGCATCGGTGCGGCGAGCCCGGATCGCGGGCGGCGACGCCGGTTCGTCATGAGCCTGCTCGGGGCATTGGCCACGGCTCAAGGGGCGGGCGTCCGGCTCGATCTGGTACGTCAGCCGGCGAAGTACATGAACGACGTGCGGCTGCCGTGGCGGTGGCCGCTGCATCTGAGCGCCCCGGAGCTGGTGGGATTGCTGGGCTGGCCGCTTGGCGAGCGTGACTTGCCAGGGCTGCCGCCCGCGCATCCGAAGCCGCTGCGTCCGGCCGAGAAGGTGCATACCGGCCCGCGGGTGTTTGCCCGGAGCGCGGCGCCCGGCGATGACCGCGAGCTCGGGATTTCGCCCGCGGATCAGACCTTTCATGCGGTGGCGTACGGGCCGAGCGGCTCAGGGAAAACCAATGCGCTGCTGCATCTGATCCTCGCGGACATCTCCGCTGGCCAGCCGGTCGTGGTGCTGGACCCGAAGAAGCAGCTCATTGACGACATCGCCAGTCGTGTTCCTGAGCACCGTGTGGACGACATCGTCATCTTGGACGCCAGTGATGCGCACCCGGTCGGCTTCAACCCCCTAGACGTCACCGGCCGCGACCCAGACGTGGTGGTCGACGGCATCATGGCCGTCTTCGAGGCGATGTTCGCCGATGGCTTCGGGCCGCGTAGCTCAGACATCTTCTCCGCCGGGCTAAGGACCCTGGCCCGGGCGAGCACAGCGACTCGACCGGCAACGCTAGTCGATATCCCTCGCCTGCTCACCGATGCGCGTTTCCGCCGTCAGCAGGTCGGCCAGGTGCAGAGCGATATGGCGCTGGGTGGGTTCTGGTCCTGGTACGAAAGCCAGTCGCCGGGTGCGCAGGCAGCGGCAATCGCCGCACCGCTCAACAAGCTGCGACAGTTCCTGCTGCGGCCCGCCCTGATCCGCATGCTTGACCAGCGTGGGAGCGGCTTCCGACTGCGCGACATCTTCCGCGAGAACAAGATCGTGCTGGTAGGACTCAATGAGGGGTTGATCGGGCCGGGCACGGCCAGCCTGCTGGGCAGCTTGATCGTCGCTGACCTGTGGCAAGCCGCCCAGGAACGCGCCGATGAGCCCGGAGCTGAGGAGCGGCCGGGCCTGATCTTCGTCGACGAGGCGCCGCGCTTTCTGCACCTACCTGTCTCGCTGGCCGATGCCCTGGCGGTATCCCGCTCGCTGTCGGTGGGCTGGTTCCTGGCCGCGCAGTTCCGTAGCCAGTTCCCGCCTGCCCTGCGTACGGCCGTGGACATGAACGCCCGCTCCAAGGTCGTCTTCGCCACGGAGTACGAGGACGCCCGCGACATGGCCAAGCTCACCCGGGAGCTTGGCCCCGAGGACTTCATGGCGCTGCCACGCTTCCACGCCTACGCCAACCTCGTCGCCGATGGCGCGCCGTCGGGCTGGGCGCTGATCAAGACGCTGCCGCCCCCGCCGGCCACCGCCGACCCGGAGCGGGTACGAGCCGCCAGCCGCGTCCGATACGCCACCACGACGGCCGTGCCGACGACCGAAGAGGCCGACGCCGCAGACGCCGATCAGGCCGAGGAAGCAGAGAAGCCCGTAACACCTCGGCTCGAACAGATCGGGCGGAAGCGGAGGCAGCGATGAAATATTCACAACGCGGCGTGAGTCCTATGTTCGCCCGTGCCTTCGCCCCACTCTCCACGACGTTCCCGATCGGCCACCTCCACAGCTCATCCCTACTGTCTCCATCCTTCCGGGATGGGACTGACCCCCTATTCGGGGGTCAGGGGCGCCGATCTGGCGGCCGTCAGCTCAGCGGTCAGCTTCGGCCAGGAGCCCCAGCATGAGGGCGAGGGATGTCACCAGCCTGTTGGAGCGGCTGTCGGAGCGGGACCTGGCCGTGCTGGAATCGCTGCGTACGTATCGGCTGCTGACGACCGCATTGGTACGCCGTCTGCACTTCGCCCACGGCCACGCCACGATCGGGGCGGCCTCGGGGGCCACCATGCGCGTGCTCACCCGGCTTGAGCAGCACCGCCTGATCGCCCGCCTCGGCCGGCGCATCGGGGGCGTACGGGCGGGCAGCTCCGGCATCACGTGGCAGTTCGCGTCGACTGGCGAGCGGCTGCTACGCACGCTCCACGGCGAGACCAAGCGGCGCCGGTACGTCGAACCCTCGGCGGCCTTCGTCAATCACACGCTGGCGGTCGCGGAGCTGGCCGTACAGCTTCAGGAGCTCCACGGCGTCGGCACCATCGAGCTGCTGCGTTTGGAAACCGAACCGCGCTGCTGGCGCTCATTCGTTGGGTCCCACGGATCGCGCCAGTGGCTCAAGCCCGACCTGTACGCCGTGACCGCCAGCGGCGACTACGAGGATCACTGGTTTACCGAGGCTGACCTGGCCACTGAGCATCTGCCGGACGTGGTGCGCAAGGCCGAGGTGTACCAGCGCTACGCGGCCACGGGGGCGTACCAGGCCGAGCAGGGGGTGTTTCCGGCGGTGGTGTGGGTGGTGCCCAGCGAGAAGCGTCAGCGCGCGTTGGAAGAGGCGCTTGCGAAGGAGAAGTCTGTCCAGACTGAGCTGTTTCAAGTGACTACCGCCGCCAATTTCCCGGGACACATCACTGCCCGCGAATCCTCGCGACATGAATAACCACCACCGCACTCCGCAGTTCCCGAATTACCGTGTGGAATAGTTGGCAAAACACTACAAAATTGCTGATTCTGAGGTAAAATATAGACACTAAAATAACCAGAGGCACCAGATGACAGATACTGCCGCGCGCACGACCGCACGCTTCGCCGAATACGTGAAGACGCACCGCAAAAAACGGGGGCTGAGCCTCCGCCAACTTGCGCGCAAGGCCGGGATCGATAAGGGAAACCTCGTCCGTATTGAGCAGGGCAAGCGCGTGCACTCACCACGTCCTGGCGTGCTCAACCGGCTTGCCAACGCCCTGGGGGTACCGGTCACTGACCTACTCACCTGTGTGGGCTACGACGTGCCGACCGACCTTGGCGGCTTTATCCGAAGCCAGTACGGCCACCTGCCCGAGGACGTCGTTGCCGAGATCGTCGCCTACGTCGAACGAATAGCCAGCACGTACGACATCGATCCCCGCGGGCCGATGGACAGCGAGGACGCAACCCAACCACTGCTCACCGATTCGTAACGTCACGGGTGGGAGAAAGGAGGAAGTTTATTGTGCGTAACTACACCGCTAACAATCCCACCTTTAACGTCCTCGCTGAGCTTCGTGCACTCGCACAGCGGCCGATCGTCACGCTTGAGGATCTGCGCATGGTTGGCCGCAAGCAGGCAGCCGCGCTCGCCGCGCGGTTGGATGTACCGGCTTCCGGCGTGCCCGCTCGCCTAACCACGCTCATCCCGAGTATCCGCATCGAGTATGTCGACGACGTGCCAGCGCCAGGCGTCACGTTCTGGGCGAGCCATCACTGGCACATGCACATTTCCGCCGTCGATCCTGAGCGGCGCCGAGTCGCGACGATCCTGCGCGAACTCAAGCGGGTCATCGACCATCCGCTCCATGCGAGGCTCCCGGCGATTAGCGCACACGAGTGGAACGCACTCGCCGTTCAGTTCGCCGAGGAGGTATTGGCGACCGTGCTCAATCAAACGAAGAAAGGAGCAACTCTATGAACGAGGATCCACAACCCACCAGCGCTTACCTGGACGCACCCAATGCCGATGCGCAACGTACGTCGGCGCCTGTCCAGCCTCAGCCAGCTCAAGACGAGCCAGTCGAGGCCGAGGAAGCCGTGCTCTACCTGCGCGTATCTTCCAAGAAGCAGATGAGCACCGGCTCCGATTACGACCCGGAGGGCAACTCCATCCCCACGCAGCGGCGGATCGCTCAGGGCAAGGCCGACGACATGGGCGTCCCGGTGGTCGATGAGTACGTCGAGCCGGGAAACTCGGCGACCAGCATCGACAAGCGGCCGGTCTTCCAGCAGATGATGGCCGACCTCAAGCAGCGCAAGTACCCGAATGTGCGCTACGTCATCGTCTACATGATGTCCCGCGCCTTCCGGAATGCGATGGAAGAGCTGGTCACCAAGGCCCAGCTCGCCAAGATGGGCATCACGCTGGTCTCCGCCAAAGAGAACTTCGGCGACGGGTACCTCGGCGACGCCATGCAGGGCATCATGGCGATCTTCAACGAGCTACAAGTCCGCATGAGCGGCGAGGACATCAAGATCAAGATGGCCAACAAGGCGCGCAACGGCGGCACCGTCAACCGAGCGCCCATCGGCTACCTCAACGTCCCCAAACTGGTCGACGGCCGCGAGGTACGCACGGTCATCATCGACCCCGAGCGCGGTCCGCTTATCCGCCTGGGCTTCGAGCTCTACTCCACCGGCGACTACACGTTCGAAGACCTCGCAGACGAGCTGAATGACCGCGGGCTACGCACCCGGCCGACCATCACTCATCCCGCACAAGCGCTCACCGCCGGCCGGCTATCCCAGGTCTTGCGTGACCGTTACTACATCGGCTACCTCGTGTACAAGGGCGAGGAGCACGAAGGTCGGCACGAGCCCCTCATCAGCGAGGAACTGTTCGAGCAGGTCCAGGAGATCATCGAGACCCGCGCGACCGCCCAGGAACGCCGTCGAGTACACCACCATTACCTCAAGGGGTCGCTGTTCTGCGGCGGCTGCCGCACTGCCGGCGTCACCCAGCGCATGATCATGCAGTACACGGTCAACCGCTACGACACGGTCTATCTGTACTTCTTCTGTACTGGACGCCACAACGGCACCTGCGACACGCCACACATCAACGTGTCGCATCTGGAACAGGCGGTCGAGGACCACTACGCCACTATTCGGTTCAGTCCTACGTTCGTCACCGAGGTTCGCACCCACCTGGGCAAGTCCATCGAGGAGCAGAAGAGTGGCACGAAGCTGCTACAGCAGCAGGTCACAGCTGAGCTGGAAACGTTGGACACCCGCGAGGAGAACTTGCTCGACCTGGCCGCGGACGGCGAGCTCCCCCAGGCCAAGATCAAGGCCAAGCTGCGCGAGATCAAGCGGCAGCGCGAGAAGCTGCAGGGGCGACTTACCGACACCACCACTGACCTCACCGATGCGGGCCAGCTCGTCGAGCTGGCATTGACGTTCTTGGAAAATCCGCACGCGCTGTACCTGCGGTGCAACGACCACCAGCGGCGGCTATTGAACCAGGCGATCTTCAAAGCGCTCTACGTCGAAGAAGACAAGGTCACGGACTATGAGCTGAAGGAGCCGTTCGCCAGCCTCAAAGCGGTGGAGGCCGCTCGGGGGGCACAGGAAAGCCCTGCTGATAGCTCAGCCTCGCTGCTTCAGGTGTATGGCCGCGAGCAAGGCACTGAGGCGGCCCAGGACGAGAAACGAGCACTCCCCCGGCAGGGGAAGGGCTCGTCGTGGCCATCTACCTTGCACGCCCTGCTCGGTGGTGGCACCGCTTTGGGCATGGGTTCTAGTCAGGCGTGTTTGGTGGGCGATACTGGGATCGAACCAGTGACCTCTTCGGTGTGAACGAAGCGCTCTCCCGCTGAGCTAATCGCCCGGGAGCGGTGTTTACTCTAGCGCATCTTCGTGGGCGGGCTGTACGGCGGTCAGAGGTAGAGGCCGGTGCCGTGTTCGGTGCGTTCGCTGGCTGCGGCGTGGAGGTCGCGTTCGCGCATGACCAGGAGGAGCTCGCCTTGGACCTCGACTTCGTACTGGTCGTCGGGGTGGTAGAGGACGTGGTCGCCTACCTGGACGGTGCGGACGTGTGGGCCGGTGCCGCAGACCTCGCCCCAGACGAGGCGGTTGGTGGCGTCGGCGGTGGCGGGGATGACGATGCCGCCGGTGCTGCGGCGCTCCTTTGACTCGTTCGAGGGGCGCACCATGACGCGGTCGTGCAGCATCTGGATCTCGAACTTCGACTCGGGCACGGGTGTGATTGTACGGGTCCGTACCGGTGCGGAGGCCGCGATGCCCCTGGTTACGCTGGGTTCATGCGTAGCTGGGCGGCGGGGTTGGCCGATGTGGTGGTCGTGCTGGTGTTCGTGGCGATCGGCCGCGCGAGCCATCAGGAGGGGGACGCGCTCCTCGGCATCGCGGCCACCGCGTGGCCGTTCCTCGCGGGGCTGGTGGTGGGCTGGGTGGTCGTACGGGCGTGGCGGGCGCCGTACGCCGTGGTGCCGGCGGGGGTGGCCGCGTGGGTGGCCGCGGTGGTGGTGGGCATGCTGCTGCGGGTCGTGTCGGGCCAGGGCACGGCGGTGGCGTTCGTCATCGTCGCGACGGTGTTCCTCGGGGTGTTCCTGCTGGGCTGGCGGGCGGTTGCCGCGCTGGCGCGGCGGCGCTTCGCGCCCGGGCGGTGACGGCGGGCTAGAGGTCGTCGCCACGTACGCAGAGGGTCCGCGGTGCGGACGCGACGACGGGCTACAGGTCGTCGTCGTCGCGGAGGCGGGGGAGGACGCCGTCGATGTTGTCGGCGCGGACCAGGTCGCGGATCACGTCGACGATCTCCTTGACGCCGCCGCGGCGGAGGATGAGGAGGTCGGGGATCAGCAAGTAGCGGCCGCCCAGGGACTCCCCCGACCGTGCGTGGTGGTCCATGATCCGGCGGATGACGTCGACCGTCATGACCGAGGCGCTGTAGCGGGTCCCGGCGGGGAGCAGCCGCACCTCGATGTCGGCGTCGTCGAGGGTGCCCGGGTCGTCCGTGCCGACCAGGATGTCGACACGGAAGTCGTCCTCCTCGTGTGTGTAGTACGGCTCAGGCACGCGCACCACATTCCAGCGGTCTCGTCACGGGTACTTCTTCAGAAGGTAGTTGATCACGTTCTGCTCGTTGGCCTTGGACGCCTTACCGACGATCTCGTAGCCGTCCTTCGTCACGCGGAAGAACAGCCGGGCGCCGTTCTCGCTCCGCATGTACGAGATCGTGTGGTTCAGGCTCTTCGCGCCCTTGCCCGCGTTGATGTTCCCCTTCATGAGCTCGTCGCGAAGGTGGTTCATCTCGCGCTGGACCTTCTGGTCCTTGGTGGCCGCCTCGGCGGCCCTCTTGAGGTAGGAGTCCTGGCCGACCACGGACGTGACCGGGTTGGCGCACTTGGGCTTGGCCGCCGCGAACGCCGGCTCGGCCCGGAAGACGCCGCCCGTACGGACGGGGAGATCGGCGAAGGCGGCGTGGACCACCCGGTGGGGCGAGCCGCGATCGGACGGGACGTACGCGGCGGGCACCGGGATGGGGATGCCGCAGGCCTCGCGCGCCTTTTTCAGCAGGTCCTTGGCGCGTTTGGCGGCGGCGTTGGCTCTCTCGAGGATCTTGCGGCCCTTGGAGAAGTCCTTCCACAGCTTCAACGCACCCTTGATCGCCTTCGCGAACTTCCCGATCTTCAACGCCGCGAAGAACAACGAACCGATATCCAACGCCGCCCACAAGCAAGAAGAGATCTTGCCC